>JBJEOK010000027.1:0-119676 GCA_051880695.1 Acutalibacteraceae bacterium | reverse complement strand
TCACAAAAAGTGAGTCCCGGATTTTATTTCGGCTGTTTTTTTACAGCCCCTTTTTTATATGCAAGTTATATTATACTTCAAGGAAGTGGGGCATCAATTGAGCGCCGTTTTCTATAAATCTGCCCGTTGACTTTGCGGTTTCCTCATTTACTGTGTCAACACCTTGTTGAGGCTTGCTCTTTTGGTAAATGATGTAGGGTACTGCGTCTCTTGCGTGGGTTTTGGTCACAATGGGGGTGGGGTGATCGGGCAAAATCATAATCTTGTAGTCGTCATATTCTTCAAGTCCCTCAAGTAATACAGCGAGCACTTCCCTGTCAATGAGTTCAATGGATTTCACCTTGTTTTCAGGCTCGTCACGGTGACCGCATTCATCGGGAGCTTCAATATGAATATAAACAAAGTCCTTGCCGTTTTTAAGCTCCTCGAGAGCTTTTTGCGCCTTGCCTTTAAAGTTGGTGTCAATATATCCGGTAGCACCCTCAACGTCGGGCGTGCTCATACCGGCACTGATGCCTATACCTTTAAGCAAGTCAACTGCGGAAATAACGCTTCCCTTTAAGCCGTAGAGACTTTCGAAAGATGGCAGAATAGGCTTGTTGCCCTCGCCCCAAAGCCAAATTGAGTTTGCGGGACGTTTTCCCTCGGAGATACGTTTAAGGTTAACGGGGTGGTCTTTTAAAAGGTCGTAGCTCTTTTTCATCATACCCACAAGCTCTTTTGCGTTTTCGCTTGTTGAAAGGTATGAGCCTACAACTCTGCCGCTTATATCGTGGGGCGGTGTCATATTGCCTAAATCAGTGGTGCCCTGTGATACAACAAGGCAGTGACGGTAACTTACACCGCTGTAATATCTGTACTTGTCACTTCCGAAAGCTTCCTCAACCGTTTTGATAATTTCTGCCGCTTCTTCAGAGCTTATGTCACCTGCCGAGTAGTCAACCATAGTTTTGTCCTCGTAGTTTTCCTCGTCGGAAAGGGTGACAACATTACATCTTAAAGTTACGTCATCATCTTTTAATTTTACACCGATGCTTACAGCTTCAAGAGGTGAACGGCCTGTGTAATACTTCATCGGGTCAAAGCCCATAACACTCATATTGGCAACGTCACTGCCGGGCTTTAAAGCGTCGTTTACCGTTTTTACAAGACCTACTTCGGCAGTTTTGCCAAGCTTGTCAAAAAGAGGTTTATCAGCTAACATCATGGGGGTTTTGCCGCCCAGGGCAGGTACGGGATAGTCTGCCATACCGTCATAAAGAACAACAATATATTTCATTTGAATTTTCCTTTCGGTTTATTTGGTAAATAATATCACATAAATAGGCTTATTTCAATAAATCTTCACTTAAAAATTTACCTTTTATCATAACTGCACTAATATTAAGGTCATTATCAACAAAAATCAGGTCTGCATTTTTGCCCTGTTCAATTGTTCCGCAGACGTTGTCGCATTTAACGGCTCTTGCAGGGTTTATTGTACAAGCTTTCAGAGCCTTTTCAAAATCAATGCCGAATGAAATAAGATTTTTAAATTCGTCAAAAAGATTTGCGGTACTGCCTGCAATTGTGCCGTCGGGTAAGTTAGCTTTGCCGTCTTTTACAATAACACGTTGACCGCCTAAGGAGTAGTCACCGTCGGGACAATCGGCACTTGCCATAGAGTCGCTTATAACGCAAAGCCTGTTTTCACCGAAAACTTTGAAAAGAAGTCTCAGTGTTGCAGGGGCAAGGTGATAGCCGTCACAAATAATTTCGGCAGTGGCAAAGTTGTTTTCCATAAAAGCACCTGCTACACCGGGGGCACGGCTTGTAAAGGGAGTCATAGCGTTTAAAAAGTGGGTGGCATGGGTAAAGCCTTGCTTTAAAGCTTCTGCCGCCACTTCATAAGAAGCGTTTGTGTGAGCTGCGGAAACGGTGCAAATATCCTTTGCCTTTTGTGCAAAGTCAAAAGCGCCGTCATTTTCGGGGGCAACATCAACTAAGGCAATGGGATAAATTTCATTGAGTAACTTGAAAAGCTCAAAATCCGGCTTTACTATGTAGTCGGGACATTGAGCACCGCATTTCTCCTTTGAAATAAAGGGCCCCTCCATATTTACGGGTAAAAAGGTTGCACCCTTTTCTTTGCCTTTATAATCGGCTATGGCGGTGAAAATTTTTGTAAGCCTTTCTTTCGGGAAAGTCATAGTTGTAGGGCAAACAGAGGTGACCCCGTGACGGGCATAGTGTATCGAGAGCGTATCTAAGCTTTCCTCTGTACCGTCACAGAAATCGCAGCCGCTTCCGCCGTGAGAGTGTATGTCAACAAAACCGGGTAAAGCCGTAAGTCCTTTCATATCAATTTCTCGTTCACATTCGTGCTTTGCGGCAAACAGTCCGTCTTTGATATAAAGGTCACCTGCGGTTTTTTCAAAGTTTTTGTTATAAAAAAATAGATTTGTAAGCTTCATATAAGTGTCCTTTCTTTAAAAAATTGAATAAAATCAAATTTTTTGAGTAAAATAAAAAATAAATTTCATAAAACTATTGACAATTAGCATTTTTTAAGGTAGAATATACCACGCTGTCGAATATGATCCATTAGCTCAGCCGGCAGAGCACTTGACTTTTAATCAAGGTGTCCGGAGTTCGAATCTCCGATGGATCACCAACAGCAGTCCTGAACCAAAAGGTTCGGGATTTTTTATTTAGTTCACTTTTTAAGTGGACTTTTTATTTTTCAAGGCTCATTTATTACAACAAATAGTATACACCATTTAAAAAAATTTGCAAGTAAAAAGCGGTATGGGGTTAAATTTTTGTATATTCAAACAAATTTTTCTCTCTTATTTATCGAACATTTGTTCGATAAAACAATTGACAGTTTTGAAAAAAAGCCTGTAAAATTAAAGTATAGCTTCGGTGCTGCGAAACAGCGTTCATTTTTACGGCACTGAAGCTTTATTTTAACAGAAAGGAAAGTTATATGGATTTTTATATTAAAAACAAGGTTATAACCTTAGATAAAAGCTCTTTGCCGGAAGAAGGACTCATACAAAATAACTTTTATACCGTAACATTTCACTTTGACGATGAGTGGTTTGAAAGGCAAAAAACGGCGCGGTTTATTACAGGAGATAAGTATGTTGACATCGTTATTGCAAATGACACTTGTACTTTTCCCTATGATGCCATGGGTCCCATAACACAAATAGGTGTTTTTTCAGGAAAGCTCAGAACTACCACGTCCGCTTACGTATCATTTGCACCGTCAATACTCAGTAAGCAGGGCTTCCCCGCTGACCCCACACCCGATGTCTATAATCAGGTTATGGACAGAATAAAAGGGTATGAGGATATTATAAGAAGTGTAACTGCTCCTGATTATATTGTAAATGTTGAAAATGACGATTCGGGCGGATTTTCGGCAGACAAAAGCTCTTTTGACGTTGAGGAGGCATACCTCAGGGGGGACAGGTGCTTTTTGAAATACGGCAGTACGGTTTATACTCTTTTGTCAAGCGACGGCATAAAGGCTGTTTTTACTGCAAAGTATTGTGAGAATAACACCTTGATTGTCAACACATTTGAGCTTGTTGCGGATATTGTACGCCACAGCACCGTAACCTTAGAAAAGCAGGAAAATGTTCTTGTTGACAAAATTAAGCTGTTAGGTTTAGGCGATTCTATCTGTTCAGGTAACAGCGGCAAAGGCTTTGTAGGCAATTTGGGTTTGCCTTATATAAATGTTGGCATTTCCGGTGCAAGACTGTCAAATGTGGAAAATCTTGACAGCAACGGTATTCAAAGGGTGGATATTCCTCAGCAGCTTGATAATTTTAATTTGCTCAATGCCGACTATTATCCTGATGCGATTATAGCTGACGGCGGTGTAAATGATTATATGAATCAGGTTCCTTTAGGCACATTGTCCGCTACACCGGCTTACACTGATACACAAGCGGCAGCCCTTGACAGAAGTACTTTAATAGGCGGACTTGAATACCTGTTTTACAGAATGATCCATCTTTACCCTAAGGCTCAACGCTTTTTCCTTATGGTGCATAAAATGTACGGTTATCATAAAGGCTTTAATAAGTGGTATTATTTCCCTACGGCAAATAATCAGCAAGGATATAATATGAACGGCGTATATGATGCTGTTGTTGATTGCTGTAAGCTTTATAACGTAAAGCTGATTGATGTTTACAACGAAGGAGTGTTAAACACAAGGTTTGCTCCCTACAAAAGTGCCGATAACCCATTTATAAACCCGAACGACGGTATTCATCTTACGGTTGAGGGCTATGAGAAAATATATAAGCCTTTTATTAAAATGGCACTGGGATATGCGTCGGTTAAATAAGAGGCGAAAAAAATCTATAGTATTAAAAAGGTCAGCGTACACATCACGCTGACCTTTTTACTCATGAAATTTTTATTAGTCTGATAATGTTATCAATTCCGCTGAGAGCCTCAATAAGCTTGTCACTTGTTTTTTCAGGTGTGTCAATGAGGGTACAGGCATAATCGCCCTTTGAACGGTTTACCATATTTTCAATGTTTATGCCCTCGGAGGAAATGTTTGAGGTAATGGAGCTTATAACATTCGGCACATTCTTATGCAGAATAAGAAGTCTGCCGCCGTCAGGGAGCCTTGGCATTGAAATTGAGGGATAGTTTACGCTGTTTGTGATGTTGCCGTTTTGAAGAAAATCGTCAAGCTCACGGGCTGCCATAATAGCACAGTTATCCTCACTTTCAGCAGTTGAAGCACCGAGGTGGGGGATTGCGATAACGTTTTTGCAGTCTTTGATTTCCTCTGTGGGGAAGTCTGTAATGTAAACACTGACTTTACCGCTTTCAAGGGCTTCTTTAAGGTCGGCAACATTTACAAGGTCGGCTCGTGAAAGGTTGATGATTTTAACACCGTCTTTCATTTTAGCGATTGTGTTTTTGTTAATCATACCCTTTGTATCCTTTGTTGCAGGGACATGGAGAGTAATGTAGTCGCTTGTTTCAAAAATTTCGTTATATGAAACTGCTTGTTTGATGTCCCTTGAAAGGTGCCATGCAGCATTGATTGTTATAAACGGGTCGTAGCCTGTAACACGCATACCGAGGCTGTTTGCGGTGTTTGCAACCATACCGCCGATAGCACCAAGGCCGATAACGCCAAGGTTTTTACCTAAAATTTCACAGCCGGCAAAAGCACTCTTTCCTTTTTCAACTTGTTTTGCAACGTCCTCTGTAAGAGTTTTTGCCCATTCAATACCGCTTACAATCTTTCTTGAAGCTAAGAAAAGTGAAGCGATTGTCAATTCTTTAACACCGTTTGCATTTGCACCGGGAGTATTGAAAACAACAATACCTTTTTCGGCGCAAAGGTCAACGGGGATATTATTTACGCCGGCACCGCAACGTACAATGGCAGTAAGCTTATAGCCGAATTCCAATGAATGCAGGTTTGCGGAACGGACAAGAATAGCGTCGGGGTTTGTTGCGTCATCGCTGATTGCATAAAGGTCGGGATTTAATTGCTTCAGACCTGTGGGAGCGATTTTATTCATAGTTTGAATTATTTTCATTTTAGTTATCTCCTTTCAAAAGAGGGTTATGCTTTGGGGTTTTCCTCAGCAAATTTTTTCATAAATTCAACGAGGGCTTCAACACCCTCGTAGGGCATTGCGTTATAAATTGAAGCACGCATACCGCCGACACTGCGGTGACCTTTAAGGTTCTTAAGTCCGGCGGCAGAAGCTTCCGAAGCAAACTTCTTGTCAAGGTCAGCGTCACCTGTTACGAAGGTAACATTCATCATTGAACGGCTTTCCTTTTTAACCGGTGCGATATAGTAATTCTGACTGTCGAGGTAGTCATAAAGTAAAGCGGCTTTCTTTTCGTTAAGCTCTTTCATTTTAGTAAGACCGCCGAGATTTTCAATCCACTGATAAACAAGCTTTGCAATGTAAATGCAGTAGCAGGGGGGAGTGTTGTACATTGAACCGTTATCAGCCATAAGCTTGTAGTCAAGCATTGCGGGAGTTTTTTCGTCAGCGTTGCCTATTAAGTCTTCACGGACGATTACAAGGGTAAGTCCGGCAGGAGCCATATTCTTTTGTGCACCTGCATAAATCATGCCGAATTTGCTGACATCAACAGGCTCTGAAATAATACAGGAGGACATATCTGCAACAAGAGGAATGTCGCCTGTATCGGGGATGTAATTATACTTTGTGCCGTAAATTGTATTGTTGAAGCAAATGTGAACATAGTCTGCGTCGGGGCGGAAGCTTTCTCTTGTGGTTTGAGGAATAAAAGAGAAGTTGTCATCTTTACTTGAAGCGGCGGCAACTACATCGCCGTATTTTTGAGCTTCCTTATATGCTTTAGTTGAAAACTGACCTGAAAGAATATAGTCAGCCTTGTGGTTTTTGTTCATAAGATTAAGGGGCACAGCGGCAAACTGAGTTGAAGCACCGCCTTGAAGAAAAAGAACCTTATAATTATCAGGAATGTTCATAATTTTACGAAGCAGGGCTTCTGCGTCCTTAATAATTTTATCATATTCGGGGGAGCGGTGGCTCATTTCCATAACAGACATACCGCTTTCACCGTAACAGCACATTTCATTTGCGGCTGTTTCAAGTACGCTTAAAGGAAGCATTGACGGACCTGCGGAAAAATTAAAAACTCGTTTCATTATAAAACACCTCTTAACAAAATCTTACCTATCATTATATGTCTCTAAAATTGAGATGTCAACAAAAACACAAATAATGACATTTTTTTCGTTAAAAGCAACCGAAGTTTTTGTGCATTTTTGCAATGAGTTTTTAAGGATAGTTGTTTTTTTGACTTTTAGATTAAGTTTTAGTATAAAAAGAGCAGCTAAAAGCCTGCCCGACACATAAATTATTCCTAAAAGAAATTGCTGAACAGATGAAAAATGCATAATGATTACTTGTTTGATTCTTTAAGTGCTTTATAATGACTTCAAATGCATAGTTTTTGTAATATTTTTTTTGAAATGTTAATAAATTTTTACAGACAATATTGACATTTTTGTCGCTTTATGCTATAACACTTTACGTTATTAGATAATTAAGGGAGTGAAGAAAATGTATATCAAAGATCATGCTATGGCGGTGAAATCAACAAACAAGGACGGAAAATGGATTGCCGGCTGGGGCACAAGTCCCGTTGATTTTTATATTTCGCTCAAGGACTATCTTAAAAAGGATATCAGCCTTTTTAACGTACTGAAAGCGGGAACGACAACAAGAACAGAGTTCACCGTTACGGCAAGCGGAAAAATGATTCGACTTTATTTCTCTAACGAATACGGAAAAACACCCGTTACCATTGACGCAGTCAGTATAGCAAGAACCGAGCCGGTTGATACTGCCTGTATTATCGGCGGTACAACGCAAAACGTCACCTTTGACGGCGGTAAGACATCGCTTACCATTTCAGCCGGGGAAACTGTGGTGTCAGATGAAATTGAATTTCCTACAAGTGCACTTGAAAAGCTCAGTGTTTCCATGTTTTTCAAAAATCAGACTGTGGTCAACACAAGCGGTCTTTACAGTGCGGTCACCTACCTTTCTAACAAGGTCAGATATCCGCAGATCAATAAATCAAATCTTCGTTCTCCGAAGAAGCTTTGTTTGAGCTCAGGTTCTATGGCCTGTAACTTGGTACCGTTTTTTTGCGGGATAGATGTTTTAAGTGAAAGCAAAGACGCTTACAGCATTGTGATGTTCGGCGATTCTACTTTTTGCAACGATGCCTTTATTCACCTTACCGAAAGAATTATAGCAACGGGACACAGTGACATCAGCGTGGTCAATAAAGCTATTTCGGGCAATAAGCTGCTTAATCGTGGCTATGGCCTTATCGGCAACTTTTACGGTGACAGCGCCGTCACCCGTTTTTCAAGAGATGTTCTCGGTCAGTCGGGTGTAAAAGCCGTAATCGTCAAAATCGGAATAAACGATATTACACATCCTAATATTTTGAGCATGAAAGGGCAGGTTCCGATTGTTTCGGTTCAGGAAATGATTGACGCTTACACGCTTCTTGCCAAACAGGCACACGAAAACGGTATCCGTATCTTTCTTTCTAAAATTGCACCGTGGAACGGCTACGAAAGGAATTTCCTCGGTAAAAAAGGCGATTTGACATGGACAAAAGAACAGTACGATTTTTGCTGTGAGCTTAACCGCTGGATTGAAAACAACGATATCTGTGACGGCTTCATCGAGACCGATGAGCTTGCGGATCCAAACGACATCACACGGCTTTATAAACCGTTCACAACGGACTGTATGCATTTTTCACCGCTCGGTGCAATTGCGTTTTCCGACATTATTGATTTACCGTTGCTGGGAATAGACGGCGAAGCGCCAATGTTGATTGATACTAAGTATCGCTATTTCCCGAGAGAAATGAATCTGAGAACCGAGGAGTCAGGCGACTTCGGCGAACAGTTTGAACAGATTAGAGGCTTTATTTCTCAGATGACAGATCATATGAAATTGAAAATGAGAAAGTAACCCCTAAGCTGTGTTTATGTAATGAAAATAAAACTGTCAACGGCTTTGCCGTCTAAAGACTTATGAAAAACCCCCGCATCATTTTTGATACGGGGGTTTTCATAAGTAAAGGAGCTGTTGCATTTAAACGCGGAAACCGTTTTCTTCACCCCGATGCTGTGTACAGATGTCTAAAAAGGGTGAAAAGGCGGTAAAAAAGAAAAAGGTAAAAATTCAAGCTTAAATTCAGCATTTTTCTTTTTGTTCTGCGCTAAATACAACAGCTCCTTTAAAATATATTTTTTGGAGGAATTGTCTGTTACACGTTGAAAAGGAAGTGGACAATGTCGCCGTCTTTCATAACGTACTCTTTGCCCTCACTTTTAACAAGACCTTTTTCCTTAGCTGCTGCAAGACTGCCGCAAGCCATAAGATTTTCAAAGGAAACCACCTCTGCGCGAATAAAGCCTCTTTCAAAGTCGGAGTGAATTTTGCCTGCCGCTTGAGGAGCCTTAGTACCTTTTTTAATTGTCCAGGCTCTTACCTCAGGTTGACCGGCGGTAAGGTAGGAAATAAGCCCTAAAAGGTCGTAACTGCGTTGAATGAGCAGGTCAAGACCGCTTGTTTCAATACCTAAATCTGTAAGGAACATTTCTTTATCCTCTTTTGAAAGTGAGGAGATTTCAGCTTCAAGTCCTGCGCAAATGGGAAGCACCTGTGCACCTTCCTGTGCGGCGATTTCCTTTACGGCATTGTAGTTTTCGTTGGTGTCAATGCCCGAAACAAAATCAGCCTCGCTCATATTACAAGCATAGATAACCGGCTTTGAGGTGAGAAGCGCAACCTCACTTAAAATTGCCTTTTCATCATCGTCACATTCAACGCTTCTTGCCGGCTTTTCGTTTTCAAGGGCCTCTTTAACACGTTTGAGGAAGTCAACTTCCTTAGCAAGGCTCTTGTCACCTTTCATTGCCTTTGTTGTGCGGTCTATTCTTCTTTCAATCATTTCCATGTCGGAAAGGATAAGCTCAAGATTGATGGTTTCAATGTCACGTCTTGCGTCAACACTTCCGTCAACGTGAATGATATCATCATCTTCAAAACAGCGTACTACGTGAATAATTGCGTCAACCTCGCGGATGTGTGAAAGGAATTTGTTGCCCAGACCCTCACCTTTTGAAGCACCTTTTACAAGGCCTGCAATGTCAACAAATTCAATTGTTGCAGGGGTGAATTTTACGGGGTTATACATCTCGGCTAACTTGTCAAGTCTTTCATCGGGGACGGCTACAACACCTACGTTTGGCTCGATTGTACAAAAAGCGTAGTTTGCCGACTGTGCACCTGCGTTAGTGATAGCGTTAAAAAGTGTACTTTTGCCTACGTTAGGCAGTCCTACAATTCCTAATTTCATATATGTTAAACCTCTTAAATTTTATTATTCTGTGGCTTTTTTAAGTGCCTGTTCAATGTCAGCAATGATGTCATCAATATCCTCAATACCGACGGAAAGGCGGATGAGGTCACTTTTAACACCGCATTCCTCCAATTGCTTTTCGGTAAGCTGACGGTGAGTGGTTGATGCGGGATGAAGACAACAGGTTTTAGCGTCTGCAACGTGGGTAACAATTGAAGCAAGCTGTAAGCTGTCCATGAACTTAGTTGCAGCCTCTCTGCCGCCTTTTACACCAAAGGAAACAACGCCGCAAGTACCGTTGGGCATATATTTCTTTGCAATTTCATATTGGGGGTCATTTTTAAGTCCGGGGTAGGAAACCCAGGAAACCATATCACTGTTTTCAAGGTATTGGGCAACCTTTTGTGCGTTTTGAACGTGTCTTTCCATTCTCAGGGCAAGTGTTTCAAGGCCTAAGTTGAGAAGAAAAGCATTCTGAGGACCGGGGATTGAGCCTAAGTCACGCATAAGCTGAACAACGCATTTTGTAATGTATGCACCCTTGCCGAAACGCTCTGTATAGGTAACACCGTGGTATGAATCGTCGGGAGTTGTAAGACCCGGATATTTGTCGCTTTTTGTCCAGTCAAAGTTACCGCTGTCAACAATTGCACCACCTACCTGTGTTGCGTGACCGTCCATATATTTTGTTGTGGAGTGGGTGACAATGTCAGCACCGAAGTCAAAGGGACGGCAGTTAATAGGTGTGGGGAAGGTGTTATCAACAATAAGGGGTACGCCGTGAGCGTGAGCTGCCTTGGCAAACTTTTCAATATCAAGTACCGTAAGCGAGGGGTTGGAAAGTATTTCGCCGAAAACAGCCTTAGTGTTTTCTTTGAAAGCGGCATTGAGTTCCTCATCACTGCAGTCGGGTGTGATGAAAGTGAAGTCAATACCTAATTTTTTAAGTGTGACGTTGAAAAGGTTAAATGTGCCGCCGTAAATTGCAGAAGAAGCAACTACGTGGTCGCCTGCGTTACAGATGTTAAAAATTGCAAAAAAGTTTGCGGCCTGACCCGAGGAAGTGAGCACAGCGGCAACACCGCCCTCAAGGTCTGCTATTTTAGCGGCAACAGCGTCATTTGTGGGGTTTTGAAGTCTTGTATAAAAATAGCCCGAAGCTTCAAGATCAAAAAGCTTGCCCATTTCAACGCTTGAGTCGTATTTATATGTTGTGCTTTGATAAATGGGAAGCTGTCTGGGTTCACCGTTTTTTGGAGTGTAGCCTGAATGGATACACTTTGTTGCTGCTTTGAAATTGCTCATAAGAAAAACCTCTTTCTTTTATACTTTATTTATGGTCTTCGGTTTGGGGCAGATGTGAAAATTTCACGCCCCATTTGTTTGCCCAGCTTTCGCAGTAAACTGCACTGTAGGGCACGTTATTTTTTTCTCTGTACTTTCTGAAGCAGTTGCACCAAATTACAGAGGGGAGTGCAATTACAATATAGTAAAGGGGACCTAAAAGCAAGCACTGCCAAGTGTGGCCGTATTCGTGAATACGGGTGTTATAAGTCCACTTTTTGTTTGGATGCTGGTCACGCATAAAAATGAAAAGTCCCATAGAAAGACCGCCCTGATTCCAAGGCACATAAACAATTTTAGCATAACCGAATTTTTGATAGCGGTAGCCTTTTATCTTTGTGCAGATTAAAAATGCAAGTCCGCCTACAATGTTTACGGGAAGTCCCCAAGTCCACTGTATAAGGTAGAAAAGGAAATCTTTAAGTGAATTTTTAAAACACTTTTCTTTTTTAGGCGGGTATTTTACTGAAATATCGACTGTTGCCATTATTATGCCTCCTTTTGTGTAGCTTTAGCCGCTTTTAATTCGGCAGCTTCTTTTTCAAGTATTGTGAGAATTATATATTCGCCGTTTTCGTCTTTTTCAAGGGCTTTGCCTTTTTCTGTGTCATTATCTTTGCCAAGCCAGGTGCTTTCAAATTTCTGACCGCTGATGGATTCAATAACATTCTTTTCTTCTTCGGTGAGAATTACACTGCCGTAGCGATGCTTTGCGGCAAGGGCGGCACGAATAAGCTCGTGCTCTTTCTTTTCCATACGGAAACGCTTAAACATAATAAGTGAAATTATCGCAAAGACAATGGGGATAATGGCAACGCAAAGACGTACGCCGAATAAAGCTTTGTCCGTTTGCTCATAAAGCATACCGGGGTGAGCTTTTTCCCATTCTTCAACAACCTGACCTGTTGCAAGACCGAATGAACCCATAATATACATAGCAAGTCCGTTGATAACACCTGCCATAGCCTGTTTTACAAGGGAGTTACAAGTGACGATAACACCCTCACGTCTTTTACCTGTAATGACCTCATCAACATCGGTTACGTCGGGAAGAATGTTCTGACAGGCATAACCGATACCCGACTTGCCAAAGGGGAAGAGAACAGCTGTAATCATAAGAAGTACAATGCTTAAAACGTGACCTGCACCGCTTCCGGGTGAGGGTTTCATAAACAGACAGGCTGCAAAGCCGCCAATCATAAGGGGAGTTGTGATAAAGCCGCACTTTTTCTTGCCGAATTTCATTGTAAGGGCATAGTTGAGGGGGAAAGCACTTGCTTCGAAAATACCGGCAATTGTGGTGAAGACAGCATAGAAGCTGAAAAGGTGAGCAAGGTCGTCTATGTAATAAATAAGGCTTGCGTTATAGAAACCGTAGGAAATGTTATAAGCTATGCTTGCAAAGAAATATTCGCGGAAAGACCTGTTTTTGAATACGTTTTTGTACTCGGTGAAAAGGTATCTATAGTCAACCTTTTCAAGCTTCATATCAAGGGAAGACGGTTCACTTGTTTTGCGGTATGTTTGGAAAAGTACAAGTCCGTAAAGAACAGACAAGGTAACGGCTATGAAAAGCATAGGCTTTTTAAATTCCGAGGTAAAGCCCTTTGAAAAGCCTGTTATAGCCATAACAACCGAGAAGAAAATAAATGAGGGGAACATACCGAAGGAGTTGAAAATATATCCCACCGAGTTATACTGTGTTCTCAAATCGTAGCTTTTTGCAAGCTCGGGGAGCATTGAAACGTGTGCAACGTCAATCATACTGAAAGCCGTTTTGTAAAGGATATAAGCGAAAATATAGTAGGCGGTAGCCAGCATCGGCTTAGTGTTGCTTACAATACCGAAAGCGTTCCAAAGCATTACAAATGATATACAGAAAAGCGGTATGCCTGCAAGGATATAGGGTCTGTGTCTGCCCCTTTTTGAGCGGGTTCTGTCAATTATAATACCGAGGAACGGGTCGATAATGGCGTCCCAGAAAGGTACGATTAAAAGAATAAGACTTACTTGAGTTTTTTGGTCAAGGTGTGCAGTGTCTGTCAGGAATTTTGAAAAATAAAGGCTGATAACATAGCCGGCACCTGAAGTTGCAATATTGGCACAGCTGTAATTCATCATTGGTATAACCGAATCTTTAAAGGTGCCTTTTACACCTATAAGATCTAAAATCTTACGTTCGATTTTTTTGCCATCCATAAAGTGCTCCTTTCAAATATAGATATATACTATAATAATTTACCACGAGGCAGGAATAAAGTCAAGAAAAATCACTGTTAATTCTCAGATTAACAGTGAAATCAAATAGAGTATTGCAAGATGCAAGGGATAAAAAAGGTAAAAGCTCCATTTAAGTGCCGTTTTACCGCTTTTTCCGTTATAAAAAAACAGAAGTATAAGCGGAATAAATGAGCAAAGACTCAACAAGGAATTTGAGTAATTGAGAGTGAAAACCATCAAAATAAGTCCAAGTGAAAAGGAAAGGAGCTTACCTTTTTTGTCCTTTGAAAATAAGACGAAAATCGGCAGTATAATTCCGCCAAAGCCGTAGTCAAAGGTAAGAGGAATACCGATTTTTGACGGTAAGGTTGAAATAAGATAAATCATCGCCGATAAAACTAAAAACAGAGCACCGCTTATTATCGCTTTTTTATTTTCGTTTTTCTCTCTTGCTTCAAGAAAGCTTAAAAGGCAGCAGCAGAGTATAACCGAGCAGGAAAAAGTCAAAAGAATATTAAGGTAAAGTCCGTTGCCGCTTTTTGTTATAAGGCTTTCTGCTATATAGGCACACTGGCATATAAGCCCTAAAATAAAAAGCTGTAAAAAGTATTTTTTTCTGTTTCTTGTGTGAATACATCCTTCGCCTATGAAAAAGGCGAAAAGAGGCATTGCAGTTCTGCCTATTAGCCGCAAAATCAAGATGTCGGGGAAAAGTATAACTCCGATGTGGTCAATAAGCATAGTCACACAGGCTATTATTTTAAGCGTGTTTCTTGTCATTTTACATCACTTTTCAGCATTTTATCAGGCAAAGTACAAATAAATTTTACCGCAGCGTGGAAAGGCTTAAGGCAGCACACAACCATTATTACCGCAGAAAGCACCGCCATAATACAAATGGATAACAGTGGATTAACCGAAAGCAGAAATTCTTTAAGACCAAATTGATTTAAAAGAAGCTTTATAATAAAAATGTGGAAAACATAAACAGGCAAGGTGCGTTTCCCGAAAAAAGCAAGAATGTTGAAAGGTGTCTTTTCAGGTGTAAGCGAAATTACCGCAACACTGCTTAGCACAGACAAAGCATAAACTCCCAAGCGGAAAACAGGCCCGATTATACCGTAACTGCCCAAGGCGTGGTAAGGATTTCTGGCGGTGAGCATTGCCCTTATGGGATAAAGTGTATCACACATTAAAAAGGAAGCTGTAAACAGTGCCGCGATAAAAAAGAAGCCGCTAATTTTTACTGCCCTGCTGTTTGTCACTTTCAAAATATCCTCTTGATTTAAAATATATCCGCAGTAGTAAAAGGGAAAGAATACAATAAGCCTTGATATGGCAAAATAATCGCCGAAAGTCTTGTCATAGCCTATAATGAGGGCTAAAACAATGCTTGTCCCTAAAACCCACAGAGGCTTAAAATTTTTAAGCTTTCTTATAACAAGGGGATAGATTATCAGTGTCAGAAGATACCAAGGTACGTTGCTCTCTTTTAACAGAGAAAAGGTAAACTTGCCTGAACTTAAGTAGTTGTTAAAGGCAATGAGCAGCTTAAAAGCAATATACAAAAAGGCAAAGCCTATAAGCTTAGTGTTTTTGCCTTTGTCAACGGTATTTTTTCCGAAAAGACCCGAAATAAAAATGAAAAGGGGCATGTGGAAAAAGTAAATGAAAAGGAAAGCACTTTTGCAAAGCCCAAACTCAGAAGTAAAGTAATCTACAAAGTGACCGAAAACAACCAGATACATTAAAACTGCTTTTATGTTGTCCCATTTGTTTATTCTTTTAGTCATATTAAACTTCCTTTTTTATTTTCAGGTTTCTTTTTTTGCTTGTGAGGGGGCATTTTCGTTTTGATAATTAAAGCTTCCGTCAAAAATCATCGGGTATTCACAGAGGCTTTCACCGTCAAGGTTTTCATTATGGAGCTTGACGGCATTTACGGTACTGTTATAGTAGGTGGTGTAATAGTAGATGCCCTTTTTTGTGTTACAGCAGGAGGAATAAACGGTGTGTTCATAACGTCCGTCGGGAAGCTGAACTGCTCCGCGGGGCTGATAAACACTGTAAAGCAAGTGGAAAAACTGACTTACACGTTTTTGCTCACTGTTGTGATAAACACTGTTTGTTTTTGTGAAAACGGCACGGACAAACCTTGAAAGTGAACTGAAATCACCGGGAAGTCCTATGGCACCCATACCTCTGCTGTATACTTCAAGGGGCAGACTTTTACAAAAGCTGTTTTCCGGCACCTGATTTGTAAGCTGCATAAAGTTATTCAGGTTAAACATCTGAAAGGGAAAGGGTGGATTATTCGTAAGGACACCGACAGGATTATCGTAAATTAAAATGCCATCCTTTGTGCTTTCAAGGGTGATTGACTGCTTGTCATCACTTATGAGCCAGTGAAGCTGTGCTACGGGAAATTCCTCACTGAAGTCAAGGTTTACTATATTGGTTTTATTTAAAAGGGATTTTGCTTGTTTGACGTTGTCGCACTGACGCAGTACCCAGGGTATCAGCTCAAAGGGGGCTATGTTTGTGGCTTTGTCACTCATTTCATGAAAAAATGCGTTGCCCACAAAGTTAAGCCCTGCCATAGAAAGGCCTTTTTCGTTTGTGCCGTCATAAAAAAGGGGCACACCGTTTTTTACAATAGCCGTACCTATTATTGCGTGCTTTTTTAAAGTGCCTTCCGCGTGGCGAAACTCAAAGGAGAAGCCTCGCGGCATAATCACAACGCTTTCACCAAGGGAGTATTCAAGGTCAAGATTACGTCCGAAATAATGTTCTTTTGTTTTATAGCTTATAGCTGTACACATTTATATCACCTCGTTAAAAGTATAACTTACGTATAGGTTAGTTTGTGTCGAAAAAGAATGTTTATTAAACCTGTTATATTTTATCAGCTAATGGAATAAACCTTGCCTTTTTCTGTTTTAAAGGTGGTCATACCGTTTTGGAAAGTCGTTTCAATTTCGTTACCGTCCGGGTCACAAACGAGTATAACCTTTCCGTCATATTTTAAAGTGCAAGTGTTACCGCAAAGGGATTTTATACTGCCGTTTTTCAGCTTGCCGCTGTCCCATTTCATTGAGACTTCAAAGCCGCCTCTTGCACAAAGGCCGGTGATTTCACCGCTTCGCCATGATGAGGGCAGGGCAGGAAGCAAGTGAATAAATGACAGATGGCTTTGTAAAAGCATTTCGCATATACCGGCAGTAAGACCGAAGTTGCCGTCGATCTGGAAAGGCGGATGTGTGCCGAAAAGATTTTTAAGTATGGCTGTTTTTATAATATTTTCTATTATTTCGTCGCAGTCCTTACCCTGATGAAGCCTTGCATAGGAAAGAAGTCTTACGGCAAGACCCCAGCCTGTACTTTTTTTGCCTCGGTCATTGAGTGAAACGAGGGCGGCATTTTTCATTTTTTCGTCCTCGGTGTTGATTTGTCTGAAAGGATAAACGGTGAGAAGATGTGAGAGATGGCGGTGTTTCTTTTGAACGTGCTTGTTGCCGTAGAAGCCGCGCATAAAAAAGCTGTCTTCTTCATACCACTCTTTAATCTGTCCCCACTTGCCGATATTTACAGGCTTTAAAAGTGGAAGCTGTTTCTTTACTTTTTCAATGATTTCTTTGTTTACGCAGTCTCCAAAGCCCTCTTTTTCTAAGACCTCGGCAGCTTTTATTACATCTTCGTAAAGATTATAAATTATACTTTGGTCGTAGGTTATGCCCTGAGAAAGGGGGCCGTGCTCAGGTGAAAAACCGGGGGCACAAATAAGTCTGTCACTCTTGCTGTCTTTTATAAGAAGCTGTGTCCACATAAGAGCACATTCCTGCATCGAGGGATAAATGTCATTTTTAAGCTTTTGTGTGTCACAGGTGAAAAGGTAATAATCAAAGCAGTTTTGAAGTGCCCAGGCGCCGTTTGTCGGTGCCCAGCCCCAACGCCAATCATTACCGGGACCGACGTAGCCTAAGGGGTTAACCATTGTGTGAAAAACAAAGCCTGTCGGCTCGTTATAGCTTTCACCGTCACCTATGCCCAAGGTTTTGCCCGCAACAATTCTGCCCGGCTTTTTCAAGCTGTTTACAAAGTCGATAAAGGGAAGTGCGGTTTCGCTGAGATTTGCAACAAAAGCGGGGTAGTAATTCATTTGCACGTTTATGTTAAAGTGATAGTCCGCACACCATGGCGGGTCATTTTTAGCGTTCCAGATACCCTGTAAGTTTGCAGGCAGTGAGCCGTCACTTGAGGAGGCTATAAGCAAATATCTGCCGTATTGAAAAAGGGTTGTAATAAGGTTGCGTTTGTATTCGCCCCTTTTTTCAAAGTGCTTTAACTGAAAATCGGTGGGCACTGCACATTCCTGTTCACCTAAGGTGAAGCTGACGCGGTTATAAAGTGCTCTGTAATCGTCAAGGTGTGTTCTGTAAAGCTCACGGAAGGTTTTTTCCTTAGCCGCAGATACTGTGTCACAGGCTTTTTTTAATGGGTCACTGCCGTCTGTGTATGAGGGATAGTCGTTTTTGTAGTCTGTAGCAAGGGACACAATAAAGGTTAAGCCGTTGACATCCTTTAAAAGAATTTTTCCGTCTTTGGCAGTGATTTCACCCTCGTCGCAGGTGAAAAATGCACAGGCGCCGTACTTCATGGAGTTTGCGTCAACGCTTGCTTCGCCGTCAAGACCCTTGTTGGCCTTTACGGTGCCTTTGAGAGTGATGGTGTTATCTTCGGCAATAAGTGTGGCGTCTTTTTGCTCGGGCACAATATAAGCTTCTGCGGAAAATGAGGGCTTTTCTTCCCCGTCCTTAGTTTCACATTCAATTCTGCCTACAAAAACATTGTCGGGGTAGGACACAAAATAGTGACGGGTAAAGGTCAGCTTTCCCTTTTTGAAAGTTACCATAGCCGAGGCTGTGTCAAGGTCAAGGTCGCGGACATACTTTTCTGTTTCGCCCTCACCCAAAAAGCTTATGTAAAGGTTCATAAAGCTTTGATAAGCACCAAAGCCTGTCATATTGCCCTCAAGCAGATGCATTTTTTCCTCTGCCTCTTTTGCCTTGCCGCTGTTTGTAAGGCATTGAATTTCTCTGAGGGCTTTGCCGCCGTCGGCATTTTTTACACCGAGGCTGTAATCGGCAACATCCTTGCCGCCTGACCAGAGAGTTTTTTCATTAAAGTGAATAAGCTCACATTCCTTGCCGCCGAAAACCTTTGCACCTATTTTGCCGTTGCCTAAAGGCAAGGCTTCATTTTCCCAGCCGAAATAGCTCATGTGAGCCGGCTCTTTATAACATAAAAACATGTTCTTCCTCCTCTTTGTTAAAATACACTGATATTATATATTTTCCCGCTCATTTAGTCAAGAAAAATAAACCGCGGTATACATTTTCAAAAAAAGAGAGAAATTATTTCTAAAATAAGCATAAAATATAAAATAATAAATTGATTTTTGTTTTTCGGTGTGGTAATATATATGATGTATATTTATGTTTAGGACGGAAAGCTCAAATGGAAAAAGATTACCTCATCAAGGTAGTGTCGCATCAAAATATTGAGGGCGAAAGTGACGACAGTGAAATTATCACCTTTGCTGACTTGACTTTTGACAGCGGCGGCTACACTGTTTCTTACAGTCAAGAGGATGAAAACGGAAACCCTGCCTCAACAACCATAGTTGTAAAAGATGGATCTGTTTCGGTTATAAGGTGTGGCAGTGAAATTACCACAAACCTTATGCTTGAAAAAGGAATAAGGCAAATTTCACATCATCAGACCCCTTACGGCAGCTTTTCAATGGGGATAAACACCCTTGAAATTGACTCGGACGTTAAAGAAACCGGCGGCAGACTTTATTTTAAATATGCTACCGATATTGAGCTTTCACCGCTTGGCGAAATAAGCTTTGAAATTACATTAAAAAAACGGAAAGGAACAGATAAATGTCAATAACAGTAAATAAAGCTCAGACCCAGCTTAGAGCTATTGTTGAAAAATCAATTAAGCTTGCACAGGAAAAAGCACTTCTTCCTCAGGGTGAAAGTGCGGCATTTTCCGTTGAGGTGCCCGCTGACAGAAATAACGGTGACTACTCAACAAATGCGGCTATGGTAAACGCAAGAACATTCCGCCTTGCACCGAGAAAAATTGCGGAAATTATAAGTGATAATGCCGACATTCAAAATACCTATTTTAACAAGGTTGAAATTGCAGGTCCCGGTTTTATCAACTTCTTTCTTGATGACAGCTATTACGCCGATATTCTTTTTGAGATTTTGAGTGCAGGCGAAAACTACGGCAGAAGTGATTACGGCAAGGGTAAAAAGGTAAACGTGGAATTTGTTTCGGCAAATCCCACAGGCCCTATGCACATGGGTAACGCCCGAGGCGGTGCTTTAGGCGATATTCTTGCGGCAGTGCTTGACTATGCAGGCTATGATGTTAAAAGAGAGTTTTATGTAAACGATGCAGGAAACCAGATTGACAAGTTTTCACTTTCCCTTGACATACGTTACCGTCAGCTTTGCGGTGAAGCTGTTGAGCTTCCCGAGGACAGCTATCACGGTGAGGACATCGTTGAAAGAGCAAAGCAGTTTAAAGAAATTCACGGCGAAAGCTTTATGGAAAAAAGTGAAAGCGAAAGAAGAAAGGCTTTAGCTGAATTTGCACTTCCTTTAAACCTTGAAAATATGAAAGCGGCAATGAAAAAGTACCGCATTGATTATGATTTATGGTTCAGTGAGCTTACACTTCACAACGGCGGTGAGCTTCAGGAAACCCTTGATATTCTTAAAAATAACGGCTTCACTTATGAAAAAGACGGAGCTTTATGGTACAAAAATAAAGAAATTCAAACACAAATGCTTTTAGCTCAAGGTAAAACCCAAGAATACATTGACAAGCTTGAATTAAAAGATGATGTGCTTGTAAGAGCAAACGGCAACCCCACTTATTTTGCTGCGGACATTGCTTACCACAGAAACAAGCTTGAAAAAAGAGGCTTTGACAAGGCAATTGACATCTGGGGTGCAGATCATCACGGTCACGTTGCAAGAATGAAAGGCGCCATGAAAGCCGTTGGCATTGACCCTGACAGGCTTGATATTCTTCTTATGCAGTTTGTACGTCTTATCAGTGACGGTGAGGTTGTAAGAATGAGCAAGCGTACAGGTAAGGCAATTACTCTTGTTGACCTGCTTAACGAGGTTCCTATTGATGCAGTACGTTTCCTTTTCAATATGCGTGAGCCCGGCTCACTTATGGACTTTGACCTTGACCTCGCAGTTGAGCAAAGCTCACAAAACCCCGTATATTACTGTCAGTATGCTCACGCAAGAATTTGCAGTATCCTTTCAAAGCTCGCTTCAGAGGGCAAGAGTGTGAGAGAATGTACAGCCGAAGAGCTTATGCTTCTTTCTTCAAATGAGGAGAGGGAGCTTATCAGGCTTCTTTCAACCTTAGGTGATGTAATTATCGGCGCGGCTAAAAACTACGACCCTGCTAAGGTTACACATTATGCCGTTGACCTTGCAACCTGTTTCCACAAGTTTTACAATAACTGCCGGGTAGGCGTTGAGGACGAATCGCTTATGCAGGCAAGGCTTACACTTTGCATCTGCACAAGGGATACACTCAAGAGTATTCTTAATATGCTTAAAGTCAATGCACCTGAAAGAATGTAAAAAATAAAAAAATATTAAAAAAATTAAGTAAATTTAAGTTAATTGACCTAAACTATAATCAGATATTAAAAAGGAGGAATTGTTTTGAATACGGAAAAAATCCTTGTAGTTGATGATGACCTTAATATTTGTGAGCTTCTCAGGCTTTACCTTACAAAGGAAGGTTACAATGTTGTTATCGTAAACGACGGTATGAGTGCAGTTACAGCTTTTCAGGAGGAAAGTCCCTCTCTTGTTCTTCTTGACATTATGCTTCCCAAGCTTGACGGCTGGCAGGTTTGCAGAGAAATCAGAAAGTTTTCCGACGTGCCCATTATTATGCTCACTGCAAAGGGTGAAGTTTTCGACCGTGTCCTCGGTCTTGAACTGGGTGCTGACGACTATGTTGTAAAGCCCTTTGACACAAAGGAAATAGTGGCTCGTATTAAAGCTGTTCTCAGAAGAAGTGCAACTTCCGGCAATGACGAAGTAAAGGAAGTGCATTATGATAAGCTTTCAATCAACCTTACAAATTATGAGCTCAAGGTTGCAGGTGTGCAAATTGACACACCGCCCAAAGAAATGGAGCTGATTTTCCACCTTGCAAAAAGCCCGAACAGAGTTTTTACCCGTGACCAGCTTCTTGACGAGGTGTGGGGATATGATTATTACGGTGACAGCAGAACTGTTGACGTTCACGTTAAACGTCTGCGTGAAAAGCTTGACGGTGTTTCCGACAAGTGGGAATTACGCACTGTATGGGGCGTAGGCTACAAGTTTGAAACCAGGGACTGATATTTTCGCTTCAAGGCAGGAGAGTGTATGCTTTCCTGCTGATTTTAAGTAAATCGGAGGCATTTTTATGAAAAAGAAAAGAAACAGAAAAAAGAGCAGTCTGTTTAAAAGATATTTCAAATCCTCTGCTATAACCGTGTTGGTCGCTTTTATGTTTTTCGGACTTACAATTATGATTTTTGTTGCCGGACAGTGGTGGACGGATAAGGTTGATACCCTTACAAATAATGCACAGAATATTGCTTCAACCTATAACGGTATTGTTTTTGACAACAATAATAAGATGGACGAGGAACACCTGAAAATAACTCTCAGCATAATGTCTCAGTCAACGGTGTCTGACTATTTTATAACGGACACTCAGGGCAATGTAATTTTGTGCGCCGATGAGGGTGACAAAGTCTGTGACAGCCATAATGAAATGACAATTTCAAAAGCGCACATGGACAGGGCACTTAACGGCGGCTTTTCCGACTATGCAACAGAGGACGAATTTGGTATAGGACGTTTTGTTGTTGCGATTCCCGTAAAATCAGAGGGTGAAATCTTTGCCGTTGTTTTTGCGATAGAAGATGCCGTTACGGGCTTTTTACCTTACGTTTCCTCAATTATGACCTCAATGTTTGCGGTAATGTTTTTAGCTCTTGTTGTGGTGTTTATTGCAATTTACTTTATAACAAAGGGAATAACACAGCCCCTTGCCAATATGGAGGAGGTAACACGTCACATTGCTAAGGGTGACTTCAGTTACCGTGCCGATGAAAGCTACAAGAACCGTGACTTCGGGGATTTTGCAAAGTCCCTTAATAAAATGGCAGATGAGCTTGCCGTTGAGGAAGAATCACAGCGAAGCTTTATAGCAAATGTATCTCATGAGCTTAAAACACCCATGACCTCCATAGGCGGTTTTATTGACGGCATACTTGACGGTACAATACCTCCCGAAGAAGAAAAGCGTTATTTGAGAATAGTATCAAGTGAAGTAAAAAGGCTTTCACGTATGGTAGTTTCAATGCTTAATCTGTCAAAAATAGAGGCGGGAGAAATCTCCTTAAATGCAACTACTTATGATATTTCAAAGCAAATTTTTGAAACTCTCCTTTCATTTGAAAGACGTATTAACGAGAATAAAATCAATATAGAGGGCTTTGAAGAAATGGGCAATGTCCTCGTAAAAGCCGACAGAGACCTGCTTCAGCAGGTTATATATAACCTTTTTGACAATGCAGTGAAATTCACACCGGAAAACGGTACGATTACGGTTTTTGCCGAAAATAACGGAGAAAATACAACTGTTACTATCAGAAACTCGGGACAGGGAATTTCAAAAGAGGAGATTTCCAGAATTTTTGAACGCTTTTACAAGGTTGATAAGTCCCGCAGTTATGATGTAAAGGGTGTAGGCTTAGGACTTTATATTGTAAAGACCATTATAAATATGCACGACGGCGACATTATCGCCGACAGTGTAAAGGGTATGTATACTGAATTCAAGTTTACTATTCCATTTTTAAGTTGATTTAAGTGAATTTCTAAGGTTAAACTAAATTTAACAATTTAAAATACAGTCAAACCTTAAACAAGGAGTGAAGTTATAATGAATGAAAATGAAAACTTATTACCGCAGGAAGAAGAAAATGAAAGCTTATCTCAAGATTTTTCCGTACCGCCTGTAAATGAGATGCCTGATTTTACAATGCCGGAAGCTCCCACAGGCTTTAGTGAGTCTGAATACCGTGAAACAGAAGAAAATGTTCAAAGCAGTGAGGCTGATTATCAATTAAATGAGGGGCCCGGTGAAAGTGATGAGCCTGTTTATCAATTAGATGAAGAGCCTGCTGAAAGTGATGAGCCTGTTTATCAGGTACCGCAGGAAAACCTTTACAGCGGTGAGCCGAATTATCAAGAGACTGAAGCTCCCTCACAGCAGCCCTATTACACAGCTGACGAAGCTTATCAAAATAATTCCGACGGCGGATATAATTCTTACAGCACCCCGTCAACGGCTTATGTGCCTCCCTTTAACGCAAACACAAATCAAGGCTTCTCTTACGGAAATGTACAAAATCCGCAGCCTCCCAAAAAGAAGTCTTTATCAAAAGGCATAATTGCAGCGGCAGCTATAGTCGGACTTTGCTTGGTTGTTGCCGTTATAGGTATTTTTGTAAGCTTGTTTAAAGGCGCCGACTCCAATGACATAACAGTTACGGCAGATGAAGCTACCACACAGATGATTACCACAACGGAAAATAACGCTATGAACATTTCCACAACAGAGGCTTCCTCAGGTGTAGCAAACTCTGTATGGGTTGCCGAAAAGGTAAGGCCCAGTGTTGTAGGCGTAATGGTTTACAGCAACGGCACCCTTTCAGGTGAAGGCTCCGGTGTTCTTGCAAGTGTTGACTCAACAGGTAAATATACCTATGTTGTAACTTGTGCCCACGTTATAAATGAGAAAAACGTCACCTACGGTGTACTTCTTCTTGACGGAAGAAGCTTCAATGCGGAAATGGTTGCTATTGATGAAAGAACCGACATAGGCGTGCTTAAAATTGAAGCTACCGGCTTACCTCTTGCCGAGTTCGGTGACTCATCAACTCTCAAAGTCGGTGAACCCATTTATGCGATAGGTAATCCCGGCGGCAGTGAATATTTCGGCTCTTTCACCGACGGTATTGTTTCTGCCATTGACCGTTCAATCACTGCAACTTACACAATGACCTGTATTCAGCATAATGCGGCTATCAACCCCGGTAACTCAGGCGGTGCCCTTGTAAATTCAGCAGGTCAGGTTGTAGGCATCAACTCCTCAAAAATTGCAAGCACTGAATTTGAGGGTATGGGCTTTGCCGTACCTACTGCAATTGTAAATCCTGTTGTAAATGCACTTATCACTTACGGTTATGTGCCTAACAGACCTAAGCTCGGTATTCAGTATGCACCCGTAAGCTCCAATCAGCTTTATTCGATGATTGTTTCAATCAAGGGTCTTCCAAAGGGTTCACTTGTTATTGCAGGTATTAACGAGGACAGCACACTTTTAGGCACACAAGCTCAGGTAGGCGACCTTATTATTGCCGTTAACGGTAAAGAAATGACCGATTCAAGTGTACTGCTTGACCTTGTTGATACAGGTGCAGTAGGCGACACCCTTACCTTAACCCTTTGCCGAATTGAAAGAGGTTCTTATCAAACCTCCACATTTGATGTAACAATTACCTTAGTTGAAGACAAGGGTGTTACCACCACAACGGCTGTTGAAACCACCGCTTCACAAGACGGATATTACTACGGCGGTGCCAGCAGCTTCGAAGACTTCTTCAACGACTACTTCGGCTGGTAACCGATTACATCGGTGGGAATGTCACGGGGCCGAGTACCTCGGCACGAATATCACGGGTTAAAGTTATATAAAGGCTAACTTTACACCGCTGAAATTAAGTTGGTTTTTAATTATTACATTTTAAATCTATTTTTTATATCGTTTAAATTAAGAATATTATTTAAAGTTAAAACACACTTAACTGAAACGGCAGACAATCAAAAGCTTTGTCGATTACATCGACTAGATTGTCACGGAATAGAGTTTATTTAAAGGACAACTTTACACCGCTGAAATTAGGTTAGAATAAACTAAAAAATTATCTCTCTAAGTAGATTATGATACTTAGAGAGATGTTTTTTTATTGTTCTGTTTATATCGTTTGTATTAAGTATATTTTTAAAAGTTAAAATAAACCTAACTGAAACGGCAGACAAATTTTTTTCTCGAAAAAAGTAAGCCGAGTACCTCGGCACAAATGTCACGGGATAAAGTTATTCGTAGGGCAACTTTACACCGCTTAAATAAGGATTATTACCAAACAATAACGGTCAGCTATGCGTAACACGTAGCTGACCGTTTTTATACATTGGAATAACCTTTACTTTATTTTGCTTCTTTCGGCTTGCTTTCTTTTGTTTTAGTATCTTCTTTAGGTTGTTCGTCTTTTTCTTTAGGCTGTTCTTCCTTTTCTTTCGGCTCGTGAGAGGGGGACTTCCACAAATGGATAATGCCCTCGTCATTTAGGAGCTTGAGCATAATTATTGAAAGGGGAGCAATAATTATGCCGAGTACACCGAAAATTTTAAGTCCGAGATACATAGCACCTATTGTTATAACCGGTGAAAGACCTAACTGTCCGGCAACAAGCTTAGGTTCAACAATTTGACGGATAACAGTGATAACACCGTAAATAACGGCAAGGCCTATTGCCATAGCAAAGTCACCTGTAATAAGGCTGTAAACTGCCCAGGGAACCAGTACGGTACCTGTGCCTAAAACAGGGACAATATCAACTATTGCCGTTATAATACTGATAACTACAATATAATTTGATTGGAAAATACCTAAAAGCCTGAGCACTGTAAGACCTAAGGTCATTTCAATAAAGGTTACAAGCATAATGAGAAGATATGCCTTGCCCATTTTACCGAGTGATGATTTAAGAATTTGCTTTGCCCTTGAAAGGTCATTACGTTTGTGTTCGGGGAATTGAATCTTTATAAAGTTAACTATACTGTCATAGTCTGCCGTCATAAAGCAGGAGGCGACTACTGTGATAACTATTGCAATAAGGAAAGACGGTATCAGTTTTGCTGTAGAAATCACACCGCTTAAAGGTGTTGTAATCCACGAAATGCTAAAGCCGCTGCTTAAACTGCCGCCGATTGTGTCTGTAAGCTCTGTACTTTGACCGGCAAGAGCCTCACGAATCTGTACAAAAAGAGTTTGTGCAGACTCTGTCAAGGTTTCCGATAAAAAGTTCGGAAGCTTTGAAATGAGGTTCATTGTGGTGTTTTCAATGGTTAAGATAAGTGACTCGTAATTTTGAAGCTGAAGTGCAATATATTCCACAAAGCTTTTTATTTCCTCAAAAGCTCTGACACCGATAAGTGCCACAAGGAAAACGAGAACAAAAATTAAAAGGAAAACAGAAACGACCGAGGCAAAGCCGTCTTTTAAAAATGTATGATTTTTAAGGAAGTTTTTGGGCCTTTGTAAAACAGCGGCAATAAGAAATGCAAAAACAAGGGGGAAGCAAATACCCATAGCGTACTTTATGAAAAGTACGAATATAGCACCGATCATTGCATAATAAACCAAATTGATTATAGTTTTACGTTTTCTTTCAACATCCGTCATGGTAACACTCCCTATAAATATATTTCGTTAATATATTAACCTAAACTGCAAATAAAATCAATTACTTCAAAAATAAAATTTATTTTTTTAATAAAAATACTTTTATTATTTATAAAAATATGCTATCATATCAAAGTATATGTACGCAAAAGTAGGTAAAATTAAATTTTGAACCGTATTTTTGCAGGAAAGGTTGTGAAAAAATGAATGTTGCCATTTTAGGCTTCGGAGTTGTAGGCTCGGGCATTGCAAAGGTTCTGAGCAAAAATAAAGATGCTATAAAAGAAAAAACAGGTCACGAAATTAAAATAAAACGTATTCTTGATTTAAGAGATTTTCCGGGCAGTGAATATGCCTCAATAATGACAAAAAGCTTTGACGATATTCTCACTGATGACAGTATTGACATTGTTGCCGAGGCAATGGGCGGAGTTGAGCCTGCCTTTAGTTTTGTAAAAGCTTCTTTAGAAAAAGGCAAACACGTTGTTTCGTCAAATAAAGAGCTTGTTGCCGTTAAAGGCTTTGAGCTTCTTGAAGCTGCAAGAGAAAATAATGTAAACTTTTTCTTTGAGGCGGCAGTAGGCGGCGGTATTCCGATTATCCGTCCCATCAGCCGTTGCCTTGCAGCTAATGACATCAGTGAGGTTGCAGGTATTCTTAACGGAACTACTAACTTTATTTTAACTAAAATGATTGAACAGGGTGTTTCTTTTGCAGAAGCACTTAAAACAGCGCAAGAGTTAGGCTATGCCGAAAAAGACCCCACTGCCGATGTTGAAGGTCTTGACGCCATGAGAAAAATTTGCATTTTAGCCTCACTTTGTTTTGGTAAGCACGTTTCACCTGACGGTGTTTATGCCGAGGGTATTACTAAGATAACCGGTGAAGACGTGGCTTTTGCCGATAAGTACGACAGCGTTATCAAGCTTATCGCAAGGGCAAAGAAGCTTGAAGGCGGTAAGCTTTCCGTTATGGTTTCACCTTGCCTTGTTAAAAAGTCGAGTATGTTAAGCGGCGTAAGAGATGTTTTCAACGCTTGCCTTATTAAAGGCGATATGACAGGCGACGTGCTTATGTACGGTAAGGGCGCGGGCAGTGAAGCAACCGCAAGTGCTATGGTTGGCGATATTATTGACTGCTGTGACAATTTAAAGGAAAGAAAGCATTTCGGTTGGGGTGCGCCTGAAAAGGACGGTCTCATCAATTACACTGAAAATGAAACAGCTCTTTATGTAAGGGCATATACTGATAATAAACCCGAAAGCTGTAAAAAAATCCGCGAAGTTTACGGTAAGGTGGATTTTTTATGGAGAGACGGTCAAGCGGAAAACGAAATTGCCTTTGTAACGCCTGTTATGAAAGAATTAGACATCCGCAGAGTTTTGAGCACAATCGGAATAAATGTAATTTCAACAATAAGAGCTGTGGATTATTGATCCGCGGCCATTAAGGAGGCAAACTATGTCATTGATAGTACAAAAATTCGGCGGTTCTTCCGTAGCAGACGCCGACAGAGTAAGGAATGTTGCAAGTATCATTACCGATACATACAAGCAGGGCAACAACGTTGTCGTGGTTGTATCTGCACAGGGTGATACTACTGACGACCTTATTGAAAAGGCTATGGAAATCAGCAAAAATCCCTCAAAAAGAGAGATGGATATGCTCCTTACAGCAGGTGAACAAATTTCAATTTCACTTCTTGCTATGGCTATTGAGTCAATGGGCTATCCCGTAATTTCACTTTTGGGCTGGCAGGCAGGCTTTAACACAAATTCAGCCTACGGCAGTGCAAGAATACGTGAAATTAAAACAGAGCGACTTCAAAGTGAGCTTGATAAGAGAAAGATTGTCATTGTTGCAGGCTTTCAGGGTATAAACAAGTATGATGACCTCACAACCTTGGGCAGAGGCGGCAGTGATACAAGTGCAGTTGCAATTGCGGCGGCACTTCATGCAGACCGTTGCCAGATTTTCACCGATGTAACAGGTGTTTTTTCGGCAGACCCGAGAAAGGTTGAAAATGCACAAAAGCTTACGGACATCACTTATGATGAAATGCTTGAATTTGCCACATTAGGCGCACAGGTTCTTAACAACCGTTCAGTTGAAATGGCAAAAAAATATAATGTAGAACTTGAGGTTCTTTCAAGTCTTGTGAAAGAGCCCGGAACCATCGTCAGGGAGGTAGCAAAGATGGAAAAAATGTTAATCAGAGGCGTAACTAAGGATACAGACGTTGCAAGAATTTCAGTTGTTGGTATGAAAGACATTCCCGGTAATGCTTTCAAAATGTTCTCACGTCTTGCACAAAAGGGCATCAACATTGACGTTATTCTTCAATCGGTAGGCAGAGACGGCACAAAGGATATTTCCTTTACCTGTGCAAGCAGTCACGAACAGGAAGCAGTTGAAATTCTCAATGACATTTTTTCAATGGAGGGTGCGATTGTTTCAAGCGATACAACAATTGCCAAGGTTTCAATTGTCGGTGCAGGTATGCAGTCACATTCAGGCACTGCCGCAAAGATGTTCGGCGCTCTTTACGAGGCAGGCATTAACATCAGTATGATTTCCACAAGTGAAATTACTATCTCCGTACTTATCGACAAGGAATATGCAGATAAGGCAGTTTCCGCCGTTCATAAAGCATTTTTTGACTAACTTTTTTCGAGAAAAAAATTTGTCTGCCGTTTCAGTTAACAGTATTTAGTTTTAAGTAATCGGCCTTATATAAACGGATTGAAATTGTTTTCAACCACGGGTATTGTATCAGTACCCGTGGTTGTTTTTTAGTATTTTTCTCAACTTTCTTAAAATCTTAAACCTGTGATATTTATACAGATATACTCGGATTTTATAGTTTTTTAACAAAATTTTATTTTTTGTTAAAATTACAACAATTTAATCAAAAAGGTATTATTTATCACAAATATTACAAAGCGTCACAAAAGTTGTTGACTTTTGTGACACAGTGTGTTAAAATCAATATATCTTTTCAACCAAAACAAAAAATGGAGGTATATTTATGGAAAACGAAAAGAAAAGCTTTAAACTTTTACACAAACCGGCAAAAGGAAAAATGGGTGCTCTTTTAATAGTGTTTGCCTGGATTGCTTTGTGGAACGTAATTTATCAAGCGGCACACGGACTTTGGGCAGATTCATCCATACAAATTGTAAACTGGGCATTTTTCGTTACGGTTACACTCTTTTTTATGCAAGAGGAGCTTACATATAAAGAGAGATTCTGGCACACTCTTGTAGGCGGTGCAGTAGGACTTTTACTTGCCACAGGTATAGTTGTTATTTGTGCTGTACTTGTAAAAAAAGGAGTTCCTCATCTTGCCGCCGTAGCTATTCCTTTAGTTGCAACCTTGGCAATACTTATTCTGGGTCATCCCTATCTTCCTATGATTTTTAACAACGTAGGCTTTGTTTATCTTATAATAGCCTTTGTTGAGACTGATAAGCTTGTTACAATGCTTCCCTCTTATCTTATTTCGCTTTTACTCGGCTCAATAATTTTAAACCTCGGTTGCAGTTTTTTAATAGGTCTTTACACAAAATCATTAACTAAAAAGGCAATGGCTGCTGCCGCTGCTAAAGCTGAAAAGACTGATGCAAATGTCAAGTAATTATTAACTTATATAATAAAAGTAAGCAAAAAATTTGTCTGCCGTTTCAGTTAAGTGTCTTTGAACTTTAAATAATATATTTAATTTAAACGATATAAAACAGAATAAAACGTAATGATTAAAAAATGTCTCTCAAAGTATCATAATCTACTTTGAGAGACATTTTTTATTTTATATCAACCTGATTTCAGCGGGTGAAAAGTGATATTTTAAATAACTTTATCCCGTGACAATCGAGTCGAGGTTCTCGACCGTGCCGAGGTACTCGGCCCGGTCGGCTGAGTAGTTGACTTGTGCGGTTTCGTTTGCCTCGTTTCTGTATTCGGGAATCCAGTGTGCGGCAGGGCTTATTGCATCAAAGGCCGCCTTATCTGAAGCGACGTTAATTTCTGTAAGTCCCTGCTTGTTGCCGTTTTCATCAATATAAACATTGTAACAGAAAGCGTAGCCTTTTACAGTCTTAACTGAGGAGGGGATATACATATATGTAAGTCCTGATGCGTAGTTGAAAGCATCTGTGCCGAGAGTTTCAAGTCCCTCGGGAAGTGACGGATAAACGCCTGTGAGGTTTTCAACTTTATCTGCACCGTCTTTGTAAGAATAGATTTCTTTAAGGTCCCTCGCAAGTAAGAAGGCTTGGTCACCGATAACTTTAAGTCCCTCGGGTAAGTAAATTGCTTCAAGCTTGCAGTCCATAAACGCTGACCTTTCAAGGCTTTCAACGGTTGCGGGAACAATGAAAGTCTTACTTTCATTTTCGTAAGCGGCAGGATAACAAAGAAGCGAAGTTTTATCCTTGTTATAAAGCACACCGTCAATGTCACAGTAGTTGGGGTTGTCCTTGTCTACGGTGATTTTCTTGAGAGCACGCAATGTATAGAAAGCTCTGCCTGAAAGATTTTCTACGTCTTTGCCGATGTAAACTTCTTCGATGTAGTTGTCCCAATCAAAAGCATAGTGGGAAATTGATGTGATGTTTTCGCCCAGGGTTTCGTCAATTTTTAGCTCGGTTTTTTTCTCGCCGTTGACGTAAGTCGTAAGCTCGTTTTTGCCGTCTTTTTCAGTAAGGTTAACTTCTTCGAGTAAATATATCTTGTCGCAATCGTAAAGAATATCTACTTTTTTATCAAAGAAAGCGCCGTCATAACGGGGTTGCCATGTGGAGTCAAGGTCAAGTGAATTGAACTGCTCTTGTGTGCCGCCGTAATGAACCTTTCCGTAGCCGTAGAAAACGCCGTTGTCCTCGTTACAGGTATCCCAGAAAGCGTTGTGTCCGATGTAATTAACGGAAGCGGGAATACGTAAGTACTGGCACTCTTTGTTGTAACTCATAGCGTCTGTGCCGATTCTTTCAAGACCATCGGGAAGTGAGTAGTAAATGCCTGAAAGCTTGTCAATAGCTGTAAAGCTTGTATCGTCACCGGCTTCGCTTGTCTCGTAAGAGAAAATGTCTTCAAGTCTGCCGCAGCGGAAAAGACCGAGGTTGCCGATTTCAGTAAGACCTTCGGGAAGATAAATAGCGGCAATGGGTGCGTTGTTAAATGCAAGCTGACCTATTTTCTTGACGGATGCCGGAACAACGTAGGTCATACAGTCTGCCTTGTAACGGGTGAAGAAATCGTAGTTGTCAAGAATTATACCGTCATTCCAGGTGTTGTCGGGCCAAATGCCGTCGTTGTAGCCGTAGCGTTCACGAAGCATAGCGTCCCTTGCCATGGGATAGCAAATGAGCTCGGTTTTGTCTTTGTTGTAAAGAACACCGTCAATATCGCAGTAATTGGGGTTTTCTTCGTCAACAATAATCTGCCTTAATGCACGGCAGGTGAAAAATGACTTTGAACTGATGTCCGTGACATCTTTACCGATGCGGATGACTTCAAGCTTTTCGTCACAGTTGAATGCGTACTCCCTGATAGAAGTGATTATTTCATCACTGCTTTCAATTTTAAAGTTTGTGTAGGGGTCACGGTTTTCTTTGTCTTTGATAAGCTCTGCTTTGCAGTCAATTGTAAGCTCTTTAATATAACCGTTGTTGCTGAACTTTGAAAGCTGATACTGTCCGTCATCTAATTGCTTATATTCAAAAGCCACGTTTGTATCAATAACGGCAAGGAAGCTGAAATACATTGAAAGACAAACTGCAATAACAATTGTTATAATAAATATAATTACCTTAGGTACAAAGTGATTCCACTTTTTGTTAATGTGGGGTGCCGCAAGTCCTTCGATTTGATAAGTCCAGATTTCATCCTCCGGAATGTCAAGGTGGATTTCTTGTTGAGGATTTGCCATTTTCTTTACTTTCTTTTCTTTTTTATCTTTACTCATGTCAAAACCTCCTTATTCTATAAATCCGCCGCTGACTTTAACGCCTTCTTCTTCGGCTTTCTTTTCGGTAACCTCTGCACGGCGTTTAAGCACTTCCATAACCTTAAGCTGCTTTTCGTCATCGTAGTCCCAGAAGAAGTAGGGGATAGTCATAAGTGTAAAGCCGATAATGTCGATAATAAGGGGGATTGCGATAATATTGAAACGTGCTTCGTCAATAAAAAGTACGTCCCAGTTGCTGTTGAAGCCGAAGCCTAAAAGCATAATGGGGATAATAAGACCTACAAATGAGGTGATGGGGCCGGTAAACCAACCGAAGATGCCTGCAAAGTTTTCAAGTCTTTCACCTGAAAGGTACATCTGATAGTCGCCGATTCTGACGCCCATATCGTGACCTGCTGTGGTGGGAATGGTCTTAGTCATTTCCATAAAGAACATAATGATAACGCAGGAGGCGCCGCAAAGTGTAAGGTTATCACGGAAGAACCAGAAAGCGAGAACCATTAAGCCGTTGCCCAGTGCACGGGTAAGCTGATAGAAAATCATAATCTGCTTATATGAAAATCTCTTGAGGAAATAGGGGGCGCATAAATCGGGCGGAGTTCCGGCAAAGGAAATAAGGTTAATAAGAATTGCGTAGGGAAGACCTGCCAGACGGAACGTGTAAAGGTAAAGGATGGTTGTAATGGGAAGCATACCGTTGCCAAGCGAGTCGATAAGACCGACAATAGTGTTAATAAGCAGGTACTTGTTTCTGAGAACACCGAAAACGCCGTCAAAGAATTTGATGCGAACTTTCTTTTCAAGGGGTGGCTGGGGTATTCTTTCTTTTATGGTACTTGCACAAATCAAGGTAATTACTGCAAAGGTGATAAATGAAACGGGATATACCCAGCGGTAAAGGTTGATGTTTGCCCATTCGCCGTCAAGCTTTTTAACTACGATGGGAATAACAATTGAGATGATGGTATGTATAAAGTGTGAAAGCTTTACAGGGTATGTTCTAACAAGGATTCTTTCACGCATATTGGGGCTGATGCTCTTTGAGGTTGTTTCAAGGCTGTTTGCAAAGCCGAAAATGTTGTAGCAAGCGAACAGTAAGTTAGCCATCCATACTCTTGAGGTAAGGTCGGGAACATTGTAAATGGGGAGCCAGCCTATAAGTATAACCATTATGCACTTAGGTACAACGTCACAGTAAAGCGAATACTTATAACGTCCGAATTTCGGAATAAGCTTTTTACGCCAGAAAATATTTCTCGAACCGGCCCAGCCGTTCCAAAGAATATGAGTACCTAAAATCTTAATAGCCGTAGCCGCGTTGATACCGGAGCTTTCAAGACCGTTAAGTGCGTCTACAAGACCTGATAAAAACGGCAGATTAAGTATAAAGGACATATTGCCGAAAATCATAAACAGGCCTATGAAAATAAGACAGAAATAAAGAGTGTAAAAAGCGCGTTCGGTTTTCTTTCTGAGGAAACCTAAGTTATCGTTTATTACCCAGCCTATAAGTGTCCAGATATAGTTAAGGGGCATATTTATAAGGTTGATGATGATAAACGTAAGGTAGGGCAGCTTGTAATGGTGCATAAAAAGGTAGCAGGTTGCCGCAAAGCTGATACTTTCAAGTATCTTTGTACCTGTGTAGTTACTGCCTACACCTAAAAATATATTCAAATATTCCTTATAGGGAACATACTTACCCTCTGCCGGGGTTTTCCAATGGGTTTTAACTTCGCTGAAAAGCCCTTTGACTTTTCCGCCTAAGCCGTTGTTCATTTAATCCGCTCCTTTGCTTTTATAATGTTTAAATTATAGCATAACAGAAATTAAATAACAACACTTTAGTGTGCTGAAAAAAACAGGAATTATTTGGCTATTTTGTTGCAAAAAAAGTTTAATTATTTCTGATTTTTCAGTTTATTTAAGGTTTGAACATTATTATTTTAAATGTAAAGGCTGTTAAAGTTAAAAAATATCAGTATTATTGTTGAAATTTTATTATTACTTGTGGTAAAATAAATGATTGCAAAACGAAGAAAGGATGACTGACGTGAGATTATTACTTGCCGAAGATGAAAAAGAGCTTTCAAAGGCGCTTTGTGCTGTTTTGAAGCATAACAATTATTCCGTTGACCCTGTATATGACGGTCAAGATGCCCTTGATTACGGACTTTGCGAAAATTATGACGGCATAATTCTTGATATAATGATGCCTAAGAAAAACGGCCTTGAGGTTCTCAACGAGCTGAGGAAAAACGGTGTTTCAACACCGGTGCTTATTCTTACGGCGAAGTCAGAAATTGAGGATAAAATTACCGGACTTGACACAGGCGCCGACGACTACCTTACAAAGCCCTTTGCCATGGGTGAGCTGCTTGCAAGAATACGCGCGCTCACAAGAAGAAAAAGTGAGTTTTCGCCTAATCTTCTCAGCTTTGGTAACCTCTCTCTCAACAGAGAGAGCTTTGAGCTGAGTGTGGGTGATGAATCGGTGCGTTTGGGAAACAAGGAATTTCAAATGATTGAAATGCTCCTTAGTAATCCGGGCAGGCTCATTTCAACCGAGCAGTTTATGGAACGCATCTGGGGTTATGAAACAGAGGCTGAAATAAACGTAGTGTGGGTTTATATTTCTTATCTCAGAAAAAAGCTTACGGCTCTCGGTGCTAACCTTGAAATCAAGGCAGTCAGAGGTGTAGGCTATACCTTGGAGGAAATCAAATGCTGAAAAAGCTTCAACGCCGTTTTGTAGTTATTGCAATGACAGCTCTTGCGGCACTGCTTCTTGTTCAGTTTGTGGCGGTTAATTTTGTTAACATATATCAGCGTGATAACGATATGAAAGAAGTACTTAATATTATCGCTGATAACAACGGACATTTACCCGTGGATTATAATAATGTATATCCCGGATATTATGATATTTTTCAATATTTTACCGAACAGGGTTTTAAAGCACCGTCTGTTTCACCGACAAGATACTTTGTTGTTGAAATGAAAAAAAACATAGTTACAAGAATATCCACAGACCAGATTGCCGAAGTTACGGATAAAATGGCTTATGAATATGCCTCGCATATTTACCGAAACGGTGAGTTAGGCTACGGGCTTATTGACATTTACAGATATTATTACACCAAAGACGGTGACAGCTCTCTTTTTGTATTTGTTGACGCTCAAAGGGAATTTGAAGCCGCGGCAGGACTTATATCCGCTTCGTTTTTTGTAGGTCTTATTACTTTTTTTGCGGTGCTTTTTCCGGTAACGCTGTTTTGCAAAATGGCAGTGCGTCCTGTTGCACAGGCCATTGAAAAGCAAAAGCAGTTTATTACCGACGCAAGCCATGAGCTTAAAACTCCCCTTGCCATTATTTCTGCCGATGCAGAGGTTATTGAAATGTGCGACGGTGAAAGTGAGTGGCTCACCAGCATAAAAAATCAAACGGGACGAATGAACGTGCTTATTAAAAACCTTGTTAACCTTTCAAGGCTTGACGAGGTAAATAACGGCATAAAGAAAGAAGACTTTAATTTAAGCACCGTTGTAAAAGAAACGGCAGAAGCCTTTGAAACAAGAGTAAAGCATGACGGCAAAAAGCTTATAACAAGCATTGTCCCCAACATTAACTTTAACGGTAATGAAGATGAGATAAAACAGCTTGTTTCTCTGCTTTGTGACAATGCCGTAAAATATTCCGATGCAAACGGCACTGTTAAGGTAAGTCTTGTAAAAAACGGAAAAACTGTTTGTCTCGACGTTTATAACACCTGTGAGTATATTGACCCCTCGTCGGTTTCAAAGCTCTTTGACAGATTTTACCGTGCCGATTCTTCACGTTCAAGGGAGACCGGCGGTTACGGTATAGGTCTTTCTGCCGCAAAGGCAATTGTTGAAAGACACAAAGGAAAGATATGGGCAGTAACCGACTCAACAACGGCAATTACGTTTAAAGTAACATTTACTGCAAAATAAAGGAGGGTGAACTGTGCCCAAATTTACAAAGGTTTTTAAAAGGCTTGAAAAAAAGTATATCATCACTGAAAATCAGTATGAACAGCTTGTTGAAGCCTTGAAAGAACATATTGTGCCGGACAAATTCGGTCAAAGCACAATAAATAATATATATTTTGATACACCTGATTACAGAATTATCAGGGCGTCTATTGAAAAGCCTACTGTTTACAAGGAAAAACTGCGTATACGCTGCTACGGCAAGCCCACGCGTGAGAGCAATGCTTTTGTTGAGCTTAAAAAGAAGTATAAGGGCATTGTTTATAAAAGACGTGTGGATATGAAATACAGTGAGGCCATTGAATATCTGTGTATGCATCAGCCGCCGCCGAAATCCTCTCAGGTTACAAAGGAAATTGACTGGTTTGTGAAGTTTTACGGTAATCTTCGCCCTGCGGTGTCACTGTTTTATGACAGGACGGCTTACTATTCCAAGGATGACCCGGAATTAAGGCTCACATTTGATACGAACATACGCTTTCGCAACAGTGAATTTGATATTGTTCGCGGTGACTACGGTCACGTTATTCTCGGCACTGACCGATACATTCTTGAGATTAAGTGTGTTGAGTCGATGCCTTTGTGGCTCACAAGAGAGCTTGACAGGCTTAAAATTTACCCCGGCAGCTTTTCAAAATACGGCACGGCGTATAATCTTATGCTATCGGAAAAACTCGGAAGTAAAGTATTAGTTTAAATAAAATTGGAGGACAAAAAAATGCCAGCACTTTTTCAATCAGTAATTCAGCTCAATCTTACATTTTTATCTTTTCTTGCCTGTATGGTAACCTCGCTTATAATCGGGCTTGTCATAGCCTTGATTTATATGAAAACAAGCTCTCGTTACACAAACAGCTTTGTTGTTACCCTTGCACTTTTACCTGCTGTTGTACAAATTATAATTATGATGGTTAACGGAAATCTCGGCGCAGGTGTTGCGGTTGCAGGCGCATTCAGCCTTGTTCGTTTCAGGAGCATTCCCGGTACGGCAAAGGAAATAGGCTATATTTTCATAGCTCTTGCCGCAGGTCTTGCAACAGGTATGGGTTATATAGGCTTTGCAATTATATTTACCCTTGTAATGTGCGGTATGGCTTTCCTTTATCATACAATCGGCTTTGGCGGAAAAAATGTTTCAGGCAAAAAAACTCTTACGGTTGTTATTCCCGAATCCCTTGACTATAACGGAATTTTTACAGATGTATTTAAAAAGTATCTGCGTTCTGCCGAGCTTATTAACGTAAAAACTACAAATATGGGCAGTTTATTTAAGCTTAAATATGAAATTGCCCTTAAGGACCCCAAAAAGGAAAAGGAGTTTATCGACGAGCTTCGAACAAGAAACGGCAACCTTGAAATTATTTGTTCAAGAGCTGAAATAAATCAGGAAATTCTTTAAAATTAACTTATCTGTTTTTGAAAGGTACAAATCGGAAGCGTACTTTACAGAAAGGGATGACAGCAAAAAGCTTGCTGTCAAGTTAAACTTATGTATTTAAAATTATTCAGGCTTTCATTATTGTTATTGCTTTTGGTAGGTTCGGTATTGGTTTTTGTCTCTTGTAAAAAGGATGAAGAACCCATTGAAAACACTGAGCCGCCCATTATTTCCACTACGGCTTCAACGACCGAGGCTCAAACCACAACAGATGCCTTTTCTTCGGCAAGTAAGGATTTTGACGGCAGTGAGGTCAGTGCTTATATTATTCTTGACAATGAAAAAACCACAATCAACGGTACAGGTGTCAGCTTTGAAAATAATGTTCTGACTGTTAATACTGCCGGCACATACTTTTTCACAGGCAGTCTTGCCGACGGAAAAATCTATGTCAACATCACCGATGAAGACGAAAAGGTAAAGCTTGTTTTAGGCGGTGTAAACATCAACTGCACAAGTGACGCCCCGATTTATATTGAAAACTCACCTAAAGAAACAGTGATTATACTTGAAAGCGATACCGCTAATTATTTAAGTGACACTTCAAGGCAAATTTCCGATGAAGCTACGGATTATGCTACGGCTGTAATTTACTCAAAAGACGACCTCCAGCTTGAGGGCGGAGGCACACTTAATATAACAGCTAACTTTAATAAGGGTATTTTTTCAAAAAATGATATTAAAATTAAAAACGGCTCAATTGATATAAAGTCTACCGATGATGCAATACGCGGTAAGGACGGCATAGAAATAGAGGGCGGCACACTTAATTTGGTCTGTGGCGGCGACGCCTTACGCACAAGCAATGAAACCGAGCAGAATAAAGGTGACATTGTAATTAAGGGCGGTACAATCAATATAAAAAGCAGTCTTGACGGTATACAGGCTGTCGGCAATTTAACAATATATGACGGTACCGTAAATATTGAAAGCGGCGGCGGTGCAACAGGCAACTTCAGCGGCGGAAACGATGACTTCAGAGGCGGAATGTTCTCCCATGCATTAAACAAGGTTGCTCAGGAAAGCAGTTTAGCTGAGGAAGGTCAAAGTAATACCCCGTCTGTCAAGGGTATAAAAAGCGATAAGAAGCTTACAATAAGTTCAGGTACTTTTACAGTCAGCTCTTGTGACGATACAATTCACGCACCCGATGTTCAAATCGGCGGCGGAAGCTTTTCTCTTAAAAGTGATGATGACGGTATTCACGGTGACGAAAGTGTAAGTATAAGCGGCGGTGAAATTGACATAATCCAAAGCTATGAGGGCATTGAGGGTAAGGTAATTACTGTTTCGGGCGGTAATATTTCCCTTAATTCAAGTGATGACGGCTTCAATGCGGCTTCATCCGATTCTGCCGATATGGGCGGTATGGGTAATGATGCTTCCTGTATTATAAATATAACAGACGGATATGTTTTTATAAATGCCGACGGTGACGGAGTTGACTCTAACGGCTCAGTAAATATGTCAGGCGGTACAGTGATTGTATACGGTCCCGAAAACAACGGTAACGGAGCCCTCGACTACGGCGGAAGCTTTACTGTTTCGGCAGGTACGCTTCTTGCAACCGGCAGCAGAGGTATGGCACAGTCTGTTACAGGCAGCGGTGTAAGGGTTTTAAATTACAACGCAAGCTTTTCACAAGACACTGTTGCGGCAATTGTTTCCTCAAGCGGCAAAACTGTGGTAGGCTTTAAAAGTCCGAAAACCTTTGAAAGTATTATTTTTGCAAGCGACCTTTTAGATGCAAATGAAACCTACAGCCTTTATAAAGACGGCTCTTTCAAGGATGTGCACAGTGCAAATCAAAGCGTTTGCTTTGACGGAAATTATGTTCCCGGTACCCTTGTTACCTCCGAGTCTGAAAATGTTAACAGCTACGCCGGTAATAAAGGCGGCTTTATGAGATAAGCCGTCTTGACAAAACACTGCAAAAGTGATAAAGTATTAGGGCTTTAGATATATTTTAAAAGGATTGGTGAATTAAATGTCAGGTCATTCAAAATGGAGTACCATTAAAAGAAAAAAAGAAAAAACCGACGGCGCAAGAGCTAAGGTCTTTACAAAAATAGGCAGAGAAATTGCTGTTGCAGTTCGTGACGGCGGTCCCGACCCATCATCAAACTCAAAGCTTAAGGATGTAATTGCAAAAGCAAAGGCAAATAATGTTCCCAACGATAACATTGAAAGAATTATTAAAAAGGCTTCCGGTGAAACAGGCTCGGCAAACTATGAAGAGATTATGTATGAGGGTTACGGTCCTTCAGGTATTGCCGTTATTGTAGAAACTCTTACAGATAACCGCAACCGTACAGCCGGTGAAATGCGTCACTATTTTGATAAAAATAAGGGTAATTTGGGCCAGCAGGGCTGTGTTTCCTTTATGTTTACACGTTACGGTGTTATTGTAATTGAAAAAGAGGACACTGACGAGGATAAGCTTATGGAAGACGCACTTGAAGCGGGAGCGGTTGACTTCCTTACCGACGATGAGGACGTTTATGTTGTACGCACAGAGCCTAACGATTTAGGTTTTGTACGTGATGACCTTGAAGCTAAGGGCTACACCTTTGTTTCGGCAGAGGTTGAGTACACACCTAACACTCAAACTGCTCTTTCCGACCCCGACGACCTTAAATGTATGGGCAGACTTCTTGAAATGCTTGAGGATAATGACGACGTTCAAAACGTATGGCACAACCTTGAAAATGAAGATGACTTACCCTGATAGCTAAGCTTAATTAAATTGACCCACCGAAAAATCGGTGGGTCTGCTTTTATATTTGAACATAAATGCCTTATGTTTTTTGAACCTTACTCAAGGTTGCTCGTTTGCAGAAAGCTTGAGTTTATCCAACCGTAGCATTCCTTTAAGGGACAGTAGACATAGACCCAGTTTTCCTGTGTAAGACTTCCGCCGAAAATTTGTACCTGAGCGCTGTTTGGCAGTATACAAACAGGTGCGTAGCTGTCGGCGGGGCCTTTTCTCATGGCAAGACCTTTGAGTGGGCTTACAAATGCTGTGGACATAGCGTAGTTTATTTCGGGGTCAACAATACCGCTTGCCCTGTTAAAGGTTTGAGCGTCAGAGGAAACATTCCCGTCAGAGTGAAGTGCCGACTGCTTAAAGAAGCTTGAAATTGCAGGGGTCAACTGAAAGTAATCGGCAAAAAGAAAGGCGGCTGCTGAAATAATACAAAGAGTAAAAATTAACAGTAAAATTTTAGCACCGCCACTTTTTTGAGCTTTTTTTCTCGGCTTGCAGGCAAGGTCATCGCGGTCATCATCAATACTTTCAAGGGTGAAAACAGGTGATTGACGCGGTGGCTTTGTCACTCTTTCTTTTTCAGGCTCAGGCTTTTCTGCAGGCGGCTTTTCATTTTCAAAAATATTTTGAGGGTCGTATGTAGTAAGCCTTTCCTTTGGGACTTCTTTTTTTGTTTCGGGCGGCAAAGGCGGGGCGCCGCAGTTGGGACAAAAGTTTTCATTTCCAGTTAAAATGTGGTTGCAGTTTCGGCAAAGCATTAGTAAAACTCCTTTTTGATTTATTGCGGAATTGAAGTTTATCATGAAGGAAAAAAGAAGTTTGTCATTTTTGGGAAACGAAAAAAATAAGAATGTCGGCACCCTGACAAGTGCCGACATTCTCTGCATATTTGAAAGGAGAGGGGGTGCGGTGGGAAGGAGGGATGATATATGAAAAATCGGAAAAAAACATATATCAATTCCCATCGCACAATTACATTTTAGTGTTATTACTTAAAAACAACCTAAAAGGGTACATAAAATTTACTTAAAAAAACTTTGAAAATAATGAAATATACACATAAATTCACTTGACATATTGTGTCTTTTGAATTAAAATATTCAAGATGGTGTATATTGTTCAAAAAATTCGCCGTCATTCGAGTTTATCACTGTAATTCTTTTGATGATGTAGGGCTGATTTATATTCAGCTTTAGCAAAAACAAGTTAAGGCATCTGCACTGAAAGATGTGTCGGGTGTCAATTCAGAAAAAGGAGGTGCTGCTACTTTGGAAATCAGTATTGTCGTTGCCGTTATTATTGCAGTTGTCTGCTCGGTTGTTTTCGGTGTTGTCGGCTTTATCGCAGGACAGGCACACAGAAAAAGAACAGCCGAGGCTCTTATAGGCTCTGCAAATGAGGAAGCTACAAGGATTGTCAATCAAGCCGTTAATGAGGCGGAAACAGCTAAAAAAGAGGCTATTCTTGAAGCAAAGGACGAAATTCATAAGCTGAGAAGTGAAACCGACCGTGAACTGCGTGAAAGAAGAAACGAGGTTCAGCGTCAGGAAAAGCGACTCATTCAAAAGGAAGAAAGTCTTGACAAGAAAACAGAAAATCTTGAAAAGAAAGAAGAAGTGCTTGATAATAAAATAAAACAAGCAGAAACACAGCTTTCCGAAGCAGAAAGCATCAAAAGAAGTCAGTTGGAAATGCTTGAAAAGATATCGGGCTATACAAAGGAACAAGCTAAAATTGATTTAATCAACTCACTCGAAGAAACACTCCAAAGAGAAAAGGCCGTCAAGGTTATGGAGTATGAGCAGATGATTAAAGAGGAATCCGATAACCTTGCAAAAGAAATCATTTCAACGGCAATTCAGCGCTGTGCCGCTGACCACGCTTCCGAGGCAACAGTTTCCGTTGTTGCATTGCCTAACGATGAAATGAAAGGCCGTATTATCGGCCGTGAGGGTAGAAATATCCGTACCCTTGAAACAATTACAGGTGTTGACCTTATTATTGACGACACACCCGAGGCTATTACTCTTTCAAGCTTTGACCCTGTACGCCGTGAGGTTGCAAGGCTCACCCTTGAAAGGCTTATAAGTGACGGACGTATTCATCCCGCCCTTATTGAAAAGCTCCACGAAAAGAGCAAGAGAGAGGTTGAGCAAGCCATTAAACAAGCCGGTGAAAGAGCTGTTATTGACGCTGGCGTCAACGGTATTCACAATGAGCTGGTTAAGCTTATAGGCTCTCTCAAGTACCGTACAAGCTACGGTCAGAATGTGCTGAACCATTCACTTGAGGTTTCTTACATTGCAGGACTTATGGCTGCTGAAATCGGTGCTGACGTCAAGCTTGCAAAAAGAGCAGGTCTTTTGCATGACCTCGGTAAGGCAGTTGACCATCAGCAAGAGGGCTCACATATCGAGCTTGGTGTTGAGTATGCTAAGAAGTACAAGGAAAATGACATAATCATCAATGCAATTGCCGCCCATCACGGCGATGTTGAGCCCAAGAGCATTGTTGCTTGTCTTGTACAGGCTGCCGACGCTATTTCTGCCGCAAGACCCGGCGCAAGAAGAGAGAATCTTCAAAATTACATCAAGCGTCTTGAAACACTTGAACAGCTTTCAAAATCCTTTAAGGGTGTTGATAATGCTTTTGCAATTCAGGCAGGCCGTGAGGTCAGAATCATAGTTAAGCCTGAGCTTGTAAGCGATGAGGGAATGGCACTTCTTGCCCATGAAATTGTTGAAAAAATTGAACAGGAGCTTGAATATCCCGGTCAAATTAAAGTAAACATGATTAGAGAAACAAGGGCAACAGACTTTGCAAAATAAAATTAAAAAGTGTCCCTTGCGGACACTTTTTTGCGTTTATTTTGCAGTTATATTGCTTCGCAACTTCGTTGCTCCGCAGTTATATTCGGCTGTCGCCGAGTTATATTGCTTCGCAACTTCGTTGCTCCGCAGTTATATTCGGCTGCGCCGAGTTATATTGCTTCGCAACTTCGTTGCTCCGCAGTTTTACTGTGCTTCGCACAGTTATATTGCTCAGCGACTTCGTCGCTTCGCACTTTTATTCATCCTTTACCTAACCCTGAGGGAGGTCAATATGACTTTTGAAATAATTTATCAGGATAATGACATTATTGTGGCAAATAAACCTCACGGGCTTTTGTCACAGCCCGACGAAAAGGGCAGTGACAATCTTCTTGACCTTTTAAAAGAAGAGACAGGCAGTGAAATATATCCTGTTCACCGCCTTGATAAAGCCACAAAGGGACTTATTGTTTACGCAAAAAACAAAAGTGCCGCCGCAAGTCTGTCAAAGCAAATAGGCGATAACACTTTTGAAAAAACATATATTGCAAAAATTCACGGCAAACTCCCTGAAAAAGAGGGTACTATGGAAGACCTGCTGTTTTTTGACCGCAGAAAAAACAAATCCTTTGCCGTTAAACGTGAACGTAAGGGTGTAAAAAAAGCGAAGCTTAATTTTAAAGTGCTCTTTGAAAATGAGAGCTATACCGAAGCGGAGGTTAAACTGCTCACAGGCAGAACCCATCAGATAAGGGTGCAGTTTGCCTCAAGAGGCTGTCCTCTTTTAGGTGACAGACGTTACGGCGCCAAAGACGGGGAAAAAAATCTTGCACTTTATTCGGTAAAGCTTTCTTTTTTAAATAAAAACGGTGAAAGAATGGATTTCACTCTTTCACCATAAATTATTTTCCGCTTTTGTAAATTTCCAAAAGTCCGTTGAGAACAAGGTGCTTATCATACAGGATTTTTTCCTCACAGCAGGGGATAATGCCTGCACTGTAACCGCCTGTTGCAACAACGGTACAATCGTTAAAGCCGGCCTCTTTCTTTATTCTGCCGATAAGTCCGTCAAGCATTGCGGCGGTGCCGTAAACAATACCGCTTTGCATACACTCTGTTGAGTGTTCACCGATGGCTTTGTCAGGCTTAGTAAGGCTGATTGACGGCAGCAGGGCGGCACTTTGGGCAAGGGCATCAAGCGAAATTTTTACACCAGGTGAAATGGTACAGCCTAAAAACTTGCCCTTTTTGTCAATGACGAGTATTTTTGTCGCAGTGCCTAAGTCTGCAATAAGGCAGGGCAGAGGATATTTATTTATAGCGCCGATGCTTCCTGCTACAAGGTCAGCACCGAGTTGCTCTACGGGGAGAATATCAATTTTAAGTCCGCCGTTATGGTCTGCACCTACAAGAAGCGGTGTAATGCCGAGGGTCTTCATAACGGCACGTACAATTCTGTCGGTAAGCTCGGGCACAACGGAAGCCATTATGGCTCCCTCAAAATCGTCTGCTTTGACATTGTACAAGGAAAGGAAGTCCTTTATATTTATAGCAAATTCGTCAGAGCTTTTTTGCCTTGAGGTGTACATTCTTGCAACGAATTTAAGCTCGTCGCCGTCATAAGCACCAAAGGAAATGGTGGTGTTACCCATATCAATTGTCAAAATCATAATTTCGCCACCTTAGTAAAATATGGATTTAGTATACACCTTGAAAGGTGAATTGTCAATCTCAAGGAAGTGATAAAATGAAGTGTCGGCTTTGTCCGCGCATGTGCGGTGTTGACCGTGAAAGTCAGTTGGGCTGCTGTAAAATGCCGTGGGATATTATGCTTTCCCGTGCCTCAAAGCATTTTTGGGAGGAGCCTCCCATAAGCGGTACAAAAGGCAGCGGGACGGTTTTCTTTTCCGGGTGCAATCTCGGGTGTGTCTTTTGCCAAAACTATGAGATCAGCCACGAGGGAAAAGGTAAAACCGTAAGCGATGAAAGGCTTATTGAAATCTTTTACCGACTTATAGGTGAGGGTGTGCACAACATAAACCTTGTAAACCCCACTCATTATGCCGCCGCCGTAAGACGGGTGCTTTTAAAAGCAAAGCTTCCTGTGCCGGTAGTGTACAATTCTTCCGGTTACGAGAGAGTTGAAACCTTAAAAAGCCTTGAGGGACTGATTCAAATATATTTGCCCGATTTTAAATACATCACCGCTGAAAGGTCACTTCGTTACAGTGACGCTGAAAACTATTTTTCCTTTACTTCAAAGGCATTGCTTGAAATGAAAAGGCAGTGTCCAGAAAATGCTTTTGACAGCGAGGGTATATTAAAAAAAGGGCTTATTGTCCGTCACCTTGTGCTTCCTCAAAATACAAACCGTTCAATTGAAATACTGAAGTGGATAAAGGAAAACTTGGGTACCGATACTTTCGTCAGTATTATGAGCCAATATACACCCTACGGAAAAATTGAAAATGTACCGGAGCTTCAAAGGAAAATTACAAAACGTGAATACGAAAAGGTAGTTTCTGCGGCAGAGGATTTAGGCTTTCAAAACCTTTATACTCAGGATTTTTCATCGTCAAGTGAAAAATTTATTCCCGAATTTGATTTTAGGGGAATTTGAGGCTTGTTTTTTGAAAAAAATGTGATAAAATAAAGAAAAATTTGTTTTTCGGAGGAATAAAGATGAAAAGTTTTTTTGGTGAGTTTAAAAAGTTTATTATGCGCGGTAATGTTATTGACCTTGCAGTCGGCGTTATTATAGGCGGTGCCTTTCAGGCTATTGTCAATTCACTTGTAAATGATATTGTTTCACCTGTGCTTGCCCTTGCAACAAAGGGTGTAAACCTTGCCGATAAATTCATAGTCCTCACCCTTGACGATGTGAGCTTTACAACGGTTGACGCCGCAAAAAATGCCGGCTACGGCACACTTAATTACGGTGCATTTATTACTGCGGCAATTAACTTTTTAATCATGGCCTTTGTTATATTTGTTCTTGTTAAAGGCATTAACAAGGTAAGTGAGTTAGGCAAGAAAAAAGAGGAGCCTGTCACACAGGCACCTACAACAAAAGAATGTCCTTTCTGTAAAAGTGAAATTGCAATTGAAGCGGTTAAGTGCTCTCACTGTACTTCTGATATTCCCGTGGAAGAAGCTGAAACCGCAGAGGTGGCACAATGATAGGTTTTATCGGTTGCGGCAATATGGCGTCAGCCATAATAAAGGGTTTATTAAAAAAGGGCACGTCTTCAAAGGAAATAGCTGTTTTTGATATAGACAGCGAAAAGACAGCAATTTTTTCAAAAGAAAACGGCTTAACGCTTAAAGGGTCTGCGAAAGATATAGCTATGGACTGTGATACGGTTGTGCTTTCCGTAAAGCCGAATGTTTTTCCCTTTCTTTTGCCGGAAATCGGTGAAAGCCTGAAAGCAAACGATCCCCTTATTATTTCAATTGCGGCAGGCAAAAGCACTGAGTTTATTGCATCACTTTTACCTTATGAGCCAAAATTAGTCCGTGTTATGCCCAACCTTAACGCAACTGTAGGTGAGGCTATAAGCGGCTTTTGCTTAGGCGGTAAGGCTACGGAAAATGACAAAACCACGGCAAAGAGCTTTTGCGAGGCCTTCGGTCAGTGCATTGAAATTGATGAAAAGCTTTTTTCGATTTACAGTGCAATCGGCGGCTGCGGTCCTGCTTTCAGCTTTATGTTTATAGACTCTCTTGCAAGAGCAGGTGTAAAAAACGGACTTACAAAAAATCAGGCGCTCAAAGCCGCGGCACAAACGGTTTTAGGCAGTGCAAAGCTTATACTTGAAAGCGACAGCCATCCGTGGGAGCTTGTTGACAAGGTATGTTCACCGGGCGGCACTACTATTGAGGGCGTTGTTTCACTTCAAAAGGACGGCTTTGAAAAGGCAGTAATGAACGCAGTTGAAGCAAGTTACAACAAAGACAGGTTATTATAAAAGGGTATGTAAGCACTTTTGATATAATCCTCTTAAAGCAAATACTTGAAAAATAAAAAGCTTTCAAGACCGCTTTAAGGGGATTTTTATATCAAGACGAAGAAAGAATAAAAAGATATCCTCGGATACAGACAAATGACAACAGCGTCAAACAGAAAATGCAAAATAAATTACAGCATTAAACGAATTTGCGGCTTTAAATCAACCGTACATCTGTGTACTTTTCTTGACATGTTCTTTTTGATTTGATATAATGACAAAAGAAAATGAAAATAAAATGAGAAGAAAGGTATAAATATATGTCAAAAGCTTTCATTCCTAATAATTATTGTTCTCATCTGAGTTTGCGGGACACTGAACTCGCCATTAAAAAAGTCAAGGACTTTTTTCAAAATGATTTTGCAATTGAGCTGAATCTTACAAGAGTTTCCGCTCCGCTTTTTGTAAACGCAGACAGTGGCTTTAACGACAATCTCAACGGCTCGGAAAGACCGGTTAATTTTGACCTCTTCAGCGGTGAAAAATTTGAAATTGTCCATTCTCTTGCCAAATGGAAAAGGCATGCTCTTAAACTGTACGGCTTTGAAAAAGGCGAAGGCCTTTATGCTGATATGAATGCCATCAGACGTGATGAAGATACAGATAATATTCATTCAATTTTTGTTGACCAATGGGATTGGGAAAAAATTATCTCAAAAGAGGAAAGAACCGTTGAAACGCTCAAAAAGACAGTCAAGCTGATTTATGCTTCGCTTCTTCACACCGAGCATTATATTACAAAAGAATACAAATTTATCGGAAATCTGCTTCCGGAGAAAATTCATTTTCTCACCACCTTTGAGCTTGAAGAAAGGTACCCTGACAAAACTCGCAAAGAACGCGAATATCTTGCCGCAAAAGAATACGGTGCAATTTTCCTTATGAAAATCGGCGGCGCACTCAAAGACGGCAAGCCCCACGACGGCAGAGCCCCCGACTATGACGACTGGGAGCTTAACGGTGATATCATTGTTTATTATCCCGTGCTTGATATTGCACTTGAGCTTTCTTCCATGGGTATTCGTGTTGACGAGGCTGCCCTTGAGAAACAGCTGAAAATCAGCGGATGCGAGGACAGAAAAAATCTGCCTTTCCACAAGGCACTTTTAAACGGTGAATTGCCTTATACAATCGGCGGAGGAATCGGTCAGTCAAGAATGTGTATGTTCTTTTTGAGAAAAGCGCACATCGGTGAGGTTCAATCGTCATACTGGGATGAAGAAACAGCGGCATATTGCCGTGAACACGGTGCACCGTTGCTTTAAGTGATTATTTATAACAGTATAAAGCTATCCTTGATTTTATAATCCGGGATAGCTTTTATGATAAAAGAAAAGTCCTCAAAAACAGCTTATTTAAGCTGTTTTTGAGGCTTTGCTCATAGTTAAGGGGAGCGGGTTTGCTTGTGTTTGGCTATTCGGTCGGTGCTTTTAAATTTCTACGGTGTTTAGCTGTAAAAAACAGTAATAATAAAAAGACTGCAATTTAACTGAATTTTTCTTACATTCCGTTTCTTATTCATCCTTTAATAAACTGAGTAATTTTTGCTCAAAGCCGTATTTTTTCTTCAATGCTTCAATTTCCGTAAGGTCAGGCCTTGCGGCTTTTTTTAGTTTACAGCGAAGCATAAGGTTTTTCGGTGAGTGAGCAAAGTCCACAAATTCAATGACGTCAACGTCATATCCGCACTTTTTCAAAAGCTCGGCTCTTATGCCGTCGGTTAAAAGTGCGGAAAATCTTTCCTTAAAAAGTCCGTGACCTAAAAGGATGTCAAAATCACCGCCCTTTTTTATGCTTGAGCAAACCTCGTGCTGACAGCAGGGCACGGAAAAAATATGCTTTACCTTGTGGCTTATTGCGTGATAAAGAGCAAAGTCCGTTGCTATGTCGCAAGCGTGTAAGGTGATAACCATATCGACCTTACCGTTAAAAAGCTCACCTTTTGTAACATCATTGACGTAAAACCTCAGGTTTTCATAGCCGTAACGTGCGGCAACCTCATTGCAGTGTGAAACAACGTCTTCTTTAAGGTCGTAGCCTATTACGGTGGCTTTGATTTTCTTTATAAAAGTGAAGTAATAGTAAATTATAAAGGTCAGATAGCTTTTACCGCAGCCGAAGTCTAAAATAGTCACCTCGTCTTTGCCGTATTCTTTGAAAGCGTCGTCTACAATTTCAATAAAGCGGTTGATTTGCTTGTACTTGTCATACTTGCTGTTTACTACCTTAAAATCCTTTGTAAACACACCCAAGTCAACAAGGGCAGGAATATTCTCACCTTGAGGGAGGATATATTTCTTTTGCTTGTTGTGGCTTTTCAAGTCAGGTGCTTTAAGTGTGTTTGCCGTTTCCTTGCGTTTGGTTTTATCGGGAAAAATCGTGTAATGAACAGTAACTCCCTCAGCGGTAAGACAGCACTGCTGAAAGTTAATTTTTCCTGTTTCTTCAATAAAGGTTAAAAGCTCATCTTCAAGGAGATTTTCGTGAAAAGCTTGTTTGCCTTTTATTTTTTCTGCCTGCCACTTAATACCTCTCTTTGACTGAAAGGGGGTAAGTGTTATTTTGCTGTAAGGAAAATCGGCATTTTTCACTTGGGAAAATACTATTTTTTTTATACTTCCCTGAAGATTTTTAACATCTTTGCTTATTATATATTCCATAGTGCTACCTATTTCCTTTCCGCCATAGTCAGTTAAATATATAATATATTTAATAAAATGTCAAGAATTTCGTTACTTTGGTTGACTATGGAAAAAATATAATGTATAATTAACTGGATAATGCTACGGCAGATATCAACGTAAAAGAAAAGGAGACTGACAATGAACGAAAAATTCACACTCGACACAGGGAAAAAGATTTTTCCCATTATCACAATGGTTATAGGTATCGGCATTTTTCTTGTTCAGCTTATAACAAGGCTTAATCTTATTTCGGTTGTTGCGGCAGGCTATTGCTGTATTATGTCCGCACTTGTATTTTTAACTCTTATTATTAAGAAAAAGGTTTATGCTTCTATGATTTTCGGCTATGCCGCAGCATCACTCGGCAATGTAATTTTCCACATCATTTGGGGTGCAGACGCAGGCTTCGGTGCTCTCACAAGCGGTCACACAGGCTGGCTTTCAAGCGAAAATCCTCTTTTTGCAGGTGACGGCAATTTCCTGCTTCGTCTTTTAGGCAACCTTGTTATTGTGCTTCCCGCGGCACTTGCTCTTTGGGGTCTTTTCTTCATTGCAAGAAAAAAGTGTGACAAGGTGAAAGCCAAAGGTGTTTTCTCATTCGTAATGAGTATTCTTCTTATGGGCACATCTGTTTTATATGTTCTTACAATGAATATGAGAACAAAGCCCGTTGTTGAAAGACTCTGGGAGGGTCATGACGATTACCTTAAAAAGATTGACAAAAAAACAAGCGATACTCCCAATGTTCTGTTTATCCTTATGGACGATATGGGCTACGGCGATATAGGTCTTAACGGCTCAATTTACAAAACTCCCAACATCGACTCAATCGGTGAAAACGGAATTAACTTTGAAAACTTCTACTCAAGCTACAGCGTATGCTCACCGGCACGTTTTGCTTGCCTTACAGGACGTTATCCTTACAGAGGCTATGCTGATAACGTAATTTATCCCACAGTACAGACTTTCGCTCCCTTTGCACAGACACGTATTTTTAACTCAATTGAAATGGGCAACAACTGTGACGGTATGCTCGGTGACGAAATCACAATGGCAGAAATATTCCAGTCGGCAGGTTATGCAACAGGCTGCTTCGGTAAGTGGCACCTTGGTGACTATGGCGAGTATCTTCCCACAAATCAAGGCTTTGACTATTTCTACGGCAGCCATCACGTAAACGATATGGCACCTTTCTATCACGTTGTTGAAGAAAACGGCGAATATGAAATCGTTCACGGCACCGAAGAATTGAAAAATCCCGAAACCGGCAAGAAAGACCAGAGTATGCTTACAAAGTGGATTCATGAAGAAATCGAAACATGGATTACGGAAAAAGCAGAAGCTGACGAGCCTTTCTTTGCTTATTACACCTCACCCTGGCCTCACGCTCCTGTTTTCGCAGGTGATGACTTTGACGGTGTAAGCGGTATGGGTACTTATGTTGACTGTATAACAGAGTTTGATACATATTTGGGTGAGCTCTTTAACACAATGGAGGAGCTCGGTGTACTTGACGATACAATTATTGTTTTCACAAGTGATAACGGCCCTGCACTTGAGGGCTCGGTAAATGATCTGCGCGGCGGTAAGTACCTTGCTTATGAGGGCGGACAGAAGGTTCCCTTTATGATAAGATGGGACAACAATAACGGCTTGTTTGAAAACGGTGAGCGTTCACAGAGCGCTACCTTGGTTGATATGCTTCCCACCCTTATTGAAATGTGCGGTATCACCGTTGAGGGTAAAGAAAACACCTTGCCCTTTGACCGTGAAATCGACGGCGTTTCAATGGTTCCCGTACTTAAAGATGACACACCTGTTCATACACAGGAGCATCCTATTTTACACATGAAGCGTGAAAAGATTAAGGCTATTCAGTACACAGTTACATCTGAAAGCGTTAAAGCACGTGATGAGTATAAGGATTACACCTACGATGTTCTCAACAATAAGTATATTACCTTTAAGTACTTCCAGAATATTCAAAATGACAACTCTGCATTCTTTGATAAGTTCAGGAAGAATTGGCTTCATATTCTCACTGATGACCACGGTGAAAACTACAACCGTACACCTGCTTATCCCACAATCAGCGCAGAAATGAAAGAACAGCTTAACGAAATTCAAAAAGATTTTGCCGAAAACAGGAGAGGTATTATAGAAAATGCCTAACCTTTCGGTAATGATTAAGCCTGCTTCAAGCCTTTGTAACTTGAGATGCAAATACTGTTTTTACTGTGACGTTGCATCACACCGAGAGGAATTTTCTCTCGGTGTGATGGAAAATGAAACGGCAGAAAACCTTATTAAAAGCGCCTTAAAGTTTGCCGACGGCTCTTCAGTTGCCTTTGCTTTTCAAGGGGGAGAGCCTTTAATAGCGGGCATGGATTATTTTAAAAGCTTTGTTTCACTTGTCAAAAAGTACAATGTGAAAAACAGTGAAATTTTCTATTCCATTCAGACTAACGGCACCCTTGTCGATGATGAATGGGCAAGCTTCTTTTTTGAAAACAAATTCCTCGTCGGTTTAAGCCTTGACGGGGATTTTGAACGCAATAAGTTCCGTGTTGACGCTAACGGTCAAAATGCCTATTACAAAATCACCCGTGCGGCCAATAAGTTTATTAAACATAAGGTTGAGTTTAATATCCTCACTGTTTTAACGGGCTACTGTGCCGATAACTGTGAGGCTATATATAAGCACTTCAGGTCAATGGGATACAAATATTTGCAGTTTATCCCTTGTCTGCGTCCTTTCGGTGACGATACAAAAAGTGAGCTTTATATGACACCTGAACAGTACGGTGAATTTCTTGTGCGTATTTTCAACCTTTATGTCAAGGACTTCACAAGGGGCAACTATATGTCCGTAAGACAGTTTGACAACTGGGTGAGGATGTATTTAGGTGACAGACCCGAGCAATGCGGACTTTGCGGACACTGCACACATCAGTTTGTCTGTGAGGGTAACGGAAACATTTACCCATGCGACTTCTACTGTACCGATGAATGGCTTTTAGGCAATATAAACGAAAAAAGCCTTGAGCAAATGGCAGAGGGTCAAACAGCAAAAAAGTTTATCACACAAAGCCTTAACGTAAGGCAGGAATGTAAAAAGTGCCGCTTTTACCCCTTGTGCAGGCAGGGCGGCTGTAAGCGTGACAGAGAAAGTGAAAACTACTGTCAAAGCTATATGAGATTTTTCTCCTCTTGTTTGCCTCTTTTCAAGGTGTTTAGAAAATGAGCAGACATAAAATGAAAAACTCAGGATATTATAACTAAGTAAGGGCATAAATCAAAATAACAGGAAAGGAGTAAGCCTATGTCATATTACAGATGCGCCGCATTGGTTGACCTTGATAAAATTGAAGCAAATTTCAATGCAGTTAAAGAAAAGGTCGGCGAAAAAACCAAGGTTATGGCTATTATAAAGGCAGATGCCTACGGTCACGGTGCGGTTGAAGTTGCAAAGCTTCTTGAAAATAAATGTGATTTTTTCGGTGTCGCCGATATTGACGAAGCACTTGAAATAAAACATTCGGGTATTACTACACCTGTTATAATTTTAGGCCGTACCGACCCATATTGCTGCGGTGAGCTTATAAAAAAAGATACAAGATTTACCGTTACTTCCTTAGAAGATGCAAAAATGTTTTCCGAGGAAGCCGCAAAAAAGGGTAAACCGGCAAAAATTCATATTGCAGTTGATACGGGTATGAGCCGTATAGGTTTTCAAGTTGAAGAAGTTGACAAGGTGCTTGAAATTGCAAAGCTTCCCTTTATTGAAATTGAAGGAGTTTTTTCCCATTATGCAACTGCCGATGAAAAAGACTTGACTAAGGCGGAAAAGCAAAGGGAAAGCTTTATTGAATTTACAAAAAAGCTCAGTGAAAAGGGGCTTAACATTCCCATTAAGCACATGAGCAATTCTGCCGGAATAATGAATTTCAGCGACAGCTTTGATATGGTAAGGGCAGGTATTGTCCTTTACGGACTTTATCCCAGTGATGATGTTGAAAAGTCTTATTTAAAAGTTTTACCTGCACTTAAATGGGTGGCAAAAATTAGCTTTATAAAGCTTCTGCCCGAAGACAGAGAAATAAGCTACGGCGGTATTTATAAAACAGATAAGCCACGGCTTATTGCAACTGTACCCGTAGGCTATGCTGACGGCTATCCGCGTTGCCTTTCAAATATAGGCGAAGTGCTTGTCGGCGGCAAAAGGGCACCCATTGTAGGCAGAGTTTGTATGGATCAGTTTATGATTGACGTCACCGACATTGACGGTGTAGAAGTCGGCAGTGAGGTCACGCTTTTCGGCACTGATAAGGGGCAGACCCTTTCAATTGAGGAGATAAGCGGTAAGGCGCACTCCTTTAATTATGAGCTTATCTGCCGTATCTCACGCCGTATACCGAGACTTTATTATAAAGACGGCAAGCAAGAAAAGGCAAAGCATTATTTGCTTGATTAAAAACATCAAAATGAACGGGTCGGGAGCTTTTCCCGGCCCTTGTTATTATCTCAGTTTAAGTGTTGCATTGTAATCGTCAATGTCATAGTTTCCTGCCGTGTTTTTAAGCACTTCAAAAAGGTCAACCTTATTTCCGCAAGTATCTTTAATATCAAGCTTTTTTAAAATCGGCTTCAGCCTTTTTAAAAGTGCGATAAAAACGTCGCCCTCGGCTGTACCTGCCACAAAGGGCTGATTTCCTCTGAACATATTTCTTACAAAGTCAGTCATATAATCAAAAAGACGCATATCGGAAATTGACTTGTCGCATTTAATCATAAGAAGCTTAGCAAGTGTACCGATTTTAATTTTACAAAGGATTGTTCCGGCAGTGTGAAGAAGCTTTTCTGTCTTCTTATCCTCTTTTATGTGAAATTTTCCCATAGCTCTTTTTGTGTCGTCACGTAAATCCGTAAGGACGTTTACTATCATCTGGTCAAACAAATCCTTGAGATACTGTTTGCAGTCCTTGCCTTTGGTGTCAAAGTCAAAATCAGGTGTGGGAATACTTTTTATTTCGGCAGTGTCATCTTTGATTTCAACAAGACGTATGTAGGCGGGGTCTGCAATAATTGCACCTGTACAAACATCATAAAGCTTGTTGTCCTTTTCGCTTTCAAAAAGGTTGATGCTTTGATTGTGCATGTGACCTGTAAAAATAAGGTTTACACCCTCGTCAGCTAAAAAGGAGGCAAACTTATCCCAAGCTTTAATCATCATAGGCTTGATAATTGAAAAAAGAGGTTGACCGCCTAAAATCGGATAGTGGCACATAGCAAACATAGTCTGTCCGTCAGCCTTAGCCTTTCTCGCTTGCTCCTTTATCCAGGAAAGCTGTTCGTCACTGAAATAGTGCTGACCGCCGTCTTTAGCGTCACAGTTAATCGCCAGAAGTCTTACGCCGTCACTTATTTGTGCAACGTATGAAAGGTTTTCTCTGTCAACGGCAATGGCACTGCCAAAGCCAAAATCACTGTACATATCAAAAAGGTCATCTCTGTCTGTGCCTTTGGGACAGTAACGTCCGTTTTCACCGAAAGCGAAGGTTTCATCATCGGCTTTGAAATCGTGGTCGGCGGTTACAACGTAAATTTTCTTGCCGCTTTCTTTTAAATCATAAAGAAGCTTCAAAAACTTTTCGTGGCTCTTTTTTTCGCCGTTAAAGGAAAGGTCGCCCGCGATAAGCAAGGTGTCGCTTTCCTCAGCCTCTTTCAGCCAAGCAAAAACCGAGTTGTTAATGCTTTCTGTTTCGGCAAAGCATTTTTGTTCGTAGTGCATAAAATCGTCATATTCCGCGCCGCCGCAACCGAGGTCGCTGTCAAAAAAGTGAGTGTCGGTTATGAGATAAAATTTAGCCTGATTCATAGTGTTACCTCTTTATTTTTCTAATCTGTATATTTTACAAGCGTGAGCCTTAATTGTTGCACAAGCTTTTTCATTAAAGCTCTCCACGCTTTTTGTCCAAAGCTCCGTTGCGGTATAGCGGCGGTTTTCAATACCGTAAGAAACGAAGTCTGCTGAAATTTCTCTTTCTTCGTCGCTGAGATTAAAAAGCGCTATAACAGTGTTGCCGTTTTTGTCTTCACAGACCCAGGCGGCCTCGTTATTATTTCGGAAAAGCTGCCTGTTATTTTTAGAAAATTGATTTATTTTAATAATGTCCCTGTTAGTGATGACCTCTAAATCTTCCGCACGGTTTTCACGAAGCTCGCCGCCCAAAATAAGCGGTGAACGGAAAATGCTCCAAAGGGTCAACATAGTTTTTTGCTCGTCGGGGGTGAAGTTAGTGTATCTGTCCATTTCACCGCCGCAACGGCAGTTTTTGCTGATTTTTCCTAAGGGGAGCATATCACAGTCAGGCCAACAGCCTGTTTTAACGTGAGGCGCCCATTTTTCACAGCGTTCAAACATAGCTTTAAGCTTGTCCCAGCTGTCCCAAAAATCACCGGTCATTCGCCACATATTTGCGTTTTGACTGAGGTGGAAAGCTTCATTTACAACGGCAGGACCCGGTGAAAGTGAAAGCACCATATCTCTGCCGCAATTATCAATTGCTTTGCGGATAAGCTCAATTTCACCTTTTGCACTGTATGGGTCGTGAGGTTTAAATTCGGTGTTTGCAATATCGTCAACCTTTACAAAGTCAACTCCCCAGCAAGCGTACAGCTCAAAAATGCTGTTGTAGTATTCCTGTGCACCCTCGGCACGGGGGTTAATGCCGTACATATCGGTGTTCCACGCACAAACAGAGAAGCTCTGTGCAATTTGCCTTGCAGTGCGGTCCGTACCTTTAATAGGTGTGTTTTGATGCACAGCCTGACGGGGAATACCGCGCATTATATGTATACCGAATTTTAATCCCATAGCGTGAATTTTATCGGCAATTTCTTTAAAGCCGTTTCCGTTTGCACTTGAGGGGAAACGGTTCTCGGCAGGGATAAGACGTGAAAACTTGTCCATACAAAGCTCGGTAAAATCATTGTAAAAGTTGCTTTTTGCCTCAGGTTCATACCATTGAATGTCGCAGGTGACATATTCATAGCCGTAGCTTTTTAAATTTTCAGCAATATATTCGGCATTACCTAAAAGCTCCTTTTCGGTAACGGCGGCACCGTAGCAGTCCCAACTGTTCCAGCCCATAGGCGGAGTGAGGGCAAATGTATCTTTTTTAAGCATAGATTTTCTCCTGTAAAGTGTGTTTTTCGCCATTATATCACAGTATAACAAAAAGGACAAGCGAAAACTTATAAAAGAGGGGCTTTTACTTGACTTTTACTCTTTAAAAAGTTAAAATATACTCTATATTATTATATGTAGCGAAAGGAAAATGAAAAATGAAAGCAATTATTACAGTAATCGGAAAGGATACAACAGGTATTATCGCAGGGGTTTGCACCTTGCTTGCAGAAAATAAAATAAACATTCTCGACATCAGTCAAACTGTTATGGAGGGCTTTTTCACCATGACAATGCTTGTTGATTTGGCGGCTTGTCCCGTTTCTTTTACCGATATCAGTGACAGCCTTAAAAATAAGGGTGAGGAAATGAACCTCAGCATCCGTATTCAACGTGAAGATATCTTTGACAAAATGCACAGAATTTAAGGAGGTACTTCACAATGCATAATCAAAAAGAAATACTTTCCACAATTGATATGATTGACCATCAGCACCTTGACGTGCGTACAATTACTATGGGTATATCCCTGCTTGACTGCGCCTCTGACAGTATTGAGGTTACAGCAAAAAAGATTTATGAAAAAATCACCCGTCTTGCAAAAGACCTTGTTAAAACAGGTGAGGATATTGAAAGGGAGTTTGGCATACCCATTGTAAATAAGCGTATTTCCGTAACACCTGTTTCACTTGTTGCCGCTTCTTGCCGTGAAACGGATTACACACCCATTGCTTTAGCCCTTGACGAGGCGGCAAAAAAATGCGGTGTAAATTTTATAGGCGGTTTTTCCGCTTTGGTACACAAGGGTATGACCAAAGCCGACGAAAACCTTATTAACTCAATTCCCTCTGCTTTAGCTTCAACAGAGCGTGTATGCTCGTCTGTTTCAGTTGCAAGCACTAAGGCAGGCATCAATATGGATGCAGTTTCACTTATGGGTAAAATCATTAAAAAGACTGCCGATATGACAGGCGAACAAGGCGGCTTCGGCTGTGCAAAGCTTGTTGTTTTTGCAAATGCAGTTGAAGATAACCCCTTTATGGCAGGTGCTTTTCACGGCGTAGGTGAGGGCGAATGTGTGCTCAACGTAGGTGTAAGCGGTCCCGGTGTTGTCTATCACGCACTGCAAAAATGCAAGGGTCAGCCCTTTGACGTTGTGGCTGAAACAATTAAAAAGACCGCCTTTAAAATCACCCGTATGGGTCAGCTTGTTTCCTCGGAAGCGTCACGCAGATTAGGTGTGCCCTCGGGTATAGTTGACCTCTCCCTTGCCCCCACTCCCGAAAAGGGTGACAGCGTTGCAAGAATACTTGAAGAAATGGGTCTTGAGTGCTGCGGTACTCACGGTACAACAGCCGCCCTTGCTCTTTTAAATGATGCCGTTAAAAAAGGCGGTGTTATGGCAAGTAATCACGTAGGCGGACTTTCGGGTGCATTTATTCCAGTAAGTGAAGACGAGGGTATGATTGAAGCCGCTATAAAAAATTCTCTTTCTCTCGATAAGCTTGAAGCTATGACCTGCGTATGTTCCGTAGGTCTTGATATGATAGCCGTACCCGGTGATACCTCCGCGTCAACAATTTCCGCTATTATCGCTGACGAAGCGGCTATCGGTGTTGTAAATACAAAAACAACAGCCGTAAGAATTATTCCTGCCGTAGGTAAAAAGGTGGGGGATATGATTGAATTCGGCGGACTTTTAGGTTCTGCACCTATTATGCCCGTTCACGAGTTTTCAAGTGAAAACTTTATTTTAAGGGGTGGCCGTATACCTGCCCCAATGCACTCACTTAAAAACTGAGGCAAGCGGTTTATTCCCTTTTAAGGAGCGATGAAAATGAAAATTATTGATATTATAAAAAGTGAAAAGCCCACCCTTTCAATGGAGGTTTTTCCGCCTAAGACAAGTGACAACTTTGAAGCTGTTCTTGAGGCAACACAGCAAATTGCCGCCCTGAAGCCGGACTTTATGTCCGTAACCTACGGCGCAGGCGGAGGCACTTCAAAGTTTACCGCCGAAATTGCCGCCGAATTACAAGATAAATTCGGTGTGCCTGTTTTGGCTCACTTGACCTGTGTATCATCTACAAAGGACGAAATTAACAGTCAACTTGATTTGCTCAAATCAAAGGGCATAGAAAACATCTTAGCTTTAAGGGGAGATATTCCCGAGGGACTGAGCCGTGATAATCTTGACTACCACTATGCAAGTGAGCTTACAAGTGAAATCAAACAGTACGGACATTTTTGTATAGGCGGCGGCTGTTATCCCGAAAGTCACCCTGAAAGTGCAACTTCATTTGACGATATACGCTATTTAAAGCAAAAGGTTGACGCAGGCGCACAGTTTCTTACAACACAGATGTTTTTTGATAACAATATACTTTATAATTTCCTTTATCGCATACGCGAGGCAGGAATAAACGTGCCTGTTGTGGCAGGTATTATGCCTGTTACAAATCCAAAATCAATTAAGCGTATCTGCCGTATTTCAGGCTCGGCACTGCCTCAGCGCTTTTGCCGTATAGTTGACCGCTACGGTGATAACCCTCTTGCTATGAAGCAAGCCGGTATTGCCTATGCAACCGAGCAGATTATAGATCTTTATGCAAACGGAGTAAACTCGGTACACATTTATTCAATGAACAAGCCGGAAGTTGCAAAGGGAATAATGGAAAATATAAGTGAGATAATAAAGTAAGTATAATAAAGTCAATCATAATACGGTAAGCTTGAAAGGTGGTAAATTTATGAGTCTTTGTGTTATAAAAGCGGCTTGTGATGAAATTTGCTGTAACAAAAATCAAGCCTACCGCTTTTTAGGTGTAAAAGAGAAAAATGCCGAGCTTGATGCTTTATATGATGAATGTGAAGCCCTTGTCAGAGAAAAGGCAAATTTTCGGGCCGTATACAGGGAAACTTCCGTAGAGTTTATAGGTGAAAACAAAGTGAAGCTTGATTTTTGTACAATTGAAAGTGCCGCCCTTTGCAAGAACCTTGAGGGCTGTAAAAAAGCCTTTGTTTTTGCCGCAACAATAGGTGCCGAGGTTGACAGACTTCTTTTAAAGTTAAATGTGATGTCAAAGGGTAAAGCTGTAATGGCTGACTGTATTGCGTCGAGCCTTGTAGAGTGTTGGTGTGACGAGGTAAATGAAAAAATTGTCTGTGGCAAAAAAGCAAAGCCCCGTTTCAGTCCCGGCTACGGCGGGGTGAGTTTAAGCTGTCAGCCAAACTTTATAAGCTTTCTTTCGGCAGACAAAAATATAGGTATCACCTTGACCGACAGCTTTTTTATGGTGCCTAAAAAATCAGTTACGGCAATTATCGGCATAGCGGAGGACTAAGATGAAGTTTAATGATATTTTAAATAAAGAGCGTATATATTTTGACGGAGGTATGGGTACCCTTTTGCAGGAAAGGGGACTGAGAGGCGGTGAAAAGCCTGAACAGTGGAATTTTACCCACGCCGATATTTTAACGGATATACACCTTTCCTATATTAAGGCAGGAGCCAATGTGCTTTCTGCCAATACCTTCGGTGCCAATTGCTATAAGTGTGATAATTTTGAAGAAGTAATCTTTGCCGCTGTAGGAAATGTAAAAAAAGCCATTGAGCTTTATGACGGTGACAAGCAAAAGCTTTTTATTGCCCTTGATGTGGGCCCTACGGGTAAAATGCTTGAGCCTTTAGGCGACCTTAAATTTGAGGATGCGGTAAACTGCTTTAAAGCCGCCGCTGTTGCAGGCGAAAAAGCCGGCGCCGATTTAATCATAATAGAAACGATGAACGACAGTTACGAAACAAAGGCGGCTCTTTTAGGCGCAAAAGAGGGGACAAGCCTGCCCGTTGTTGTGTCAAACGTCTTTGACGAAAGAGGCAAGCTTATGACAGGTGCCGACCCGAAAGCAATGATTTCAATGCTTGAGGGTTTAGGCGCCGACGCTGTCGGTATGAACTGTTCTTTAGGTCCGAAGCAGATGCTTTCTGTGGTGAAAGAGTATGTGAAATATTCCTCACTTCCCGTTATAGTACAGCCTAATGCGGGCTTGCCCAAAAGCGTAGACGGAAAAACCGTCTTTGATGTCTCGGCAGAGGAGTTTTCCGATATAATGAGGGAAATTGCTTCTATGGGTGTGGGTCTTCTCGGCGGATGCTGCGGCACTACACCGGAGTATATCAAAAAAACAGTTGAAAAAACCTGTGATTTACCCTTTAAGGCTGCCGAAAAGAAAAACTATACCTTCGTTTCCTCTTATACCCACGCGGTAGAAATAGGAAAAGAGCCTATACTGATAGGCGAGCGAATTAACCCGACAGGTAAACCTAAGTTTAAAGACGCACTGAGACGCGGTGACGTGCCCTATATAGTAAATGAGGGCTTAAGTCAGCAGGAAAAGGGTGTGCATATCCTTGACGTCAACGTGGGACTTCCCGAAATTGATGAGGATAAAATGCTTTGTGACAGCGTTAAGGCGCTTCAAGGGGTAATTGACTTACCGCTTCAAATTGACACTGTCAGAATAAGCGCAATGGAAAAGGCAATGAGACTTTATAACGGCAAGCCCCTTGTAAATTCCGTCAACGGCAAAAAGGAAAGCATGGATACGGTTTTGCCCCTTGTGAAAAAATACGGCGGTGCGGTAATTGCTCTGACAATTGATGAAAACGGCATACCAAACAGTGCCGAGGGCAGACTTTTAATAGCAAAGAAGATTGTTGATGAATGTCAAAAGACGGGCATTGACAAAAAGGATATAATCGTTGACCCCCTTGCTATGGCGGTTTCCTCCGACAGTCAAAGCGGTAACGTCACCTTGGAAAGTGTAAAGCTTATAAAAGAAAAGTTAGGTGTTAAGGTGAGCCTCGGTGTGTCGAACATTTCATTCGGTTTACCTCAAAGAGACGCGGTAAACAGTGCCTTCTTCCTTATGGCGCTTGAAAACGGACTTGACTGTGCCATAATGAATCCTAACTCTGTTGCAATGATGCAAAGCTACTTTACCTTTAAGGCTCTTCACGGTATGGATGAGGGCTGTAACGAATATATTCATTTTGCTTCACAAAATGAGCAGACCTTTGAAAAGAAAAAGGCAGAAAGTGAAAAGCAAAGCGGTGACGGACTTATTTATGCTATTTTGAAAGGTCTTTCATCGGCAGCTTATGACAGGGCAAAAGAGGAGCTTAAAACCCTCGAGCCCTTAAAGGTAATCAGCGACAAAATCATTCCCGCTTTAAATGAGGTAGGTGAGGGTTTTGAAAAGAAAACCATTTATCTTCCTCAGCTTTTAATGAGTGCCGAGGCGGCATCCAAAGCTTTTGAGGCAGTCAAGGAAAAAATGGGCAGTGTTAAGGCAAGCTCAGGCGGTAAAATAGTAATCGCAACGGTAAAAAATGATATTCACGATATAGGTAAAAATATAGTCAAGGTGCTTTTGGAAAATTACGGCTTTGAGGTTATTGACCTCGGACGTGACGTGCCGCCGGAAAAGGTGGTTGAAGCCGTTAAAGAAAGCGGTGCAAAGCTTGTAGGTCTTTCAGCGCTTATGACTACCACCGTAGAGGAGATGCAAAAGACAATTGAACTTTTGAAAAAGGAAGCTCCCGATGTAAAAACCGTTGTAGGCGGTGCAGTGCTTACTAAAGAATACGCAGATATGATAGGCGCCGACTTTTACGCAAAAGACGCTATGGATACCGTAAGAATAGCACAGGAAAACATTTAATAAAACTAAATAATCAACAGCCGACGGGTAAAAATTGCCCGTCGGCTGTTTTGCTGTAAAAAGACCGTATATTTTTTACAGTTTTTACGGTAAAAGGATTGACAATAATGAATTTAAAGAATATAATTTAAAGGCAATGTGGTGAATTATACCTACTTTGTGGAGAATAGAGCATTTTTGTGGTGGAAATTCATCATTTTGAAAAGAATTTTACGGAAAGAGAGGTTGTTTTTATGTTTGTCGGAACATACGAGCATAATATGGACGCAAAAAACAGAGTTTTTGTTCCTGCAAAGTTTCGCGAAGAACTGGGCGAAGAGCTTTATTACAAGCTTTACCCGTCGGAAAAACACCCCTCAATCCAGCTTTACAGTAAGCAGGAATTTAAAAGGCAGTTTGAAGACCCTGTTGCAGGTATTACAAACCTTGCTAAAAAAAGAAATCTGCTTGCTTCAATTTACCTGGGCACAGGTGAAGCTACCTATGATGCACAAGGCAGAATTACCATAAGTGCCTTAATTTCAAAAAAAGCAGGACTTTCCAAACAGTGTATTTTTGTAGGCTTTGGCTCTTATGTTGAGGTTATGAGTCCCGAAGCTTACGAGGCTTATCTTGAAAGCTTGTGTGAAGCTAACTTGAAAGACGAATTGGCAGTTGAGTCCGAGGCAGATGTTTACCGTCAGATGATAAGTGAGGGTAAATTCCTTGAGGGTGCAACCAATGAGTAATACGGACTTTTCGCATGTCAGCGTTTTATTAAAGGAAACAGTTGATGCACTTGACGTAAAAAAAGGCGGTATTTATGTGGACTGTACCGCAGGAGGTGCAGGTCACAGCCGTGAAGTTTTAAAACGGCTTGAGGGCACAGGCAGGCTCATTGCCATTGACCAAGACCCCGAAGCCATCGAGATTATTAAAGAGCGTATAGGAAACGAAAAAAATGTTACCGTTGTACACGATAACTTTTCAAATTTTAAAGAAATTTTAGAAAACTTAGGCATCCAAAAGGTTGACGGCATAATGGCTGATTTGGGTGTTTCATCACATCAGCTTGATACGGTCGAGAGGGGCTTTTCTTACCACAGCGAAGCGCCCCTTGATATGCGTATGAGTAAGCAGGGCTTATCGGCTTATGATGTGGTTAACACTTACAGCGAGTCGGAGCTGACAAGAATTTTCCGCTGTTACGGTGAAGAAAAGTTTTCACCCAGAATTGCAAAGAAAATTGTCACCTTGAGACAGGAAAAGCCTATTGAGACTACTACCGAGCTTGCAGAGATTATAAAAGAGGCTATCCCGGCAGCTGCAAGACGCAGCGGAGGTCACCCTGCACGCAGGGTTTTTCAGGCTATCAGGCTTGAGGTTAACGGGGAGCTTGAAAAATTGTCAAACACCCTTGGCGTTATGTTTGAAAGTCTCAATATCGGCGGCAGAATTTCCGTTATAACCTTTCATTCACTTGAAGACAGAATTGTCAAAAAAGCTTTTCAGGAGTTCTGCAAAGGCTGTGAGTGTCCTAAAAGCGCACCGATTTGCATTTGCGGTAAAACCCCCGAGGGAGAGCTTCCGTTCAAAAAAATACTTCCCTCAACCGGGGAAATTGAAAAAAATCAGCGTTCAAGAAGCGCTACACTTCGTGCTATAAAGAAAATTCGTTAAAAAAACAAAGGTGGGATAAAAATGGGCGAGGCAGCACGTGTTTATGATGAAGTTTATGACTACCACTTTAGTCAGGCTGCACCCGAATTGCCGAATTCTCCCCGCAGAAGTCCGGCTTCTCAAAATGAGCCGAAAGCTAATCTCAGAAAAGTAACACCGACTTATAATAATGTAGCTTTAAATAAGAAAAGGACCGTTAAAGCTGTTATAATAACTGCATACGTTTGTGTTATTGCAGCACTTTTGATTATGACTGCAAACAGCTTTGTTAAAAAGAATAACGCTATGGAAGATTATGCAATTGCAAAAAGCAGTTGCGAACGTTGCCAGGAAGAAAGCAATCGGTTAAAAGAAGAGCTCGATGCCTTTATGTCAAAGGTTGATATTGATAAATTTGCAACAGAAAGATTGGGACTTCAAAAAGTATCACCTGATAATGAGGTCTATATGAATGTGCAATAACCTGAGATTGAGAAGTATAATCCGATAATAATGACGTCAGTAAATGAATATATTTAATTAAAATAGTCATTTACTTTTAAGTGGATTTTTAAAGTGGGGGACTGTTTTTCAGCAGCCCCCGTTTTGAAATTTTACTGTTGACGGGAGGTACTGTTTTGTCATCTTACAGCGGTCGGAGCAAAGCTTCGCAAAAGGATAAGGTGAAAAGAAAGGTATCGGGAAAATTTGGCTTCAGAAGTATAATTCTCTCGCTTGTTATGGTTGCAACGCTGGTCTTCGGCTGCCTTGGCAGAGTGGCATATATTATGACTGTAAAAGGTGAACAATACCGCAAAATTGCCGCAAACAACCAGCTTCGTGATACGGTAATTCCGGGAATCAGGGGCACCATTTATGACAGAAACGGAGAAATTCTTGCTGAAAATGTTTCCGCTTGGCTTTTTTGTGCAGACCCCTATAAAATAAAAAATGCCTTTAAAGATACAGGTGCAGATATAGAAAAGTGCTATGAATATCTTTCAAAGAATATAGCAGAAATCCTTTCTGTCAAAAAGGACGATGTTTATTTTCTCATAAAAGAGACTGAGGGCAGACGTGCCCAAATTAAAAAGAATCTTACAAGCGAAAAACGGCAGGAGTTAGAGGAGTTTTTAAGTAAACAGTACATACTTGAAAACGGAAAAATTCTGCAGCCCTTACAGTGGTTCTTTTACGAAAACAGTACAAAACGGGTCTATCCCTATAATAATCTTGCCTCAACACTTATAGGTGTTGTAAGTGCCGACGGCGACGGACAGTCGGGTCTTGAAAAGTACTATAACGACCTTTTAAAAGGCGAAAACGGAAAAATGATGAGCCTTAGGGATTCACGGGGAAATGAGCTTTCTTCTTCATCATTTGAAACAGTGGTTGACCCCACTGAGGGAAACGGCTTGGTTTTGACTATTGATAAAAACATTCAGCTTTACCTTGAAAACGCCCTGCAAAAGGCGCTTATAAACACAAAGGCAGACAGTGTTTACGGCATTATGCTTGACGTTGACACCGGTGCGGTTTTAGCCTTGAGCGATAAGCCTGACTTTGACCTTAATAATCCGAGAGTGCTCGGTGAAACGGCTGACCTTTCTGTCCTTGACGGCTTAGAAAAGGGCACTGAAGAATACAGTGCAAAGTACAGTGAGCTTTTGCTAAAGCAATGGAACAGCTTTTGTATTACAAGTAACTATGAGCCGGGCTCTACGTTTAAAATATTTACCCTTGCGGCGGCACTTGAAAGCGGTGTTGTAAGTGAAAAAACAGGCCACACCTGCACCTCAAGCGTAAAGGTTGCCGACACTGTTTATCACTGTGCAAATCATAAGGCTCACGGTACACAAACTTTAAGGGAAGGGTTAATGAATTCATGCAACACCTTTTTCATAACGGTGGGTCAAAGGCTGGGCCTTGAAAAATTCAACGAATACTTTACAAAATTCGGCTTTCGCGAAAGAACAGGCATTGACGCTGCCGGCGAAAGCATTTCAATAGTTCACAAAGCGGATAAAATGAGCATCGTTGACCTTGCAAGTACCTCTTTCGGTCAAAGTGTAAGGCTCACACCGCTTCAAATAATCACTGCCGCCTCGGCACTTGCTAACGGCGGAAAGCTTATGAAGCCTTATCTTGTTGACAGTGTTGTTGACAGTAACGGCAAACTGATTTCAAAAACTCAGCCTACTGTAAGGCGGCAGGTTATAAGCGAAAGCACAAGTAAAACCGTCTGTTCAATGATGGAAAGCGTTGTTGAAAGCGGTACGGGTAAAAATGCTTATATCCCCGGTTACAGAGTTGCAGGCAAAACCGCTACGGCTCAAAAGCTTGACAGCAGTAACATTAACACCTATATCGCATCCTTTTTGTGCTTTGCACCGGCTGACGACCCAAAGGTGGCAATCCTTGTGGGAATTGACAATCCTAAGGGAATGTACTCAAGCGGCGGTGTCCTTGCGGCACCTGTTGCAAAAGAGGTTATGGAGAACACACTTTCTTACTTAGGAGTTGAGCCGTCTTACAGTGAAAAGGAGCTTGAAACCTTAAGCAGTACGGCTCCCGACCTTGTGGGTAAAACAGTGGCGCAGGCTAAAAATTCCGCCTATACCAATAACATTACCGTTAAGGTAGTCGGAAGCGGTGAAAAAATTGTTTCTCAGTATCCTCTTTCAGGTCAGACATTGCCTAAAGGCGGAGTTTTAATAGCCTACACCGACGGCGATACTGACGAGCAAAAGGCAGTTGTGCCCTCGTTTACGGGTCTTACGGTAAGTCAAAGCAATATTAAGGCAAGCGAATGCGGTATAAACATTATTTTTTCCGGCCCTATGGATGATAAGGGGCTTGTTTGTTACGCGCAAAGCGTAGGTGAGGGCACAGCTCTCACTGCCGGCGAAAGCGTAACGGTATATTTCAGAAACAACGATATCACAGATTAGTAACGGAGGCAGATATGCTTATCTCTCAGCTTATAAAAGCAACAGACATATCGTATAAAGGCGAGGATAAGGACATAAAATATATTACGGACAACTCGAAAAAATGCACTCCCGACAGTATTTTTGTATGCCATAAAAAGGGTGAGCCTTATGTACAGGACGCTTTAAACAGAGGGGCTGTTCTTGTAGTAGGTGAAAGGGAGCTTTGTGAAGCTTCGGCTACAACAAAGGACACACGAAAGGCCTACGCACTTTTGTGCAGTCATTTTTTCGGTGACTGTCATAAAAGCTTACGGCTTATAGGCGTAACGGGTACCAACGGCAAGACCACAACCTGTTCGATGATACATTCTATATTGACCTTTGCAGGAAAAAGCTGCGGACTTATCACGTCGGTTAAAAACAGCACCTGTGACGGTGAAACCGAGGCAACTCAAACGACGCCAGACCCATTTATACTTCACTCGATGCTCCGTAAAATGAAAAATGCCGGCGCCGAGTTTTGCGTTATTGAAGCTTCGTCACAAGGTCTTTTTCAAAAAAGGCTCTACGGCTTGAAATTCGAGGGTGCGGTTTTAACAAATTTTACAAGTGACCACCTGGATTATCATAAAACTTTGGAAAATTATAAAAATTCTAAGAAAATACTCTTTCAAAATTCAGATTTTTCTGTTATAAATTATGATGACAGCAGTGCACAGGAATTTTTAGACTGTGCCTCGGGCGAAAAGGTGACATACTCCCTTAAAAGTGACAATGCAAGCTATACCGCCAAATGTATAGAGTGTTTTGAGAGGGAAACAAAGTATGTGCTTGTAGGCGACAATCTTATTCACCGCATAAATTTAAAGGTGCCGGGAAAGTTTAATGTTTCAAATTCTCTCGGTGCTATTGCGCTTTGTTTAAGGTTAGGTATCAATGCTTTTGAGTGTGCCGACGGTCTCAGGCATTTCTATTCGGTAAAGGGAAGAATGGAATTTGTGCCCATTATGAAGCCTTACAGCGTCATTATTGATTATGCTCATACGGAAGATTCATTAAGACAGTGTCTTTTATTTTTAAAAAGTGTAAAAAAGGGCAGACTTATCACTGTTTTCGGCTGCGGCGGTGACCGGGACAAAAGTAAGCGAAGCCTGATGGGTAAAACCGTCTGTGAGTTTTCGGATGTTGCGGTAGTGACCAGCGATAACCCGAGAAGCGAAGACCCGCAGGACATTATAGACGACATACTTTCAGGTATGGAAAAAAGTAAAATTCCGGTGTATATTCACAGTAGCCGTAAAAAGGCAATTGAATATGCCCTTAAAACAGCAAAAAAAAGCGACATTGTTTTTCTTGCAGGCAAAGGTCACGAAACCTCACAGCAAATAGGCTCGCAGGTTTTTGACTTTGATGAAAGAAAAATAGTGAAAGAGCTGACAGATAAACAAAATTAACATTTGAAAGGATTGTTTAAAATGAATATTACAATTGCAGTTATTATCAGTGTCCTCTTGTCCTTTGTCCTTTCGGCAGTGCTCGGATATTTCCTTATCCCCGTACTTCACAAGCTTAAATTCGGTCAAAACATACTTGTGGACATCGGTCCCAAGTGGCACGCAAAAAAGCAGGGCACACCTACAATGGGCGGTATAATGTTCATTATCGGTGTTATTATTACCTGTGTGATTACAATTTTAATTTGTAAGGCTTTCGGTCTTAATGTGTTCAGTGAATTAGAGGTGCTTAAAAATCAACAGCTTGTCAGACTTCTTGCAGGCATTATTATGGCACTTTGCTTTGCACTTGTAGGCTTTGCCGACGACTATATCAAGGTTGTTAAAAAAAGAAACTTAGGCCTTACCGAAATTCAAAAAACAATCCCTCAAGTGCTTATTATTGCAGGCTACCTCGGCTCGCTTGCTTTGAGCGAAAGCACGGGAATGTACATTCCTTTTTACGGCAAGCTTGCCCTTGACAGTATCCCCGGCATGATTTTCTTTTTCATTTTCGGTGTGTGCGTAATTTACGGCACAATAAATGCGGTAAACTTCACCGACGGAATTGACGGCCTTTGCGCAAGTGTAACAGTGCCCGTAGGTATAGCCTTTTGCGTAATGGCACTGCTTATGAAAAACTATTCCGTAGGTATTTTAGGTGCTGCCCTTGCCGGCGGCTGTGCAGGTTATCTTGTGTGGAATCATTATCCTGCAAAGGTTATGATGGGCGACACAGGCTCAATGTTCTTAGGCGGTATGATTGTTGCACTCGCTTACGCAATCGAGTGCCCCATTATACTTCTTCCCGTAGGTATCGTTTACGTTATGGAAGCTATGAGCGATGTAATTCAAATCGGTTCAATTAAGCTCAGAAAGAAAAAGGTCTTTAAAATGGCGCCTATCCACCACCATTTTGAAATGTGCGGCTGGAATGAAGTTAAAATTGTAAGAGTTTTCACAACTATCAGTACAATAGGCTGTATAATAGGTGTTGTTGCAATGTACTTTACAATAAATAAATAATGCACTTTACTTTGACCGAATAAGGAGGAAGGTTATGCCCTTTGCAGTGAAAGGACGTAAAAAGCTCTTCACGGCAAAACAAAGGATTGAGAAAAAATACGGCTCTTACCTTTCAAAGGGCAACGTTGACCTTATATTTCTTTTTCTGGTGCTGATACTTTTTACCTTCGGCACCGTAATGATGTATTCTGCCTCTTATGCTTTTTCCGAAGCTAATAAGGGCGGTGCAAACGTGCTTTTATTTTCACAGCTTGAAAAGGCGGTTATAGGCTTTGTGCTTATGGCAATACTCAGTAAGCTTGATTATAAAATATTTAACAGTCCCTTGGCATTTTGGATTTTTGCTTTAACCGTAGCGGTGCTTGTGCTGACCTTGATACTGAATATCGGTGCTGCTGACAGTGAAACAAAACGGTGGATACGTTTAGGCCCTATTCAGCTTCAGCCCTCGGAATTTGCAAAGCTTACGCTTATTAGTGTGCTTTCATATATGATAAATGTCTTGCAAAAACCCCTTACTGCTAAAAAAGGCAAACACGAAAGGCTCGATATTAAAAAAGACAACCTGAGCTTTTTTGAAGCAAAGATATTTTCTTTTGCCACAACACCTTTTCGCTCCTGCGTGCTTTTGGCTGTTGTGATATGTATTTACTGCGGACTTGTTTTTCTTGAAAGCCACTATTCCTGTACAATACTTCTTTTCAGTATAGGTGTGCTTATGCTGTGGATTTCAGGCACAAAGGGCAGATATTTTGCAGTAGTAGGCATAGTGGTTGTTTCATTGGTAGGTCTTGTTCTGTTTAAACCGGAAATTTTAGAGGGCTTCGGATTTGCCTCAAGCAGAATAGAAAGCTTTATAAATAAAGATACCGCTTCAGCCGACAGCCGCTATCAAACCCTTAACGGACTTTACGCAATAGGGTCAGGCGGTTTTTGGGGAGTAGGTCTTGGCAATTCGATGCAAAAGCAGTTATATATTCCCGAGCCGCAAAATGATTTCATCTTCCCCGTAATATGTGAGGAGTTAGGCTTTGTAGGTGCGGCGGCAGTGCTGATTTTGTTTGCACTGCTGATTTTAAGGGGCAGTTTAATTGCCCTCAGGTGTAAAAATTATTTTGGTGCACTGCTTGTTATGGGTATAATGATACAAGTGGGCATACAGGTTATATTTAATATTTTTGTAGTGACCGATATTTTCCCGAATACGGGCATATCACTTCCTTTTTTCAGTTACGGCGGCACTGCTCTTTTGGTGCTTCTTTGTGAAATGGGAATAGTGCTTAGTGTATCGCGTGACTGTAATATAGAAAAAAGATAGGAGACATAAAAAATGAAAATTCTTTTTGCAGCCGGCGGTACCGGCGGACATATAAATCCTGCCCTTGCAGTTGCCGGTGAAATCAGAGAAAAGCATCCCGATGCTGAAATTCTTTTTGTCGGCACTAAGGACAAAATGGAAGCAAAGCTTGTGCCTGATGCAGGCTTTGATTTTACCACAATTAAAATTTCGGGCTTTCAAAGGAAGCTTACCCCCGTTAACATTATAAGAAATATCCTTACTGTCTGGTATCTTCTCACCTGTTCAAGCCGTGTGAAAAAGATACTCAGGGATTTTAAGCCTGACGTTGTTGTAGGCTTTGGCGGTTACGTAAGCGGCCCCGTTTTGCGCATGGCGGCTAAAATGGGTATAGCTACGGCAATTCATGAGCAAAATGCTTACCCCGGTATAACAAATAAGGCCCTTGCAAAGCAGGTGGACAAGGTAATGCTCACCGCACAAGAGGCTGAAAAATACTTGCAAAGTAAAAACCCCGTAATTGTTACAGGTTTGCCTGTAAGGGGCGAAATGCTCAAGGCCGACAGAGATATAAGCCGTGCAGAGCTTGGCATAAAGGACAGCCAAAAGCTTATTCTTTCAATGGGCGGCTCTTTGGGTGCTATGACAATCAACAATGCTATGGTTGACTTAATCGGCGACAATTATAAAAATAAAGACCTCTATTTTCTTCACGCAACAGGCCAGTACGGACTTTGGGTACCCGATAAGCTCAAAGAAAAAGGTGTTGACCCCGATAAAGAGGACAACATTGAAATAAGGGAATACATAAATGATATGCACCGCTGTATGGCGGCCGCCGACATTGTTGTGTGCCGTGCAGGTGCAAGCAGCCTTTCGGAACTACAGGCAATGGGCAAGGCTTCTATTTTAATTCCCTCGCCCAATGTTGCGGAAAATCATCAATATCACAATGCAATGGCACTTGTAAACAAGGGCGCCGCTCTTATTATAGAAGAAAAGGATTTGACAAAAGAAAAAATGCAGGCACTTTTTGACAGCCTTGCAAATGATGACGAAAAGAGAAAATCCGTTGAAGCTAATGCAAAGGCTATGAGCACAATAGATGCAAAGGAAAAAATTGCCGCAGAAGTACTTTCACTTATAAAATAAGCTTTTAATTCACATAAATCCTACTTTTTGCATAATATGGGGTGAAAGGTGTGGTTTTATGAAGGAAAGCATCCTTATCAGAGGAGGAAACCGCCTTGAGGGTGTTGTTGACCTTCAGGGCTCAAAAAACAGTTCACTTCCTATTTTAGCGGCAACGGTACTTGTTGACGGAGTCAGTGTGATACATAACTGCCCCCGACTTACAGATGTTGATGCCGCAATAGGAATTTTACGCCATTTAGGCTGCACCGTAAAAAGAGAAGGCGATACCGTTACAGTGGACTCGCGTTTTATTTCCCGCCATGATATACCCGACAGTCTTATGCGCGAAATGCGTTCTTCAATTGTATTTTTAGGCTCTATTTTAGGGCGAATGGGTTATGCAAGGCTTTCTTCACCGGGCGGCTGTGAAATAGGGTTAAGGCCTATTGATTTACACATCAGCGCACTGAGGACTATGGGCGTCACCGTAGATGAAAGCAGAGGTAAGCTGAACTGTATAACAATAAAGCCTATTGAAGATTCGGTTATAAGCCTCTCTTTTCCCAGCGTCGGTGCTACGGAAAATATTATTCTTGCCTCGGCACTGAGCAGGGGCAGAACAGTTATTCTCAATGCCGCAAGGGAGCCTGAAATTGAAGATTTGGCCGATTTTTTAAACGGCGCCGGCTGCCGTGTTGAGGTTGCACGTCACGGAACCGTGATAATTGACGGCGTTGAAAAAGCTCACAGCAGTGAGCATACGGTTATCCCCGACAGAATTGCCGCACTTACTTATCTTTGCTGTGTGGCAAGCACAGGCGGAGATGTGCTGATTAAAAATACAAATACCCGTCATTTTCAAACGGTTTTGCCCCTTTTCAGAAAAGCGGGCTGTGAAATTGACGATAACATAAAAAATGTGAGAATACGAATGAACAAAAGACCCAATAATTTAACGGATATCAGGACAATGCCTTATCCCGGCTTCCCCACCGATGCTCAAGCACCCTTTATGGCAATGGCAACCATATCAAAGGGTACGGGACTTATTGTAGAAAACATCTTTGAGGGTAGGTTTAAACATGTGGGTGAGCTTGTGCGAATGGGAGCTAAAATAAAGCTCGAGGGTAAAATTGCACTGGTTGACGGGGTTGAAAGCCTTTACGGTACTACTGTTTATTCGCCCGATTTACGGGGCGGAGGTGCTCTTGTTGTGGCAGGGCTTGCTGCAAAGGGTATAACCGAGGTGTGCGACATTGAGCATATTGACAGAGGCTATGAAAAAATTGAGGACTGCTTAAAAAGGGTGGGTGCCGACATTGAAAGGCATCCGATTGAGAATTAACCGATTTTAAGCGGCTGTAATCAGTCGCTTATTATTTATAATAATTTATAAAAGGGAGGTGCCGCAGTTGAGCGGAGAGAAAAAGGATTTTAACGATATTTTCGGCAGCTATGATGAAGTGCCCGAATTTAAAAATGTGGATTCAAGTGCTTGGCCCACAATAAATGCAAACGGCAGTGATAACAGCAGGAAAAATTTTACCGGCGAGAAAAAAGCCCAAAAGAAACCGCAAAACAAGAAAAGCACAACGAAAAAGTCTAATCATAAAAATGCTCAAATGCGTACACCTAAGGGTAAGGATATGCGTGAAGACGGAAGAAACAAAGATAATCAAAGGCAGTATAATGAAGACCTTGCAAAATCAAAGGCAGATGCAGATTATGAAAAGAAAAAGCAAGAGGGTCAAAGTCACGATGAAATAAGCAAAGACCGTAAAAAAGCCAAAAAGAGAAAGATTAAATGGAAAAATGTTGCCATTGTTTTTACTCCTGTGATTTTTGCAATTATTTTTATATTTTTATACTGTTATAATTTCGGTGCGCCTATTGAAAAAATAAATATTCAAAATACGGGTGTTGAGTACAGCGAAGAAGAAATTTTAGAAAAGTCAGGAATAAAAATCGGCGACAGCTTATTTAAGGTAAGAAAAAGCAGGGTAAAGGAGAACATTGTAACAGGTTTACCTTACATTAAAGACGCTGAAATAAATCTCAATTACCCCGACACTGTGTCGATTTCAGTTAAGCCTACGGCTGAAAAATATGTTATTACCGGTCAAAGTGCCTGGCACGTCATTGATAAAGACGGCAAGGTTCTTGAACTTGAAAAGGTCAAAATCAGAGAGTCCATGTACCGTATTGACGGCTTTGACGAACAGCACTTCCCCTTAGGTCAGCAGTATGAGCCTCAAGGTGATAATATAATAAGATATGAGCTTATGGAAAAAATGGTTGAGGGTCTTGAAAAATACGGCACCGTTAAAACGGCTGTAATAAACCTTAAAGACCTTGAAAATGTTTACCTCATTTATGACGGACGTATTGCAATTTATTTCGGAGACTGTGAGAAAATTGAAAAGCGAGTAAAAAATGCTTGCAGTATTCTCCAAAGAGATGTGGGCGAAAAAGACACCGGCTATATTGATGCAGCTTATAACACAAAGGCATACTTTAAACCCGGCTCGATGAAAAAGCAACAGACGCCTGTTACATCAGCCGTAACCACATCGGCTCCTGCACAAACGGCTTCGGCACAAATAACAGCTCAGCAGTAAGTTTAAATTTACAAATCAGCTTTACATTTTATTCGGGTGTAAGGCTGATTTTTATTAAAATTTAATTCAGTTATACAGTAACTCTTGTTTTAAGTTAATAAAAAAGCTTTTATATTATGCTTTTTGATGCATATACTTTATTTTAGGATTATATTGTCTGCCCTAAGGTAATTTTTCACAAAAATTTTACAGAAATAATCTTAAAAAATTCTATCTAATTCTAATTTAATATTGTAATTTGCTCAAAGACGTGATATAATTGCAAATACAATAAGTTATTGTGCCTTATTATATGCAAATTATAGATAGAGATAAAATAAATATTTAGGAGGAAGTACAATGGGCTTCATAATGGACAATGAAAATGTGGCTTACAATCAGATTAAAGTAGTAGGCGTAGGCGGAGGCGGCGGTAATGCCGTTAACCAGATGGTTGACTCAGGTATTGTAGGTGTTGAATTCCTTTCAATCAATACTGACAGACAGATTTTGGAAAACAGCAAAGCTACACATAAAATTCAAATCGGTGAAAAAGTAACAGGTATGATGGGTGCCGGCGGTGACCCTGCAGTAGGCAGAAAGGCTGCTGAAGAAAGCAGAGATACTATCGCAGATGCACTTCGTTCAACCGATATGGTATTTATTACCGCAGGTATGGGCGGCGGTACCGGTACAGGTGCGGCTCCCATTGTTGCAGAAATTGCAAGGGAGTTAGGTGCTCTTACTGTAGGTATTGTTACAAAGCCCTTTAAGTTTGAGGGCAGAAAACGTATGAAACAAGCTGAAGACGGTATTCGTGAGCTTGAAAAGCACGTTGACAGCCTTATTGTTATCCCTAATGAAAGACTTAAGCTTTTAGGCGATAAGAGCCTTAGCATGAAAGATGCTTTCGGTCAGGCAAACAATGTTCTCTGGCAGGGTGTTAAGAGTATTTCAGACACCATTAAGGTTCCCGGTTATATCAACCTTGACTTCTCTGACATTAAGTCAGTTATGAAAGATGCAGGCCTTGCTCACATGGGTATCGGCCGCGGTAAGGGCGCAGACTGTGCAGCCGAAGCTACAAGACAGGCCATCACAAGTCCCCTTCTTGAAACAGCAATTGACGGTGCAAGCGGCGTTATTATTAATGTAACTTGCTCCTCGGATATGTCCCTTGATATGATTGAACAGGCAGGTTCACTCATTTCCGATGCAACTCATCCCGATGCAAATATTATCTTCGGTTCGGTATTCGACGAAGACATGGGCGACGAGATGCTCATCACTGTTATTGCAACAGGCTTTGGCGGCTCACAAAAGGAAGAGGTTGCTCCCGTAAATGAACAGCCTGCACCGGCTCAGCGTACAGCAGGTCAAGCTGACAGAGGTGAGTCAATTTTCTCATCACTTGACAAACAGGCAATTGATTTTGCTTCAACAAGATTCGGTCAGTCCTTTGTTTCCGTAATGGAAACTGCTGTTGCCGCAGCTAATGAAAACAAAGCTCCCGCAGCATTTGATTTCACACCTATACAGCCTCCCGTACAACAGGCACCTGTTGCTTCGGCACCGATCCAGGCTCCCGCACAGGAAGTTCCCGTACAAAGCGTTGACGTGATTGAAGCTCCTGCAAAGAAAACAGGCTCAATCTTTGATGACCCTCAAGAAGATGAAAGCGATGTTCTCCCCGTATTTAAGGGCAGAAACATTTTCGGCAACAACTGATTATACGCAATTTTAATTTTGGCTTTATAAATTTTTCATAAGGAGGAATCGTAATGAACGATTTCAAAAACAAGACTACGGTATTTATAATTGTAGCACTTGTTCTTATTTGCGGCGGTTCATTTATAGGTGTTAAGGCGCTTAACAGTAATGCTAAGGCAGATGTTACGTCAACACAGAGCACTTATAAATCAACAACGGTTTCAACTACTGCATCTACTTCACCGTCAATGGTAACAGAGGTTATTTCAACTTCTCCCTCAGTAAGCAATCTTGCAGGTACGCCCTCCGGTGAAGCACAAACTTCAGATGCAGCAGTTATAACAACCAAGCCTGCCGTTCCCACAACAAATTCACCTGCAACCACAACAACAAATCCTTACACAACAAAGCAGAGCGTTTCAACAACTGCTCCTGCTTCTACAATGACAACAACGGCACCTACTTCAAATCCTTACGCTACATCAGCAACAAATCCCACAGAGGTAATTCAAAATGCCGCAGTGTTTGATGACGGATTTTTAAGCTATCAGTATGATCCGGACGGAAACTACTATTACACAAACAGCGACCCTTGGCAGAGACAGTTTGGCTTCAATGAAGCTTACGATATTGCCGCTCCCTTTGTTGTTATGTATTACGATACAATGCGTTGTAAGTTTGAGTACGGCGACAAGGATTGGCTTATTCAGTTCTGGAAAGGTCAATACGGTTGGGTGTTCATCGGTCATGAAATCGGTGTTTATACAAAGCCTAAGGACAGGCAGATGAATCATTATGACTGTGCTTCTAATGACGAAGCCTTGTATATGTCAATGACAGGTTACCGTAAGGGTCAAGAAATCTTTTCAAGAGAGTATGGCAAATATTGGTGGTGTACCGGCTTTGTTCCCGGCAGACTTGACAGCTTCCAGGATCGTTCCGAGCTTTCACTTACTTGCAGAATTACCACTAAGGACTACAAGATGCTCCTTGCTTTCTGCGGTGCTCTTCAAGAAAACGGTTTAGTTCAGGGTGTTAATTACACCACAAACGGACTTGACGTATTCATCAAGTGGTAAAATTTGCTTAAAATTAAGCTTTTATGGAAAAAACATATTGATTTTAAGCGCAATATGTTGTATAATCTATTGTAACATAATTGTATATTTGCGGCTTTGCCGTTTAAATATAAATATTTAGAAAGGAATGATACAGATGAAAAAGTTTTTAAGCGTTGCTGTTGCTGTTTTGATGTGCGTATGTCTTATGGCTCCTACTGCTTTTGCCGCTGAAGAAGGTCTCGCTTCACTTCTTGAGGGTGTTGATTTAGGCGCTCTTTCCGAAAGCGATATCGCAGGCATTCTCGGTAACCTTGGTCTTGAAAATCTTGACATTGCTGAAATTGAAAAGCTCATTTCAGGTGAAGACGTAGATACCCAGGTTAAGGTTGAACAAGCTTTACAGGATGTGCAGGCTTCTGCTCCTGTTTCAAGCGGTATTGACCTCAGTCAGCTTGCTGCTATTCTTCCTATGGACACATCAGCATTTGTTGAAATGTTTAAAGGTTTTGATGCAGCAGACACTCCCGCACTTCTCAACACAATTTCTGACTCAATGAGTGGTGCAGGCGTTGATATGGCAAGCTTTGACCTCAGTTCACTTGGTAGCTTCGATATCACAAGTGTTCTTACAAGTCTTGGCGGTGCTTCTAATTTTGCTGCAGGTGGCGGTGACATCTCATCAACAGTTACAAATGCTGTCAGCGGTCTTGCTGATACACTCCTTGGCGGTTTATCAACTTTGGGTCTTGACACTTCTGCAATCGAAGGCTTACTTGACAATGAGATTGTTAACTTCTTCGCTAACATGTACATTGGCTTTATCGGTAAGGTTGACGAAAAAACCACAACAGCAGCTCCCACAACCACAGCTGCAGCTGTTCCCACAGGTGACAGTACATCAGTTGTTGCAGCAGTAGCCGTTCTCGGTGTTGCTTCAGTAGCTGCAGGTGTATGCCTCAAGAAAAAGGATGAGGAATAATCCTCGAAGAAAATTATTCCTCTTCCCATTATTTTAACTTTTTTAAAAAAGCTATAATTAGAAACACACCTCTTTCGGGGTGTGTTTTTTTGTGCCGATTACATCGGCAAGAGTATTACGGGATAAAGTTAAATAAAGGATAACTTTACACCGCATAGTAAAACTTACAGATAACGGCAGACATACAAAAGTTTTTTGCTTACTTTTTTTCAAAAAAGTAAGTCGAGTACCTCGACGCGAATATCACGGGTCAAAGTTATATAAAGGATGACTTTACACCGCTTAAGACAAGTTGCGGATAATGCAGACAGTTGATTACCTCTACGCGAATATCAATAGGTTGAGCAGCAACAGGAAGAAGCTGTTATCCTAATGCCACATCAAGGCTCATCATTGTAACAAAGCCTGTCATAAAGCTCAGTATACCTGAAACCTTGCTGTTTTTGTTCATGTTTTCCGAAAGCTCCGTCATTACAACGTGCATCATACTGCCGGCGGCAAAGGTGAGAAAGTAGGGTAAAAGTGGCGTAAAAAAGCCGGCAGCTAAAATGACAAGAATTCCGCCCAAAGGTTCAACAGCGCCGGAAAGAATACCCATAATGAAAGGCTTAAGCTTACCCGTCTTTTTGCCGAAAACAGGCATTGATATGATTGCACCCTCGGGAATATTTTGTATCGCCACACCTAAGGAGAGGGTGAAAGCCGAAAGCATAGTTACGTTTTTTTCGCCGGCAAGTACCGCCGCAAGCACTGCGCCTACAGCCATACCCTCGGGCAAATTATGAAGCGTTACGGCAAAGGCTGTCAGCACTTTACCTTGTGAAACCTTGAACCTTTTGCTTGTGATAAGTAAAAAAAGTCTGTCGCATAAAATCAAAAACAGTATGCCGACACAAAAACCTACGGCACAGGGTAAAAAAGCTAATTTTCCTAAGTGCTCACTGCGTTCAATGCCGGGCAAAATCAAGCTCCACACCGATGCTGCCGACATAACACCTGCTGCAAAGCCGCTTAGACAAGGGGAAAAAGCGGCAGTTTTGTTTTTATTTAAAAAAAATACGCCTGCACTGCCTAATGCTGTGCCTAAAAAGGGCAAAAGTAAGATAAACGCAGCTTCCTTTAGCATACTTTACCTCCCGAAAAATTCTGTTATTTTCAGTGTATGCTTTTGTGCCCTTGAAAGTTACCCTGTTATTTTTAATAAAACTTTTTTCATTTGGGCTGTAAAATATGCCTCTTTGCCGAAAATAATATTTAAGGATAAAAAGTGTAGAAAAGCTTTTTTAATTGTGTTATACTCTTAAAAAAGACAATTATTTAATTAACATAGAGATGATTTAAGGAGGTAAAAAAATGATTGATTTTAACAAGAAAAAAGGCTTTATTTGTGATATGGACGGAGTTATTTATCACGGAAATATTGTGCTTCCCGGTGTAAAGGAATTTATTGACTGGCTCAACCAAGAAAACAAGCAATATCTTTTTTTGACTAATAACAGTGGCTTAACACCCCGTGAACTGCAACAGAAGCTTGAAAGAATGGGCCTTGATGTATCGGAAGACCATTTTTACACAAGCGCCCTTGCAACTGCCGCTTTTTTAAAAGAACAGGCTCCCGGCTGCAGTGTGTATGCCTTAGGTGAGGCAGGCCTTTTGAATGCCCTTTATGAGGCGGGCTGTACCATGAATGACGTCAATCCTGATTACGTTGTAATCGGCGAGGGAAGAACCTACACCCTCGACACACTTACAAAGGCTACTAACCTTGTTTTAGGCGGTGCCAAGCTTATAGGAGCAAATTCTGATGTATCGGGTCCCATTGAGCATGGTATTGCTCCGGCTTGCAGAGCATTGGTAGCGCCGATTGAAATGGCAACGGGCGTGCAGGCTTATTTTTGCGGCAAGCCTAATCCCCTTATGATGCGTACGGGACTTCGTATTTTGGGCTGTCACTCTGCTGACGCTGTAATTATAGGCGACAGAATGGACACTGATATTATTGCAGGCCTTGAAACAGGTGTTTCAACAGTGCTTGTATTAAGCGGTGTTTCTACAAGGGAAACAGTAAAAACTTACGCTTACCGTCCCACCGTTATACTTGACGGTGTAGGTGACATTGTGCCTGTGCAAGGCTGAGACTTTTAAGCCTTAGCTTTGCAGTTTACATTATATAAAACAAAAGATACAGCTCAAACCTATCGTTTCAGCTGTATCTTTTTATTATATAAATTTAACTGTGCGCAGCACAATACAACTCGGCGAAGCCTATATAACTGCGAAGCAAAGCTTCGCAATATAACTCAGCAAAGCTGAATAAAACTGCGTAGCGGCGAAGCCTTAGTAGGCTTTGCCCCAGTATACAAGGTGCTTTGCTTCTTTACCACAGCAAACACACTTGTCACTGATTGAAACTTGTTCAAGGGGCATACAACGTGAGCCTACACCGGTTACTTCCTTAACCTTGTCCTCACATTCTTCGTCGCCGCACCACATAGCCCTTATAAAGCCGTCACCCTTTTCGTTGAGGGCGGCAGTGATTTCATCAAGAGTTGTGCAGTCGTAGGTTCTGTTTTCGCGGTTTTGGAGTGCCTTATTGTAAATACCCTCGTTAACCTCAATAAGCTTTTCCTTAACGCTGTCTGCAAGGCTGTCAAGGGAAACAACGGTTTTTTCTCTGTTGTGACGGGTAACAAGTACACATTCTCCCTTTTCAATATCGCGGGGACCTACTTCAATTCTTACAGGCACACCTTTCATTTCGTATTCTGCATACTTCCAGCCTGCGGAGTTGTTGCTGTCATCAAGCTTCACGCGAATACCGGCATTTTTAAGTGTTGCCATAAGCTCATTGGCCTTTTCAAGCACACCCTCTTTATGCTGTGCAACAGGGATAATAACCGCTTGAATAGGTGCAACTGCCGGGGGAAGAACAAGTCCGTTGTTGTCACCGTGGGTCATAATGATAGCACCGATAAGACGTGTCGTCATACCCCATGATGTCTGGTGGGGATATTCAAGCTTGTTTTCTTTGCTCTGATACTGAATACCGAAAGCCTTTGCAAAACCGTCACCGAAGTAGTGTGAAGTGCCTGCCTGAAGTGCCTTGCCGTCGTGCATAAGTGCTTCAATTGCATAAGTTGAAACTGCACCGGCAAACTTGTCGCTTTCTGTTTTCTTACCCTTTACAACAGGGATAGCAAGGTATTTTTCGCAAAATTCTGCGTAAACATTGAGCATTTTTTCTGTTTCTTCAATAGCCTCTTGTGCTGTTGCGTGAATGGTGTGACCCTCTTGCCATAAAAACTCCCTTGAACGTAAGAAAGGACGTGTGGTCTTTTCCCAACGTACAACGCTTACCCATTGATTGTAAAGCTTAGGTAAATCTCTGTGAGAGTGAATGATGTTGGCATAGTGCTCACAGAAAAGTGTTTCCGAGGTGGGACGTACACAAAGACGCTCCTCTAATTTTTCACTTCCGCCGTGAGTTACCCAAGCAACCTCGGGGGCAAAGCCCTCAACGTGGTCTTTTTCCTTTTGAAGTAAGCTTTCGGGGATAAACATAGGCATACATACGTTTTCGTGACCTGTCTCCTTGAACATACCGTCAAGGATTCTTTGAATGTTCTCCCAGATTGCATAAGCATAAGGGCGGATAACCATACAACCCTTAACGCTTGTATATTCAATCAGCTCGGCTTTCTTTACTATATCTGTATACCATTTGGCAAAATCTTCTTCCATAGAAGTAATTTCTTCAACCATTTTTTTATCGTTAGCCATTTATGTGCCTCCTTTAATGTGAATTTATCAGGCAAAATCAGTTTAATTAGGGGCTCATAAAGAGCCCCTTTTGCGCCTTTTAATTATGCTTTTTTAACGCTGAGAATAATCTCCTTATCACCGACAGAAACAGTCTTAGTAAGGTCTGCCTCAATTTCGCCGCCGATGAGAATATCGTCTGCTAAAAGCTCGTCTTTCATATAAGCCTTGTTTTCGTCAAGGCAGGAAGTGATGAAAGTATCAGCGCTTGCGATAGCCATAACAACTCTCTGTTCAACCTCGTAGCCTGCTTCCTTACGGATAAGCTGACATTGACGGATAACATCACGAAGTACACCCTCTTTAATAAGGTCTTGTGTAAGAACAACGTCAAGAGCGATTACTGTTTCATCGCACTGGGCGGAAACGATACCCTCTTTAGTTCTTGACATAATATTGAAAATTCCCTCGTAAGCCTCGTCAAAGCCTTTAACAAGAACCGGTTGACCGGCTTTAGCCTTGGCGGTATATTTAGCCATTTCTTCCTTGGTTGCCGTTTCAAGGGCTTGCTTCATCCTGTTTACGTTTTGCTTGAGCACCGCACCTGCAACCTTGAAGTTAACGGTGAGGTAGTTATCTTCAAGTACAGTGACATCATCAATGTATTCTATAGCCTTGATGTTCAGCTCGTCGAGGATGTTTTTCTCGTAAACCTTGATGTCCTCACTCTTAGCCGTATCACAGCATACAAAGAGCTTTGCAAGGGGCTGACGAACCTTGATCTGATGCTCGTTACGAAGCCTCATAGCTGTTGCGATGATGTCTCTTGCAAAAGCGGTCTTTTCAATGATGCCGTCATCTTCAAAGCCCTCTATTACGGTAGGCCAGTCACTCAGGTGAACGGAAATTTCCGAATGGGGCATTACACGGCGAACAAGGTTCTGCCAAATGCTCTCTGTCATAAAGGGGATAATGGGAGCCATTACCTTTACACAGGTGCTCAGTGCGGTAAAGAGCGTCCAGTAAGCAATCATCTTGTCGCTTTCGTCACCTGTTTTCCAGAAACGGCGGCGGTTGGTTCTGATATACCAGTTGGAAATATCATCTGTGAAAATTTCAAATTCTTTTACAAGGTTATATGCCTTGTAATCATCCATTTGAGCAGTTGCCTTGCGGATGAAATCGTTTGTGCGTGTAATGAGCCATTTATCGGTAACGGTCATTGCATTTACGTCGGGGGTGTAGTTTTCAAAGTTAGGCTTGTCAAGTCTTGCATAGGTTTCAAAGAAAGTGTAAATGTTCCAGAATGAAAGGAGCTTTCTTCTTGCCTCGTCACCTAAGTTGAAGCCGAAACGTACGTCATTTGCAACGGGAGCGCCTGCATATAGGTAACGTACTGTGTCAGCGCCGATTTTTTCGGCAGCCTCGTCAAAGCGAATCATAAAGCCTGTCTTTGAGAATTTCTGTCCGTTTTCCTGAATAACACTTGAGTGGCAGAGGACTCTTTGATAGGGAGCCTTATCCTCAAGGACGGTGCTCATAAACAGCATTGAGTAGAACCAAAGACGAACCTGCTCACGCATTTCAACAATCCACTCTGCGGGGTAGTTCTTTCTCCACTCCTCTTTATCAAGGAAATAACCGGTGGTTGAGAAAGGAACAATACCTGCATCAAGCCAAACGTCACCTACATCGGTGATACGTTTAACATTTTTGCCGCATTTGGGACACTTGATTTCAACTTCGTCAATCCAGGGTCTGTGAAGCTCAGGCAGTGCATCAACCTTTGCAGGGTCAACAGCTAAGCTTCTGAGCTCGTCGAGTGAACCTACAACATGAACGTTTCCGCAGTCCTCACATACATAAAAGGGGAGGGGCATACCGTAATAACGCTTACGTGAAATATTCCAGTTGCCCATATTGTTGAGCCAGTCAATCATACGCTTGCCGTTTGATTCAGGCTCCCACTTAACGCTCATTGCGTTTTTGATAAGGCGTGGTTTAAGCTCTTCAGTTGTAATAAACCAAGAGGGAACAAGTCTGTAAATAAGCTCCTCTTTACATCTCCAGCAAATCGGATAGCTGTGTTCGTGAGGCTTTACAAGATAAAGCTTGTTTCTCTTTTTAAGTTCATCAAATACTTCGTCGGCAATTGTTTTTGAATTTTTACCTGAGAAGAAGCCAAAGCCTTTGAGGAAGATACCTGTATCGTCAACGGGCATAATTTCGGGAAGACCTACTCTCTTACCCAGTTCGTTATCTTCTGCACCGCAGCCGGGAGCGATGTGAACAACGCCTGTACCTTCTTCGGCGTCAACATCTTCCCAGGCAACGATTTTATGTTCAAAGCCCTGCTGTGCTTCAAGTTCGGGGAAACAGGTTTCATACTTTCTGCCAACGAGCTCTTCACCCTTGAACATACGCAGTACTTCAACCTTATCGTCACCTAAATATTTGATAGCATTCTTTGCAAGAATGAGAGTTTGCTCGTCACTTTTAACCTTGACTTCAACGTAGTCAATTTCAGGGTTAACTGCAAGGGCTACATTTGAGGAAAGTGTCCAGGGTGTAGTTGTCCAGACAACGATTTTGCTGTCAAGACCCTCAACGGGAAGCTTGAAGAAAACAGAGTTATGTGTAACGGTTTTGTATGAGCCTGTCATTTCGTGCTCTGAAAGTGAAGTACCGCAGCGGGGACACCAGGGCATAGGCTTGTATTCACGTTTAATCCAGCCGTTGTCATCACAGGTTTTAAGGAAGTGCCAGATTGAAGTTATGTTAAGGTCGGTGTTGGTGTAGTAGGAGTTATCCCATTGCATCCATTGACCTAGTCTTTTTGACTGCTCAGTAATAACACCTGAATACTGCTTAACACGGTCAACACATTTTTTTGTAAACTTGTCGATGCCGTAGTCTTCGATGTCCTTTTTGCTTTCAAAGCCCAAGTCCTTTTCAACACCTACTTCAACCCAGAGTCCCTGACTGTCAAAGCCGTTTTGACAACGGCAGTCGTAGCCTTGCATATACTTGTATCTTATGAAGGTATCTTTAAGTGTACGACCCCAAGCGTGGTGAATACCCATAGGGTTGTTTGCGGTAATAGGGCCGTCAATGAAGCGGAAGCGTTCTTTTCCGCTGTTTTTTGCCTTACGTAAGTCGAAGCACTTGTTTTCCTCCCAAAACTTGAGAATGTCGTGCTCCATGGCGATAAAATTGTTGCTTTTTTCCATTTCTGCCATTAGAAAAATCCTCCTTGTCGGTACAAACACTGCACCGATTTTATATACCAAGATAGTATACAATATTATGTCAAATATTTCAAGGGTTTTGACAAATATTTTAGGCGATAAAAAGGGGCTGTTGCATTTAGATGCAGAAACCGTTTTATTCACCCCCAACGCTGTATATAGATACCGCAAGCGGGTGAAAAATCGGTTAAAAAAGAAAAATGAAACAATTGAATTTTTAAATTGAGCATTTTTCTTTTTGTTCTGCGCTAAATGCAACAGCACCTTTAACTGATGTTTAATTGCTTATTTAACTGTAAGGGAAATGGTTTTGTAATCGCTTAATACATAGCCACTGCTTGTTTTTATTGCAGCTCTGACGGTAAATTCAACTTTTGTACCGACGGGGAGCGCTTGAGTGGTAACTTTTTTAACCTCATCATAAACACCTAACTGTACCCATTTTTGACCGTTTACCCTGCAATAAAGCACATATTTTTCTGCACCTTTTACAGGCTTCCAGCTCACAACGGCTGTTTTATTTTTAGTGTTTATCGCACCTAAAACAGTGGGTTTTTCGGTTTTTGTGCAAGTGGTAAATGTTGAATATTCACCCATAACCGTAACGTTTGCCGTTTTTCTGAAAGGTCTTATTGCAAAGGTGAATTTACTGCCCGGGGAAAGCTTTGTGATTAAAATTTCATTTGTTGTTACTGTTGAATAAGCCTTCCAGCCTTTAGAATTTTTATAATAAACCACATAGCCGGTTGCATCTTTCACCGCCGTCCATTTAAGCTTGATAGCAGAGGTGTTCTGCGCGGCGGTGATTTTTGAGGGAGCCTTTGAGGCTGTTGCGGTTTCATGGGTTATATAATTATAAGCCCAGGTGACAACCTTATTTGTGACGTTATAGGGCCTTACGGCATAGGTGTAGGCTGTGTTCGCAGGAAGATTTTTAAAGGTGCAGGTGGTTTTTGTTGTGTCACCGAGCTTCTTCCAGGTCTTGCCTTCTTTTAAAAAGACACGGTAACCCGTAGCATTTTCAGCTTTTGACCATTGAAGTGTAATGGTTGAAGCAGTCTGTGAGGAGATGACCTTTGCCGGTGCAGCAAGGTTAATGGCACCGTAGGTAACCTTTTTGCCGATTAAAGCAGCTTTACATTCGGCAGGAAGCTCCTTTTCCGTATACTGACAGAGAATAGCTGCATAAGATTCATCAAAGGCTTTTTCGCCGATTGTTGTAACTGTTTTGGGAATGTAGATTTCCTTAATATTGCCTTTTGTGCCGTAAAAAGCATTGTCGGCTATTTTTTTAACTGCAGAGGGGACGACAAAACGTGTTGCAGTCTTACCGGCAGGATATTTTATAAGTGTAGTACCGTCTTTTGAATAAATGCTGCCGTAATGATGTCTTATAAAAGTATTAGCTTTGTCAACAATGAAATTTTGGAGTTTAGTTGATTCGGGAAAATTACCTACTTGCTTGATGTTTTTTGAAAGATATACTGTTTCAAGGTTGTAGCAGTAGTTGAGGTTAATGCTTTCAAGCGCACCGTCGAGCACCCTTACTGTTTTAAGGGTGAAACAGGAGCTGAGACTGTCTTGGTCAAGTTTTTTAACCGTGCCGGGAACAGTGACCTCCTCTACGTAAGTGTTTTTCTCGATGATATCGGCTGCTACTGAGGTAACGGTTTTTCCGTCAAGACTTGCAGGAATGTTACAAACCTTGTCGGTACCGTTGTACTTTGTAATTTCAAGTGTGCCGTCACTTAATGTTTTGTATGTCCATAAAACAGTGGCAGGCTTGGTTGTAGAGGTTGTGTCATCAGTCTTTGTAGTGGTTGTAGCATCATTTTTTGTAGTTGATGTATCTTCGGCAAAAGCTGTAAGAGTAAAGAAGCTCAAAAGCAATGCAAGAAGAAAAACAGTTGAAGCTGAGAATAACTTTTTCATTCTGAAAATCCTGTCCTTTCACTAAGCTTTATTTACATTATAATTATCTATTGTAATTATATACCAAATAAAACAGATATTCAAGTGTTATAAAAAATTTGATAAAATTTTAAAATTTAGCTTTTTTGTATAATTGATTTAGGCAGTTTTCACCTTGATTAACTAAAGGACATAATTGTATAATATAATTGTAGTATACGAGGAGGTAACAGCTATGAAGAAGACAGTTATAACCGTAAGCAGACAGTTCGGCTCAGGGGGAAGAAGTATAGGTAAAGAGGTAGCTAAGCAATTGGGCTATGACTATTATGACAGTGAGCTTGTGCAAAAGGTTGCTGAGGAAACAGGCTTTGACCCGTCATATATTGCCGACGCCGGTGAATATGCTCCGGGCAGAAGTATTCTTTCCTATGCTCTTTCAGGCGCAACACCTCACGGCGGCGGTACTGCAATGAGCGCTTCCGATTATTTGTGGACAACTCAAAGCCGTATTATTACAGAGCTTGCTGAAAAAGGCAACTGCGTAATTGTGGGCAGATGTGCCGATTTTATTTTACGCGGCAGAAAGGATTGCTTAAATGTATTTATTTATGCAGATAAAGATTACAGAGAAAAAAGAATTGTTGACCTTTACGGTGTAAGAGATAAAAGCCCTAAAAAACGTCTTGACGAAAAGGACACAAAACGCAGAGTAAATTATAAATACTTCACCGGAAGAGAGTGGGGCGATGTTGAAAATTATCATATTGCCCTTGATAGCTCCGCCTTAGGCAGTGATACGTGTGTGGAAATAATTAAAAAACTCGCCTTAGGCGAATAAAACTTGCCGAAAGGCAAATAAAACTGCGTAGCGACGAAGTCGCGCAGCAATAAAACTCGGCGTAAGCCGAATAAAACTCGCCGCAGGCGAATAAAACTGCGGAGCAACGAAGTTGCGAAGCAATATAACTCGGCGCAAGCCGAATAAATCTGTGCTCTGCACAATAAAAAAGTTCGCCCGGAGGCGAACTTTTTTCAGTTAACCGTATTAACAGGCTTGCCCTTGACAAAGCCCTCAATATTGCTTTTGAAAATTCCCATAAGCCTTGTTCTTGCTTCAAGGCTTGCCCAGGCAATATGAGGTGTAACAATACATTTGTCGCTGTGAAGCAGAGGGTTGTCTGACTTTGGCGGCTCGGTTGAAAGCACGTCCACACCCACACCGGCTAAAAGTCCATTATCAAGGGCTGTTTTAACATCATCTTCATTTAAAACAGGACCCCTTGAGGTGTTTATAATATAAGAGCCTTTTTTCATTTTGCCGATAAAATCAAGGTTAACAAGTCCCGTTGTTTCCGCGGTGAGGGGGCAGTGAAGTGTAATTGCATCACTTTCCCTTATAACATTTTCAAGGGGTAAAAAATCAACCTTGCCAAAGCCGCTGTAAGTGCGGGTATTAGGCGAATAAGCAATAACTCTCATTTTAAAGGCATTGCCTATTGAGGCAACGGCACTTCCTATTTTTCCAAAGCCTATAATACCCAGGGTTTTTCCCGAAAGCTCACTTAACGGGGTTTTCCAATAACAGAAGTGTTCACAGTTAGTCCAGTCGCCCTTTTTAACGCTTTCATTGTGTAAGGCAACATTGTTAGTCAGCTCTAAAAGCAGAGCAAAAACCAGTTGTGCCACACCGTCGGTACTGTATGCAGGAATGTTTGACACCGTAATATCAAGGTCACTAGCGGCGTCAATGTCAATGATGTTATAGCCGGTTGCAAGGGTGGAGATGTACTTAAGACCCTTGCTTTTAAGCTCGGTGAGAGTTTTTCTGTCAAGGGGAGTTTTGTTTGTAACGAGAATATCGGCACCCTCGCTTCTTTCAATAATAAGCTCTGCAGGGGTTTTGTCATACACTTTGTAGCTGTCTGTTAAGTCAGTCAGCCAATCCCAACTGAGGTCACCGGGGTTTGCGGCATAGCCGTCAAGAATAACAAGTTTCATAATAATCAACCTTTCTTCATATTTATCTTTATGATTATAACATAACAAGGTGCCTTTGTCACCGATTTAAGATAATTTTGCTACAAAAAAATTAAAAAGTGTTGACGATTTGTCTAATTTATTATACAATAATATATAATTGTGAGAAAGTCTGTGTATTTTCATATTGCAAAGGGAGGTGCGGCATTGAAGAAAAAGAGAAAATCTTTGTCTTATACCTTTAAGTTTATGTCTTTTTTATGTTTCCTTGTTGCACTTGCTCTGATGGTGTTACTGCGTGTTTTTCAAACCGAGCAATTTTTAACTTGGTACAGCCGTTACACAGAAACTTTAAATGCCTTTGAAATTTGGATTGAAACCTACGGTGCAACTTGGGTTGCCGCCCTTGTGATTTTATTAAATTATGTTATGAAATCACTTATTCCCTGGTTTCCCGTATCCTGCATTTGTGTTGCAAGTGCGGTGATTTTTAAATGGTACTGGGCATTGATACTCAACCTTTTCGGACTGAGCATTCTGTTTACAATTAAGTTTTATTGGGGCAGAAAATTCGGCGGCGGAAACGCTGAAAAGATACTTGAAAAGTATGACAGTGCTCACAGACTTATTGACGAAAGCAAGTTAGGTTCGGGAGTGGTCTTGTTTTTTACAAGGCTTATTCCGGCAGTACCCATAAATTCCATAAGCTGTATTTACGGCACAACGGATATGGGCATAGGTGAGTTTTTGCTCGTTTCAATTTTGGGCTCAATATATAAGGTGACGAGTTACATAATTATCGGCAGAAACGTTTTTGATCCGGCATCGGCAAGCTTTATAATGCCATTTATACCCCTGCTGATTATTTCGGGTATGGTGCTTTTAAGCTTAAGCGGTGCGGTAAGTATTGTAAAAAAAGAACGACAGAAAGGTTAAAATGAGAAGAAAGGTGACAGAAATGGTTAATTTAAGCAAATTAAAGGAGCTTTTGCAAAACAGAGGTCTTGACAGCGAGTTCTCCGCAGTATATAAAAAGGAGAGCTTCGCCTCACAGTATGAGAGATATCTTGATGTGCTCTCAAGCTTTGAGGAGCTTTTCGCTGTGAGTGATGACAGAGAGGTTGCACTTTTCTCTGCACCGGGAAGAAGTGAAATAGGCGGCAACCATACAGACCATAACCACGGTCTTGTTCTTGCGGCAGGTATAAGCCTTGACGCAATTGCCGTTGCAAGTAAAAATGACGAGGGTATTATAAGAGTTAAGTCAGCAGGCTATCCTATGGATACAGTTGACCTTTGTGACCTGGAAGTAAATGAAACGGAAAACGGCAAAAGTCAGGCAATTGTAAGAGGTATTGCGGCGCGCTTTAAGCAGTTAGGTTATAACGTAGGCGGCTTTGACGCTGCAACGGCTTCACAGGTGCTTTCAGGTTCGGGACTTTCATCTTCCGCCGCTTTTGAGGTGCTTGTAGGTACAATTATAAACCACCTTTATAATGACGGTAAGGTGCCTATGCCGGAGATTGCAAAAATTGCACAGTACAGTGAAAACGTGTACTTCGGTAAGCCTTGCGGCTTGCTTGACCAGATGGCTTGTGCAGTGGGCGGTTTTGTTGCAATTGACTTTGAGGACACCGAAAAGCCTGTTATAAGCCCCATTGATTTTGACTTTGCTTCTTCGGGTCACAGCCTTGTTATTGTTGACACAAAGGGCAGTCATTCAAATCTTACAGACGATTATGCAGCCATAAGAAGTGAAATGGAAGCTGTTGCAGGCTTTTTCGGTAAAAAGGTACTTCGTGAAATTACAAAGGAAGATGTACTCAAGAATGCAGGCGCTATCGCTGAAAAATTAGGTGAGAGAGCCGTTATAAGAGCATTTCATTACTTTGGTGAAAATGAAAAGGTAAAAGCCCAGGAAAAAGCACTTATTGCAGGGGATTTTGAAAAGTTTAAAGAGCTGATTATTGCAAGCGGACGTTCATCATATATGTATAATCAAAATGTATATACAGTTAAAGCTCCCACCGCTCAGCCCCTTTCACTTGCACTTTGCGTAAGCGAGCAAATTCTTTCGGGCAAAGGTGCATGGCGTGTTCACGGCGGTGGTTTTGCAGGTACAATTCAAGCCTTTGTGCCTGACAATATGGTTACAGAGTATACTGACCGCCTCAAGGCAATTTTCGGTGACGACAGTTGCTATGTTCTTTCGGTAAGGAAAGGCGGTACAAGAATTTTTTAACTGAGTGAACAGTCTTCAGGGTTTAAGACTGTTTTTCACCTGAGGCTGAATATATTATAGGAGATTTATGATGAAGAAAAATATTAGAAGAACCTTGTCCTTTGTTTTATCCTTACTTACTCTTTTTTCGGTAATGAGTATTTCTTTTGCCGCTTCGGCAGTGGGCAAGGTAAATAACCTTCAGTTTACGGCACGTACCGAAAACAGCATTACGCTTAAATGGTCTGCCGTAAGCGGAGCTGCCGGCTATCAGATTTATTCTTACAACTATACTGCAAAAAAATGGCAGACTATAAAAAAAACAACCGCCACTTCTTATGTTCACAGGGACTTAAAACCCGGTAAGCTCTACGGTTACGGAGTAAGAGCTCTTGAGAAAAAAGGTAACAGATATGTGGCAGGAGACGCTTCAAACATTATTCAGGTGCTGACCTTACCTGAAGGGTTAAAGAATCTTAAAGCAAGCAACATTAAAAGTGACAGCCTGACTCTCACTTGGAATAAAGCGGCAGGGGCAACAGGCTACTGCGTTTATCAGTATGATTCCGCCGCAAAAAAGTATAACCGCATAAAGGTTACCTCCGATACTTCTTTTAAGGTGACAGGTCTTAAAGGCAGCACATCTTACCGCTTCGGTGTAAGGGCTTATACCAAAAACGGCTCGGTAGTTTACGGCACACCTGCTTATGTTACGGCTAAAACCTCTGCTGTAAGCAAATATGACATTAAAAATTTCCGCCTTGAAAATGTTGAAGATAACAGCTTCCGTTTAAGCTGGGATAAGCTTGATGCGAACATCACAGGTTATCAGCTTTGTGTTTACGAAGCGTCAAATAAGGCTTGGAAAAGGGTTAAAGTAACATCAGAAAATTATGCTGATTTTACCAATATTAAACCTACTTCAACTTATACTTTTACAGTAGGCGCTTACCGTAAAAATGCTGACGGCACTTACTCTTTCGGTCCCCTTGCCGATTCAATAAAGGCCTTTGCAAAGCCTGATGCACCTGCTGATTTAAAGGGTGCACAAAATTCTGATGACGGCATATCTCTTGCCTGGGATAAAGTGGCAGGTGCCGACGGATACAGAATTTATATCTATGACAGTGTTAACGCAAAGTGGGTTTACAAAGGGGCAACTGCAAAAAACAGCTATAACGATAACACTGTAAGCAAAACAAGTGCTTACACTTATAAAGTGTGTGCTTGTAAAATTTCAAACGGCCGAACCTTTGAGGGCAATTTCTGCCAGTCAGTGACAGTGGCTTATGAAAGCCATAAAAATTCTGACAGCATTTACAGTGAAGAAATGGAAAAAAGCGGAGTTTTAGGCTACCTTTATGACCCTAAGGGTAAATACTTCTATACTTCCGCTGACCCTTGGCAGAGAAATTTCGGTTTCAATTCCCTTTATGATACAGCGGCACCTTTTACCCTTATAAATTATGAAACAGTCCGCTTACGTTTTGAATACGGTGATAAGGACTGGATGCTCCAGGTGTGGAAAGGTCAGTACGGGCTCGTATTTTACGGCGGTGAAGCAGGCGTTTACACAAAGCCTAAGGATAGAGAGGTTATGCATTATGACTGCGCCTCCGATGATGAAATGCTTAAAATGTCCATGGTATTTAACGAAAAGCGTTTAGGAAAATGGACTGCACGCTTTACACGTCCTTACGGCGATTATTGGTGGTGCACAGGCTTTTTGCCGGGCAACAAGCTTGGTCAGTTTGATACACTTCGCCTTGATATGAGAGTTACCGCTAAGGACTATGAAATGCTTGCAGGACTTAAAGGTGCACTTGAACAAAACGGTATTTCTTATGAGGTTAAAGGACTTGATGTTTATTTCTCATTTTAATAGTTAAGGAAGATTTATATGATTAAACCTGAAAAAGTAGACGATAAATTTAATTTCAGTTGGTGCGATAAAGAAAATGACAGCGCGGAAATTCAAAGGATTACTTCGGTTTTTCCCTCTGAAAGGCAACTGCAATTTTTGCAAATGGAATACTACAATTTCATTCACTTTGGTATAAACACCTTTTACCGCCGGGAATGGGGTGACGGAAAAGAGGATATTTCCCGTTTTAACCCTACCGAGCTTGACACAGATAAGTGGTGTGAAGTATTAAAAGCAACAGGCAGTAAGGGTATTATCATCACTGCAAAGCATCACGACGGCTTTTGCCTTTTTGACAGTGCCTATACGGAGCACTGTGTAAGAAATACGCCTTTTAAAAAGGATATAGTAAAGCTTTTAAGTGAGAGCTGTAAAAAGTATGATATGAAGTTTGGTGTGTATCTTTCTCCCTGGGACAGGCATGAAAGCACCTACGGCACAAATGAATACAATGATTACTTTGTTTCACAGCTTACGGAGCTTTGCGAAAACTACGGCGAAATTTTCTGTTTTTGGTTTGACGGTGCTTGCGGTGAGGGTAAAAACGGCAGAAAGCAAGTTTATGATTGGGACAGATATTATTCTGTTATAAGGGAAAAACAGCCTCAAGCGGTTATAAGCATTTGCGGCCCCGATGTGCGCTGGATAGGCAACGAGGGCGGCAAAGTTCGAAAAAGTGAATGGAGCGTTATCCCTAAAGAGCAGGGTGAAATTGAAAAGCTGATGGAAAACAGTCAGCAGAGTATCAGCGAAACCTCTAAAATGGCAAAGCTTACCGACAGTGATGAGGACTTAGGCTCAAGAAAAGTCCTTGAAAAATACAGTGAGCTCCAGTTTAAGCCGGCAGAGGCTGACGTTTCGGTAAATATAGGCTGGTTTTATACCGACAAGCTTTTTGCAAGGGCAAAAAAACAACGTAAGGCTGAAGAGCTTGCGGATATTTATTTTAAAACAGTAGGCGGTAACGCCTCACTGCTTTTAAATGTTCCGCCTGATGCAAGGGGACTTTTTGCTGACGAAACAGTAGCTCAGCTTGAAAAATTTACCGCCCTTATAAATGCGCCCTTTGAAAAAGAGGAGACTCATTTTGCCTCAGACCTTGTAGGTGAGGGTCACAAGCTTGCTCCTGAAGAGCTTTTCTCAAACGGTGACGGCTATGAGCTTCAAGAGGGCGAAAAGGGTATTCACCTTATTTTTGAAAGCGTTCTGCCTGTTAAAGCAATTACTTTAAGGGAGAACCTTAAAAAAAGTCAGCGTGTGGAAAGCTTTGAAATTTACGCTTTAAAGGGCAAGGGCTTTTCAAAGGTTTACGAGGGTACTGTTATCGGCTCTAAGAAAATTGTACTTTTCAGTAAGCCCGTAAAAGCCAGTGAAATAATTATTATTCCCACTTCTTCAAGGGGCGGACCCGTTTTAAAGGATATCAGAATTTTTAAGGCATAAAAAATAAAATCAACTTTTACTTAAATTATTTTTGGTAAAAGTTGATTTTTTTATTATAGCTCTTGATTTATTTTTTTAAATGGTGTTATAATAAAACATCTTTTTTATTAGGAGTTGTTGAAAATGAATATTGGAATTTACGGTTACGGCAATCTCGGCAGAGGCGTTGAAGATTCAATAAAGCGTAATGCTGATTTGAACCTTGCTGCAGTTTTTACAAGACGCAATCCCGACAGCCTTAAAATTGCAACAGAGGGTGTGCCCGTTGTGTCGGTTGATGATGTCCTTAGCTGGAAAGATAAAATTGACGTGCTGATTATTTGCGGCGGCAGTGCAACGGATTTGCCTGAAATGACTCCTTATCTTGCAGAGCATTTTAATGTGGTTGACTCTTATGACAACCATTCTTCAATTCCCGTTCACTTCAAAAAAGTTGATGAGGCTGCAAAAAAAGGCGGCAAAATTGCCCTTATCTCCTGCGGTTGGGACCCGGGTATGTTCTCGCTCAACCGCCTTTATGCCACGGCTATTTTGCCTGACGGCAAGGATTACACATTCTGGGGCAAGGGTGTTTCACAAGGCCACTCTGATGCAATCAGACGTATTGACGGAGTTTTAGATGCAAGGCAGTACACTGTTCCTGTTGAAGAGACCTTGTCAGCTGTCCGTGACGGTTCACAGGAAGACTTTACCGCAAGGCAGAAGCACACCCGTGAGTGCTTCGTTGTGGCAGAGGACGGCGCCGATAAAGACCGTATCACAAAAGAGATTGTTACAATGCCCGCTTACTTTGAGCCCTACGATACAACAGTAACTTTTATCACCGCAGAGGAAATGAAGCGTGACCACAGTGAGCTTCCTCACGGCGGTAATGTAATTCGCACAGGCGTTACAGGTAAGGATGACTGCCATAAGCAGGTTATAGAATACAAGCTTACCCTTGATTCAAACCCCGAGTTTACCGGCAGTGCTCTCACTTGCTTTGCAAGAGCAATAAACCGTATGGCTTGCCGCGGTGACAGTGGCTGTAAAACAGTTTTTGATGTTGCGCCGGCTGACCTTTCAGCAATTTCACGTGATTATATTATTGCTCATCTGTTATAAAATTTAATTTAAAGGATACAATAAAGCTATGATTTGTGAAAATATTAAAGTCAACGGCAAGCACCTTTATTTTGCAGACGTTGACACTACTCAAATGGTAAAAGAATACGGCACACCTCTTATGCTTATGGACGAAAACCGTGTGCGTGAAAGATGCCGCCTTTATAAAAAGGCAATGAGCACTCACTTTGGCAGTGAAAGCTTCCCGATTTTTGCAAGCAAAGCCCTTTGCTTTAAACGTATGTATGAAATTATGAGCGAAGAAAATATGGCAATTGACCTTGTTTCTCCGGGTGAAATTTATACTGCCGTTAAAGCCGGATTTAATATGGAAAACAGCTTTTTCCACGGCAATAACAAAACAGACAGCGATATAGCTTTCGCTATGGACAGCGGTGTCGGCTATTTTGTTGCCGACAGCATTTATGAGCTTGACGCGGTAAATTCAATTGCCGGGCAAAAGGGAATTCGTCAAAAGATGCTTTTAAGGCTTACCCCCGGTATTGACCCCCATACTTACAGCGCCGTTGCAACAGGTAAGGTTGACTCAAAGTTCGGCGTTGCCATTGAAACAGGTCAGGCAGAGGAATTTGTAAGCAAGGCAATTAAATACGAAAACCTTGAAATTTGCGGTATTCACTGTCACGTAGGCTCACAGGTTTTTGACAGTGAGGGTGACGTTTACCTCAATGCCGCAACTATTATGTTAAGCTTTGCGGCAAAAATTCGCGATGTATACGGTGTTACCTTTAAAATGCTTAATATGGGCGGCGGTTACGGTGTGAGATATACTGAGGCTGACCCCTATATGGATATTGAAAAGAATATAAAAGCTCTCGGTGAGCATATTAAGGCAACTGTAAAAGGCTATGATTTCCCCATGCCTCAAATTTTAATGGAGCCGGGCAGAAGCATTGTAGCCGACGCAGGTATGACTCTTTACAGCGTAGGTACGGTTAAGGAAATTACCGGCTACAAAAATTACGCATCAATTGACGGCGGTATGACCGATAACCCCCGTTTTGCCCTTTACGGCTCAAAGTATACAGTTTTACTTGCAAACCGTATGGACGAGGAAAAGAGCTTCACTTGTGATGTTGTAGGCCGCTGCTGTGAAAGCGGTGATGTTATTCAGCCTGATATAAAAATGCCCAAGCCCAACAGAGGCGATATTGTGGCAGTTTGTACAACGGGTGCATATAACTATTCAATGGCTTCTAATTACAACCGTGTGCCAAGGCCTATGGTTGTTATGATAAAGGACGGCAAGCCCTACGTTGCCGTTAAAAGGGAGAGCTTTGAGGATTTAGTCAGAAATGACGTGTAATATAGACAGAACTATTTAATCTAATAAATAAGATACAACAGAATCACCGATTTTCTAAGTAATCGGTGGTTCTGTTTTTTGCTGTTGACTTATTTTCCTTTTAATGTTATGATTTTTTAAAAGAAGAGAAGGAGAACAAGCTATGGTAAAAAAATCTCTTGTAGGTCAGTGGAGTCTTTGTGATGCAGACGGTAAAAATTCCTGCAATGCACAGGTGCCCGGCTGTAATTACCTTGACCTTATGAAAGCTAACATTATTCCCGACCCCTTTTACGGCACAAACGAAAAGGATTGCTATTGGGTTGCAGAAAAGGACTGGCTTTATTGTAAAAGCTTTAATTTGACGGAAAAAGACCTCGAAAATGAAAAAATCTACCTTTATTGTCAGCGTCTTGACACCCTTTGCATAATATATGTTAACGGCAACGAAGCGGCACGTACGGAAAATTGCCACATTTCTTACCGCTTTGATATAAAAAAATATCTTACTGAGGGCGAAAATGAAATTAAGCTTTATTTCTCTTCACCTGTAAATTATGTTAAGGAAAGCTACGAAAGGGAGAAAACTCCCATGAACTCAAACGGACAAAACGGTATTGTTGTTATTCGTAAACCCCAATGTCATTTCGGTTGGGACTGGGGTCCCGTGCTTCCTCCAAGCGGTATAGGCGGTGAAATTTGCCTTGAATTTGTTTCGGGCGGTGAAATTAAAGCTCTTGACCTGAGGCAGAGGAGAAACCCTGACGGAAGCTTTACCGTTTCAGTGAATACCGACTGCATCATAGCCGAGGGCGAAAGCCTTACCCTTACACTTTTGCACCCCGACGGTAAAAAGGAAACCGTCAAAGGCGAAAAAGGTGAGTTTGTTGTAACAAATCCCGAGCTTTGGTGGACAAATGATTTAAGCGAAAAAGAGGAACAACCTCTTTATACCGTAACAGCTACCCTTAAAAAGGGCAGAAAGGTTTTGCAAAGTGAGAAAAAGAAAATCGGTCTTCGTGAAATCAGGCTTAACCGAGAAAAGGATAAGTACGGTGAAAATTTTCAGTTTATTTTAAACGGAGTGCCTCTTTTTATTAAGGGTGCAAATTATATTCCTGCCGACAGCTTTATCACCCGTTTTGACAGCAAAAAGTTAAATTACCTTATTGACAGTGTGCTTTACGCAAAAATGAACCTCATACGTATTTGGGGCGGCGGTTATTATGAAAGTGACGAATTTTACGATCTCTGCGACAGAAAGGGCATACTTTTATGGCAGGACTTCTGCTTTGCCTGTCAAGCTTATCCTTTCTTTAACGAAGCCTTCCTTGAAAATGTAAAGGCAGAGGTAGAGTTTAACGTAAAAAGGCTTAAATCTCATCCGTCCCTTGCTTTGTGGTGCGGTAACAACGAAATTGAAACTATGTCAATGGGTTGGATAAACTTCCCGAAATATATCAAGTGGACTGAGAAGTTTTTCTATGATATTCTTCCCGCATGGGTAAGTGACCTTGACGGGGACACTCCCTTTATTTCAGGCTCGCCTACAGGTAACGGATATATGAAAAATACCGACAGCGACAATATAGGCGACACTCACTTGTGGGCAGTCTGGCACGGACTTCAGAATATGAAGTATTACCGCAAACGTATGACACGTTTTTGCAGTGAGTTCGGTTTTGAAAGCTTACCCGATATTAAAACTGTCAAAACCTTTGCAGAAGAAAAGGATTACGATATTCATTCGCCCGTTTTTTCGTCCCATCAAAAATGTTCAAGCGGTAATGACAAGATGCTTTATTACATAGCCTCCCGCTTTGTTTTGCCTAAAAAATTCGAAGATTTAATTTATCTTTCACAGGTTACACAGCTTGAGTGTATAAGCGATGCCACAGAGCATTGGCGCAGAAACAAAGGACGCTGTAACGGCTCCGTTTACTGGCAGTTAAACGATTGCTGGAGCGTATGCTCCTGGGCAGGCCTTGATTATTACGGCAATTATAAGGCACTGCACTACAGGGCAAAGCACTTTAATGCTCCTGTTTCCGTTTCAATTGATGACAGCGACGGCAAGATTAAGCTTTATATTTTAAACGACAAAAACGAAGCTCAAAAGGTCAGCCTGAAGTGTAAAATCTTTGATTTTAATGAGGGCGTAAAGCAGGAAAAAACCCGTGAATTTACAGTTGACGCCTTAGAAAATAAAGAGTGCTTTACCCTTTTTGAAAAGCAGTTAAAAGCACATTTTGACCTTAAAAAGCTTGGCATAAAGGCAGAGCTTTATCAAAACGGAAAGCTTATCAATGAAAAGACTTACCTTTTCCTGCCGGAAAAGAAGCTCGGCCTTACTGCACCTAAGTTTAGTTTAACCGCAAAAGAGGTTGACGGTAAAATTGAAGTCACCGTTTCAAGCGACCGTTTTGCAAGGCTTGTCAGAATTGAAAGCGATAAAGTGACGCTTCCTTTTTCGGAAAATTATTTTGATATTCTTCCGGGTGAAAGCAAAAAGGTTACACTCGCGCTCCCTGAAAACGAAAATGCCGACGCGGTTATAAAGGGACTTTCACTTATGTGTGCAAATGTAATTGAAAGAAGCGGTACTGATTTTGACGATGCAAAAATCAGGGCAAAGGTTTTCTTCAAGCCTGAAAACATGGCGCAGTATTTTTATTACAGCACAAAGGTGTAATAAAATATAATAGTAAAGGACAGTTTTACGTCTACTGTAAAACTGTCCTTATTTGATATTGTATCAGTGCAGCTTACACCTTACTGCCCTTACTGCCCTTAGCACCGCCGCCGAGGTTTACACCTTGAAGTACGTTTGAGTCAAAGGTATAGGTGATTGAATCGTTTTCTCTTTCACGCTTGAGCGAGAATGAAATCATTTTGTCAAGCAGCTCCGTGTATTTTACGCCTAAAGGTTCCCACAGATAGAAAGAAAGTGAGCCGGGGATTGTGTTAATCTCGTTGAGCCAAATTTTGCCCGACTTTGTATCCATCATAAAGTCAATTCTTGAAACACCGTTACAGCCGAGGCACTTGAATGCCTTTACTGCAAGAGTACGGATTTGGGTGCGTTGTTCATCGGTGATTTCAGCAGGAATTTTTCTTTTAAGTGTTGCCATACCCTTACTGCCTGACGGGGAGCTTTTTACACCGCCTTTTGCGCCCTTAGCACAGCCGTCACCGATGTACTTTTCCGTAAAGGTGAGAATTTTATCTGAGGAAACAGGCTCTTCACATTCAGAGGCTTCGGCAGTTTCGTAGTCACCTAAAACGGAGCAGTTGATTTCCTTAAGGTTCTGTACTGCTGTTTCAACAAGCACCTTAGTAGCATAATGGAAAGCAGTTTCCAGGCAGTCATAAAGCTCATTTCTGTTTTCAGCCTTTGAAATACCTATTGATGAACCGAGGTTAACAGGCTTAACAATAAGGGGATAACCTACACTTTCTTCAATTTCGGTTATAACCTTATCACTGTCAGCGTCATACTCCTTTGAGGTGAAGCACTTACAGTCAAGAACAGGGATACCGTTGTCCTTGAGCACGGTTTTCATAACATATTTATCCATACCTACTGCGGAAGAAAGCACGTCACAGCCTACATAGGGTACGTTTAACATTTTAAGATAGCCTTGAAGTGTGCCGTCTTCAACATTTGTGCCGTGAACTACAGGGAAAGCGATGTCTATATAATCGGCAAAGGGCTTAGAGAACATTTTTTTCGGATAACACATAAGCTGTGTTTTGCCGTCGGCATAGACGGGTATAACACGCTGACTTGACTTTAAAAGCTCGGGAAGATTTGTATAGGACTCAATTTTGCCCACATTTTCACCGATGTAAAACTCATTTTCCTTTGTTATGTAAATGGGAATTACATCATACTTGTTTTTGTCAAGGTAGCCGATTGCCTGAATTGCGGAAATGATTGAAATTTCGTGTTCAACACTTTTACCGCCGAACATAACACCTACTTTAATTTTCATAAAACACACCTGTCTTTCTTTATCAATAGTTATCGGGGAGGTCGTTTTCAAGAAGAATTACTTTCTTTTTGCCCATACTGTTAAGGGCATAAACGTGGGTGAGAGCTTCGTTAATTGTATTTGCAACGAAGATTTTTTCCTCCGGATAATTTTCTTTTAAAAGTCCTGCTTTGATGGGTACTGCCTGTTTTTGACCTACAAGCACAACATAGTCACATACCTTTGCGGCATTTTGACCGAACTCACTGTTTAATTTCTCTTGCTTTGAGCCCAGCTCAACCATACCGGGAGTGACAAGAATTTTATATCCCTCAAAAAGGCTTAAAGTTTCAAGGGCGCATTTTGTACCGCTTGGGTTTGAGTTGTAGGCATCGTCAATGATTGTAACTCCGCCTTTTTCGGAAAGCTGTAATCTGTGAGGTACACCCTCAAGACGTCTTACTGCGGCACGAAGCTCTGAAAGCTCAATTCCCATCTTATGGCTTATGGCAATAGCGCCTGTAATGTTAAGCACGTTGTGGCGGCCGATAAGCTTTGTTGAAAAGTCGGCAGTTTCACCGTCACGGGTTTTGACTGAAAATGAAGTACCTCTTTCACTTACACTGATGTTATAGGCAGTATAATCCGCATCATTTTCAATGCCGTAGGAGATGTAGGGTCTGTTTGAGCCGTGGTCACGGATGTTTTCGTCATCTGCGTTAAGGAAAAGCATACCGTTTTCCGGCAGAGAATCGGAAAGCTCAAACTTTGTATTTTTAACGGCATCAAGGGTTTTAAAAGACTCAAGGTGCTGAGGTCCTATGGAAGTGATGATACCGTGATGGGGGTGAACAATGTCGCAAAGCTCTTTGATGTCACCGACCCATTTTGCGCCCATTTCGCAAACGAAAATTTCATCGGTTGCTTTAAGTGAACCTCTGATTGTTTTAACAACACCCATAGGAGTGTTATAGCTTTCGGGGGTCATAAGTACGTTGTACTTTGTTTTTAAAAGGCTTGTAAGGTAATACTTTACGCTTGTTTTACCGTAAGAGCCTGTAATACCTATGATTTTAAGGTTGGGGCAAGCTTTAAGTATTCTTTTTGCATCGTTTGTGTAACCTCTGTTGATTGAAAGCTCAACGGGTTTGTTTATAAGGTTAGCAAGAAGACACATTGCGGGGGAGACACCGTAAAGAATTACAATTGCCGCAAGGAAATAGCTTTCGTGAGCAGTTTCCTTTGTAAAAGCAAAAACCGAAGCTATACCGAGAATTATAACCGTGACAAGAGCCTCGGTAAAGAGCATACGCTTAACCCGCGGAGTATAAACAAGGGGCTTTTTTGCTTTTTTCGGCTTTTCCGAGGGGATTGCGATAACAAGCAAAATAATGAGTATAACCGACTTATATATTACATTTGTTGAGATTAAAACACCGATAGCCATAAGCACCGTTAAAATAAGGTGGCTTAAATGACGTCTGTTATTTTCTCTGAGCCATTTTGTGTGAGTGTCAAAGCGGTAGGAGTTAAGCTGAAAAAAGTGCATTGAATTAACAAGCGCCATACAGTAGGGAATAATAAAAACCGCCGCAGTAATTAAAGAAAAAATTAAATTCATATTCCGATCCTTTCTTTATATCTTCATAAATGAAGCTAAAACTCTTAAATATTGGTCACGTCTTTCAAGAAAGCTGTAATGTCCTGCGCCCTCAAAGGTAACAAGACCTGCTTCGGGCATAAGCTTTTCCATAATTTTTGCATCGCTTAAAGGTGTAGCGTCGTCTGCCGTACCCCATATAAGCAAGGCCGGTGCGGTGACGTTAGGCATAAGGTGCTGTAAATCCTCGTTTACAACCTTTACAAGGGTTTGACGCATAATGGGTGAGGCGGCATTGTAATCTGCCGAGCCGTTTTTCCTGCGTAAATTTTCAAGGGCGTTGGGGAAGAATTTTTTAACAAGCTTTGTGGAAAAAATCCAACGTGTAAGCTTGTATATTCTCTGCTTGATTTTTTGCTTTAAGGTTTTCTTAGGCTTAACACCTGCGGCATCGACTAAAATCACCTTGTCAACAGTAAAGGGTAAATCCCTTGAACAGAGCTTTATAATAACTCTGCCGCCGAATGAGTGACCTAAAAGTGAAACCTTTTCACAGGGAAAGTCTTTCATAAATGTGAGCACAAAGTCAACGTAGCTGTCAACAGACCAAGGCTCCTGCGGTTCTTCACTTTCGCCGAAACCGGGCATATCCATGGCAATTACCCTGTACTTTGTTTTTAAAAGGTCAATTGTACTTTGAAACAGTGTGATATTACTGCCCCATCCGTGAAGAAGAAGCACGGTGTCGCCCTGACCTTCACAAATGTAATTTATCTTAATTCCGTTTACGTTTTTTGTCAAAGGAAGTTCAGTCCTTTCTTTATATAATTACACTTTAAACACATCAATACACAATTAAGGATATTATATCATAAGAAAAAAATAATTTCTACCAATTATATGACTATTTATTAAGTTTTTATCTCATAATTTTTAGTAATCTTGATATTTTCCTGTACTTATGGTAAAATTTAACAGAAATTCTTAAAGGAGAGCGCATTATGACAGATGTAATTATAATCGGCGGAGGTCCTGCCGGTCTTACTGCCGCTATATATGCGGCACGAAGCGGGAAAACGGTTCTGCTTTTTGAAAAGGAAAGCTATGGAGGCCAGATAAGTAAAAGTGCCCTTGTAGAAAATTACCCTGCAATAAAGAGTATTTCAGGTTTTGAATTTTCTATGAATTTATATAATCAGGCAAAGTCTTTCGGCTGTCAGTTTAAAAAAGAAAAGGTTCTTTCCTTTACTGACGGCGAGGTTAAAAAGGTGAAAACCAATAAAGGCGAGTATGAAAGTAAAAATGTGATTTTTGCCCTGGGTGCAAGTGCTAAAAAGTCGGGACTTAAAAATGAAGACGAGCTTATAGGCAGAGGTCTTTCCTATTGCGCCCACTGTGACGGAAACTTTTTTAAGGGCAAAGATGTTGCCGTTATCGGCGGCGGAAGTACGGCACTGCACGATGCACTTTATTTAAGTGAAATTTGCCGTAAGGTTTACCTTGTTCACCGCAGAGATACCTTTAGAGGTGAGGATAGCTTAGTGGCTCAAATAAACGAAAAAGAAAACATTGAAAAGGTGCTTGACAGCACTCTTTTTGAAGCTTTCGGCGACCCGATGTTAAAAAGCATTACCGTGGAAAATAAGTTAAGCGGTGAAAAACGTGAAATCCCCGTAAGCGGACTTTTTCTTGCAATAGGTCAACAGCCTCAGACAGAGCCCTTTAAGGACAGCTTGCCCCTTGATGAATACGGCTATGTTATTTGTGACGAAAGCTGTAAAGTCAGTGACGGCGTTTACATTTGCGGTGACTGCCGCCAAAAATCTATACGTCAGCTTACAACTGCCGTAAGCGACGGCACTGTTGCAGCTTCGCTGCAGTGATATTCGCCTGCGGCGAGTTATATTGCTTCGCTTACGCTTCGCAGTTTTATTCGGCTTGCGCCGAGTTATATTGCTTCGCAACTGCGTTGCTTCGCAGTGATATTCGCTAAAGCGAGTTATATTGCTTCGCAACTGCGTTGCTTCGCAGTGATATTCGCCTAAGGCGAGTTGTATTGCTTCGCAACTGTGTTGCTTCGCAGTTATTGTATATAAAGGTCAGGTTTAAAAATGCAACCTGACCTTTAACTCATTTATAATGAGATTTTAACAAAAACTATAACTCGGCGCAAGCCGAATAAAACTGCGTAACGGCGAAGCCGTGGAGCAATATAACTGCGAAGCGTAAGCGAAGCAATATAACTCGGTGCAAGCCGAATATAACTGCGAAGCGGCAAAGCCGTGGAGCAATATTATTTAAACGCGTCCTTTAGGCGGTGCAATTTTTTCCTTTTCCACTTTAGGCTGAATGTCGCCGGATTTTGTAAGGGCAATTTTTGTAAGCGTCGGGCCGAAAAGCTCGTAAATGAGCACACCGAAAAGAACAATGTTACGTATAATTGTGCCTGTTTCACCTATGCTCATAGCCGTAATTGACATTCCCAAAGCAACACCGGCCTGAGGCAAAAGGGTGATGCCCAAATATTTTTTTATTTGAGGTTCACAGTGAGAAAATTGTGCACTCCACCTTGCACCGAAGTATTTACCGGCTGAACGTGCGATAATATAAACAAGACCTATTCCAATAACGGTTACATCGGCAAAAACCGTAAATTCAAGCTCTGCACCGCTTAAAACGAAGAAAAGTATGAAAAGGGGAGCAGTCCACTTGTCGGTTTTTTCCATAAGCTCTGCTGAGAAGTCGCAGACATTACAGAAAACCGTGCCTAACATCATACAAACAAGAAGCGGTGAAAAGCCTACGTGTACGGAACCTACGTTAAATTTAAGCTTTGCAAGGGCAACGGAAAAGAAAATTGCCGTTACAACAATTGCCTGACGTTTACTGTTAGATTTGAAAAATCTTTCTGCAAATGAAAGGAAATAGCCTAAAACTGCACCTAATAAAAGTGAAAGCACAATTTCAACCAATGGGTCAACAATAACCGAAAGCAGATTGAACTCACCGCTTATAAGAGCCTTTGCAACACCGAATGAAACGGCAAAAATAATAAGACCTACGGCATCGTCGATGGCAACAATAGGTAAAAGCAGATTTGTAAGCTTGCCCTTTGCCTTATACTGCCTTACAACCATAAGTGTTGCCGCAGGGGCGGTTGCCGAAGCAATTGCACCTAAAATTATTGCACTTGAAAGGGGGAGCTTGTCCTCACCTAAAATGAAGTGTAAGCCAATGAGGGCGGCATCAACAAAAAGTGTTGCTATAACAGCCTGGAAAATACCGATGACTGTGGCTTGCTTACCTGTGTGTTTAAGCTGTGAAAGACGAAATTCGTCACCTATTGCAAAGGCGATAAAGCCTAAGGCGACATCGTTGATTATTGATAGGTCTGTAACATCACTTACACTTGTAAAGCCAAGACCATTTACACCTAAAAGTCCCAGACAGTAGGGGCCTACAAGAATACCTGCAATAAGGTAGCCTGTAACAGCAGGAAGCTTAAAGGGCTTTACAATTCTTGACATAAAAAGTCCTGCCATAAGGGCGACGGAAATTCCCAAAAGTGTTTCCATAAAACAACCTTCTTTTTTAACGATAATATAAGTTACAGCCACTTATTATAAAAGCCTTAAATTTAAAAGTCAAGGATGATTTTTCACAAGAAAAAGCTTTGCAAAAATAAATATTTATTAAAAGTCACATTTTTTTCCGTTTTTCGCTTTTTTTCCTTTGTTTCGGTAGACAAATTTGAAATTATCTATATAATAAATCCGTATTTTATGTGAAAAGAGATGGATGTTTAATGAAAAATCAGAGCCTTAAACCTATGATTTTTGATTGCCTCAAAGGGTACAACAAAAGTTATTTTGTTAAGGACGTCATTTCGGGTGTCATTGTTGCAATTATTGCACTGCCCCTTTCAATCGCCCTTGCTTTAGCTTCCGGTGTCGGTCCTGAGCAGGGTATTTACACCGCAATTGTGGCGGGCTTTGTAATTTCCGCTTTAGGCGGAAGCAGTGTGCAAATTGCAGGTCCTACCGCCGCTTTTGCCACTATTGTTGCAGGTATTGTTGCAAAAAAAGGTATGCAGGGACTTGCCCTTGCAACAATTCTTGCAGGCTTAATACTTGTGCTTATGGGTGTGTTTAAGTTAGGCTCACTTATTAAGTTTATTCCATTTACCATCACAACAGGCTTTACGTCGGGCATTGCCCTTACGATTGTGCTCGGTCAGTTAAAGGATTTTTGCGGTGTAAGTTATCCTGCGGGTATGGAAACCATTGAAACCGTTGACAAGGTAAAAGCTTTTTTTGCCGGTATCGGCACATTTAATGTTGACGCGTTTATTGTAGGTGCCGTTTGCCTTGCCGTGCTTATAATTATGCCGAAAATCAGCGGTAAAATTCCCGGGTCACTTGTTGCCGTTTTGGTGGGTATTGCCATGGTTAAGCTGTTGCCCCTTGAGGTAAATACCATCGGTGACCTTTATACAATAAGCAGTTCGCTGCCTAAATTCACTTTTCCCGAAATAACTTTATCAGGTATCGGTGAAGCCTTGCCGGATGCTTTTACAATTGCCGTGCTCGCTGCAATTGAGTCGCTTCTCTCCTGTGTTGTTGCTGACGGTATGACAGGCGACAGGCACCGTTCAAATGCGGAGCTTACCGCACAGGGTGTCGGTAACATTGCCTCGGCGCTTTTCGGAGGTATTCCTGCAACGGGGGCTATTGCAAGAACAGCCGCAAACATCAAAAACGGCGGACGCACACCTGTTGCCGGTATTGTTCACGCCATTGTGCTTTTACTTGTGCTCTTGGTTCTTATGCCTTATGCGTCACTTATCCCCATGCCTGCAATTGCCGCAATACTGTTTATTGTTGCTTATAATATGAGCCACTGGAGAACTTTTGTTTCACTTGTAAAAACAGCTCCCAAAAATGACATTGCAGTGCTCATAATCACCTTTGTGCTTACAATTCTCTTTGACCTTGTTGTTGCAATTGAAGTAGGTATGCTTCTTGCACTTATTCTGTTTATGAAACGTATGAGTGATGAAACCTACGTCAAGTCCTGGAAATATGTAAAAGAAGGTGCAGAGCCTGAAAAAGACAGTGAGCAGGTAAAGACAAAGCTTTTAAGTGTGCCCGAGCATATAAGGGTTTATGAAATTTCAGGTCCCTTCTTCTTTGGCGCCGCAAGTCAAATTGAGAGTATTATCTTTAAGGACATGACCCGTTGCCTTGTTTTAAGAATGAGAGGTGTGCCTGCAATTGACAGTACGGCTATGAACAGCCTTTCTGCCTTACTTGAAAGGTGTAAAAAGAAAAACATCACCCTTATTCTTTCCCACGTCAATGAACAGCCTATGAAAGCTATGAAAAAGTCAGGCTTCTACACCGCTGTAGGTAAAGAAAACTTCTGCGATAATATAAACGAAGCCCTTGAAAGAGCAAGTAAAATATAAAAGCTTAACGGATTTATAATATTTAATTTCTGCTGTTGCATTTTTAAATATAATGTGTTATCATACTGTTAAGAAGATGTAAAGGAGACAAACTTATGAAAAAGATAACAGCGATATTACTAAGCTTACTTATGATTTTCAGCGTTTTTGTGCCCTTGGCTTCAGCTTCGGACAAAATCGTTGTTACAGGTAAGGTGAACGTGTACGAAACAAAGGGTCAGGTACCCGTAATTCGTATTTTAGGCGACGGCGAGCCTCTTTATGATGAGAACGGAAACAAGGTTTTCCATTTAAGGAGCCTTCTTTCCGACGGTGAAAGCGGAGACTCTGCTATTACAGATGACAGCTCCGAGCTTCTGTCCTCCGTTGCAAATGTTCTTCTTCCTTTCCTTATTGACGGTCTTTTAAATGACAACTGGGACCCTTACTATGAAAACCTTGAAAAGGAAGTCGGCGAAATTTTCGGCGACGCTAAGCTTGACAAAAACGGCAACCCCGTTAAAGGTACAGGCATTTCACAAGAACGTAAGGACTATATGGCAAATGCCGTTAAAAGGGATGCAAAGCTTAAAAGAGGTTATTATGACGTGAACGATTACCGCTTCTGGTATGACTGGCGTCTTGACCCGAGAGAGAACGCAGAAAAGCTTGACAAGTACATCGACCAGATTATTGCAATTACAAATTGCCCGAAAGTATCAATTATGGCAAGCTGTATAGGTACAAGTGTTACTACCTCTTATGTACAAAAATTCGGTGTTTCAAAAATTCACGGTATTGCCTTTACCGGTTCGGTGGCAAACGGTGCAGAAATGCTCAGCGAATGTATAAGCGGCCGTTTTGACACAGACGGTCACGCAGTAAGACGTATTCTTATGGACTGCGACTATGCAGGCTTCTTTAACCTTGACCCGTTTGTTTACGCATCTATTGATTTACTTGCTAAGTCAGGTATTCTTGATTTAATCGAAGACGACATAAGAGAAAATCTCTACGATAAGCTTGCAGCAGGTGTTACCTCGGCTCTTGCTCTTTCAACTTTCTATACCTGGCCAAGCTATTGGGCAGCCGTTACTAAAGAGGATTATCCTCAGGCAATCGAGTATGTTTTCGGTCCCGAGGGCAGTGAAAAGAGACAGGAGTATGCAGGTCTTATTGAAAAGCTTGACGGCTATACTCAGGACATAAAGATGAATATGGAGTCAATTATGCTCAGCATAGGTCAGGGCGGCGCAAACTTCGGTGCAATTACAAAATACGGCTTCCAGATTATGCCTATTTGTGAATCCTACGATAAGGTAGGCGACCAATTTGTTTCAGCTTCCCGTGCCTCCTACGGTGCAACAACCTCAACAATTTATGAGCCTTTAAGTGACGAATACATAGCCACAAGGGATGCGGCATACATTTCACCCGATAAGCAAATTGACGCATCAACCTCTATTTTCCCCGACAGTATTTGGTATGTTAAAAACAGCAGTCACTCAAAGTATTCCACTCCCGAAATGAAAATCCTCTATGAGATTATTGAGGCAGACAGACAGCTTACGGTAGACGATTTTGACGTGGGCAGATTTTCCGTTTACGATTATGATACAAACACCCTTTCAAAAATGACAACGGAAAATTGTAATACCGAAAGATGGGAAGCCAATGAAAAAATTGAAAAGACAGATAATTTCTTTGCAAAGCTTTTAGGTTTCTTAACTTCACTTTTCAAGTGGTTTACCGCATTGTTTTCATTCATTTAATTAAATAAGCTAACTTGCCGCCGATTTCAAATCGGCGGTTTTTGTTGCAATCACCGCAGTTTTGTGTTAAACTTGTGCTGATAAACCGCGTCGGAAAAACATTCCGATAAAACGCAGTCAGGATTATCCGAGGAGGAAAAATGAACAACGTAAAAATTATTGATTCACAAATATATTTCAGCCGTTCGGGCGAAGCGGTAAAGCTCAGCCCCTGCGGTAAAAATGCAATTCGTTTTCAAAGCTCACCTAACTGTAAAATACTTCCCCTTGATTACACCCTTATGCCACAAAAGGTCGAGGGTAAGGCAAGTGTAGAAAATAACAAGGCGGTTCTTGAGGTGGGTACACTCAGAGCAGAGCTTTACCCCAACGGCAAAGTCTGTTTTTTTAAAGAGGGTAAGCTGATTTTAGAAGAAAAGCCCGACCTTTGTTTTCACAGCGGTTTCAGAAGATATAACCACATAGAGGGCGACCTGTGGAAAGCTAAAGTTATGTTCAAGGCAAATGAAAATGAACACTTTTTCGGCTTAGGGCACGAAGAAAGCAGACCTTTTGACCTTAAAGGCTCGACTGTTGACATAAGAAACATAAACGCAAAATGCACCATACCTTATGTCTATTCCTCTTTAGGCTACGGCTTTTTGTGGAATTTACCCTCAACGGGACTTTGCGAGCTTTCAAACAACCACACACGTTGGACAAGTGACAGCTTGAAACAGGTTGATTATCTTGTTATAGGGGGAACACCTCGAGAAACAGCAGGCACTTTGGCTGACCTTACAGGTCATTCACCTATGATGCCGCAGTGGGCAATGGGCTTTTGGCAGTGCAGACTCCGTTACGAGTCACAGGAAATGCTTCTTGAGGTTGCGAGAAAATATAAGCAGCTCGGTATTCCGCTTTCGGTTATTGTGGCAGACTATTTTCATTGGACAGAGCAAGGTGAATATAAGTTTGACCCGAAGTATTGGCCTGACGTTAAAGCCATGACCGATGAGCTTCATCAGATGGGCACAAGGCTGATGGTTTCCGTCTGGCCAACAGTTAACCCAGGCAGTGAAAACTTCCGCTATATGTGGGATAACAATATGCTCATAAGGACAACAAAGGGTCAGCACTATGTCTTTGATTTTTACGGCCCACAGCGTGAAATAGACGCCACTAACCCTGAAACGAGAGAGTTTGTCTGGAGCAAAATTAAAGAAAATTACATTGATAACGGTGTAGATTTGCTTTGGTTTGATGAGGCTGAGCCTGAAATAAACCCCGTAGAATTTGAAAACCTGCTTTTCTATACGGGCAAAGGCGACGAAGTGGGACTTTTGTATCCCTACTACTATACAAAAATGGCTTATGACGGTTTAAAGAGCATAGGCAGGGATGACATCATAACCCTTTCAAGATGCGCTTACACCGGTGCACAGCGATTCGGTGCACTTGTCTGGTCGGGCGACATTCCCTCAACCTTTGAAAGCCTTGAAAATTCCGTGTGGTCGGGACTTAATATGAGTATGTGCGGCATAACCTGGTGGAATACGGATATAGGAGGTTTTTGGGGCGCCGATACCGACAGCTATTATTTCAAAGAGCTTATTGTCAGGTGGTTTCAGTACGGTGTGTTTTGTCCCGTTACAAGGCTTCACGGCAACAGAGGTAAACAGGACTGGAGCCGCGGCATAAAAGAGCCTACCGGTGCAGAAAATGAAATTTGGAGCTTCGGTGAGGAAAACTTCCGAATATTAAAAGACCTTATTTTATTAAGAGAAAGGCTTAAACCTTATATAACAAAACACATGAAAATTGCTTCAAAAGAGGGCGTGCCCATAATGCGTCCGACTTTCTTTGACTATCCCGACGATGAAAACTGCTACAAATACGGCGAGCAATTTTTCTTCGGTGACGATATACTTTTTGCACCTGTTACAAAGCAGGGTGCAACCCACAAGGAGGTATATTTACCTGAGGGTAAGTGGGTGCTTACAAAGAATAAAAAGGAATATGACGGCGGTCGCACTTATAATATAGAAGTGAAAATCAGTGAGTTTGTCGCTTTTACCAAAAAAGGTGCCGACGTGCTGAAAGTATTTTAAAATTAAAGGCTCTGTGATTTTTTTCACAGGGTCTTTTCCATACCACAATGTTAAAAAAATTTCAAGTCTTGAATTAAAATTTTTTTAGTAATATAATGACATTGTTAATTTATTTGTTGAAAGGAAATGTGTTTATGAAATCTATTTGCGGTGCAAATTGTGAAAAATGCGGTTACGGTCAAAACAACGGCTGTGCAGGCTGTGAAAAAACGGGTGGCTGTCCCTTTGGTAAGCAGTGCTTTATTGCACAGTATATCAAGCTTGGCGGAAAAGAAGCTTATGAAGTCTTTAAAAGGCAGTTGATGGACGAGTTTAATCAGCTCGGTATTCCCGGTATGCCCACCATAACAGAGCTTAACCCTATTATAGGCGCTTATGTCAATTTAGCTTATCCCTTGCCTAACGGCAAAGATGTGTCATTTTTAAATGACAACGAAATTTACCTTGCAACACAGGTTCACTGTGAATTTAACGATGAGCTTATAAGGTGTTACGGCTTAGTTGCCGCACCGGGCTTTCTGCTTGTTGCCGAATACGGTGAAAACGGCTCTGACCCTGAAATTGTAATGTATAAAAGAAGATAAATTTTAGTAAGGGGGCAAAAATATGCCGCTTCAAATTATCCGCCAGGACATAACTAAAATAAAGGCTGATGCCATAGTAAATCCCACAAATGAAAGGCTTTGCCCAAGTGGCGGTGTTGACGCACTTATACACGCCGCGGCAGGGGAGAAGCTTTACGAAGAATGTAAAAAAATCGGCACTTGTCCCGTAGGTGAGACGAGAGTTACGGAAAGTTACAATCTCGACTGCAAATACATAATTCACACCGTCGGCCCTGTTTGGCAAGGCGGAAGCTTCAATGAAAAAACGCTTCTTGAAAATTGCTACAAAAACTGCCTTAAAGAAGTCGAAAAAAGAAACTGTGAAAGTGTGGCAATGCCCCTTATTTCATCGGGCACTTACGGTTATCCCAAAGACAAGGTGCTGAAAGTTGCCACCGATACCATAACCGATTTTCTTTTCGGCAGTGATATGTTGGTCTATCTGTGCGTTTTTGATAAAAACTCTTATGAGATTTCTGCAAAGGTTTTTAAAGACATTACCTCATATATTGATGACTTTTATAATGACTTGCCGATGCAAAACAGCATAAGCTCTTTATCTGCAAGGAAAGCTGACAGTTGCAGGCTTGTTGACTGTTGTTATGAAAGTGCGGCTGTTGAATTTGACAATGCAGGTGCACTTCCTAAAGCTGAGGGCATTGATGACTTTTTTATTTTGGAGGACTCTTTTACCGTTAAACTTTTAAAGCTTATTGACCTGAAAGGTATGGACGATATAAGCTGTTACAAGCGTGCCAATGTAAGCAAACAGACCTGGTACAAAATAATGAATGACAAAAATTATAAGCCAAATAAAAAGACAGTCATTTCCTTTGCAATAGCCTTAAAGCTCACCCTTGAACAGGCACAAGGCTTACTTGAGTCCGTAGGCTTCATTCTGTCCAAAAGCAATTTGTTTGATGCGATAATAATTTACTGCCTTTCAAAGGGAATATATGATGTTTTAGAGGTTGACGCAATACTTTTTAAGTATGACTGTGAAACCTTATTTTCAAAAGCTTAGTAAGGTAAATTATTGATTGACCAAAGCGGTAAAAATAAATAGTAAAATGTGGTTGTAAGGTTGAGAAACCAAACAACCGCATTATTATTTTTGGAGGATTTAAAATGAAAAAGAACTTAACCGAACTCGTATTTATCCTTGACAGAAGCGGCTCAATGGCAGGCCTGGAAAAAGACACAATCGGCGGCTTTAACTCACTTTTGGAAAAGCAGAAAAAGCTTGACGGTGAGGTACGTGTTTCAACTGTGCTTTTCAATCAGGTAAGTCAGGTAATTCATGACAGAGTCAGCTTAGACAGTATCCGCAATATGACAGAAGCCGATTTTTTTGTAGGAGGCTCAACGGCGCTTATTGATGCAATAGGCGGTGCTATTCATCACATCGGCAACGTGCACAAGTATGCACGGGAAGAAGACGTGCCTGAGCACACAATGTTTGTTATTATGACTGACGGAATGGAAAATGCAAGCCGCAGATACACAAGCGATGAGGTTAAAAAGATGATTGAAAGGCAAAAGAGCAAATACGGTTGGGAGTTTATTTTCCTTGGTGCAAACATTGATTCGGTTGAAACTGCCCGCAGCTTCGGTATAGATGAAGACAGAGCCGTTGATTACCGTTGTGACAGCGTAGGCACAAGGCTCAATTATGAAGTGTTAAGTGAAGCAGTCTGTGCCGTAAGAGAATGCAAACCTATGGGCAAAGAGTGGAAAGCCCGCATTGAAAAAGACTGTAAAGACAGAAGGTGATGCAGATTATTATTGCTTAGGTGTAAATGATTTTCAGTTTATACATTTAAAATGGGTTTGAGGTAAAATTTATTGCAGATTTTACCTCAATTTTTTTAAGTTTCTGCAAATCAAAATTTTGCTTTTTTCGTCAAATAAATTGACAATAGTCTATTAAATGTGTATAATAGCATACATCTTTTAAAATTCGGAGGTATAAAATGGCACTTCATCCCGTTTTAGCTATGGCTATAGGCATTGTAATAATGATGCTTTTGGTTATTTTCACAAAAATGCACGCATTTCCCTCACTTATCATTTCGGCAATCATCATAGCCGTTCTCGCTATGCCTTTCGGCACAGGAGATTCCGTTGTTGAAACACTTACAGCTTGTGTAAGCACTGTTTCAAAAGGCTTTGGCAATTCAATGACAAGCATCGGTATAGTTATCGGTTTTGGCTGTATTATGGGCATTTTCCTTGAAAAAAGCGGTGCGGCAAAGCGTATGGCACTTACAATTTTAAAGCTTGTAGGTGTTAAAAATTGTGACGTTGTTTTAGGCCTTACAGGCTTTGTTGTTTCTATCCCTGTTTTTTGCGATTCGGGTTTTGTTATTCTTTCCGCCCTTGCAAAAGAGTTTTCACGTCTTACCAAAAAATCAATGGTAGGCTTAGGCGGTATTCTCGGTATGGGTCTTTACATAACACACTTCATTGTGCCGCCTACACCGGGTCCCCTTGCCGTTGTTTCAACCTTTAATGAAAACGGCAGTGCGATTGATTTAGGCCTTTACATTCTTTTCGGTATTGCTTTTTCGGTTCCGCTTTTTATTTTCTCGGTATTCCTTTTCCGTCATTTCGGTAAAAAATATCCCGACTTTGTAGTGCCTTATGAAATTGACCGTTCAAAGTACAGCGAAGCACAGCTTAAGGTTCTTGACAGAATTAAAGAAAAGCAAAATAACAATGAGCAGCTTGTAACTTCTGACTTTGCAGAGCTTCTCTCTTGCGAAAAATTACCGAGTGCTTTTCTTTCATTTGCAACACTTCTTGTACCCATTGTACTTATTTTTGCAAATACTCTTGTTGGACAAATTCCCTCACTTAAAGGCACAGCGGTTGCAAATGTTGTAACCTTCCTCGGTCAGCCTATTATTGCCTTATTTGTGGCTCTTTGTATGGGCGCATTTCTTCTTTGCAGAACCTATGACAGAAAAACTTGTGTAGGTCTTATGCAAGAAGCTTGCCGTGATGCAGGTCCTATTGTGTTCATCACTGCTGCCGGCGGTGCCTTAGGTGCCGTTATCAACGCAACCGGTGCGGCAGGAATTATGGCTGAGTGGATAGTTAAGGCAGGTGTACCTGCAATTCTTGTGCCGATTATAATCGGTGTTATAATGCGTTTCCCTCAAGGCTCAGGCACAACGGCTATGATTACAGGCTCGGCAATTATCGCACCTATGATGGCAACCTTAGGTATCAATCCTTACCTTGCCGCTATGGCTCTTTGCCTTACAACAATGTGCCCCAGCTATCTCAACGATTCCTATTTCCACGTTGTTACAAACTTCTCGGGAATGGATATAAAAACAAGTCTTCGCACCTGGTCGGTAGGCTCAATTCTTGTGCCCGCTTTCGGTTCGGTTATACTTGTTGTGCTTTCGCTTTTCATACATTAAACAATCGGTGCAAGCTTCCTTGTGAGGTTTGTACCGTTTTTATTCGCCTTTCGTAGAGTTATATATAAATATAATTTTGAACATATTTTAAACTGAAAATTAAAAAATATATTGTAAAAAAATATTGTTTATGATAGAATGACTGTATAAAAGTTTTTGGAGGTATGAAAATGAAGCTTACTAAAAAAATTCTCGCCGTTGTTCTTGCGGTTATGATGCTTTCGGGCACATTAACCTGCTTTGCGGCGGAGCTTGACACTGATGCGGTAAACGCACATTACGGACAGTATAAGAATTATCTTCTTTTAGGTGACAGCTCAGCCAGCGGTTACCGTGATGTAATGAGTGAGAATGACAACGCTTACAACAAAAAGTACTATCAGACAACTTATTACAGAGTTCCCGGTTCATACGGCGACATTATTGCAAATGCAATAGTTGAAGATAAGAGTATGACAGCCTTTGCCGGCCCCGGCTTCAGAACAACTGAGGTTCGCTATATGCTTGAAGATGATTTTGCCGCTTCTTGCGATGACCCTTATCTTTTCCATCCCTCACAGCTTTATGTTTACAAGAAGTACGGTTATCTTCCCGGTGATGAAAGAATAAGACAGGCATATAAGGATGCCGTTGCAAATGCTGACCTTATTTCTATCGGTATAGGCGGTAATGACTGGGGCGAATATTTGGTTTGGGTGCTTAAAGACGTACTTAAAAAGGAAAATGTCGGCGACAAGTACATCAAAATGGTAGAAGATTTATTAAACAGTGGCCTTGTAGATGAAAATGTAATTGAAAAGGTTGTTGAAATTGCCCACATTGCAGGCGCACTTCCTGAATTGCTTGCTACTGCTCCCGCCGCGCTCAGCAAGGGCGTAAGCACCTTTTATAACAACTGGGACATTATGATTCAGGATTTTTATGACCTTAACCCCGACGTAACACTTATGGTAGTCGGTATGGGCGACCAAGCCTATAAGGGCAAGAATTATGATTATGACGGCGTTGCAGGTGAGCCTGTTGAGACAAAAGAAAAAAGTGAAGTTGAAGCGGCCGCAATGGCAAAAATTACCGAAATAATTTTAAGCCTTGCAAACAAGCCTATGGTTGAGGGCGCGGAAAAATTCGGTTACATTTATGTTGACCCCAACGGTGCAACTTACGTTGACTGTCATCCCGATGCAGACGGTCATGTGTTCATAGCAAACAAAATTATTGAAGCTTTACCCGACAAAGAAATTTTCAGTATGTTTGAGGACGTTACACCCGGTCACAAGTATTATAAAGAGATTGAATACGTTGTTAAAAACGGTTATATGTTCCAAACGGGCGAAAGCACTTTCTCACCGGACGGTATTCTTACAAAGGCTGAGCTTTCACAAGCACTTAACGCAATTACCGGTGACTATGAAATTACCGATAATACCGACAAGGTTACAAAAATGTCCATGGCATTTACAATGTTTTCAAATGTTAAGCAAAACAGCTTTGCAGGTTGGATAAAAGCATTTGTACTTACCGTAAAAACAGCATTCAGCGGTTTTGGTGAAATTACAAGGGCCGAAGCGGCACGTTACATATATCAGTACACAAGCATATAAAAATAAAAGGGACTGTCGTATTTAGTGCGAACAAAAAGAAAATGCCAAAACTAAAAAATCAAGTGGTTCGTTTTTCTTTTTGTTCTGCGCTAAATGCGACAGCCCCTTATTTTTCATATGAAAGGATAGGCTTTCCTTACCTTTCAATCTTTTTTACAAACAAAAAGTATATCATAACACCGTTGATGATAATGTCGTAAAATCTTATTCTGTCAAATAAAACTACACTTGACAGCAGTGATACGCATACAATGCCAACGCTGATTATTTTAGGAAAAACTCCTTTTTCTTTTGTCATCCATGTGAAATAAGCCATTATGGGTGAGCATAAAGCAAATACAGTCCAGCCGATGATAAAGGTAGCAGAATAAACGCCGTCTGTTATAAAAGCTACAAAGTAGTAGGTTATAAGCATCCCTAAGCAAAAGGGTAATATGTTTATCATAGCTTTCTTTTTAGAGGCACTGTATATGGAAATTAAAACCCCGAACAGTATCCATATAGCCATTTGCGAAAATATGTTTCCTAGGTTTTGGGTGTAAATATCTAAAAGTCTGCTGATAACACCTAATATTAACCCGATAAGAAACTGAACAAGTCCAGTAAAAACGGACAATAGAAAAAAAGCCCCTCCTATGGTAGAAT
>JBJEOK010000026.1:0-10975 GCA_051880695.1 Acutalibacteraceae bacterium | reverse complement strand
TCAGGTGTAGTTGTGGGTATCGAATTGGGGCCGGCTCGTGAAGGATAATTAAAGAGTGCTAAAGGTAACAGCTCTGCACCTTCACTCGTTCCAATTCTCTATCTGCATTTAAATTAAAGTTCTACGGTTAGCCTCTGCAGTGTGGAGGATAGGTTGTGCTTCTACGTCAGTGGGTGGCTAAGCATAAGTCCGCACTATCGCGAACATTCTGCGAATGTTCGCTCGCGGCGGCGGCAAAGGCTTCGCACCAAGCTAAAGCTTGGCTGTCTTGCCGCCGCTCTCGGCTACGCCTGCGCCGGTTTCACCGGCTCTCGGCTCCGCCTCCACTACCGCAGGCAATAAAACTTGCCGCAGGCAAATAAAACTGCTCAGCGCACAAACGCTGAGCAATATAACTGTGCGTCAGCACAATATAACTGCGAAGCAAGGCTTCGCAATATAACTCGGCTTCAGCCGAATATAACTGTGCGAAGCACAAGTTATTATCCCTTACCCAAAGTCTCCTTAATAGCCTTAGCCATTTGATCGGGACAAGAGGTGCTTTTAAATCCGCAGCGAATACCTGAAAGTCTGTTGATAACATCTTCTGCTTTCATACCCTCAATAAGTGCGGCAAGACCTTGAGTGTTACCCGAACAACCACCCGAGAAACGTACGTCACTGACAATTCCGTCATTGATTTTAAAGGTGATTTTTCTTGAGCATACACCCTTTGGAATAAATGTATAATCCATAGCTTACTTCCTTTCTGTTTTTAAATATCATAAAACAAAGCGCCGCTTTTGTCAAGTAAGAATAAACAAAAGCGCTAAGACAAGGTCTCTGTTTGCGCCGTCTTTAATTAAAAGGGCTACGAGGGCAAGTATGAGTAAGGTGTCACTGTCCGTTTTAATCACACCCTGTTAAAATAAAATATCCTTAAGAGAAAGAAGCTTGAGCATTTCAGCCGCCATATCCGCTTTTTTCTGCCTTTTTTGCGAAAGCAACGGCTTTAAGGCATAAATCAGGTTTACGGCAGGGTCGCTGGGAGAAGCTTTCAGCTTTTCAAAAATGCTCATTATCTTTATAAGCATCTGAGGGTCAATATCGCCAAAGGGAGAGGCGGTGTTTTGAGCCTCACCCTGACTTTTTTCACTTTCACCGCCGTGCATAATGCTTTCGGCGGCCTTTTGCAGGCTTTCCATATCCTCAGGTGAGAGGGAGTTTAAAACTTCGCTTATTTTCCCTAAGTCTATGCCGCTGAAATCCATAGTAAACTTATCAGCCTTTGTTTTCCGGCGGCTTTTTTGACAGGATATTCAAAAGCATTTGTGCCTTAGGGCTTGAAAGCATTTCCTTTACCTTTTGAGGGTCTTTAAGTACCGCCTGAAGTGTTTGCATCTGGCTTGCGGAAAGATTTTCATTTAAAAGCTTTTCTGTGTTCTGAGCAGAATTGTTTGAATTTTTACTCATAGAAAGTAAGGCATTTATAAGATTTTCGGGAATATTTGTTTCATTTTGCATTGAAAAACCACCTGACTTGTGATAATATACTTATATTAGAATTTATGAAAAAAGGCGGGTGTTTATGAATGAAAGTACTTGTGTTTTCCGATTCTCACGGCAGAAAAGAGCTTATTGACCGAATGCTTTCAAATGAACCCGACTGTAAACGCGTCTTTTTTTTAGGCGACGGCATGAAAGAAGTCGAATGGATAGAGGACTTCTACCCCGATGTGAAATTTACCTGTGTAAGAGGTAACAATGATTTTTTCAGCGACGCACCTCAGGAGGCTTATGCCCACATAGACGGTGTTACAATTTACGCTTGTCACGGCGACAGCTTAAATGTGCGTTCAACACAAGTGTATCTTGCAAAAAAAGCGAAGTCTGTTATGGGAAGTCTTGCCCTATACGGACACACTCACGTGGCAAAGGCTCACGTTGACGCTGAAACGGGTGTAACCTGCCTGAATCCCGGAGCTCTTTGTGACGGGAAGTATTGTGTAATCGAGTTTTCCGGCGGAAGCTTCCGCTATGAGCATAAAAAGTGCTAATAAAGAAATAGAATAAAAAAGGTAATAAGCCGACTCCGGCTAAAATAAATTATTACAGAAAGAAGGAATTAAAGTGACAGCTTTATTCGACAGCTTTCTTAATTTCGACTTGAGCGTATTTGAATGGATACAGAGCATCCAGACACCTATTCTCAATGCAATTATGAAAGTTATCACCACCATGGGCGATGAGGGTATTATCTTTATCGCAATGGCTCTTGTACTTGTTTTCACAAAGAAGTACAGAAAAGCAGGCTTTACAATGCTTGCCGCTTTAGGCATTATGCTTGTATGCAACAACCTTGTTTTAAAAGAAATCTTTGAAAGAACAAGACCCTTTAACCTCTTTGCTGAGGACAGTGTGAAGTACGCTCTCTGGGGCGGTGAAAATGCAAAATATGTTTTCCCGAACATTGTTGAACAGCCTCACAGCTTCTCATTCCCCTCGGGACATACCTCGTCAGCCTTTGCGGCGGCAATTGCAGTTTTGTGGTATGACAGAAAGATAGGTATTCCCACAACCATATTCGCTTTCCTTATGGGCTTTTCAAGAATTTACGTTGAAGTGCACTACTGCACAGACGTTATTGCCGGTGCAATTGTAGGTACAATTTACGCACTTTTGGCTGTACTTATTGCAAAATATCTTTACCCCGTATTTGAAAAGTTACTTGACAAGGTACTTGCTAAGGTTAAAAAGAAAGCATAATAAAAACTGCCGAGTGTTTCGAATGAGCACTCGGCAGTTTTATTCGCCTGCGGCGAGTTATATTGCTCCGCGGTTTCACCGCTTCGCAGTTATATTGTGCTTCGCACAGTTATATTCGGCTTGTGCCGAGTGATATTGCTCAGCGTTTGTGCGCTGAGCAGTTTTATTTGCCTTGCGCCGAGTTATATTGCTCAGCGTTTGTGCGCTGAGCAGTTTTATTTGCCTTGCGGCAAGTTATATTGCTCACCGACTTTCGTCGCTTCGCAGTTATATTCGGCTATCGCCGAGTTTGTTTGTGTAGGTCAGGTTGTGCTTTTTTTAAAATACAACCTACATTAAGGCTGTGGCGAAAATTTCAGACATCCCGCAAGGGGATGCCATAAATTTTCGCTAGGGCGGATAGGCTCTGCTTCACCGCAAAAGTTCAACTTCGTTAACTCCGTCTTTCGCGAAAATTCTCCGAATTTTCGCTCAAAGCGGCGGCAAAGGCTTCGCGCCAAGCTAAAGCTTGGCTGTCTTGCCGCCGCCACGGCTGCGCCTACGCCGCTTTCAGCGGCTCCGGCTCCGCCCCACTGCCGCAAGGCGAGTGGTTTCGCAGTTTTACTTTACTTGACGTAATCTTCCGCATATAAAATATACTTTTGCAATAATTTCTCTTAAAGTTCTTTCCGCATATAGCCGGGTTCATATTCTACATAACCGTGTTTAGGATAAAACTTCCAAGATTCATAAAAATGTTTCTTATTACCGAGATGTACAATAGCTGCTTTTTTACCAATTGCTTTCAGATATTCTTCGGCAGTTTTCAAAAGAGCAGTTCCGATACCTTGATGTTTAAGCTTTGCTTTCACAAAAAGCCTGTGAAGCACAGCATCATAACTGTTTTCAATCGAGTTATATCCTACGCTACCAATAACCCTGTCATTATCATCAAGGGCAATCCAAAACATATCACCCTTATCAAAATAGTTTTTCTGAATATCAAGCAAATCCTCATTAAGTCCCGGTACTCTGCCGAGAGCATTTTTTGCTTCAAGTATCATAAATATGAGGTCATCACGGTATTTTGGTTCAAATTTTATTATTCGCATTTTCATTACTCTTGATTGTTTTATTTAAAAAACATAGTAGTCCATATCTTAAAATCGTTCTTTTCATAAAATCGGCGCACAGAATTTGCATCTATTGTGGCAGATGAAAGAAAAATATGTTCAACTCCGTTGTTATTTGCTTTTTCTTCAACTTTTTTCAGAAGCTCTGCTCCGATATTTTTATTTCTGTAATCAGGAATTATATACAAATCTTTAATATGCAGAAAATTGGTGTTTTCAAGAAAAACATTCATATAATTCTCACTGTTATTGATTTTAACCTCTCCCGTAACATAGCCGACAACAGTTTCACCGTCAAGAGCAATATAAAAATACTCTTTATTATAGGTTAAAATTTCATCTTCAGTATCGGCAACAAAGCCATAGGTAATTGCTTCAGTTTCCCATTGTTTTTGAAGATTAGAAACAGCTTTTAAGCAGCAGTTTTCAAATTGTTTGTATGTGATGTTCATATTATTTCACCTTAATTTTTTAACTTTTCAAGTACATCAATCATTTCATACCATTCCCTGATATACAAATGATCGCATTGAGGCTGTTTTTCGTTTGCTCTGTCTATGTAGTCCTTGTCAATGGAATTATCGTACCACACAGGGAAAATGCCTGCCTGCGCCGCACCCTCAACATCATTCTGAGGATTATCTCCGCAATACCATACATCTTCTGCAGAAAGTCCTGCTTTTTGAAGAGCAATATCAAACAAAATACGATTCGGCTTGCAGATAAAATAATCACTTGATGTCATAACGAACTCAAGGTTGTTGTTAGGCAGAAGTCTGTTAAGTCTCTGTGTAAGTGCATCACTCGACCATAACAGATTACTGATAACCGCCGTTCTGATGCCCTTTTCATTAAGATAATCAAGCAACTTGTCGGCATCAGGCATAATTGCACCTGATGATGAATTATCCCAAAACACAGTTTCCGTTTCAAGAGGAGATAACGAAAATTCTATGCCAAGATAGTCATAAAGTGTTCTATTGGCAATCTGTCCGCTTATGTCATAACCGTGCTTGCGCACCTTTGCAACATGCTCACCAAAGATAAGCTCTGCGCCTTTGGCTATATCCTCAACAGTACAGCTGTTCGGATTATTTACAGCATATTTTAAAAGAGCTTCATTACCGCGGTTGGTATTCCAATCAGGCTCATATAAAAGAGTGTGACCGTAGTCGAATATTATCATTTTTGGGTAATTCATAGCTTTTCTCCCGTTATTTCACTTCAAAATACAATACGCTTGCCTCTGTACCGTCACCGAAAGGCTCATCACCTATGCAAAGCTCAAAATTACTGTCATACATCTTTGCAACCTTGTTCCATAAAACTGCACTTGCAATATTATTCTTGTGATACTTTATATGCCAAAAGCCTTTATGAAGATTAAAGATTTGCCTGACAGCTTCAGTTGCTATTCCTTGACGCCTGAAATTATATGAAACAAAAAACTCAGCCATCGACCAATCAATCGGTCTGTCGCACTCTTTATATTTGTTTATCAGTGCAAAGCCGGCAAGAATATCATCAACATAAATAAAATAAGCATATCGGCTTTCTTCCGTGAAATAGTTGTTCAGATATTTATAACCGAATAAACCGTTGCTGTTAAATTGTCTTTTGTCGTACTGTGAAAATTCATAGTTGTATTTTTCAAGCAAATTTGCAAGGGTATCTTTTTCACTCAATGTTACTTTTTTGATTGTTGTATTCATTGCACTTGTTGCTCCTATAAAAAAATAAAGCACCTCCGAGAATACGGAGATGCCTATAAGTTAAGAAAGATATTTTACATCAATCGCAAACGGACAAAACGGCTCTCCGATTCATTGTGTTAATCATCATTGTCATTTTGTCCACCTGCCTTTCAGTAATTTGCCATAATTATACTCTTATGTGTGCGGAAAGTCAATATGTGAAAAGGACTTACTCCGCATTTAACTTTCCGAGAATTTCCCTCTTAATTTCCAAAAATTCCACCGTAAACTCACTGCCTTTGCGTGGCTTAGGTAAATCCACGCTTATTTCAGCAGTTATTTTACCCGGCTTACCTGCCATAATGTAAATTCTGTCTGCGAGCAAAATAGCCTCGTCAATATCATGGCTTACGAATATAGCTGAAAGCTTAATCTCTTTCATTATATCCATATACCAGGCGTGCATAGCGGATTTTGTAATGGCATCAAGGGCGCTGAAGGGCTCGTCGAGTAAAACCGTGCTGTTGCCGTTGAGATAAGTCCTTAAAAAAGCGGCGCGTTGTCTCATACCGCCCGAAAGCTCCGAGGGGTATTTTTTCTCTGTGCCCTCAAGACCGAAAAGCTTAAAATAGGGCTCTGCTTTTTTTCGTGCGTCCTTTTTCTTTTCGCCTTTTATCACAAGGGGCAGAGAAACATTGTCGATTACGGTGTAATGCTCTAAAAGTAAGTCTTTTTGCAGCATATAGCTTGTAAGACCCGTTTTTCCCGTAATGTCATTTCCGTCAAGGAAAACCTTACCGCTGTCAACCTCTTTCAGACCTGCAACGGCATTGAAAAAGGTTGTTTTTCCGCAGCCGCTTGTACCGAGAAGAAATACTGTTTCGCCCTCTTTAAGTGAAAGGGAAACATTTTCAATAATCCTTTCATTTTCAAAGCTGACGGTTATATTTTCTGCCCTTAACTTTTCCATAAAGCTTTTCCTTACATTAAATAGTCGTTTGTGAAGCCTGTGCCGGCGGGGAGTTGAACGTCAATGAGACCTTCCTCATAAACCCAGTTGTAGAAGCCGTCCCAACGGTCAGCGTCAAAAATACCCCATTGAGAAGCGTCGGCAATGTACTTGTCGGCTATCCACTTCTGGCTTGCAGTGACAAGCTCAAGGCTGTCGTTAAGTGAGCCTGTTGTGTCACCCTCAACAAGAATTTTAGCAGCTTCTTCGGGATTTTCCACAGCATACTCATATCCTGCGGCAGTTGCTCTCAAAAATGCCTTTGCGGTTTCGGGGTCATTTTTGAGGAAATCATTGTTTGCAACAATAATGGGTGTATAGTAGTCAAAAACAGGGTTGATGTCAATGAAATCGAAGTAGTCAAACTCAAGGTCTGCCAATTCACAGGCAACACCTGCCCAGGCATAGAAAATCCAGATTGCGTCGGTGTCATTGTTTCTGAGTGCCTCTGCCTCGTTTGTTACAACTGAGGGAATAAGCTGAAGCTTGCTGTAATCAGCGCCGTCTTTTTCCATAACGTTTTTCATAATAGCAAGCTCAATGGGACTTTCCCAAGTGCTGTAACGCTTGCCCTCAAGACCTTTCGGAGTTTCACAGCCCTCACCCTTGCGTGTAATGATACCGGAAGTGTTATGTTGTAAAATTGTTGCTACTGCCGTAACACCTATGGGATTTTCCGAAGCAAAAGAGGGAAGAATTGTATCCTGGAAGCTGATACCAAACTGAGCCTGACCTGAAGCGGTCATAAGCTCTGCACCGTCTTCGGGGGGCTGTACAATTGTAATTTTAATGCCCTCTTTTTCGTAGTAGCCTAACTTGTCAGCTACAAAAAAGCCGGTGTGATTTGTGTTAGGTGTCCAGTCAAGGCAAAGGGTGATTTCTTTAAGTGCGTTGCCGTCACTTGTTTTTTCGCCGCCGCAGGCAGCAAGGCTGAAAAGTAAAAGTACTGTGAGTAAAACTGCTGTAATCTTTTTCATTTTAATTTTCCTTTCTAATACTAAAAAATTATTTTTTATAACGTAAAACCCGTTTTCTCATAAGGTTTACTATTGCCATAAGCACAAGAGATAAAGCGGAAATCAAAATAATAACCGCAAACATTTTGTCAAAGGCGTATGCTTTTTTTACCCTTGTCATATACACGCCTAAGCCCTCAAAACCGCCGAGCCACTCGGAAATAACCGCACCTACAACACAGTATGAAGCGGAAACCTTAAGTCCCGAAAAAAAGTGCTCTGCCGCACCTGGCAATTTTACGTGGCGGAATATTTTAAAATTGTCTGCCCCCATACTGCGCATAAGGTTGATTTCGTCTTTGTCAATGCTTTTAAAGCCGTCAAGCAGTGAAACAGTGACAGGAAAAAAAGTAGTCAGCACAACAAGGGTAATTTTCGGTGCCATTGAAAAGCCCATCCACAACACTAAAAGCGGTGCTATGGCTATTGTGGGAATGGTCTGGCTGATAACAAGAAGCGGATAGAAAGCTTTGTACAAAAAGTCAAATCTATCCATTAAAAGCGAAATGATAAAAGCAAGGGCCGTACCTATGAAAAGTCCGTAAAGTGCCTCCTGCAAGGTGACTTTCAGGTGCATCATAAGTATGGGGAAGTCCTTTATAAAGCTTTTTATCACGTCAATGGGAGACGGCAGCATATAGGCGGCGATGATTTCGCCCTCGCTTAAAAAAAGCCACAATAATAAAACAAAGGCAATTGAAATTAAAGGAGCCGTTTTATTTGTGATGCTTTGAAACTTTTTTGTCAATAGTAAGCACACCGCCTTCCGGCTTAAAGCAAATTTTTACATAAGCACTGACACTGTCACAGCCGGCCTTTATTGCCACCTTTTGACAGTTTTTCACAATTTCCATAAGCTCATCATAGCTGTCGCCCTCAATGGTTGTTTCAAAGGGACCCACATAATAATTATAGCCTGTTGAAGCTATGTATGCTATAACCTCGTCAACTATTCTTATGAGTTCTTCTTCATCCTGTACACCGGGTAAAACCTGAATTGCTACACTTGCGTTCATTTTTAATACGCTCCTTTAAAAAAATTTGCGATAGTATCTACCGCCATAAAAAAGCTCCACCTGAAAAGATGGAGCACATTTTACACATTAAACTACTTAGCCTACGTCGGTATTATCCGAATCAGGTTATGGGTATAATCTCAGCCGATAAACAGCACCCCCAGTAAATATTCACTTTTACATTGCAATGTTATGAAAGGATTATAACACTGCAAATTAAGTTTGTCAACCGATTGGTTTTATTTGCCTGTAATTTTTTCCGTTAAGAAGTTGAAAAATGCAGTGAGCCAACGGAATAAGGAAACTAAGAATGATTTTAGCTTACCCTCGTCACCCTGAGGTCTGTCAATGTCGGGGTCGGCTTCCCAGTTTTCATTGTGACAGTTTTCTTCGGTCATAGGCACAAAGCTGTGATCCTCATAACTGAAAACAATGTACTGCGTCCAGGGGAAGTCGTCAATTGTCAGCTGTCTGTCAGCGTCAATTGCGGCAAGAAGAATATCTCTTTCATCTTTGGAATAATAGCCGTGGGCACAGCCCTTAATGAACCAGGTATAATCAGGGAACAGACAGGTTGAAGCGTCTACCTGCTTATCGGGTGAAATATACTTTCCAAGGCCCTCTGCCTGCCTTTGTGCTATGTATTCATCGGAAAGATTGTTATAAACAGTTGAAGTTGTGGCACCGAAGGATGACTTATTAGCCGAAACATACTGGTCGCCTACAATACTGCCGTCTTTAAGTACGGGAACCATCTGTGTACCGTACTTTGAAATGACGCACATATTGACCTTTTTGCCGTTTCCATCGGGCACCTGAGTTGAAAGTAAAATTTCATTTACGTTCTTTTTAACGGTTTCGTTATATACAGTTATTTTTTCAATAAGTCCTGCATATTTCTGACGTTTTTCGCTGCCCTCTTCACCGAAAACATAAACTAAGGCATCGTCAAAATCCTCAGGTGTTACAAGTGCCCAATAACAGGGGAAAGTGAGGAATGTTGAAGTTGCAAGAGCCGAAATAATACCGTATTCAATTTTACAGTAAAGCTCCTCGCGTGCAACGTCAGTCATCTTGTCAAGAACACCGGTATTTGAAAGAAGCTCGATTGTTCTTGTGATAAGAGGACTTACGTGAATATCATCATCAAAAACGCAGATGTCGGATATAAGCCTTACAACGGAGTTGCCGTCAATACCGAAATCACCGCTGATAATACCGCTGAGGAAATCTGCACCGTTGGAGGTAGCAACGTCAATGCCTAAGCCCTTTATGCTGTCAGAGCCGTACTTATTGATATAAGCTAAAACTACGTTAGTACCTAAGCATCTGCAGTTAAGAGAAACCTTACTGCGACCCGTTGCACTTTTTACTCCCTCGATAAATTCGTGTAAATCATCGGCTAATTCAATGGGGTCAAGTCTCCAGTCATAATTAAAGAAATATGCTTTTTCCGTATATCTTCCTTGAGCGTTTACGATATTATGGGTCATAGCATAATTGTTTTGATTTTTTGCCGCCTGACCTATACCTGAATCGGAGCCCTCGGGAATATTGCCGTTTTCATCAAGTCTGATAGGCTCAAAAAGCTCGCCGATTTCTTTTTCAACGGCGGCATAGTAATTATCCCATTTATCAAGGGCAATTCCCTCAAGAATAAAGGGAATAAGAATGTTGACCGCGGCTTCAATAACTTTGTTGTTTTCTCCGTCTTCTTCGTTTTCTTCATCGCCTGTAATCAAGCCTAAAACATCGTCGATACGGAATGTTTTTGTATCGTTGTCATAATAAATATCGTTGCTGTCACCGGCGATATAAATTGTCGGGTCAACACAGGTGACTGAGGGTGTGTTATCATAAGCCTGAACAAAAGAAATGGGTGTTACCGAAAAAATCATAATACAAGCTAAAAAAACTGAAATAATTTTTTTCATAGTAAATTTCTCCCTTAATTAAAATTGTTAACAAAAAGTTAATCTCATTTTGAGTTTAACATTTTTTACTGCAAATGTCAATAAAAAACATTAAAGCATAAGAAATAAGAGCCTTTTTCGTAAGAAAAGATGAAGCCTTGACTTTGGTTTTGGCTGTATCTTTCTTTTATAATTTAACTGTGCGAAGCACAATTGTGTAGGCGTAGCCGGGGGCGGCGGCAAGACAGCCAAGCTTTAGCTTGGCGCGAAGCCTTTGCCGCCGCTGCGAGCGAACATTCGGAGAATGTTCGCGATAATGCGGACTTATGCTTAGCCACCCCCTGACGTAGAAGCACAACCTATCCTCCACGCAAACTACCTGACCTATAACTCCCTCTAACGTAGAACGTAATACGCAATCATGACCACCGGTTCAACCGGTGGTTTGATTAGCCCCTATAAGGGGCTAT
>JBJEOK010000025.1:0-51831 GCA_051880695.1 Acutalibacteraceae bacterium | reverse complement strand
CACCCCGCCGTGTGTGTTTGGGGTGCCCTGCACTGCGGGGCACTATATGTTGGGGGTATTATATAGTCGCTTTAAATAAAACAATATGTAGATATTAAAGCTTTGTATAAATATGAAAAAATCAGGATATGTAAATCATTTGACAATCTGCATACCCTGACATTTTTTAATATAAATTTTAATAGTCCTAAAAAATACTAAGCAAAAACTTGTATTGCTTCCTATTATTGCACTGTATCTTCGTTTCTTTCCAGGAGTCGAACACCTTGTGCTATATTTTCTGATATTTCAACCAACTACATATTGATTGAAACAACAATCATTCCACATACCAATCCGAATATACCTCCTGCTATTGCGCCTACTAACATAAGCAACTCATCTCCGATTTCGTCACCGATTATCGCACCTAAAAATCCACCGCCAACCGTAAGAGCGATTATCATTATAAAAGCACATATCTTTACAACCTTTGTCCAACTAAAGTTTTTGTTTTTTTCTATCACTTCTTTTTTACTTTCACCTATTATTTCTTTGTGAAATTTTGTTTCTTGACGCTTTTTCGGTTTAATAATCGGCTTAAGGGGTTTACCGCACAAGTCGCAAAAAGCATAACCATCACTATTCTCTGCATTACAATACGGACATTTCATTTCAATTCCTCCATGTTTTATATTATAAATTTTTAATATATTTTTATAGTTTTTATTATAATATATTATTACCGACTTTGTCAATATAAAATAATAAATATATTTTATTTTTAGGAGACGAGTTGAATTTATGGCAGATGAATTTATTGAAATTAAAAGAAAAATCCAAAAACGCGGGGATGACGGTTATAAAATTATATCAGTTCGTATGAAAGACGAAACAATAGAAAAACTCGAAGAAATATCCGCGCTGACAAGCCGTTCCCGAAATGAGGTTATCAATATCCTTTTAGAAAAAGCGATTGCAATTGTAAAAATAAGCGAATAAAAAGATATATCACTACTGCTTAAACAAAAAATACCGTTAAAATCTTTATCCAATCTACTGACAAAAAAATCAAAAAAAGAGGTTGCAACTTTCGTCACAACCTCTTTCATCATATTAAATCTTAATAACTAAACTCCCAACTCTCATCAAGGCCGCCTGAAAATTCTGCGTTTGCCGATGTGAAGCCAACCTTAGCTGTACCGCTACCGCTCATAGGCATCTTGTTGACAAGCTTGATAACCTTATCGTTACTGTCAACTGTTACTTCAACAGTTGAACCGGGATAGTTCATATTTGCTTCTGTAATAGAAATGCCGGGAACAGGAATGTTGATAGCACCAAGGTTAAGGTAACCGATTATACCGGAGTTGTGTGTAGGCACACCGTTTGAAATGGTAGTGCTCTCTGCAACGAGTACAACGGTGTAAACAGTGTTGCCGTTTGCATCCTTTTTTGCTGTTGCCGATGCAACACCTGAGGGATCGAGCTGAGCGTCCTTATGAGCATCATTTGAGGGAGGAATAGCATCGTGAGCCGATACCGTTTCACCTGCTGCATTGGTACCCTGACCGTTTACAAATGTAAATGTGTGTGTTGAAGGGTCACCTACAATTTTTTGAACAACATCATTTACGGTGCCTGTAAGCGAGGGAACGGAACAGTTGTCAACCGTAACCTGAATAGTTTCTTTTTTAACGGCTGTCATATTTTGCTCAGCCTTGACTTTATTAACATATTCAACAACTTTAGCTGTAATCTGCTCTTTCGACAAAGCTGAAACATCAGTTGCTGCGCCGGGAATAGGAGCTGCTGTTGTAGCTGCTGCATCTGTTGCACCTGTTGCCGAAACAGATGTTGAAGCTTCTGTTGAAACTGTTGTAGCTTGTGTTGAAGGCATGGTAGTAGTTGTATACTGTGTTGTGGGCATCTGTGTTGTTGAAAGCATAGCCTTTGTATCCTTTGTGCCTTTAAGGATACCGATTTCAAAGCCCATTACAAATACCCAAATTACGACTACAACGGCAATTATTGCCTTAACTTCTTTTTTCATTGTTATAACTGCTCCTTTTCCAAGCAAAATAAAGCCAGAGTAAAACACAATGTAAAATTATGTTTTATAAATAATAAGATACTCAAAAAAAAGTTATTTGTCAAGTAAATATTAAAAGTTTACGTTTATTTTACATCTGTAATTACTTCTTTTAAGCCTGTTGCAAGGCCTGCAAGACCCTGAATTTCAGAGGGGATAATAATTTTAGTGGCTTTACCGTCTGCTGCGGCTGTGAAAGCTTCAAGAGCCTTGAGCTTGATAACTTCTTCGGAAGCGCCTGCTTCTTTAATCATTTTTATACCCTCGGCAGTAGCGGTCTGCACCTTGATAATGGCGGCTGCCTGGCCCTCTGCTTCAAGAATTTGTGCCTGCTTTTTAGCGTCGGCGGTAAGAATTGCCGATTCTCTCTCACCCTCTGCTATGAGGATAGCAGACTTCTTTTCACCCTCTGCACGGAGAATTGACTCACGGCGCTCACGTTCTGCTTTCATCTGCTTTTCCATGGCATTTTGAATTTCCTTGGGAGGCAGAATATTTTTAAGCTCAACACGGTTGATTCTGATGCCCCAGGGGTCAGTTGCCTCGTCAAGAATAACACGCATCTTGCTGTTGATAATATCACGCGAGGTAAGTGTCTGGTCAAGCTCAAGCTCACCGATAATATTACGAAGTGTAGTCGCGCTGAGGTTTTCAATTGCGGTTAAGGGATGCTCAACACCGTAGGTATAAAGCTTGGGGTCGGTGATTTCAAAGTAGAGCACCGTGTCAATTTGCATTGTAACATTATCTTTTGTAATAACGGGCTGAGGCGGGAAATCAACAACCTGCTCTTTAAGTGAAACAACCTTTGCAACCCTTTCTATAAAGGGAATTTTAAAGTGAATACCCACACTCCAGGTTGTGCTGTATGCACCGAGTCGTTCAATAACCATAGCCTTAGCCTGTTGAACTATGCGGATATTTCTTACTAAAATAACAATTGCGATAAGTGCGATTAAAATAAGGGGGATAATAATAGCTTCCATTTGGGTTCTCCTTTTAATAAGTATAATTTTTTGTTTTTACGATATGGGGGAAAATATTGCTTAAGGCTGGGGTCGGATTATTCTTTTCACCATAAGCTTAACGCCCTCGATTTTTACAACCTCTACCCTTTCGTTTACGGCGATTATTTCACCGTTAAGACTTCGTGCGGTCCAAATTTTACCGCCGACGGAAACTGTACCGCTGCCGCAAAGATTGTTAATTTCCTCCTTTACGGTGCATTCGCTTCCCAAAAGAGCATCAGCATTAGTTGCGACGTGTTTTTTGCTGTTGAATTTTTTTACAAGCGGTCTTGTAAAATAAAGTGTGACAGCAGTGACAATAATAAAAATCACAAGCTGTAAAATAATTTTACCGCCTAAAAGCGCAGTAACAAGGCTGCCTAAGGCACCGCAGGCAAACCAAATTGTCACAAGATTAGGTGTCACCGCTTCCGCTGCAAGAAACACAACCGCCATAACAATCCAAAAGATTACATAAGGGTTCATAATAATCACCGGCTTTCTTTTTTAATTTATGATTGTTATTGTCTTTTAAGACGTCTTACTTGTCAAGAAAGGTAAGGTGCTCCCCTTTTTGACAAGATTATTGTACAACGTAAAGAGCTTTTTTGTCAACGGACGGACTTATGTTATTTTGGGACGATTTTGAATTTTTACAATATTTCGGGAAACCGGGGAATATTGTTTTATAATTTTTCTTTGATTTTCTTCGTTTTTCTCGTGTTTTCTTTGATATTATGTTTCAACTGCCCTATTTTATTCGTAAAATTTTGCCTCTGAAGCTTATTTACATACTTAGCATAATACACAAACATAAAAAATCAATTTTGATGAATTTGTAAGATTATCACAAATTCTATTGAATTTTTGTTTTAATAGTGTTATTATGATATATGTATAAAACTAATTAAATAAAGGGGTGTTAAAATGGCTGAAAAAAAACCTTTAGGTGATGAAGTAGCTCTTTACCTTTTTCATCAGGGAAACAATATGAAAGCCTATGAATATATGGGGTGTCACAGTGTAAAAGGTGAAAAAAATCTTTTTTCATTTCGTGTATGGGCTCCTCACGCAAAGGCGGTCAGCGTTATAGGACAGTTTAATTGCTGGGACGAAACAAAGAATGAAATGGATAAAATTAACGAGGCCGGTGTGTGGGAGTGTTATATCAAAGATGTAAAGCCTTTTGATAACTACAAGTTTCTTGTTACAGGCTGTGACAGCAAAAAGGTTGCAAAAAGCGACCCATACGCTTTTCACAGTGAAACAAGACCGGGTACAGCCTCAAAGTATTTCCCGCTTGAGGGCTACAAATGGGGCGACGAAAAGTGGCAAAAACAAAAGGAAAAAACAAATGTATATTCCTCACCGATGAATATTTACGAGGTGCACGCAGGCTCGTGGAAGCTTCACGAAGACGGAAATCCCTATTCTTACCGCGACCTTGCAAATGAGCTTGTGCCTTACGTTAAAGAAATGGGCTACACTCACATTGAGTTTATGCCCCTTTCGGAATATCCCTTTGACGGCTCATGGGGTTATCAGGTAACGGGATATTTCAGTGCAACGTCACGTTTCGGCACGCCTCACGATTTTATGTATCTTATTGATACCTGCCATAAAAACGACATAGCCGTTATACTTGACTGGGTACCGGCTCACTTCCCCAGAGACGAGCACGGCCTTAGAATGTTTGACGGCAAGCCCTGTTACGAATATGAAAATCCCTTAAAGGGTGAGCACAAGGAATGGGGCACAATGGTCTTTGACTACGGCAGAAATGAAGTTGTGTCTTTTCTTACAAGCTCTGCCGCCTTTTGGTTCGACAAATATCACATTGACGGATTACGTGTTGATGCCGTTGCCTCTATGCTTTACCTTGACTACGGCAGACAGCAGGGTCAGTGGATACCTAATAAATACGGCGGAAACGAAAACCTTGAGGCTGTGGAATTTTTCCGCAAGCTTAACAGCGGTATTTTCCGTGAATTTAAAAATCCTCTTATGATTGCCGAAGAAAGCACCGCCTGGCCCCTTGTTACAAAGCCTGCCGATATAGGCGGCTTAGGCTTCAACTTCAAGTGGAATATGGGCTGGATGAATGACGCGCTCAAATATTTTTCAATGGACGGACTTTCAAGAAAGTTTAACCACAATCTTTTGACCTTCTCTTTCTTCTATGCCTTCAGCGAAAACTTTATTTTACCCATCTCACACGATGAGGTTGTTCACGGCAAATGCTCGCTTATAGGCAAAATGCCCGGTGAGTATGAGGAAAAATTCAGCGGACTTCGTGCTTTCTTAGGCTATATGATGTGCCATCCCGGTAAAAAGCTTACCTTTATGGGTCAGGAATTCGGTCAGTTTATTGAATGGAAATATGACAGTGAGCTTGACTGGGTGTTACTCGGTTACGAAAAGCACCGTCAGTTCAAGGACTACGTAAAAAAACTCAACAGCATTTACCTTAAAAATTCACCCCTTTGGGAAATTGATTACAGCTGGGAAGGCTTTAAATGGCTTGTAAGCGACGATAAAAACAACTCGGTAATTGCTTTTTCAAGGCGTAACAAGGCAAACGAGGAGCTTATCTGTGTGTGCAACCTTACACCGGTTATGCGTGAAAAGTATTGCTTCGGTGTTGAAAGAGAAGGCGTTTATGAAGTCGTATTAAACTCTGATGCAGTGGAATTCGGCGGAAACGGAAAAGGCACAAAAACAAAGGTTTCATCTAAGAAACAGTCAATGCACGGCTTTGAAAATACAATAAGCTGTAATTTACCCGGTCTTTCCTTTATACTTCTTAAATATAAGGGCAAGAAACAAAAAACACAAAAACAGAAAAAAACAAACCAATAATATATAGGAGGAAATATTATGCTCAAGAAAAAAGAATGTCTTGCTATGCTCCTTGCAGGCGGACAAGGCAGCAGACTCGTAATACTCACAAAGAATATTGCAAAGCCGGCGGTTCCCTACGGCGGAAAGTACCGCATTATTGACTTTCCCCTTTCAAACTGCATAAATTCGGGCATTGATACTGTCGGTGTGCTTACACAGTATCAGCCCCTCGAGCTCAACGATTACATCGGCAACGGTCAGCCCTGGGACCTTGACCGTGCTTTCGGCGGTGTGCATATTCTTTCGCCCTATCAGCAAATCAAGGGCACCGAATGGTACAAGGGCACTGCAAATGCAATTTATCAGAACATCAACTTCATTGACCGCTATAACCCCGAATATGTAGCCGTACTTTCAGGCGACCATATTTACAAAATGGACTACAACAAAATGCTCCAATATCACAAGGAAAAAGATGCAGCCTGCACAATTGCAATGCTTGAAGTACCTTGGGAGGAAGCTTCCCGTTTCGGACTTATGTTTGTAAATGACGACGGCTCAATCAGTGAATTTGAAGAAAAGCCGAAAAATCCAAAGAGCAACAAAGCTTCCATGGGCGTTTACATATTCACCTGGAGTAAGCTTCGCAAATATCTTATCGAAGACGAGGAAAATCCAAACTCAGGCAACGATTTCGGTCACGATGTCATCCCCGCAATGCACGCAAACGGCGAGAGAATGTTTGCCTTTAAGTTTGACGGCTACTGGAAAGACGTCGGCACAATCGACTCACTTTGGGAAGCAAACCTCGACCTGCTCAACCCGAAAGTTGACTTAGACCTGTCAGATGACACCTGGAGAATTTACTCAAGAAACCCCGTTGCACCGCCTCACTTTGTTTCTGACACGGCAAAGGTTGAAAACTCCATGGTAGGCGAGGGCTGTGTAATTGCAGGTAATGTTGATTATTCAATTCTTTTCTCAAATGTAACCGTTGAAGAGGGCGCCACCGTAAAATACTCCATTGTAATGCCCGGCACAACAATTAAAAAGGGTGCTGTGGTTGAATATGCAATTGTTGCAGAAAACGCAGTGATTGAACAAGGTGCCCATGTAGGTGAAAGCCCCGAAGAAATCGAAAACCGCGACAACTGGGGTGTAACCGTTATAGGCGAAAAGGTTACAATCGGAAAAGGAGCCTCAGTTAAGGCAAAACAAATGATTGATACAGACGTTGAGGAGGTAAAGTGATGAACGCGCTCGGTATTATTTATTCAAATGCTTATGACGATATTTTAAGTGAGCTTACAAGCGTAAGAACAATGGGCTCGGTACCCTTTGCAGGCCGTTACAGACTTATCGACTTTGTCCTTTCAAGTATGGTAAACAGCGGTATCGGTAAGGTTGGTGTAAGCACAAAGGCTAACTACCAATCACTTATGGACCATTTAGGCTCAGGCAAGCCCTGGGACCTTTCAAGAAAAAGAGACGGTATAACCTTCCTGCCGCCTTTCAGCGGTGAAAAGTATGAAAACCGCTTAAAGGCTCTTGAAGCAATGCTCCCCTACATTTCAAAGTCAACAAATGAGTATGTGCTTATGGCTGACTGCAATGTAGTTTGCAACCTTGACTATAACGAAATTATCGAAGACCACGTTAAAAGCGGTGCCGATATCACAATTGCATATAAAAGAGGTATAGCGCCTAAGCTCAATTACGTTATGAGCTTTGATGTTGACGAAAGCGGAAAAATAAACGCCGTTAAAATCGGTGAAAAATCAGACAAGGCCTGTGACTATTCACTTAACATTATTGTTATGAGCAGAGTTTTGCTTGAAAGACTTTTACGTTCAAGCCTTGTTATGGGTATGAAGAATTTTGAAATTGATATTATTGCCGCAAACGTCGGCTCCCTCAATATAAGAGGTCACAAAATCAACTCTTATGCAAAAGTTATAGACTCACTTCAAAGCTACTATGACATTAGTATGGAGCTTCTTTCAGGCGAATATGCTGAACTTTTCAACAAAGACCAGCCCGTATACACAAAAGTGCGTGACGATATGCCTGCAATTTACGGCATCTGTGCAAAGACTAAAAACTCACTTGTTGCAGACGGCTGCATCATCAAGGGCACTGTTGAAAACTCAATTCTTTTCAGGGGCGTACACGTTGAGGAGGGTGCCGTAATTAAAAATTCCATTATTATGCAAGACAGCTTCATAGGTGCAAACGCAAAGGTGAACTGCGCAGTGCTTGACAAGGGTGTTATTGTAAAGCCGGGCAGAGAGCTTTCAGGCGCACAGACCTATCCCATTTATATCGGCAAGGGAATTAACGTATAAATTTAGGGATTAACGAGTATTTTAACGAAGAAAGGGCGAAAATATTCCGATAAAAAACTGAGTTTGGAATATTTTCGCCGGCATAAATTACCCTTTAAGAGAAAGGATTTTAAGTATGAAAATATTATATGTAACCAGTGAAGCCTTGCCCTTTATGGCAAGCGGAGGCTTAGGCGACGTTGCGGGCTCACTGCCTCAGGCACTCAGAAAAAGACTTATAGGCTGCCGTGTAGTAATGCCTCTTTATGACACCATAAAACAGGAATTAAAGGACAAAATGACCTTTATTACAAACATTTCCGTGCCCGTCGCCTGGAGACGTCAGTACTGCGGTATTTTCCAGGCAAAGCACGAGGGTGTCATCTATTACCTTATTGACAATCAGTACTACTTTAAACGTGACACAATTTACGGTCACTATGACGATGCGGAACGTTTTACATTCTTCTCCCGTGCTGTTTTGGAAATTCTCCCCGTAATCGACTTCAAACCGGACATCATTCACTGTAATGACTGGCAGACGGCTCTCACACCGGTTTTCTACTCTGTTTTTTACAGCAAAAACCCTTGGTACTACGGCATAAAGACCGTTTTCACAATCCATAATATTCAGTATCAAGGCACCTACGGTATGGAGCTTGTAAATGACGTTATCGGTCTTAATTACAGCGATGTTCACCTTGTTGAATATGACGGTGACGTCAACTTTATGAAAGGTGCTATTGAGTGCGCAAACAAGGTGACCACCGTTTCACCCTCTTATGCAAATGAAATTCTCGACCCCTGGTACAGCCACGGACTTGACACAATTTTACGTGAACGTCAATGGAAGCTTGAGGGTATACTCAACGGCATTGATACCGATAACTATAACCCTGAAACCGACAAAAATATTGCCGTAAATTACACCTTGGCAAATGTCAAGGAAGGCAAAGCCGAAAACAAACGTCAGCTTCAGGAAAATATGGGGCTCCCCCAAAGGGCAGACGTGCCTGTTATAGGCCTTGTGTCCCGCCTTGTTTCTCACAAGGGACTTGACCTTATCAAGGGTGTTCTTGACGAGCTACTCTATCACTGTGATGTACAGATGGTAGTTGTAGGCTCAGGTGATTGGCAATACGAAAACTTCTTCAGGGAAATGGCAAACAAATATCCCAATAAGCTTGCAGTAAGAATAGGCTTTGTGCCCTCACTTGCAAGAAAGATTTATGCCGGCTCAGACCTTTTCCTTATGCCCTCAAAAAGCGAGCCTTGCGGACTTTCACAAATGGTTGCGCTCCGTTACGGCACAGTGCCCATTGTCAGGGAGACAGGCGGTCTGCGTGACTCCATAAGCGACAGCGGTGACGGCAAAGGTAACGGCTTTACCTTTAAAACATACAATGCCCACGATATGCTCGGTGCAATTCACAGAGGCTTAGGCGCTTATGCTAACAAGGAATATTGGGACACCCTTGTTAAGCGTGCCATGGAATGTGATTGCAGCTGGGGCAAGAGTGCAAACGAGTATATCCGTATGTATAAGGAGCTTTTAAAGTAAAATGTTTTCTTTCAACAATGAATTTCATCAATTTTTAAGCAAAGCCATAACCTTAATCTTTACCGGCTTTTTCGGTTTTTCATCACTTGTTTCGGGAATAAATAAGGATTTCCCCCAGGTGCCCGAGGATTTTTCACCGACACTTCGTTTTGCCGTGTGCAGTGACGTCCATTTAAAAGAAAAAGAAACCGATGAAAATTCGGAAAACTTCGGTAAGGATAATCAGGATAAATTCAGAGATACTATTGAAAAAGCTTATCAATTGACAGGTGACAGCCTTGACGCTTTCATAATTGCCGGTGACTTTACCGATAACGGTAAAAAAGAGGAATTTGAAATATTCAAATCCATTACCGATGAAAGCATAAAAGAAGATACGGAGCTTTTAGTCTGCTTAGGCAACCACGAATTTAATATCTACAGAGACAACAAAGAGCCCCAAAAAGCCTACGAAATTTATAAGCAATATGTAAACGAAAACGTAGACACTCACACCGTTATCGGCGGCTACCATTTTATAGGTGTTTCTTATGACAACAACGGCAAGGAAACTTTCCTCACAAAGACCTCCTGGCTTAAAAAGGAGCTTGACAAAGCTGTTGCCGACACAGGCGATAAGCCCATCTTTGTTTTTCAGCATCCTCACCCTGAAATGACTGTTTACGGCAGTGTTAACTGGGGTAATGTTGAAATCAGGTCGGTGCTCAACATGTATCCTCAGGTTGTGGACTTTTCAGGTCACTCCCACTATGCGGCAAATGACCCGCGTTCACTTTGGCATGGCTCATTTACGGCTGTCGGCTGCGGCGCCGTAACAGGTTCAATGGGCAACCTCAGCTATATTTCAGGTGATGCCTACGGTGACGGAGACAGTGCCTCTTTCTGGCTTGTTGAGGTTGACGCACAGGGAAGTGTACGTATGAGAGCTTATGACGTTGTAAGTGACTGCTTCTTCCCCGAAAGCGATTACTATTTAACAAATCTCGCTTGCAAAACGAAAAGAGCCTACACTTGGGGCAACAAATATTTAACCGACACTGCACCCGCTTTCCCCGAAAATGCAAAAATCAGCCTCACTTTAGCCGATGACGGCTCTGCTGAAATCAGCTTCCCCGAAGCTTCAGGCTATTACAGGGCAGAAAATTATAAAATTGCCGTAGGCAAAGGCGGTGTGGCGGTAAAATCCTTTGTTGTGCTCTCTGATTACACAAGGGCAACGGACTTTGAAAAGACCGTTAACTTAGGAGTGCTTGAAAAAGGCAGGTACAACATAGAGATAACAGCTTACAGCCCCTACGCAAAAAAAGGCGAAACTATCAAACTGATATTTGAAATTTAGGATAAAATGAAAACACTGATTGTAATTGATATGCAAAATGACTTTATCGACGGTGCTCTCGGCACAAAAGAGGCTGAGGCAATTGTTGAAAATGTTAAGTCAAAAATAAATTCATACAAAGAAAATAACGGCAGAGTAATTTTCACAAGGGACACCCACGGCAGTAACTATCTTGACACTCCCGAGGGTAAAAAGCTTCCGGTGACCCACTGCGTAAAAGATACAAAAGGCTGGGAAATAGCAGACGGGCTTTACTTTGACGGCTGTGAGGTTATTGATAAGCCCTCTTTCGGTTTTACCGGCTGGGACAAATACAGCTTTGACGAAATTGAGCTTATCGGCCTTTGCACAGACATTTGCGTGGTATCAAATGCGTTGATTTTAAAGGCACTTTTCCCCGAAAGTGACATAAGCGTTGACGCCTCCTGCTGTGCAGGTGTAACCCCCGAAAGCCATAAAGCGGCTCTGCTTACGATGAAAATGTGCCAAATTGATGTGAGAGGTGAATGAAAAATGTTTGACCCTATAAAAGTAAAAAATGACTGCGTTAAATGGATACGGGATTTTTTTGAGGAAAACGGAAAAGGCTGTAACGCGGTCATAGGAATTTCCGGCGGTAAGGACAGCTCTGTTGCGGCGGCGCTCTGTGTTGAAGCCTTAGGTAAAGACAGAGTAATCGGTGTGCTTATGCCTAACGGTGTGCAAGCTGACATTGACTGTGCCCAAAAGCTTGTAAACCACCTTGGAATAAAGCATTACACCATAAACATAGGTGAAACTATGGAGGCTTTACAAAATACACTGCGCAAGGATATGGAGCTTTCGGTTCAAACGGTAACCAATATTCCTCCCCGTGTGCGTATGACGGTGCTTTATGCAGTAAGTCAAAGCCACAACGGACGTGTTGTAAACACCTGCAACCTTTCCGAGGACTGGGTAGGCTATGCCACCCGTTACGGTGACGCGGCAGGCGACTTTTCTCCCCTTTCACAGCTTACGGTTACGGAAGTCAAGCAAATAGGCTACGTTTTAGGTGTGCCTGAGGACTTGGTAGAGAAACCACCCATCGACGGACTTTGCGGAAAAACCGACGAGGATAACCTTGGTTTTACCTATGCGGTGCTTGACAAGTACATCCGCACCGGCATTTGTGAAGACGAAAGCACAAAGGAGCTTATTGACAAAAAGCACAAGGCGAATTTATTTAAGCTTCAGCTTATGCCGAGCTTCAAAGCCGAGTACCTCGGCACGAATGTCACGGATTAAAGTTATTTAAAGGATAGCTTTACACCGCTGTCGATTACATCGACTCGAATATCACGGGGTCGAGTACCTCGACACGATTATCACGGGATAGAGTTATTCAAAGGATAGCTTTACACCGCTGTCGATTACATCTACTCGAATATCACGGGGTCGAGTACCTCGACTCGAATATTCCGGGATAAGGTTATTTAAAGGATAGCTTTACACCGCTGTCGATTACATCTACTCGAATATCACGGGGTCAAGTACCTCGACACGATTATTACGAAATAAGGTTATATAAAGGATAACTTTACATCGCTTAAGATAAGTTGCAGTAAACTGTAGAAAAACAAAAGCTTTAATTTATAAAAAATAAATCAGCCTGACGCTTAATTTAAAAGTGTCAGGCTAATTTTATTTGTAAGGTGGGAGACGGAGCCGAGCCGGTGAAACCGGCGCAGGCGAAGCTTTGAGCGAGCATTCGCAGAATGCTCGCGATGGACGGAGTTAATGAAGCTGAGCTTTTGCGGTAAAGCAGAGCCTGTCCGCCCTTGCGAAAATTTACGACATCCCCATATAAAAAGGGGGGTGACGGAAATTTTCGCCCTATGCCGACAACCTATCAATTTACCGACACGTAAAAAAAGACTGTATCTTATGTAACTACCTGACCTCCACATCCCACCGACGTAGAAGCACAACCTTACCCACACGAATTAACTCGCTGCAGGCGAATAAAACTGCTCAGCGGCACAGCCGCGAAGCAATATAACTCGGCTACAGCCGAATATAACTGTGCGACAGCACAATATAACTGCTCCGCGGCGTAGCCGCTGAGCGCGGTTCAATCTCCCCGCCGTGCAATTTTCACCGCCACGGCTGTAAGGTCGTCACCTGTACAGCTGTCTTGCCGTAAAGCGGCAAGCTCCACAATGTGCAGTGCCAGGTCCTCCATACTGTTAGTGCTCCAGGAAAGAAGCTCATCACTTATCCAGCCGCAGTCACCGGCTGTTATTCCGTCACTTAAAATTAAAAGGATGTCGCCCACCTCAAATTGCTTGGAAATTCTATTATAGCTTATTTCCCTTAAAATGCCGAGAGGAAGAGAGCTTTCCTCAATAGTGTATACAATATTACCTCTTCTTAAAAAGCTGATTGTTGCACCGGCTTTGTAAAATTCGCCTTTGCCGGTAAAAAGGTTTACACAAAGTCCGTCAACCGTTGCCATTGATTCATCGGTTGACTTCATAATCAGCGAGGAGTTGACTATTTTCACGGCACTCTCAAAAGAAAAACCACAGCTTAAAAGCTTTTCCAGTAAGCTTACCGTCATAGTGCTGTCAAGGGAAGCGGCGGCGCCTGTACCCATACCGTCACTTAAAATAACATACTGCTTTCCCTCAAAGGAACAGTCAAGGGATACACTGTCGCCACAGGGACCGCCCTTTACAAGAGGTCGCTGAAAACAGCCGATTATGAGTTCAAGGGCGCTTTTTTCCTCAAATTTCAATACGGTGCCCATTTCACCGTCGAAGATGTCCGGTTCATTAAAAGCTCGTCCCGTCATATCCTCAAGAGTAGTTTTTATCCTTTTGTAATCGGTTTCAAAGGGCTTTTCAAGGCTGGTCACTTCAATTAAAAGACCTGTTTCTTTTCCGCCTAAGCAGTTAAGTGCGTCGATATACATACCGCTGTCAATTATTGCACCTCTTAAAGCGGAGGACTTTGCGCTGTCAAGGCTTCGACTGTTTGCAATTTGACCCGAAAGCTCCTTTAAGAAGTCGCCCATAGTAGAAAACTGCTCTGTCAAAAGCTTTCGCATTTCGCGGTTTTTCATTTTTGCAACCATATTGAGGCTGTATTCATTACGTGAGGCAATTATGTAGCGTTTTAATTCGGGTAAGCGGCTGCACCTTTTTTCAAGGGACAGCTTACTTTTTTGCCGTTTGTGAGTGCCTAAAATTACAAGAACATCAAAGGCGGTGCTGTCAAAATTTTTGCTCCAGCAAAATGATTTTTGACTGCACCCGTCACAGATTTTTTGTTGCAGCTCAAAAAACAGCTTGTTAACCTCGGGCTTTATTATTTTATCAAGCTTACCGCTTACACCGCTTACTGTTTCGCAAAAAGAATATATATTGCTGGAAGCTTTTTGCAGTAAGGCTGAAACTCTCAAATTTACGTCGTCATCACTGACTTGTACAACTTTGTTAACGGAAGCTTTTATATTGTAAAGCCAGCCTGTGGGAAGAAGCATGAAAGCGGCGCAGGCTATAACACATTCTATTATGGGCAAAAGCAAGGCCTGACCTTGTCCTGAAATCAGGCAGACCGCACAAAAACAAAGGCAACAGACGGCGCCTATTACAGGCTGACCTAAGGAATAAAAAGCACCGCCTAAAAGTCCGCTTAAAGAGAAAGCAGGGAAAATAAAGCTTGCCTCGGGTTTGACGCTTACAGCGGCACCTAAGCAAATTCCTGCAATTGCTCCTGCCGAGGGGCCTTTACAGTAACAGCACAAGCAAAGTGCAAACACCGAACATAGCCTTGCCGGAGAAAAGCCCTCTATTTCAGTGCCGGAAAAGGACATAAGAAAACTGCATAAGCTTATAATTAAGCTGAAGCTGTCTAACGCCGAAAGGTTAGATATGCCTATTCTCATAAGCGGTGTTTTAAAGGCGCGTAAAAAGAAGTAGCAGCTGCAGCAGGCAAGAGAGCTTTCCAAAACTGCGGTGAGGACAGAAAGAAAGCTTATCCCCGTGACAAAGTGAGAAACAAAGGCGCTGAAAAATACAAGTATTACATTGAAACGTCCGTTTTCTATATCGGGGAATTTTTTGCTTGCAACAAGCCTTACCATCGAAATAATAAAAAGGCATAAAATTTGCCTTAGAGTAACAAATTTTGCAAAGCCTATGAGATAACCTACCGTACTGCCGGAAAAAACCGCAAAGCAAAACTGAAAAGGTACTGCACCTAAAAAGCCGTAGGAAAAAGGTGAAAGCTCACCTAAACAATCAAGCTGTGAAAAACAAAAGCCTATAACTGCCGCTAAAAACATTTTCAAAGCGGTTTTTAATCTGCGTATCTCGTCTTTTTCTCTTTTTTCAGAGGTAGATTCTTCCTGTTTCGATACAAATTCCTTTAAAGTCACCGTTATCCCTCACCATTTATATTTTCAAGGGATATTATATTTTTTCCTTATGAAAAAAAGGTCAAAAGAGGGGTGTTTTTCAAAAAACAACCTTGTAAGAGAATATTATTAACATAATGTAAACTTTATAAATCGAATATTGATTGTCGAATACAAAAGTGTTAATATTGTAACGTAGGAATTAAAGGAATATTTCTATGCTTTTTATCGAATTTTATCATTTTCATAGTTACCTCATTCAAATTACTGCACAAGCACCGATGCCCAAAAGCATCGGTGTTTGTGTTTCTTTTTGTCATTTAAGCTAATTTGAAAGACATTCTTTTGTAGCTTTAGCCGAAGTTATCTAAAGCTTATTGAACAATGTGCTTTCCTGCTGTATAATTTACTTAATAAAAAAGAAAGGACACAACCAAATGAAAAAGTTTTTCCTTTTTACAAAAGACGAAAGTGAAACAAAGGTTGCCAATAACCGACTGTTTTCTTATGCCGTAGGTCTTGCAGGTCAAAATATGACCTATAACTTTATTTCAAACCGTCTTTTTGTTTACCTGAACACAATTTTGTCAATTCCCTCAAAAATGACAGGTGTTATCACCGGTATAAGCGCCTTATGGGATGCAATAAATGACCCACTCATAGGCTCGATTATGGACCACAGAAAGTATAAGCCGGGCAATAAAATGCGGCCTTTCCTCATTTGGACGCCTATTATAATAGGTATTCTGACTGTTTTTATGTTCACTGACTTCGGCTTTTCACAACAGCAGGAAATAGCATTTATACTTATAGTCTATTTGCTCTTTGACTTATTCTACTCATTTCAGGATATTGCTATCTGGGGACTTGCGGCATTGTCAAGTCCCAGCTCACAAGAGCGAATAAGGGTAGCTCAATGGATAAGCATCGGTGCCGGAGCAGGCGGTACTATTGCAGGTCTTTATCCCATGATTAAGGATATTTTTGTAAACAGTAACATTTTAAGCGAAAAAAATACCTACTTACTTTTTGCGGTTATTTTCGGCTTTGGCGGTATGGTAGTTTCAATGCTTGCCGCACGCATGAAAGAAAAGGTTGAGGATGAACCGCCTAAGGATAAAAATATCTTCAAATCTTTATATAATCTTCGTTACAACAAAACCCTTATAATTGTTTGCGTTGCAAGAATAGTGCAGAGCCTTTCTCTCACGCTTCCCTGGGAATACTTCTTTGAAAGCGAGGGAATTGCTTATACAGTATTCGGCAAAACAATTTCAGGCGGTACTGCTCAGGTTGCCTACGGTTATGTTATGGGCATCCCCGGTGCAATTGCAAACTTTTTCACCGTGCCCACAATCAAAAAATTAGGCAGCAACAAAAGGCTGCTTGTCATTGCGGAAATTGCCAACATAATTACACGTTTACTGGCTTTCGGTATTGGTGCAAATGACCGTTACAAGAGCTTTTCAACCATACTAATTGTTATGTCACTAATCGGCTCGGCACAAATTCTCACTAATATGAAAGGTATTGCCGAACGCTCACTTTTGACAAACTCCGTTGATGAAACAGAGCTTAAAACCGGCGAAAGAACAGAGGGTCTTACCTTTTCAATGCAGAACTTTGTTTCAAAAATCACCTCTGCTATTCCTAAGTTTATTCAAGGTCAGCTTCTTCACTTCCTCGGTTTCAGCGAAAACCTGAAAGACAAAGCAGGGAAAAAGCTTGTAGGTAATGAGCTTATCAAATCACAAACGGCAAAGAAATTTTTGAAATACCGCTGGCATCAGTTTATTTTGGGCCCTGTTATCGGTGCGGTTTTATACCTTGCAGTAATTCTCTTACTTGAGGACGATGCGTCACACATGGCACAGGTTGAACAGGCACTTAAAGAGAAAAGAGCTGCTGCCTTAAAAGAAAAAGAAGAAAACAGCGTTACTGAAAAGGCATAAGAGATTTAAAATCTTTTAATAAATTATTGATTTTAATACATAACTGTGATAAAATTTAATAAATAAAATTTATTATGAAAGGAGCGACAGCTATGACTATCGGACAGGTTATTGAACTTCTCAAGGGTATTTTTGAACTTCTTGCAGAGTATCTCGGCAAACTTTTCGGCAAGGGCGACGATGAAGAAACAACAGACGAAGACACATCTGCACAGGCATAAGCTTTAAAGGAGAAGCCCCGGCAGTAATGTCACGGAAAGCATTTAACGTAAAGCTACACGGCTTAAACCGGATGGATTTTAAGGTCTGTAAAAACTGTTAATGTTTAAATACAACAAAATAATATGATTAAAGGTCAGCTTGATACTAACGATTAAGTATCAAGCTGACCTGTTATTTGTCTGCCGTTATATTCAGGTGTGTAAAATTATTTAATAGCATACTTATTTTAAGCGGTGTAAAGTTGCCCTTTATATAACTCTATCCCGTAATATTCCTGCCGATGTAATCGGCCCCGTGACATTCGTGTCGAGATACTCGGCCCGATGTTATCGGCACGAAGCCTCCAACCTATAAATAGGCTGACCCAAATCGGAAAACCGCTTTTCATATTCCGTTACAATGTTTCCCTCAAAATCACTGTTATGCAAATCAAGTGAAACATTTTTAATTATATATCCCTCAAGGCTTAACTGCTCAATGGAAAACTCAAAAAAGTGCATATTATCGGTCTTTTGATGAATTTCTCCATTCTCAACTAAAAGCCTGCGGTAAATTTTCAAAAAGAAGCTGTGAGTAAGGCGGTGCTTACGGTATTTCTCCTTAGGATAAGGGCAGGAAAAGTTGAGGTAAATTCTGCTGATACTTCCGTCCGGAATAAAACGCGGTAAATATTGGGCACACCCTGCAACAAACCGCACATTTGTAAGACCTGCCCCCTTTACCTTTTCAACGGCACCTACAACCACATTCCTTTCTTTTTCAACGGCAATATAGTTTATTTCAGGGTGACGTTTTGCCAATTCACAAATAAACTGTCCTTTACCGCAGCCTATTTCAAGCTCAACGGGATTGCTGTTTCCGAATATTTCGGCAAAGTCAAAATATTCTTTAATTTCAGTCGCTTTTTCGAAGTCTTTTTCCTCGCGGTCAGTGTCAAGGATTAAATCGCTTACAGCCTCTAAACGCTCGCTAAGGTACTTCTTTTTTCTCATTCGCATCGGTTTTGCTTCCTTTTATTTAATCCTCTTTACACACTCAAAAGCATCTCTTGTAGCGTCGGCAATTCTGCCAACCTTTTTACCGTCACCTATAAGATAAAGGTTCTTAAACTTGGTGTTGAGACGGTTGTAAAGTCCGTTATCGCTTTTTGCACCCATTGAAAGTACAACTGCGTCAAAGGGAAATTCTGTTTTTCTGCCTTGCTTGTTTTCAAGCACAATTGTATCGTCTTTGATTTCAAGAAGCTTGTGTGAGGTGTAAAGCTTTGTACCTTTTTCACTGAGCCTAGGAAGAATATCATCTTTGTGCTGCATCCATACACCGGGAGCAATTTCGTCAGCCATTTCAAATACGCTTATCTTGTTACCGCTTTCTGCTAAAAGCTCGGCGGTTTCAAGGCCTGTCATACCGCTGCCGATAACAGCAACTTTTTTATTTTCAAGTTTAACCTCACCTGTTAAAACATCTGTTGTGGTATAAACGTGAGCTTTGTCTGAGCCCTTAATAAAAGAGGGCTTGAAAGCATAGGCTCCTGTTGCAAGTACGACTGCGTAAAAATCAGAGCCCATAACAAGGTCTTCGGTTACCTCTTTGCCCATTTCAAACTTGACACCAAGCTTTTTGCAGGCGGTATGTAAGTCCTCAATGCACCAGTAAAGCTTGTCTTTGTGAGGAGGCTTAACGGCGAGGTCAACCTGACCGCCTAACCTGTCACTCTTTTCCATAACGGTGACGTCAAAGCCTCTTTTTGCCAAAAGCTCAGCCGCCGTAAGACCGGCAGGACCCGAGCCTGCAACAAGTATTTTTCTACCGTCTCCGTCTTTTTTAAGCTCATAATTTTCACTGCCTACAAAGGGGTTGACGGCACAGTAACCGTGGTCGCCTATATAGGCATTGTTCTGCATACTTTCAATACAGTAAAGACAGCAAATACATCTCTTAATGTCCTCAGTACGACCCTCTTTAACCTTGTTTGCCCAGTGGGGGTCTGCAATATGAGGACGGCCGAGTGAAATCATATCCTGTATACCCTCATTAAGCTGGTTTTCAGCCTGTTCGGGACTTCTGATAAGATTAGCGGCAATTACGGGAATTGACACAGCCTCTTTAACTGCGGCGGCAAGGTGTTTTCTCCAGCCGCACTCAAAGGAGGTTGGCTCCAGCCAATAATTGAAGGTGTCATAAGCGGCAGAGGAGACGTCAATAGCGTCTATACCTGCTTTTTCAAGAATTTGTGCAATTTTCACGCCCTCTGCAAGGTCATAGCCCTTACCCTTCTGACCGATTCTTTCATAGCACTCATCAACAGTAAGTCTTACAATAATCGGGAAGTCTTTACCGCATTCTTTTTTTATGCCCTCGATGATTTCAGTGATAAATCTTGCTCTGTTTTCAGTGCTTCCGCCGTATTCATCGGTACGCTTGTTTGTGTTTGGGGACAGAAACTGCTGAAGAAGGTAACCGTGGGAAGCGTGAAGCTGTACACCGTCACAGCCGGACTTTTTAACTCTCACTGCAGCGGCAACAAAATCAGCTATAAGACCCTTGATTTCTTTTACCGAAAGCGCCCTGTTATTGCCGTCGGAAAAATAGCTGTTTTCGCACTTTGAGGGTGCAACAACCTTGGGTACAATGTGGTGCTTCATAAGTATTTTTCCGGCAGGAACCACCTTGTAAAGCATATCCCTGAAATGAGGCACAAACTTGTTGCAAGTGATACTCAAGGGAAGTGTGCCTACCATAAGAGGTACATTTTGTCTGCCCGGATGATGGAGCTGAACAAAAAGCTTTGCTCCGTGACTGTGAATACGGCGGGCAAACTCCTGCATACCCTCAATTTGATAGTCGTGGCTCATACCGAGCTGTGCAAAAGCACTGCCGCCGGTAACATCGTTAACACGGGTGATTTCCGTAACAATAAGGCCGGTGCCGCCTTTTGCTCTTTCCTCGTAATAATTCATAAGCTCCTCTGTTGTTCTTCCGTCAAGCTGACCGAAGTCCATAAGCATAGGTGCCATACAAATTCTGTTTTTAATTTCAACATTGCCGATTTTAATGGGTGAAAAAAGCTTATCGTATGACATAATAATTTCTCCTTTTGTTTTTATCAACTAATATTACCATTTTTTATAGAAAAAGGCAACCTTTTTTATTGACTTTATTTATGCTTTAGGTTATCATTTAATAAATAAAACAAAGGAGAAAATAAAAATGATTACAGATAAAAAAATCGTTCTTACAGGCGCTGACAGCGGTATCGGTTATGAGGTGCTCAAGCTTCTTGCCGCTGACAGGTCAAATACTATTTTAGCAGTTGACCTCAACCAAAACAAAATGCACCTTTTCACTGAAAACGTCATCCCCTATCAGTGTGACGTTTCATCAAAAGAGGCTGTTGACGCTATCTTTGAAAAGGCAGAGGAAGTCCTTGGTAAAATTGATATTTTCTATGCAAATGCCGGATATCCCTACTATGAAATTATGGACTACGTTGACTGGGAAAGAACAGAAAGAATGTTCCAAACCAACGTATATTCCCCCATTTACTCCTATCAAAAATATGTAAAGCATCTTGACGGCAGGGACGGTCATTTTGCAATAACCATTTCTGCTATCGGCAAAATGGCTATGCCCGGTTTTACCACATATTCCGCTTCAAAATTCGCAATGGAGGGCTTCCAACAGGGCATCCGTTTTGAAATACCTAAGAATGTGAAGCTCACTTGTCTTTATCCCATTGCAACAGATACTAACTTCTTTGCTACGGCAAACAAAGAAGTGTTTGAACGTCCTTTCCCTGTACAAAGCCCCAGAGTTGTTGCAAAAAAGATGGTAAAGGGACTTGAAAAGGGTAAAAAGAGCGTTAATCCAAGCTTCCTTTTCACAATGTCAGGTGTGCTTTTCGGTATATGCCCACCCATTAAATCAACTTACCTTGCACTTGAAAAAGGCAAATTAAAAAGATTTGCCAAAAAAATCGGCAAACACATCGACTAACTTACTTTTTTCGAGAAAAAAGTAAGCAAAAAAGCTTTTGCATGTCTGCCGTTTCCCACAACTTATTTCCAGCGGTGTAAAGCTATTCTTTATATAACTTTGTCCCATGATATTCGTGCCGAGGCAATCGGCAAAAAGTAAGCAAAAAAGCTTTTGCATGTCTGCCGTTTCCCACAACTTATTTCCAGCGGTGTAGAGTTATTCATTAGATAACTATATCCTATAACAATTGAATAAAGAAACTATACAAAATATCAGCCCGACACTTTTAAATTAAGCGTCAGGCTGATTTGTTTTTTATAGGTTAAAGCTTTTGTTTGTCTGCCGTTACTCACAACTTATCTTAAGCGGTGTAAAGCTATCCGTTAAATAACTTTATCCCGTGACAATCGCGTCGAGGTACTCGACCCGTGATATTCGTGTCGATGTAATCGACAGCGGTGTAAAGTTACCCTTTAAATAACCTTATCACGGAATATTCGTGTCGAGGTACTCGACCGAGGTACTCGACCGAGGTACTCGGCCGACTAATCGAGGTTTATGCTGCCGAAATCAAAGTCAAAGTCGAATTCGCCGTTGATAATTGCAGTTGCCACCTTGAGAAGCATTGTCACAAATCTAAAGATAATAACATACTGATCGTTTGACCAAAGGTCATCTTTCGGGTCGGGCTCGCTTGTAACCGGATTAAAGGTGCCGTTTTTGATTTCGTGGAACTGAGGATATCTCGGGTCACTGTCAACAGTGAAATCACCGTCTGCAAGGAAAAATTCAGATGCAATGGGGTCTATTTCAACAAGGTTGTCGTGGTGAAGATTTTTCGAGAACCAAGTTTTTTCAGGGAAAAGGCAAGTGCCTGCATAAATCTTGTTATCAGGTGAAAGATACTTTTCGTCATAATCGGGCATTGCCTGAATTACAGCAAGCTCTTTTTTAGTAAAGGTTTCACCAACCTTTGTACCGATTGCACCAAGTGAAAGCTCAGTTACTGTACCTCTTGTGTCACCTGTAAGGTCACTGTCTTCAAAAAGAGGTACTGTTGCAAAGCCGTACTTTGCAAAAACAGCGGTTTGCATATCATTGCCATCGGTTTTTTCGGAGAGTCTCTTTAAAATCTTCTCATAACCTGCCTGACCGTTTTCATCAATTTTACCTATAAGGTCATAATACTTGTCAATTTTTTCAATGAAAACCTTATATTCTTCTTTAAGCTCATCAGTACAGAAAACGGTTTCCTTAGCCTTTTCATAGAACTGACCGCCTACCATTGACCAGTATGAAGCAAAACGTCCATAGGAAACAAGTGCAATCTCAGGAATAAGTCTTTTACAAATTTTACCGTATAATGTTTCAACCTGTTCTGTACCCCAGCCGAGAACCTTTGCCCAGTTGAGGAAAGAAACAGTTGTTACGGCAACCATTTCAAGCATCGGGTCTTCAAAGAACACATTGTCTTCCATATAGTAAGTTACAAAGCGATCGATTGTGTCTGCGTCAAATTTGATTGAACCTGACAGAAGTGCTCCTACGGGAAGATAACCTGCAAGAGGTGTTGTGTTACAGGCAAAGTTATTTACGCTGAAAGGAGTGTCATAAAGACCTGCTTCACTTTTTGCAATATAAGCCATAGCAACATTTGAGCCATAGCAACGGGCGAAAATGTTTACCTTTGAAACACCCTCTCTTTGCTTAACGTATTCAACAAACTTTTGAAGCTCGTCTGCCGATTCGTATGCAGGATATCTCCAGTCATAACGGAAGTTATAATATGTAAGTCCGTCTGCATGACGTGAGCCTTTTTCATCGGTAAATTTCCAGGCAATCTTTGAATCCTTGTCCTCAGCGTTACAGTCGAGCACCTCTTCTTCATAAATGGGTGCAACAGCGTCAACAAGGGAGTCGATATAGCTGTCATAGTTATCTGTAAGAAGTGCTATGCCGAGCTCCTCAAGAACGGGAGCAGCCGCTTGCTTGATATATTCGGCACGGCTTAAACCTAAGGGCTTTCTTGAATCTGCGGCCTCAATAAGCTGACCGTTTTCGTCACGGAGAAATTCGCCGTTTTCATCAACCTTATATATTGGTGTATTTTTCTTTCCTGCAATGTAAATTACGGGAAGCTTGCCTTCGTCTTCGATTGCCTGTGCAGCTGCGGCAGGAACAACAACCGAAAAAGTCATAATAACTGCAAGCAGAATTGAAATTATTTTTTTCATAAAAAATGCCTCCTTAACAATATATTAACAATTATAACACAAGGTTTCACCTAAATCAATAGGTATAAACCACAAATGTTTATTTTTCAGCGACAATAAATCCGCATTTTTTCATAGCCTTGTGAAGTGTTCTGTCTGCAATGAGTGAAGCGGTTTTAGCACCCTTTGCAGCCATTTCGGTAAGATATGCCTGATCCTTCATATACATATTAAAGCGTTCGCGTACAGGACGAAGCTCCTCTACTACGGCTTCACCGACAGCGGTTTTAAAGTCACCGTAGCCTTTGCCTGCAAAGTCCTTTTCAATTTGCTCCATAGTAAGGCCTGTACAGCAAGAGTAGATTCCCATAAGGTTGTTGATGCCTTCCTTGCCCTCACCGTAATATACACCGCCCTCACTATCTGTAACGGCACTTTTGATTTTCTTCATAATGGTATTCGGCTCGTCAAAAACAGAAACAAAGCTTTTGGGATTAGGGTCGGACTTGCTCATTTTCTTTGTGGGGTCTTGAAGCGACATAATCCTTGCACCCTGCTTGCCGATATATGGGTCGGGAATCGTAAAGGTTTTGCCGTAAATTCCGTTAAAACGTGCGGCGATATCCCTTGCAATTTCAAGGTGCTGTTTTTGGTCGGCGCCTACAGGTACAAGATCGGCCTGATAAAGAAGAATGTCTGCCGCCATAAGCACGGGGTAAGAGAAAAGCCCTACATTTACATTGTCAGCGTGAGACTGGGACTTATCCTTAAACTGTGTCATACGGCTCATTTCACCGAATTGTGTGTAGCAATTTAAAATCCAGGCAAGCTGTGCATGAGCAGGCACCTGACTTTGAATAAAAATAATGCTCCTTTCAGGGTCAAGACCGATGGCAAGCAAAAGGGCAAAAACCTCGTTTATTTGTTGACGGAGCTTTTTGGGGTCCTGCCTTACCGTAATAGCGTGGAGGTCTGCAACGGCAAAAGCACTGTCAAACTCGTCGGAAAGAAGCTTCCAGTTTTTAAGCGCACCTAAATAGTTGCCCAGTGTGGGAATACCAGAAGGCTGAATACAGGAAAGGATTTTCTTTTTCTTTTCGGGCACCTGCTGAGTAGGGATTTTTTCTTCCATTTTTAAACACCTCATATATGTAAAAAATTTGCTTTATTTATACTGATTTAATATTATACAACTTTATTTAAACACCGTCAAGCATATAAAAAGATTTTATATACAAACAAAAAAGCAACCTGTTTTATAATAAGCTTTTTTGAAAAAAACAGGGATTTTTACATTTTACACTTGTATATTCTCTATCTGCGTGATATAATATGATAATTTATTTTACAAATGACAAAATTTAATCAGGAAAGGAAAATGTTTATGGAATTCAACTCAAAGTTTGTAAAAGAAGGTCTTACCTTCGACGATGTTTTGCTTATCCCTGCCGAAAGTGATGTTTTGCCTGCTGACGTAAGCCTTGAAACTCAGCTTACAAAGGGCATCAGGCTTAACATTCCCGTAATGACAGCCGCTATGGACACTGTTACAGAATCCCGTATGGCAATTGCAATTGCCCGTGAAGGCGGTCTTGGTGTTATACACAAAAATATGTCTATTGAAGCACAGGTTGCAGAGGTTGACAAGGTTAAAAGAAGTGAAAACGGTGTTATCACAAACCCGATGTTCTTAGGTGCTGACAACTTTGTTTATGAAGCTGAGGAACTTATGCACAACTACCGCATTTCAGGTGTGCCCATTTGCGAAAACGGCAAGCTTGTAGGTATTCTTACAAACCGTGACCTCCGTTTCCTTTCCGATTACAACATAAAAATCAGTGAGGTTATGACAAAAGACAACCTCGTTACAGGCAGAGAGAATACAACTCTTGAAGAAGCTAAGCACATTCTTATGAAGCATAAGATTGAAAAGCTCCCCCTTGTTGACGACAACGGCTACCTTAAAGGCCTTATTACAATCAAGGATATCGAAAAGGCTGTTCAATACCCCAGTTCAGCCCGTGACAGCAAAGGCAGACTTCTTTGTGCCGCAGCTCTCGGTGCAACGGCAGACGTCCTTGACAGAGCCGCTCCCCTTGTTGCCGCAGGTGTTGACGCATTTGTGCTTGACTCAGCTCACGGACACAGCAAAAACATTCTCAAGGCTGTTGAAAAGGTTAAGTCTGCTTTCCCTGAAGTTTCACTTATTGCAGGTAATGTTGCAACTGCCGAGGCTACAAAGGCTCTTATCGAATCCGGTGCAGACTGCGTAAAGGTAGGTATCGGCCCCGGTTCAATTTGTACAACGCGTGTTGTTGCAGGTATCGGTGTTCCTCAGATTACCGCCATTTATGATTGCGCAGAAATGGCCGCAAAATACGGCATCAATGTAATCGGTGACGGCGGTATCAAGTACTCCGGTGAAATTGTTAAGGCGATTGCCGCCGGTGCAGGCGCAATTATGGTAGGCTCACTTGTTGCCGGCTGTGAGGAATCACCCAGTGACACGGAAATCTACCAAGGCAGAAAGTATAAGGTTTACCGTGGTATGGGCTCCATTGCCGCAATGAATCAAGGCAGTAAGGACAGATACTTCCAGGCCAACAACAAAAAGCTTGTTCCCGAGGGTGTTGAGGGCCGTGTACCTTACAAGGGAACCTTAGGCGAAACAATTTACCAGATGATGGGCGGTCTCCGTTCAGGTATGGGTTACTGCGGCTGTGCTAATATTGAGGAGCTTAAAACTAAAACAAAGTTTATCCGCATCACAAGTGCAGGTCTTGTTGAAAGCCATCCCCACGATATTTCCATTACTAAGGAAGCTCCCAACTACTCATCGGGCAACTAACCGGATTTTCCGTTTTAAATGTAAATCAGCCGTTCACCTCGGTAGGCGGACGGCTTTTCCTATACAACCAAAAGGTCAGCTGTTTTTCAAGCTGACCTTTTTATATTCCCGAAGCTCTGTAATTATCTTCCGAATACAGCAGAAAGCTTCTTCATGGGTTTCTTTCTTCTGTGTTTCTTTTTTGCCTGAATAGGTGTCTTGACAATCATATTGCAAAGAATTGTCCAGAAAATCACAAGCATATACATACCGAAAACAGCATAAAAGCCTGCGGAAAGCCGTGCCGTTTCAATTTTAACAACAACCGTTGCAAGCTGGAACAAAACATTGTCGGAAAATGCACTGACAACGTCACTTAAAGGAATTTCACCGTTTAAAATCTTGGCGAATGCAAGATTGCTTATAATAATGCAAACAAAAAGTAAAATAATTCCTCCGATGCTCATACCGATAACTGCGTTGCGTTTGTCAGTAGCCGCCGCAACAATACCTATTGCAAGGAAAAGCACAAGGGCAGCAACAAAAAACACAATGAAAGCTATAAGATGAGGCATAATAGGTGCCGCAATTTCACGGATGTTAACTTCACCCTCATTGGAAGAGGAGTTAAGTAACAACTGAATAATTTCGTAAACGGAAAACTCATAATTTGTTTCAATACCGAAAGCCTGCGCAAGCTGAGTAAGCGACGAAAGCTCCTCAGAAGCACCGCCTATGATAAACTGAAAGAGTTTAAGTACAACACCCATTACAATTGTACCGAGGGCAAGTATGGGAGTTATAATTCGATATGCAATTTTCATTTTCTGATCTCCTTTTATTTCCAAGATGAATTAAGTGCAACTGTTCTGTTAAACACAAGCTTTTCATCGGTGCTTGTTGTATCTACACAGAAATAGCCCTGACGCATAAACTGGAGAGTGTCGCCTACTTTAAGCTCACCTAAGCCGTCTTCAAGGCGACAGCCTGTAAGAATTTGAAGTGAGTTTTCATTGAGGTTGTCCTTAAATGAGCCTGAGCTTTCATCAGAGGGGTTTGACACCTTGAAAAGTCTGTCATAAAGCCTTGCTTCAAAGGGTATGCTGTTTTTCTCGCTGACCCAATGAAGTGTACCCTTAACTTTTCTGCCGTCAGGTGAGTTACCGCCCTTACTGTCGGGGTCATAGGTGCAGTGCACACAGGTGACCTCGCCGTTTTCATCAGTGTCATAGCCTACACATTTTACAAAGTATGCACCCCTCAGCCTTACCTCATTTCCGGGGAAAAGACGGAAGTACTTTTTAGGAGGCTCTACCATAAAGTCCTCCTTTTCAACATAGATAACTTTACTGAAACGTGTTATTCTTGTACCCATTTCAGGTTTATCCTGATTTACGGGAAGCTCTAATTCCTCGGTCACATCATCGGGGTAGTTGTCGATAACAACCTTGAGGGGACGAAGCACCGCCATACAGCGCGGAGCATTTTGGTTTAAGCTGTCCCTTACGCAAGCTTCAAGCAAACCGAAGTCAACAACGGAAAATGCCTTTGAAACACCTACTCTGTTGATAAAGTCACGTATAGCCTCTGCCGGATAGCCGCGTCTTCTCATACCGCTGATTGTTACCATACGTGGGTCATCCCAACCGTCAACAATACCCTCGTTTACAAGCTGTAAGCATTTACGCTTACTTGTAAGACAATAATTGAGGTTAAGTCGGGCAAACTCTATCTGTCTTGAGGGAGTTTCAAAGCCTAATTCACGTAAAAACCAATCATAAAGCGGTCTGTGATTTTCAAACTCAAGTGAGCAAAGGGAGTGGGTAACACCCTCTTTTGTATCGGAGATGGGGTGTGCAAAGTCGTACATAGGATAGACGCACCACTTGTCCCCTGTCTGATGGTGGCTTACGTGAGCAATACGGTAAATTACGGGGTCACGCATATTGATGTTGGGTGAAGCCATATCAATTTTTGCACGAAGCACCCTTGCACCGTCGGGAAATTCGCCGTCAGTCATACGCTTGAAAAGCTCGAGGTTTTCTTCAACGCTTCTGTCACGGTAGGGACTGTTTTTACCGGGCTCTGTGAGTGTACCTCTGTACTCGCGGATTTCGTCAGCAGTAAGGTCACACACATAAGCCTTGCCCATTTCAATAAGCTTTATTGCACATTCATAAATAAAATCAAAATAGCTTGATGCGTAAAGCACCTTATCCCACTTATAACCAAGCCATAAAATGTCCTCTTTAATTGCATCAACATATTCCACATCCTCTTTTGAGGGATTAGTGTCGTCAAGGCGGAGATTGCAAGTACCGCCGTACTTTTCGGCAGTGGAAAAGTCGATTTGTATAGCCTTGGCATGACCTATGTGGAGATAGCCGTTAGGCTCCGGCGGGAAACGGGTCTGTACATGGCTGTAAACACCTTTTTCAAGGTCCTCATCAATAAAGTCATGTATAAAATTAGAAACTTTTACTGATTCTTCCATTGTTTATTCCTTTCAGGCTCTGTAAAAATTCAGTGCCTCATTTAATCTTTCTTTAACTGTGTTCTCACCTAAAAGGCTCATAATAGCGTAGAGGTCGGGGGTATTTCTTCTGCCTGTTACGGCAACTCTTATAACTGTTGAAACATCGCCCACGTGACCCTTAAAGCTTTCGGGGTTTTTCTTAAACTCCTTAACATTAGGCGTAAAGCCTAAAGGCTCACAGAGGTCTTTCATACGTGCAAACCACTCGTCCTTAGTGTCATTTTGGTTGTATACTTTAAGGTATGCTTCAAGAATTTCAACAGCCGTTTCATTAGTGATATTTTCCGGCAGGGTGAAGTCACGGTTATAAAGCTCGGGGAAGAAATAGCTTACATAATCCTTGATTTGACTGAAGCAAGCAATGTCCTTACGGGGCTTTGGAGTATCTCTGTCAATGTTGAGCATACTCACACTGAAGCTTTCATCCCTTGTAAGGAGCTTGTAAAAGTCCCCGTCATAAGTCTTTGCCCAAGCGGCAGCTAAGTCATAAACTTTTTTGGCAGGCATAAGGCTGATAACATTTTTCGATACATCGTTGAGCTTAACCATATCAAAAAGCGCACCTGAAACACTCATTTTTTTAAGATTAAAGGGGAAAGCATTGATATCGGCATCCTTATTGGCTTTACGCCAGTCCTCAAAGTTAGAGTTCATAAGCGTCATGATGTACTCGTTAACGCTCTCCTTTGGATAGCCGTTTTCAACGTAAAATGTAACGGCTGCTTCCGGGTCCTTACGTTTGGAAAGCTTACGTTTGCCGCCGTTTTCCTCTTTCATAATAGGTGAAACGTGGGCAAATTTCGGTACCTTAAAGCCTAAGCACTTAAACAACTGTAAATGTATGGGACAGCTTGACATCCACTCGTCACCGCGGATAACGTGGGTGGTTCTCATAAGGTGGTCATCAACCGCGTGAGCAAAGTGATATGTGGGAATACCGTCGCTTTTTAAAAGTACAACATCCTGTACATTTTCGGGCATTTCAATTTTACCCTTAATCATATCGTCAAAGCAGCACTTCTTTTCCATATCGCCCGGTGAACGGAGACGAAGCGTCCAGGTGAGACCGCTTTCAATTTTAGCTTTAATTTCATCAAAAGAGAGGTCACGGCATTTTGCATATTTGCCCCAGTAACCCTTTACGGGCTCATTTTCCTGACTTGCACGAATTTCGTCAAGCTCCTCTGCCGAACAAAAGCAAGGATAAGCAAGTCCGTCACATACAAGCTTTTTAGCGAAAACGTGGTAAATCTCTTTTCTTGCACTTTGATAGTAGGGGCCGTAGTCACCCTTTTCAAGATTTTCACCTATTACACCCTCGTCAGCCTTAACATCAAAAGCTTCAAGGCCCTTGAGCATAACTTCAATAGCGCCCTCCACCTTGCGTTTTTGGTCGGTGTCCTCCACACGGACAAAGAAAATACCGTCGCTGACCTTTGCGGTTTTATAAGCGACCATACCTGTAAAAAGGTTGCCGAAATGGAGAAAGCCTGTGGGTGACGGCGCAAGACGGGTTACCCTTGCACCCTCTTTAAGCTGTCTTTCAGGGTAAAGCTTTTCCATGTCCTCAGGGGTTTTGGTTATATCAGGAAACAAAAGCTCACTAAGAGCAATACAGTCGTTCATTTTCATCCTCCTTTGCTCAAATGAAAATACGCATAAAATCAGATTATAATTCAGTATATTATCTCAAATTTTTATGAAAATTTCAATAGGTAAAGACGAATTTAATTAAAAAAATCCCCTCGTATGAGGGGATTTTTTCATATTACCTTTGTTGTATTATCAATCAAACAAGCTCGATGATGCACATCTCTGCTGCGTCGCCGCGACGGGGACCTGTTTTGATAATACGGCAGTAACCGCCGTTTACGTCCTTATACTTGGGGCCGATTTCGTCGAAAAGCTTCTTTACAACATCTTCCTTTGTGATGTATGCAAGTGCCTGACGCCTGTTGTGAAGATTGTTTTCCTTGCCGAGAGTAATCATTTTCTCAGCCATGGAACGTACTTCCTTTGCCCTTGTAACGGTGGTTTCAATGCTGCCTTTCTCTAAGAGATAAGTTACCATTGCTCTGAGCATAGCGTTTCTGTGGTCGCTTACTCTGCCGAGTTTTCTGGTACCTGCCATTTGAAATCACTCCTTTACTGTTAAATAACAATTTTAATTATTCGTCTTCACTGCGAAGATCAAGACCGAATGAATGAAGCTTGTTGATAACTTCATCAAGAGACTTTTTACCAAGGTTACGAACCTTCATCATATCGTCTTCTGTCTTGTTGGTCAGGTCTTCCACAGTGTTGATGCCTGCACGCTTCAAGCAGTTGAATGAACGTACCGACAAATCAAGTTCCTCAATAGTCATCTCGAGAACCTTTTCCTTGGCATCTTCGCCTTTATCGACCATAATCTCTGTATCATAAGCCTCACCTGAGAGGTCACCGAACAGAGCGAGATGCTCGTTGAGAAACTTGGCACCGAGTGAAACAGCTTCTGTGGCTGTTATTGTACCGTTAGTCCACACTTCAAGTGTGAGCTTATCAAAACCGATTTCCTGACCGACACGAATGTCGTCAATGGTGTAATTAGCCTTGATAATCGGGGTGTAAATTGAGTCGATTGCAATTACACCGATTACGGGCTGCATGAGCTTCTTGTTCTGCTCTGCCGAGACATATCCACGACCTTTGTTAACAGTGAGCTCCATATTGATGTGAGCGTCCTTGCCGAGGGTGCAGATGTGGTATTCCGGGTTGATAATTTCAACTTCGGAGTCACACTTAATGTCACCTGCAAGCACTTCGCCTTCGCCGCTTGCATCAATGTAAACTGTTTTGGGTCCTTCACCGTGAATTTTAAGAATTACGTTCTTGAGGTTGAGGATGATTTCTGTTACATCCTCTTTTACACCGGGGATGGTGGAAAACTCGTGAAGTATTCCGTCAATTTTAACACTGGTGATTGCGTAGCCGGGAAGAGAAGAAAGTAAAATTCTTCTCAGGGAGTTACCTAAAGTAACGCCGTAGCCACGCTCCAACGGTTCAACAACAATTTTGCCGTAAGTACCGTCAGCTGCTAATTCCGCAGTTTCAATTGTGGGCTTTTCAATGCCTATCATTGCAAAAACCTCCTTATTCTGTTTGTGGATGTGTTTACGAAACCGTGTCTTCTACCGGCTAAGTAATTATTACTTAGAATAGAATTCGACGATAAGATGCTCTTCAACAGGAGCAGAGATTTGCTCACGCTCAGGAAGAGTAACTACCTTTGCTTCAAGGTTTTCACTGTTAAGGTCGAGCCATGTGGGAACGGGTCTTGATGCATTAGCTTCAAGAACAGCCTTAATCTTAACGCTGTCACGGCTCTTAGCCTTAATTGAAACAACGTCACCGGCCTTGAGAAGGTATGAAGGAATGTCTACCTTTTTGCCGTTAACAGTAAAGTGTGCATGTGTTACAAGCTGTCTTGCTTCAGCTCTTGAAGAAGCCCAGCCGAGAGTGTAAACTACGTTATCAAGACGGCTTTCACAGATACGAAGAAGATTATCACCTGTAACGCCTGTCTTCTTTTCAGCCATAAGGAAGTACTTGTGGAACTGTCCTTCCTGAACGCCGTAATAACGTCTTGCCTGCTGCTTTGCACGAAGCTGAAGGCCATATTCACTGTTCTTTTTGCGGCTTTGACCGTGCTGACCGGGAGCATAAGAACGACGCTCAACAGCACATTTGCCTGTGTAGCATCTGTCACCCTTTAAAAAGAGCTTTTTGCCCTCGCGGCGGCACATTTTACAAACCGCACCTGTATATCTTGCCATACGATTGTACCTCCCTTATACACGTCTTCTTTTCGGGGGACGGCAGCCGTTGTGGGGAATGGGAGTAACGTCTTTAATCATTGTTACGTCCAAACCTGCAGTCTGTAAAGCTCTGATAGCAGCTTCACGGCCTGCACCGGGTCCCTTAACATATACTTCAACAGTCTTCATGCCGTGTTCAATTGCAGCCTTAGCAGCTGTTTCAGCAGCTGTTTGTGCAGCAAAGGGAGTGGATTTTCTTGAGCCTCTGAAGCCCATTTCACCGGCACTTGCCCATGACACGGCGTTACCCTGCATATCAGTAATGGTAACGATTGTGTTGTTGAAGGTGGATTGGATATGGGCCGCACCGCGGTCAATGTTCTTTCTCTCACGGCGGCGGCGGATTGTGGTAGCTTTCTTAGCAACCTTTGCCATAATTTTATCCTCCTAATGATTATTTCTTCTTATTGGCGATTGTCTTCTTGGGACCCTTACGAGTACGTGCGTTAGTCTTTGAACGCTGACCTCTTACGGGAAGTCCCTTTCTGTGGCGAACACCACGGTAGCAACCGATTTCAATAAGTCTCTTGATATCGAATGCTGTTTCTCTTCTGAGGTCACCTTCAACCTTTACGTTGTGGTCGATGTACTCACGAAGCTTGGAAACGTCGTCCTCGGTAAGATCCTTAACTCTTGTGTCGGGATTGATACCTGTAGCAATAACGATATCTGTTGCAGTTTTGCGACCAATACCAAAGATATAAGTAAGAGCAATTTCAATTCTCTTATCTCTGGGAAGGTCAACACCTGAAATACGAGCCATTTTTAAGCCTCCTTATTTACCGGCGTCAGATTAACCCTGACGCTGCTTGTGTTTGGGATTTTCGCAGATAACCATGATTTTGCCCTTACGCTTGATTACCTTGCACTTTTCACATATCTTTTTTACAGAAGGTCTGACTTTCATAGGATTGCCTCCTTTAAATTCAAACTGTTAATTATTTTGATCTCCATGTAATGCGTCCGCGTGTCAGGTCGTATGGAGACATTTCGACTGTGACCTTATCACCGGGAAGAATACGGATGTAATTCATACGCAGCTTACCCGATATATGCGCTAAAATTTTGTGACCGTTTTCGAGTTCTATTTGAAATGTTGCATTGGGAAGAGCCTCAACAACTGTACCCTCGATTTCAATCATATCCTGTTTTGACATAACTTTTAACCCCCATAGGTCGCTATTTTCATAAGCTGTTTTCTTAACTTTCGGTTTGTTGCCATTGAGTTTTCGTCAAGTGAGAAGTCTGTGCATTTTAAATGCTTTGGATTTTTAGCCTTGGCTTTATCTAAAGCCCTGTCCTTTCCGTTACAGACCAAAACTCTGTTTTTATCAAGACCCGTGACCGCATACAGCTCACCTTTATCGTGACCTGCAAGGGACACCACAACCTGTCCTAAATTAAATTCCATTTTGTTCACCTTAAACCTGTGTAAGTATCACGGGACCGTCTTTGGTAATTGCAACGGTGTGTTCAAAATGGGCAGACAGCTTTGCGTCAAGGGTTTTAACTGTCCATCCGTCGGGCAGCACCTTAACTCTTGCAGTGCCTTGATTTATCATCGGCTCAATAGCGATTGTCATGCCCGGTAACAGGCGTACGCCTCGGCCGGCTGTGCCGAAATTCGGCACACTGGGGTCTTCATGTAATGCCTTGCCGACGCCGTGTCCGGTATATTCCCTTACAACGCCGTAACCCCTTTGTTCGCAGTAGCTTTGTACCGCGTAAGCTATATCGCCGATTTTGCCGCCGGGGACAGCAACCTTGATTGCCTCATAGAGGCTTTCTCTTGTTGTGTCCATCAGCCGCTTTGCTTCTTCGGATATTTCACCGACTGCAAAAGTGGCGGCATTGTCACCGTTATAGCCGTTAATTTTTGCACCAAGGTCAATGGAAACGATGTCCCCTGCCTTGAGTACGCGGGTTTTTGAAGGTATTCCGTGAATAACCTCATCGTTTATGGAAATGCATGCAGTAGCCGGAAAACCGTAAAGACCGAGGAAGTTGGGTTCAGCTCCCTGTTTCTTTATATAGTCGTAAGCAATTTTGTCAATTTCCCAGGTAGTAATACCTGGCTTGACTGCCTCACCGGCCACCTTAAGCGCTCCTGCCGAAATCCTGCAAGCCTCTTTCATAAGAGCCAGCTCACGGGATGTTTTGAGCACTATCATGCTTATTCCTCCAATGCTTTGAGGACAAGTGCTGATGTGTCAGCAACCTCCTCCTGTCCCTCGACTACGAAAAGCTTTCCTTTCTTTTCATAGAAGTCTTTAAGCGGCTCGGTCTGACTGTGATATACGTCAAGTCTTTCCTTAACCGTGTTGGGATGGTCGTCTGCCCTTATGATAAGCTCAGTACCGCAAGCGTCACAGATGCCGTCTTTTTCAGGCTTCTTGTAAAGCAAGTGATAGGAGTTACCGCAGGCGGGACAAACGCGTCTGCCACTCATACGAAGGACAATTTTTTCGTCGGGTACTTCAATATCAATTACCTTGTCAATTTCAATACCCATTTCATCAAGAGCCTCAGCCTGAGGAATTGTTCTGGGAAAACCGTCAAGAATGAAACCGTTTTTGCAGTCATCTTCACTGAGACGTTCCTTAATAATTCCGATTACTACCTCATCGGGTACAAGCTTACCGGCGTCTATAAATTCCTTGGCTTTAAGGCCCATTTCCGTTTCAGCCTTTAAAGCTGCACGGATAATGTTACCTGTGGAGATGGTGGGAATTGAAAGCTTATCACAAATAAACTCTGCCTGTGTACCTTTGCCGGCACCGGGCGCACCTAAAAGAATTAACTTCATCTTTTTGTCTCCTTTTCAATATTAGTCAAGGAAGCCCTTGTAGTGTCTCATCATCATCTGGCTTTCAAGCTGCTTTACTGTTTCAAGTGCAACACCTACAACGATGATAAGTGATGTACCGCCCAGTGAAAGAGCCATGGGGCTGCCGATTAAGTTGGTGAACAGTGTAAGAATATTCGGGAAAAGAGCTACAACTGAAAGGAGAAGTGCACCTAAGAGTGTAATTCTGCTGAGAATCTTCTTAATGTAGTCGGCAGTGGGCTTGCCGGGACGAAGTCCGGGAACCATACCGCTGTTCTTTCTGATGTTGTTAGCCATTTCTACGGGGTTATACTGAATACTTGCATAGAAGTATGCGAAGAAGAGTATAAAAATAAAGTAGAGTATAGCATAGAACCAATGGCTTGATGAGAACATATCAAAGAATTTCTTCCAGCCGTCTGTGAGTTTGTCATCACTGATGAACATTTTAACTGTGGGGGGAAGAGAAAGAATTGATGATGCGAAGATAACGGGAAGAACACCTGACATATTAACCTTAATGGGAATATGTGTGCTCTGACCGCCGTACATCTTACGGCCTACAACACGCTTTGCGTATTGTACGGGGATTTTTCTTTCTGCGTTGTCCATCCAAACGATGAAAGCAATCATCGCAAGAAGACAGATAACTACCATGGGAACGAGTGCATAGTAAGCACCGCCGTTCATAAGGTATGTCCAGAGAGAAGTGAGGATTGTGGGGATACGGGCTACGATACCTGCAAAAAGGATGATTGAAATACCGTTACCGATACCCCTGTCATTTACCTGCTCACCTAACCACATAACAAAGCAGGAACCCGCTGTGAGGCAAAGGATTACTGCAAGAGCTTCAATAACTGCGGCAAAGCCGGTGAAGTTAGCGCCGTCGGCAGTACCGACGATATAGCCCTGTGCACGAAGGTAAATGAAATATGCGGTACTCTGTAAAAGAGCAAGTCCGATTGTTGTGTACCTTGTAATTGAAGCAATCTTCTTTCTGCCCTCTTCACCTTCCTTGGAAAGCTTTTCAAGGTAAGGAATTGCAACTGTGAGAAGCTGAATGATGATTGAACTGTTGATGTACGGTGTGATTGACAAAGCGAAAATCGTACCGTAGGTGAAAGCGTCACCTGTCATCATTGCAAGGTAGTTCATAAAGGTTTCGCCGTCTTCGGGATTTATGATACCGTTGTCACCGATGATGTTGGTGAACGGAAGCGGAATAGCGGCACCGATTCTGAAAATAACTACTATAAGTGCTGTAAAAAGGAGCTTCTTACGAATGTCTGCGATTTTCCAAGCATTTATAAAAGTACTAATCATATCAGATCACCTCGGTCTTTCCGCCTGCTGCTTCTATCTTCTGCTTTGCAGATTCGCTGAAAGCGTTAGCCTGAACTGTGAGAGCCTTTGAAAGCTCACCGTGACCGAGAACCTTTACGCCGTCAAGAGCCTTCTTAACAAGACCCTTTTCAATGAGGCTTTCAACAGTAACTGTTTCGTTAGCTGCATAAGCCTTTTCAAGAGCTGCTACGTTAACAATTGCCATTTCTGTGGCAAAGATGTTGTTGAAGCCTCTCTTGGGAATTCTTCTTTGAAGGGGCATCTGACCGCCTTCGAAGCCGGCACGCATGCCTCTGCCGGCACGTGCTAACTGACCCTTGTGACCCTTACCGGCTGTTTTACCTTGACCGGAAGCGGTACCTCTACCAATACGCTTACGCTCTTTTTTGGAGCCGGCTGCAGGTGAAAGTTCGTGCAATTTCATTATTTCGCACCTCCTCGTTTAAGCTTCGGTAACTTCAAGAAGGTGAGCGATTTTCTTCACCTTACCCTGAGTTTGGGGATTGTTGGGCTGTACTGTAACATCCCCGATTTTCTTAAGACCAAGTGCTTGGGCGGTAGCAATCTGATCTTTCTTTGAACCGATAAGGCTCTTAACAAGCTTAATTTTAACCTGTGTCATATTGAACGCCCTCCTTAACCTAAGATTTCTTTTGCGGACTTTCCGCGAATTTCAGCAACTTCTTCAATATTGCGAAGTTTTGAAAGACCGTCGATTGTAGCTCTTACAACGTTACAGGGGTTGTTTGAACGAAGAGCCTTAGTACGGATATCCTTAATACCTACTGTTTCAACAACAGCACGAACAGGACCGCCGGCGATAACACCGGTACCGGGAGCAGCGGGCTTGAGAAGCACAACACCTGCGCCGAATTTACCGATAATCTCGTGGGGAATTGTTGTACCCTTGAGAGAAATCTTCATAAGGTTCTTCTTAGCATCGTCGATACCCTTACGGATAGCGTCAGGAACTTCACCTGACTTACCAAGGCCGAAACCGATGATGCCGTTGCCGTCACCGACAACTACAAGAGCAGCAAACTTAAAGATTCTACCACCCTTAACTGTCTTTGATACACGGTTGATGGCAACAACACGCTCTGTAAGTTCATAAGCTGATGCGTCAATTTTAGTCATTTTGATTTCCTCCTCTTAGAACTTGAGTCCGCCGGCACGAGCACCTTCTGCGAGCTCCTGCACACGACCGTGATAAATGTAACCGCCTCTGTCGAATACGCATTCTTCAATGCCTTTTTCAAGGGCGCGTTTTGCGATTGCTTCGCCCACCATGTGAGCTGCCTTTTTGTTTGAGCCGTTTTCAGTAAAATCCTTTTCTACTGTTGAAGCTGATGCGAGGGTAACGCCTGCAACATCATCAATCAACTGAGCATAGATGTGGCTGTTGGAACGGTAAACATTAAGACGGGGACAAGCTGCTGTGCCGCTGATCTTTGAGCGAACACGCTTTTGTCTTTTCTTTCTGGCTTTGTTGCTATCTTGTCTGCTAACCATTTTAATATCACTCCTTTACCAATCTTATTTACCCTTACCGGCTTTACCTTCTTTGCGGCGGATGTGTTCGTCAGCATACTTGATGCCCTTGCCCTTGTAGGGTTCGGGAGGTCTCTTCTCACGAACTTCAGCTGCAAACTGACCAACCTTTTGCTTGTCAGCACCGTTAATAATGATTTTGTTGGGTGCGGGAACTTCAATTGTGATGCCTTCAGGCTCAGCCATAACAACATCATGTGAGAAGCCGATTTTCATAACGAGGTCGCTTCCCTTCTTTTCGCAACGGTAACCGATACCGTTGATTTCAAGCTCCTTCTTGTAACCGTTGGTTACACCCTCAACCATATTAGCGATAAGGGTACGGGTAAGACCGTGAAGTGATCTGTTTTCTTTTTCATCGTTAGGACGGGTAACAACGATTGTGTCGCCCTCCTTAGCGATTGTCATGTTGCTGTGCAATGTTCTTGTAAGTGTGCCCTTAGGGCCCTTAACTGTTACAGTGCTGCCGTCAACAACAACGTCAACTCCTGCAGGAATAGCAATGGGAGCTCTACCAATTCTTGACATTTTTACAGCACCTCCTTACCACACGAATGCAAGGATTTCGCCGCCGACATTTTGCTTGCGAGCTTCCTTGTCAGTCATAACACCCTTGGGTGTTGAAAGGATGGCAATGCCGAGACCCTTCATAACCTTGGGCATATCTTCAACATTTGTGTAAATTCTGAGTCCGGGCTTTGATACACGTCTGAGACCTGTGATAACCTGTGACTTGTTGGGACCGTACTTAAGCTGTACTTCCATAATTCCCTGCTTACCGTCTTCTTCAACGGTGAAGCTCTTGATATATCCTTCATCAACAAGAATCTGAGCAATTGCCTTCTTCATGTTGGATGCAGGAATTTTTACTGAGTCGTGTTTTGCTGAGTTAGCGTTACGAATTCTTGTAAGCATATCAGCGATTGCGTCTGTTACTTGCATTATTCCTTTACCTCCTAATTTATTGCAATTGCTTACCAGCTTGCCTTCTTGACGCCGGGGATTTGACCTGCATGTGCAAGCTCTCTAAAGCAGATACGGCATACTCCGTACTTACGGAGATAAGCGTGAGGTCTGCCGCAGATTTTGCAGCGGTTATAAGCTCTTGTTGAGTACTTAGCCGGTTTCTGCTGTTTAACTTTCATAGAAGTCTTTGCCATTTTAACTTACCTCCTTAATTATTTCTCAAAGGGAGCGCCCATAAGTGAAAGGAGCTCTCTTGCTTCTTCGTCTGTCTTGGCTGTGGTAACGAAGCAGATATCCATACCACGAACCTTGTCAATCTTATCGTATTCGATTTCAGGGAAAATAAGCTGTTCCTTGATACCGATTGAGTAGTTACCTCTGCCGTCGAAAGCGTTGGGATTGATACCTCTGAAGTCACGAACTCTGGGGAGTGCGAGATTGAAGAATCTATCAATGAACTCATACATTTTCTGACCGCGAAGTGTAACCTTAACGCCGATTACCATGCCCTCACGAAGCTTGAAGTTAGCAACTGACTTTTTAGCCTTGCAAAGAACAGGCTGTTGACCGGTGATTGTTCTGATGTCTGTAACGATAGCGTCGAGAACCTTTGAGTTATCTCTTGCTTCACCGCAAGCTACGTTGATTACTACCTTATCAAGCTTAGGGATTTGCATAACGCTTTTGTAACCGAACTTCTTCATCAACTGAGGTGCAACCTCATTGACGTAGACTTCTTTTAAATTTGCCATTGTCATGTTCCTCCCTTAATTATTCAAACTGTGCGCCGCAGTCAGCTTTTTTACATACGCGCACTTTTTTGCCCTTTTCGTTGAAAGCGTGGCCTACTCTGGTCGGCTTGCCGCATTTGGGGCAAATGAGCTGAACCTTACTTGCGTAAAGAGCTGCTTCTGCCTTGATGATGCCGCCTGCTTCGCCCATCTTACGGGGTTTAACGTGCTTTGAAACAACGTTAATGCCTTGAACGATTACCTTGCCTTCTGAGGGGCTTACCTGCATAACTTTACCTCTTGCGCCACGATCCTTACCGTTGATAACAACGACTGTGTCGCCTGTTTTAACATGAACCTTACTCATCGTGACACCTCCTTAAAGTACTTCGGGAGCAAGTGAGAGAATTTTGAGATAATCCTTATCACGAAGCTCTCTTGCTACCGGTCCAAAGATACGGGTACCCTTGGGGTTTTTATCTTCTTTAATGATAACGGCTGCATTTTCGTCAAAGCGAATGTATGTGCCGTCGTCACGGCGAACGCCTGTTGCAGTACGTACAACTACTGCCTTAACAACGTCGCCCTTCTTTACGATTCCGCCGGGTGCTGCCTTCTTAACAGAAGCAACAATGACGTCACCGATATTAGCATATCTTCTACCTGTGCCGCCGAGAACACGAATGCACATGATTTCTTTAGCGCCTGTGTTGTCAGCAACTTTAAGATAACTCTGCTGTTGGATCATTGTGTTTGGCCTCCTTTAGCTGCACCAATTATTTGGCTTTTTCGATAATTTCTACAACGCGCCATCTCTTGTCTTTTGAAAGAGGGCGAGTTTCCATAATAAGAACTCTGTCACCGATACCGCACTCGTTCTTTTCGTCGTGAGCCTTTACCTTAATGGTACGATTAACGATCTTGTTGTAAAGAGGGTGTCTGACCTTGTCCTTGATTGTAACTACTACGGTCTTGTCCATCTTATCGCTGGATACGATGCCGACCTGTGTTTTTCTAAGATTTCTTTCCATTGTTCAGTCCTCCCTTTCTTAAGAATTTGTGCCGTGAAGCTCGATGTCACGTTGAACAGTCTTAATTCTTGCGATGTCCTTTTTAACTGCACTGATTCTCATAGGATTGCTAAGCTTGTTAACAGTCTGCTGAAAACGAAGGTTAAAAAGTTCTTTCTTGAGCTCTGCGAGCTTTTGGTCCATCTCAGCGGCGGACAGTTTTCTGATTTCGTTTGCTTTCATTACTGTTCACCATCCTTTTCCTGTTCTGCTTTTGTAACGAATTTACATTTAACGGGAAGCTTGTTAGCTGCAAGACGCATAGCTTCTCTTGCTACTTCCTCATCAACACCCTTAATTTCAAACATAACTCTGCCGGGCTTAACAACGGCTACCCAATATTCGGGTGAACCTTTACCTGAACCCATTCGTGTTTCAGCAGGCTTCTGTGTGATAGGCTTATCGGGAAAAATCTTAATCCAAACCTGACCGCCACGCTTGATGTAACGTGTCATAGCGATACGGGCAGCTTCGATTTGTCTTGAAGTAATCCATGAAGGTTCAAGAGCTACAAGGCCGTAGTCACCGTAGGTTACCATGTTACCCTTGTGGGCTGTACCTTTAAGACGGCCACGCTGAACCTTACGACGTTTTACACGCTTAGGTAATAACATTATTTAGCTCCTCCTTCTTGTCTTTCTTTACGGGGTCTGCGACGGGCAGGTCTTTCACGCTTCTCGTTGTTAGAAACCTGAAGAACCTCACCTGTGTAGATCCAAACCTTTACGCCGATACGGCCATAGGTTGTTTTTGCTTCTGCGAAACCGTAGTCAATGTCAGCACGGATTGTCTGAAGAGGAATTGTACCCTCTTTATATGTTTCGCTTCTTGCGATTTCAGCACCGCCTAAACGGCCTGAAACCTGACATTTGATACCCTTTGCGCCAAGCTTCATAGCTCTGCCGATTGACTGCTTGAGAGCACGGCGGAAAGAAATTCTTCTTTCAAGCTGTGAAGCAATGCTTTCAGCAACAAGCTGAGCGTTGACGTCGGGGTTCTTGATTTCAATAATGTTGAGAGAAACCTCTTTGCCGAGCTTCTTCTCAAGAGTAGCTTTAAGCTTCTCAATTTCTGCGCCGCCGCGGCCGATAACCATACCGGGCTTTGCAACGTGAATGTTGATACGAACACGCTTAGCTGTTCTTTCAATCTCAACCTTGGGTACACCTGCGGGAGCAAGAGTTTCAAGGAGATATTCACGAAGTTCATAGTCCTCTACGAGAGTATCGCCGAAGTCGCTCTTCTTAGCATACCAACGTGATTCCCAGTCTTTGATAACACCGATACGAAGTCCGGTGGGATTTATTTTCTGGCCCATGTTCTTACCTCCTCCTTAATTATTCTGCTTCCTTGAGTACAAGGGTGATATGAGATGTCTTCTTGTTGATACGGTATGCTCTGCCCTGTGCTCTGGGTCTGATTCTCTTGAGAGTGGGACCCTGACCTACATAGCACTCTGCTACATAGAGCTTTGACATATCCATATCTTTGTTTTCTGCATTAGCCATTGCTGACTTTAAAAGCTTTGCAACAACCTCACACGCAGCCTTAGGCGTGTATTTGAGAATAGCTGCAGCCTTTTCAGCAGGCTGATTACGAATAAGGTCGAGAACAATCTTAACCTTACGCGGTGCGATACGCACGAAAGTAACTTTTGCTGTTGCTTCCATTTTAATACACTCCTTTCGACTTATTTACCGTTATTTGAGGTTTTGGAACCGGCGTGACCTCTGAAAGTTCTTGTGGGAGCAAATTCGCCGAGCTTGTGACCTATCATATCTTCTGTTACATATACGGGAACGTGCTTACGTCCGTCATGAACTGCGAATGTGTGTCCAACAAAATCAGGGAAAATTGTGCTGCTGCGGCTCCATGTTTTAAGAACGATTTTTTCGCCCTTTTCATTCATTTTAACGACTCTGTCGTACAATTTTTCTTGTACGTAAAAGCCTTTCTTAGTACTTCTGCTCATTATTCTTAGCTCCTTTCATCGACCTTATTTGTCGTTACGACGCTTAACAATAAGCTTGTCTGAACGATTCTTCTTAGCGCGAGTCTTGTAGCCGAGAGCAGGCTTGCCCCAAGGTGTAACAGGACCGGGACGACCGATGGGTGATTTACCTTCACCACCACCGTGGGGGTGATCGCAGGGGTTCATAACTGAACCGCGGACTGTAGGTCTTATACCCATGTGACGTGTACGGCCGGCTTTACCTATCTTAACGTTTTCGTGGTCTTCATTGCCTACAACACCAACGGTTGCCATACAAAGCTCTGAAACCTTACGAAGTTCGCCTGAGGGAAGTCTGAGAAGAGCGTAGCCGCCTTCCTTAGCCATAAGCTGAGCTGAGTTACCTGCTGCTCTTGCAAGCTGACCGCCTCTGCCGGGATAAAGCTCAACGTTGTGAACAACTGTACCGGTGGGAATGTTAACAAGGGGAAGTGCGTTACCTGCTTTAATATCAGCGTTAGCGCCTGCTTCGATTACATCTCCGACCTTTAAGCCTGAGGGAGCGATGATGTATCTCTTTTCGCCGTCCTCATACTGAACAAGAGCGATGTGAGCTGATCTGTTAGGATCATATTCGATTGTGGCAACAGTTGCCTTTACATCGAACTTATCTCTCTTAAAGTCAATGATACGATACTTTCTTCTGTTTCCGCCGCCTCTGTGACGAACGGTGATACGACCGTAGCTGTTACGGCCGCTCTTCTTGTTGAGGGGAGCCAAAAGGCTTCTCTCGGGGCCGCACTTTGAAAGTGCGCTGTAGTCTGTAACCGACATATTTCTTGTGCCGTTTGTTACAGGCTTAAATACACGAATTGACATTTTAATTCACACTCCTAATTGGTTTAGCGTAGGATTGTCTAACCTACATACATTGCCATTGGATTTGAATGACGTTTGTTAATTATTAAAGAAGACCGTCGAAGAAGTCGATTGTGTCGCTGTCTTCTGTAAGTGTTACGATTGCTTTCTTCCATGAGGGAGTGTAGCCTTCGTAACGGCCGTATCTTCTGAGATGGCCCTTGCAGTTCATTGTGTTAACCTTTGCAACCTTTACGGAGAAAGCTTCTTCAACTGCTGCTGCAATTTCAGCCTTGTTAGCATTCTTAGCAACCTTGAAAGTGTACTTTTTTAATGCTGTGCCCATCATTGATTCTTCTGTGATAATGGGCTTGAGGATGATGTCATGTGCGTTCTTACTCATTATGCATATACCTCCTCAATCTTAGCAACTGCGTCCTTGAGAACAACGATGCTGTTGCAGTTAAGAATATCATAAACATTAAGTGTGTTTACAAGTGTTGTTTTAACACCTGCAATGTTTCTTGCACTTCTGTAAATGATGTCATCCTTTTCGGGAAGAACGATAAGGGTCTTCTTACCTGTTTCAAGTGCTGAAAGAACCTTAACAACTTCCTTTGTTTTGATAGCTTCAAGCTTGAACTCATCAAGAACGATAAGCTCATTAGCTGCAACCTTACTTGAAAGAGCTGACTTCATAGCAAGTCTTCTGACTTTCTTGTTAATGCTGAAGCCGTAATCACGGGGCTTGGGTCCGTGTGCGATACCGCCGTGGTACCACTGAGGAGCTCTTGTTGAGCCCTGTCTTGCACGGCCTGTGCCTTTTTGACGCCAAGGCTTCTTACCGCCGCCGCTTACTTCTGAACGTGTAAGTGTTGACTGTGTTCCCTGACGCTGGTTAGCAAGGTAGTTTACAACAACAAGGTGCATAGCTGAGGTGTTCGGCTCAATACCGAAGATACCGTCTGCAAGGTCGATGTCGGAAACCTTCTTACCGTTTACGTCAAATACTGATACATTAGGCATTTCTTAAAGCTCCTTTCTTATGATTTCTTTACGCTGTTTACTACCACTACGATACCCTTTTTGGGGCCGGGGATTGCACCCTTGATAGCGATGAGGTTGTTTTCTGCATCAACCTTAACAACGTCGAGGTTTTGGATTGTAACTCTTTCACAACCGAGATGACCTGCCATCTTCTTGCCTTTGAAGATACGGGCGGGGTCGATAACACCGAGTGAACCGCCGTGTCTTGCAACAGGGCCTGTACCGTGAGACTCTCTGAGTCTTGCGAAGTTCCATCTCTTAATAGTGCCGGCTGTTCCCTTACCTTTGCTTGTACCGATAACATCAACCTTTTCACCAGCTGCGAAAATGTCTGCCTTAATGATGTCGCCAACATTAAGTGCGCTGTCATCGTCAAGACGGAATTCTTTAAGAACCTTCTTGGGAGCAACGTTTGCCTTGTCGAAATGACCTTTCTCAGGCTTGTTTGTTCTTGTTACTTTCTTGTCTTCGAAGCCGAGCTGAACAGCGTTGTAGCCGTCGTTTTCAACTGTCTTCTTCTGAACTACTGCGCAGGGACCGAGCTCAACAACGGTTACGGGGATTACGTTACCCTTTTCGTCAAAAACCTGTGTCATGCCGATCTTTCTGCCGATAAGACCTTTTTTCATTTTGTTATCCTCCTTTGGTTATTGGTTGCCGCCCGGCAACATGACCTTATTTCCTGCTTGCACTGAATCGGGTATAAAAATCAGCTGTTATCTCTTGATTTCGATTTCAACGCTTGCGGGAATCTCAAGACTTGTCAGAGCTTCTACGGTCTTAGGTGTAGGTCTGATAATGTCGATGAGTCTCTTGTGAGTTCTCTGCTCAAACTGCTCACGGCTGTCCTTGTACTTGTGTACAGCACGGAGAATTGTTACAACTTCCTTTTCTGTGGGGAGAGGGATGGGACCTGAAACAGTTGCGTTTGTACGCTTTGCTGCTTCAACTATCATCTCAGCTGCCTTGTCAACAAGGTTGTGGTCGTAACCTTTGAGTCTGATACGAATCTTTTCCTTTACTGCCATTTTGTTTGCCTCCTAATAAGAATTAGTCGGGCAGTGCTTTTTTTGAATACTTTTCCGGGTGTTTTCAACCCTCTGTTTTTAAAAACCGGAAATGTTATTTCCGGTCGAAAAGCTCAAAAAAGCACAGTTCACCCCAAAACTGCCGTTTAAGTCCATAATATGCCCACAGTAAGGCATACTCGACACTTAACGCAAGAAACGGCCAAGTGGTGAAATATAGATCGCCCGGTTTTAAATCGGACATACTCCGCGGAAATTTCCTGCCTCAAGGGCAGCCACCTCCCGCATCATCGCATATCGTATTTGGTTATGTGAAGACAGAGTTATACCCAAACCCATTTCACATGCCTGTATATTCTAACACAGCACCGTGTGTTTGTCAAGATTTTTTATCATAAAAATTGTGAAAAATGTAAGAATTTTTTTGAAAAAATTTATGCACTATTTCTTGTGTGATTTTGATAAAAACTACACTAAATATAGGAACAAAATAAGACACTGCCGCATTATATCATAAAACCGTGAGTTTTGCTATATAAAAAGTAATATAACCGTTAAAAATTTAAAGCTGTGGGAAAGGTAACCTTTAGCCGATACTGCTTGACTTGCGGAAATTGCTTTTACGTTGGGAAGATATATAGGTAAGGTGGGTTGCATAAAAAGGTGCTTTTATTAAGCAGAGATAAATTGCAAAGTCAGAGGTATAAGGCGAAAATTATCATCACCCCGTAAAGGGGCGAGCCAATTTTCGCAGAAGTTCGGTGACGGTTCTACGGTAGAGAGCGGTATAACTTAGGCGGACAGGCGGCGAAAGTCCATCGCGTAAACGCGATGACGCTTCGCCGCGGGGCGGCGGCAAGGCGGCCAAACTTAAAGTTTGGCCTGCGGCGGCGGAGCCGCCGCCCTTGCCGCCCGGCGCAGCCCTCGCCGGTTTCACCGGCTCGGCTGCGCCGCCTGCCTCACCTCCGCCACCCTCTGACATAAAAGCACAACCCACCCTGAGCGAAAATTCACCGCTCGATGCGGTGAATTTTCGCCTATCGGCAACAACTTTGCCAAAACCACCTGCTTACCCTTAGCACAGTCTTAGTATAAAATAAATGCAGCCTGACACTTAAATTAAGCATCAAGCTGACCTGAATACTATATTAAACACACCTATATTCAACAGTGTAAAGTAATACTTGAAATATCTTTGTCCCGTGACACTCCTGTCGAGGTACTCGACCTCAACCCGTACTTAGTATTGCGATATATTCCGCAAATTACCGCTATATAAATATAAGCAATAGGCGTTGTAAAAGGTTGTGCAATATTCACGCAAGCCTGTAACCAATAGGATACAAGTGCCGCAAACAATGCCACCGCAAAAGGACTGTGCCTGAGCCGTTTTATTACAGTGTAAATCACACTGCCGATTACACCTAAATAAGAAAGCAAACCTACAACTCCCGTTGTCATAAGATATTGCAAATATTCATTATGTGCTTGATCAAGACTTTTTCCCTCAAACAAAGCCGCAGCAGCCGTCACTCTCTGTAATGTTTCAGGTCCCGTGCCGAAAAGAATTTCCTTAAAGCTGTATTCACTTATGAAAGTCTTTACACAGTAGCGCCAAATCTTTCCTCGCTCGGTACCCCAATCATGGGTGATTTCAAAAATCTCGTCAAGCTTACCTAAGCCCACCGTATTTGAAATGAAAAAGCATATAACCACTCCGCCGAAAAACGCAATGAGTACAATGGGGTAAATCTTTTTCACAACACCGATAACTTTAGGTGCTCTTGCTGCAAGAAAATAAGCGGCAACACACAAAATCAAAATAGCTGTTGACACATAACGGTTTACAACAAACAGATTCAAAAGCTTTGACAAAGGTATGTTTGCGCCCTCAACATTAGTAAGTATTACATTGAATACCTTTGCGGAAAAGAAAATTATAACTATGCTCAAAAGATACTTTTTATAGCTTTTAAGGTTGCTGAAAAAGAATAAGGGCATAATAAGCAATGACCCTGCAAAGCCAAGCGCAAAGCTTTCACTTGAGGTAAGCATCATTCCCCAGGAACCTAAAACAAGTGACAAAGTGTAAATAATCTTTGTTGACCTTTTTTCACTTTGACAAAAGCCGCACACAACAACAGGCAAAAGCAGACACATATAACTTGAATAGAAGTTTATATTTCCTATTGTTGAAAGGAAAAGCTTTTTGTAATTGGGGTTGATCCCCGAATAAACTCCGAGAGGGTCAATACTGTAACAGTTGAGCACTCCTAAAACGCACACTACCGTAAAGCCTAAAATTGCAAAATGCACAAAGCTTTCACTTGAGGTATAATTACGTGATACTATGAAATACACCGCAACGTATACCAATATTGTAAAGAAGCCTTGATAACGTGCCGAGATACCAAGCCAGACGTCTTGTTGGTAGCTTGAGAAAACCGACGAAAGGAATACGGAAAAAAGAAAAATGAGCATGGCATCGTCAAGCGTGATAAGCTCAAGCCTTTGACGAAGTGACAAGGCAGACCTCTGCCCATCGGTATACTTGTTTTGATATTTAAAAAGAGAGAAAACTATAAATATTGTGCTTACTATATAAAAGTATACGCTTTTAGTTTCAGTTATATTGAAATAAGCGTCACTTATAATAATAGGCAGTCCAAACATAACTGCCGCAAGGTAATACTTGACAGCCGACTGAACAGGTGTTCTGCCGGACGGCTTAAAATCGAACAGTTTTTTCATTATAACAGCAGTTCCTTTATTTTATTTTCACCGAAACGGTATTATAGTCGCCGAAAATATAACCTGAGGAAATTCTCTTATAAGGTCTTACGGCAAAAGTATAAGTGCTTCCGCTTTTTGCCGAAGAAAAATCGAGGCGCAGCGGATTGTAATAATTTTTGTAAAGCTTGAATTTACCGCCGTCAACTTTGTAATAAAGCTGATAGCCCTCTGCACCTGAGGATTCACCCCACTGTACAGACACCGTGCCTTTTGAAAGTGAGGCGGCAGCAATTTTAGGAGCCACAGGCAAGGTTGCCGCAGTAAATGTGGAATAATTACCCCACACCACACCCGACTTTGTTATAATATAGGGTCTTACGGCAAAGATGTAGCTTTTACCCGAAGGCAGGCCCTTAAAAATATAACTTGTGCTTGTAATATCATCAACGGCAATTTTCCATTTGTCTGCACTTTTGTAGTAAATCCTGTAACCGTGTGCTCTGCACTTTGACCAAGCAAGCCCTATTGCAGAAAAATTTTGCTTTGATATAATCTTTTCGGGAGCTTCACTTTTTGTTGCCGTTTCACAAACAGAATACTTTTTGGAATAAATTGTACCCTCTTGATTTTTGATATAGGCTTTTACGGCAAAGGTAAAAACAGATCCCGCTTTAAGATTTGAAAAAGTTACTGTGGTTTTTCTCGTCGCGGCACACTGTTTCCATTGGTCACCTTTTCTGTAAAAAATCACATATCCGTCAGCATTTCTTACAGCAGTCCAAGTAAGCTTAATTGCATCGGTGCTTTGAGCTGCAACAATTTTTTCCGCAGCATCCAATTCGGGTATATTTCCATAAGTAAAAGTCAGTGTTTCGCTTATGGCAGAGCAGTTTTCACAGTCAAAGCGGTAAACAGCCGGACTTGTAGGTGTAGCCGCTGAAACAAGGTGGTCGCGGTCAATTATTTTTTCGGTAAACTTGTGAGCGACAAAAGGAATTTCGACGTGACCCTCAAGGTAATTTTTACATTCGGGACAATACATACCCTCAGTATAACCGTTGAGAGTACAGGTAGGCTCCTTTGCGGCAACATAAACAGGCTTATGTGAAGCCGGTATTTCCTCGTGTCCGCTAAGCCACGTGTCACAAGCATTACAGTAAACACCTGCCGTGTAACCGGGAAGAGTACAGGTTTCCTCTTGAGCAGGTCTTGTTTGCACATCCTTATGTGAGGCGTCAATTTCTTGGTGACCCTCTATCCAGCTTTGGCATTTATGACAGTATGTACCCTCTGTATATCCCTTTTCGGTACAGGTAGCTTTCACTTCAGAAAATTTTTCAGTTTCGCTGTGTGCGGCAGGAATTATTTCATGACCGCTAAGCCAGGTATTACATTTTATGCAGTATTCTCCCTCGGTATAACCTACCGTATTACAATCGGGAGCCGCAGCCTCAAATGAAACTATCTTATGTTCACAGTCTACTGCAAAAGAAGCTACCGCAAAAAGTAAAACTAACGAAAAAACGACCGTGAAATACAACACAGCCCGACTTTTATTTTTCAAGGAAGCTTTAACCAAGAAAAAAACTCCTTTATTACATAATGCTATATAAATTTACCACGAAACCTAAGATAAGTCAACCTTTTTGTTGGATAAGTGAAATTGATGGAAAATTTCAAAACCGAAAAATGTTTTTGCTTCAGCCGTAGATAACACCTGAAAAAGCAAATAAAGGATTACTTTGCTTTTCAGATATAAGACTTATTAAAATCAGTCGGTTTACATATCAACGCGGCAGTAAACCTTACGTTGGCAGTGCAAGGCGAAAATTTCCGCAAGCGGAAATTTTCTTTGGTCGGGGTTGTGCTTCTGCGTCGGGGGGATTATTTAGGTTTATTTATTTTTAGTTGGGATTATATGAAAGTGGGCGGTTTTTGATAGGTTTGTTGCCGACAAGCGAAAAAGTTCCGCATCGAGCGGTGTTTTTTCGCTTAGAGTTATGTTCTTCGTTTCAGCTCTGCCGACTAAAGCTTTACTGTCTTTTATAGCTTATTTCCCCAAACACTCACTTACTTGCATTGCTACTAAGTTATATTAAGCGGTGTAAAGTTATAAACCAAATAACTCTATCCCGTGACAATCGTGCCGAGGTACTCGGCAAAAAGTAAGCAAAAAGCACTCTATATCGGTGTCCGACCGCAGGAGCGAACATTTGCCGACCTTACTATAAGCAAGGAAACAACCATAAGCTCATTTCCGTAACTATGTTTAAGTTATAAGGCACTGCTTATTCGGCAAAGTCCGACTGCTACAAACTGCTTCTATCTCAGGCGGAGGATAGATATGTGCTTTTAGTCAGGTGTAGTTGTGGGTATCGAATTGGGGCCGGCTCGTGAAGGATAATTAAAGACTGCTAAAGGTAACAGCTCTGCACCTTCACTCGTTCCAATTCTCTGTCTACGTTTAAAATGAGGTTCTACGGTTAACCTCTACAGTTTGGAGAAAAGGTTGTGCTTCTACGTCGGTGGGTGGCTAAGCATAAGTCCGCATTATCGCTAACATTCTGCGAATGTTCGCTCGCGGCGGCGGCAAAGGCTTCGCCGCTTCGCAGT
>JBJEOK010000024.1:0-12406 GCA_051880695.1 Acutalibacteraceae bacterium | reverse complement strand
ATAGGTTGCGTGGCGGTACTGCTCAATATGAAGTCCGTATAAATATAAGTCCTCCGTTGTCTTGCAGTCCTTCGGCTCGGGCGGACAGACCGCCGGAGACGTCGGCTCCTGCTTCTTGCCGTTTATTATGTAGTTTAAGTAAAGTCTGCCGTTTCTGATGATGCGGATTTCTTCAACTTTTTCAGCACTGTTGATTGTTATTTCGGTAGTTTCGCTCGGCAATAACGCAATATTTTCGCTTTGACTTACCACACCGTTTGTCATTGCCTGTACGGTGATTTCGCCGATATTGCCCGAAGCGTACAGGTGAACAGCTCCGTTTTCAAAGTTCATCGCAAGGTCTTTTGTTGCGTTATGTACCGTACCGATTTTTTTATACGGCATAAAATACTGGGTAAAACGCTTCTCTTCCATGGGCGCGATAAAAGTGAAGTCCGGCTGATTGTCGGTAAAGCACCCTGTCATCAGCTCAACATATGGGCCGTCACTGTCCGTCAGATTTCTGTCCCATGCCTTGCCGAAATCGCCGCAGCCCCAAGTCCACTGCTTTTTGCCGGGCGCAACATGATGGTCAGCTACATGCAGTATGCCGGCATTCACGCCGTCGTCATAGCCGCCGACAAAATCGTAGTCGGACTTCGCCGCCATATACGAGGTCGGAACGGGCAGATTTTTATATCGGGAAATGTCCACGCCACGGCTGTAATCGACCTTATAATAGGTGCCCGTCGCAATCGGGAAAGTCGAAGAAGCACGCTTTCCGTGATCCATGACCGTCGTCACATCGGGCGGAAAGATACTGCGGGTGTTGTCGTTGACGGCAACGGCGGGGTTCGCCCACCAGAGAAATGTCTGCGGTACATCGGTGCGGTTATATAGCTGCGCCTTGATTTCGATATAGGTACAGTCGGGATAAAGGGTAAAGCGAGCCATGCCTTTTGTGCGGAACATGTTTTCAATTTCGCTCATGATGACCGTCGCAGAGCCGTCTTCATTTTCAAAATAGGTATAGTCAACCTCGTCAAATGTACTCGGTCGGTGATGCTGCGGCCAGTTAAACTCGATTCCGCCGGAAATCCACGGACCGGCAAGACCGACAAGGGCAGGCTTGATAACCTGATTATAGTAAACAAAATCGTATCCGTTGGTTTTATCGGTTGCGCGCTGAATTCTTCCGCCGATTTCGGGCAGAAGCATCACCTTAATAAAATCGTTTTCAAGAAATACCGCTTTGTATTCTTTGTCGGCTTTTGTGTCGTAGATTTTGTCGATCACAGGGTGCGGATAGACCTTGCCAGACGAGCCTTGATACACTCTCTTTTCCAAAAACATCGGATTTTTATCCGGCTTTCCAATCCCGTATGTAGGAATCATGACCTTTTCTTCCCATACTTTCACTTTTGAAAATTTTTTCATAGCATACCTCAAAACAAAAAAATTGACATTCTATCAGTTTGATTATATAATAAATCTGCGATAAATAATTAAGAAAATCTGCCCGATTATTTAGAAATCCTACCTTAAAAAGGACGGTATCGTTATGAAATCAATAGAACCCGGCGTTTTGGATAAATCCGAAGTTTATTTTTCAACGCCGTCTCAGACAGCCAAAAAATTGTACTATTACCCGATCAGCGCCGGTCATTACTTCTGTGTCAAGGGCTACCATCTGATCAGGGAAAACTTTGACAGTGTATTGATTACGCATATTTTAGAGGGAACCTTTACCTATATTAAAGACGGCAATCCTGTAACAGCTCATACGGGAGATACCGTAATTCTTGACTGCTTCAAGCCTCATGAGTATTATACAGATAACAGCTTTGAATCCATCTGGGTGCATATCAGCGGCGGAAATTCTTTTGAACTGTTTAAAGAAATCGAAAGAAGTATCGGAAACACAGTAAAGTGCAAGGACACTCCACATGTTAAAAAACTGTTGTTCCGCCTGTTTGACTGCATCTGTCAGAAAAAAATCGCAACGGAGCTTGATATGTCGCTGGATATCTACAAGCTCTTTACGGAGCTTCTGAATCCCCACAGTCCCAAAGCTAAGGGCGAAAGCAGTTATGAAGAAAGCATTCAGGATGTCAAGAAATATATTTCAGATAATCTGAATGAAAACCTGACAGTATCCAAGCTTGCTAAAAAAGTCAGCATGAGTTCATCTCATTTTTCAAGAATCTTCAAACAGCAAACAGGTTTTTCCCCTTACGACTATGTTTTGCTTTCAAGGCTGAACAGAGCCAAATATCTGCTCCTTGAAACCGATATGTCCATTGCCGCCATCGCCTATGATATCGGTTTCAACAGCGAATCGAACTTTATTTATTTTTTCTCGGAGAACGAGGGAATTTCGCCTGGAAAGTTCAGAAAGCTGAAATTTTAAACAAAACAAAGCGGAACGACAAGCGCATTTGCCGTTCCGTTGTTTGTTATTTTAAATTACTCCTTTGTTTCTTTTTGATTTGCACATTTTATAAATTCATAGGACGGCTTTTTATTTCCGTACAAATCCACAGAGCCGTGTATGCGTTGCTTCAGCTTTCCCTTTCCCGATTCGCCGACATGCGTGCGGTAATCGTTTAAAGAGAAATAAACCCAGCCTGCAAAGTTGTATTTTTTATAATAATCTAATTTCTCTTTGTATATTTCAATTCTGCGTTTGTCTCCGCCTTTAAAATGGGGCTCACACAATCCGAACTCGGTGCTTACAAGTGGCTTGCCCTTGCTTTCATTTTGAACAAGGCGAAACACCTTGTCATAATTCACATCGCCGTACCATGTGCCGAGATACTCATTCCACATACAGATGTCACCGTAAACAGTAGCGTCTTTGGATCTGCCCAAACGCTGCCAAAATGATTTTCTGCCCATCGTATTGGACACATAGTTGACAAGACGCATAGTGTCTTTTCTTTTGAAATAAGCAACCATTTGCTTTACATAGAAAATAGTTCCTTTTTGTCTCCCGCCGAGCTCGTTGCCCACACCCCAGCACACAACGGAGGGGTGATTGAAATGGTGCAAAAGCATCTCATCTGCCTGCTTTTTAGCAACGGCAAGCTGATTTTCACCTGCGTTTTTCGGCGATCCCCAATAGGGTATTTCCTCCTGCACCATCAAACCGTGTTCGTCGCACCAGTCATAGACAAAATCGTCCTGCTGCCAGTGAAAGCGTGTAAAGTTGCAGTTTATGTCTTTGAGCATTTCCAAATTCTTGCGAAGCTCACTTTCCGGCTCTGCCATACCGAATTCGGGATTACTGCCGGGCATCCATTCCACACCGCGCAAAGCAATCGGACGGTTGTTCAAATAGATTTTATCTTTCCTCACTTCGATTTTGCGAACACCGAATGCCTGTGTACGCGTTTCATTGCCACATACGATTTCGAGGGTATATAGAAACGGATTTTCCGTATTCCAAAGTGTTATATCGCTTAGACAAAATTCTGTTCGGTTGCCGCAAATATTCTCTTTTTCAAAAACAGGCTTCCCGCTTTTCTTTTCTTTCACATACACGGAAAACGGCAAATTCTTTTTACAGCAAAAGTCAAAATCGCAGACGATATTTGCCTTACCTTTTCCGTCCTCAAGGAAGTCGGTCACGGTGCTCTCAATTTTTATGTGTTCAATGTCATTTTCGCCGTATTCAATCAGTTCGACAGGTCGAATAATGCCGCCGTCATTCGCCCAGTCAAAGTCTTTTCCGTGGGGTAAGGCATCATCGGAATAGGCATTACTGCATTTTATCACAAGTAAATTGGTGCCGATTTTTATATGATTTGTTATGTCTGCTTCAAAAGGCGTAAAGCCGCTGTTAAAATGCTTTGCGACCTCATTGCCGTTGACATATACAGTACAGTCACGGTAAACCGCATGAAACAACAGAACGGTTTTAAAAGAGAGCTTTTCGGTTTCAAATTCCGTACTGTACCACGCTGTGCCGAAATACTCCTCCGTGCCGTTTTCGACATTCCAGGTATGCGGTATCTGTACGGTTTTTCCTGTTACGCCATTTTGTATTACATCTTTTTCTGCCGCCGAAACGGAGAATTGAAAAGAAGTCAGATTTTGCTTTTTCATTTTATTTCACCTCTGAAAGTTTTATTTCCATTGCGTTTTTCAACACAAGTCTGTCCGAATAAAGCGGTACAGGGATTTCGCTATACACATCCGAAATACCGCATTTTGATTTTGTCAAAGTGATTTCTTTTTTTTAATCAGTATGGATTATCTGCTCACAATAAATTTGCTCCATCTTTTATTTGCGAAAAATGCAAAAAGCGACGTTAATAATGCCGAAATTATCCAAATAACAGCAACTGCATTCCAGCCTGATTTTTGAGAAACTGCTCCGAAGCCGTATGATGACACGGCACATCCTATATAGGCAAAAGAATTCAGGATTCCCGTTACGCTTGATGTGTGTCCGCTTTCGGAAAATCTTACAGGCACACGGGAAATTATCAGATAATTCAATGAATACATTGACATTGTTGTCAAAGCTAAAAGAATGATTGAAACAATGACAGGCATTGTACCGATAAAAAGTAAACCTATCATTGGAATTATTGCAAAAGCTGCGCAAATCCCCGCTGTTTTCATTTCGTTACAGCCGAGTTTTTTGTATAATGGCGTAATTATGTATGCGCCGAAAGCGTTAAATACGGGAAGCACAATTGTGAGAAAAACAGAAAAGGACGGCAGAACACCGTATTCTTCCGTTATCATTGTAGGCACCCAGTTTGTAATTCCATCTCTCATCATTCCGTGAAGAAATGACGGTATTATGATTATAAAAAGTCCTGATGAAACAACAACAAAAAGGAATTTTGACTTTTTATTCCTGTCTGATTTTTCATTTTTTCGGGCTGTTTTTGTGACAAATTTTCGGGAATTGACAACCGCTGAAAGTCCAAATAAAAATGCGGCAAAAATAACGGCTGAACCGCAAAGAAAAATATTATTCCACTTTGAATATTTTATTATAAGTGTAGAACAAAGGTAGGCGCAGACCGTTCCGACGGGCAGAGAAAGCGCAATATTGAGCACCGCTTTTTCTCGCAGCTTACTGTTTATTGTTTCAGAAAAAATACGCAGAAGCGGTGCCCAAAGCATAGACTGAAAAACTCCGTTAACGCCCCATATTCCCGCCATTAAAGCAAGAGATTTTACAAACGCCATAGAAAAACAGCAAACCGAACTGCCGAAAGCACCGAACAAAACCATTGCAAAGGGGTTAACTTTATCTCCCGCAAATCCGCTTAAAATCTGACCTGCGCCGTAACAGATAAAAAATGCTGTTCCCACAAGACCTATCTGACCTTTATCAAAAACACCGTCGGTGACAATTGACGCAATAGCTGCCGAGTAGCAGGTTCTGCAAAAATATGCCGAGGCATATACAAGCCATAAAGATATGACAATCAATCTGCTTTTTTTAATATCCTTTAAAATATACCTTGTCATTTTACTAAATCCTCAATAGGCTTTGACAGTGCAAGAAATGTTGTTCTGTCCTGAATTTTCTGTGTTCCGTGCCGGGTTTGATGACCGCCGTGGTCAGAGCCTATGACAATAAGCCAATCCTCGTCCTCAAAAGTATTTCTCTTTTTTATTTCCGTAAGCAATTTATATGAAAGTCTGTCAAGATTGCAAACTCCTGAAACATATCTGTAATTATCATCACCGAAGCCCGTTTCGTGTCCGTTAATATCGGGATTTTCAAAAATACCGAAGATGAAATCGTCACCATGCTTAATTCTGTCTTTGAGATTGTCATACAATTCACAATCCGTTTCAAACTGATAGAAATACTGATCCAAATTGTTCCTTTTCGCAAACTCGATTTCTTTTTTATAGGTATTGTCAAAATGTACCGACCAGATTGCGCTGAAAGAGGTTTTGTATCCCTGCACGGATAATGTTTTCAAAACGGTGGGATAACCCTCGTCGAGGGACCATTCAATACCTTGTTTCCACGGCTTTTTCATCCATTTACCGCAAAGGGCAGATGCCCATCCCTGCGCCGTACTTGTTTCCTGCGGATCTTTTTCTTCTCCTCCCACATAGGTGATATACAGTCCGCCGGTTTCTTTTAAGGCAGAAATCGCGCTGTAAACACCCGTATCATCAGCGCCGCTGACTTTCATGTCCTCGCTTTTTATCAGATATTTCATAGCGTCTGCTCTGCAACCGTCCCAGCCGATAAAAAGGCATTTCGGTTGTTTGTCTGATTTTTTAAAGTGCTTCATTATAACTTCCGACGCAACCGTCTGCGGAATTCTTTTTTCATAAGTGTTATCAAAGATTCCCCTTACGTTAACGCAATCTATGTATTTTTTCTTGGCAAACATATCCGGCTCCATTCTTTTATTCATTAGCATTATTTGATTTACACTATCATGTTTTGAAAGCGCATCAAGTACAAACCGATTATTATTTTCATTTGCATAATCAATGATTTCCTTTAAATCGGTAATCCTCTTATTTTTTCAGTATGAGACTATATTACTATAAAATGCATCCAAAAAATTCAGAAAATATGCTCAATTATTTAGAAAATCTGCTATTTTTTCTCGATTTCGGTTTGTGATTGTTTTTCTAAACTTTTCGGCAGGATTTTGAAAGGAAGCAGGATATATCTGTGCTATAATGCAAACGAAGCTGAAAAGGAGGCGTTTTAGATGAAGAAACCGTTGAATTTCAATTATGAATATTTCCGCTGTATGGTGATGAAATTAGGCATGGCTTTTCCCGAAAAAAACATTCCCGAAAAAAGCCATGTGCTCATGACATTTGAAGAAGCCCTGCCCTATATCAGGCAAATCGACAGTATGACCCCCGGCATAACAAAAATCTATTATCTCGTCGGCTGGCAGTACCTCGGTCACGATGACAAATACCCCGACTTTTTTGAAGTGAACGAGGCACTGAAAAGACCGCAGGACAAAACAGCGTGGGACAGCTTCAAGTGGCTTTCAAACGAAGCCAAAAAATATAATTCCGTCATCAGCGTCCATATCAACTTTAACGACGCCTATGACAATGCACCGTCATTTAACGATTTTGTGAAGTCCGGCGCGCTCATCAGAAAGAGAAACGGCAAGCCCCACGCCATTGAAAAATACAACGGCAGAAAATGCTACAAGACCTGCCACAAGGGGTATTGGGAATCGGGACTTTTCAAGCGTCAGTTCGACCGGTTCGTCGAGACATTCCCGTTCATTGCCGAATCGGGCACCATTCATGTGGACAACTTCCAATGCTACAAAAATTATGCGCCTTTTGTCAGCATCAAAGAAATGCAGGACGCAAGGCGCAAAATGATTGAATATGTCAAGTCAAAAGGAATCGACATAACCTCGGAATTCACATATAAAGAGAGCAAGACTCTGCCGAACAGACCGATTTTCGGACTGCCGAGAGACCATTTCAAACGTTATCCCATGGACACTGTCGGCATCATTCCGATGAGCTGGTGGTGTACCCGTATGACGAACAAGGAGCTGATTGAAATTCCTCCACAGCTTTACTGCGGCGGCGTTTTCAGGGAGAAACGGCTCAACTCCCTTTTCTACGGCAATATGCACGGCGAAGACATTATCAGCAAATCCAACCCCGATTGGGCACAGGATTTTATCAAAGAATTTGCCACCTATCAGGTGCCGTTTCATTTCCTTTGCACCCACAAACGCCTTGCATTAAAAGGTCATTTTATAAATGAACGCTGTGAATTTGCAGACGGAATAACCACTTATCGCCGTCATCGCCGTATTACGCAGAACGGCGAAACAATCAAGCAGGAAAACGAAGTGTTTCTCCCGTATGTTCACGAAAAAGGCAGTTACCTAGCATACAGCGAAAACGGCTTTGAGGATTTCCGAAAAGTCGGCACGAAAAGCGGAACGGCAACCGTCTTTGAAATCTCGCCGGACGGGCTGAAAGAAATCGGGACAGCGGAAATCAGCAATTCACAAATACATATCAAGGTCAAGCCGAAACAGGCTTTGCTTATAAGAGTGAAAGCGGCGAACGGCAAATAAAAATATTAATTTCCCTATTCAAAGAAGCAATCGCATCCAATCTGACACCGTCCTGAAGCAAAGATGCGGACCGATTGAATATACTGTTGAACCGATTTATCAGCGACCTTTCTCACTGTTTTCAGCAAAAAACGGCGGGTAGATTTCTTCTTTTTTGCGTTGTATAACATAAAACAGCAGAATGTTATTATACGTTGCTTGCGGCAACGGGCATTTTTCAATACAATAGAGACAACACAGAAAGAAAGGAGGTTGTTACTGTTGTTAAGCGAAAACATAAAATCGCTCAGGAAATCAAAGGGGCTTTCACAAGAGGACCTTGCTGTCAAGCTAAATGTGGTTCGGCAAACAATCTCAAAGTGGGAGCAGGGCTTATCAGTCCCTGATTCCGATATGTTAATCGCCATATCAGAAGCTCTTGAAACTCCTGTCAGTGCCCTGCTCGGAGAAAAAATGATTGAATCGGAAGCGGACAGCATAGAAGCGATTTGCAAAAAACTGGAGATTATAAACCTGCAGCTTGCAAAAAGACAAATAATGAGAAGAAAAGTTGTTCATTGGCTGTTTATCTCATCATGCATAATCATTGCAGTTGGTTTTATAGTTTTATTACTGCTTGGCAGTCCTTACTTGGGTTGGGATTTTAGTGACCCTGAAACCGCTGTTGTGGGAACTGCTTTTCACGCATTTGAGTGGCTGTTTGTCAGAGTGACGCCTGTTATCTTCACAGCGGCACTCATTGGAGCTGTTATGACACGGAAAAGGACTTAACCGGTCTGATAAAAAAATCAAATTCCATAATTTCTATCGGCAATATAAACTACCGCAAGGCAAAGACCGCTTACAAAAATGTAGGCGGTCTGTTTTTGTATTTAGGTGTATTGATGTTGAATTTTTCATAATTATAGTGTATTATATGAAATTAGGAGAAAAACAAATCGGAATTTGTTAAAACAGGAGTGATGATATGATTTTTTATTTTACCGGAACTGGAAACTGTATGTGGACTGCAAAGAAGCTGGGAGAGAAAATTGAGCAACCAATTACCAACATTGTTTCTGTAATAAATGATGAAAAGATAACAGTTTCAGATAGTATTGTTGGATTAGTATTTCCAACCTATATGAATGATATTCCCTGGATTGTGAAAAAGTTTCTGCTACAATTTCACATCACTGAAGAAAGTTATTGCTTTGCTGTTATGACTTCTAACAACGGAAAGAGTGGAAAAGCAGCACGTAGTATTGATCAAGCATTATACACAAACGGCGCAAAATTGTCTGCTTGTTTCGACCTACAAATGCCGGGAAACTGTATTGAATCCTCCGAAAAAGAGAATAAGGCACGTTTGACAGCTGCTCCCATGAACTTAAACGCTATTGCCGAGAATGTTCGTCATAGAATTGTGAACTTTACTTCCGACGGAAGAAAAGCAAGTGAGAACTTTGTAACCGGTTCATTTTTCTATGGTTCAAATTCCTTACGTCGTTTAACAATCATCAATAGCTTTTGCGTTACACAAGAATGCACCGGTTGCGGACTGTGTGAGAAGGTGTGTCCGACACACAATATAACCATTGAAAACCATAAGGCCATTCACGCAAACTACTGTGCATCATGCTATGCGTGTGTGCATTGGTGTCCTGCCCACGCCACATTACCAAAATTTTTACTCATACGAAAAAGAAAGCAATATACGCATCCTGAAATTAAGCTGGCTGAAATTATTCAATCCGAGCAAGGATAAATATGGATTGGCATTTCAAAAAACTAATAATGAGAAATTCAAGATAAAGGCAAATTTCGGTTTGTAGTACTAAGTCTTAATAAGCAAAGACCGCTTGCAAAAGTGTGGCGGTCTCTTTTTATGTTCAGATGTATTTTATGTTGAATTTTTCCTAATTGTGATGTATAATGGAAAACCAAGAAAAAGATAAAATATTATTTGTGAGGAAAAATGCTGCTTCGAGAATATAGAACTTCTGACTGTGAACAGTTAGCAAAATTGTTTTTTCAAACAGTCCATAGTGTAAATGCGAGAGACTATACAAAAGAACAGTTGGATGTGTGGGCAACCGGAACCGTTGATTTGGAAGAATGGAATAAATCATTCACGGAGCATTATACGGTTGTGGCTATTGAGGACGATATAATTGTTGGCTTTGGGGATATAGATAAAACCGGTTACCTTGACCGCCTGTATGTTCATTCCTATTATCAGGGAAAAGGCATTGCAACTGCTATTTGTAATCAACTGGAGCAAGCTGTTCAAGGAGATATTACCACTCATGCTTCTATTACGGCAAGGCCCTTCTTTGAGAAAAGAGGATACAGCGTTATTAAAGAACAAAAAGCAATTAGAAACGGAATTACTCTGACGAACTTTCTTATGGAGAGAAAACGATGATTATTTTGATTGCAGGTGCTTCTCATACAGGCAAGACTTTGCTGGCACAAAAATTACTTGAAAAATATAAATATCCATACTTATCAATAGACCATTTGAAAATGGGTTTAATTCGCAGCGGCTATACCAAGCTCACACCCGAAGATGACGATAAGCTCACAGAGTATCTGTGGCCTATTGTTCGTGAAATGATTAAAACCGCCATAGAAAATAAGCAAAACCTTATTGTTGAAGGGTGTTACATTCCATTTAACTGGAAAAAGGATTTTACGCAAGACTATCTTGAAGATATAAGATACTTTTGCCTTGTAATGAGCGAAAATTATATTAAAAATCATTTTAACAATATCAAGAAATATGCAAGTGCTATTGAAAATCGCGGAGATGATAAAGATTGCACTATGGAAAGCGTGTTAGAAGATAATGCACAAATTTTAGAGCTTGCTCAAAAGAACGGTATCAACTATGTTCTTATTGATAATGAGTACAATGTAAATATTGAATTATAATTGCAACATCCGGTATGTTACACAGGATATTAAATCAAAACCACCGGTTGAACCGGTGGTTTTGATTTGTGGCACCCCCTGCGGGAATCGAACCCACAACTAACCCTTAGGAGATATATAAGCAATGTTTTATCTGTTCACTTGTTTTCTCCTATGATACCTGACAATCCCTTATACAGCAAGGATTTTTAAATGTTTTTCTCCCTTATTATCATTTTCAATATTTATTAGTTTTCAACAATCTTTTATCCTTTTGTTTGCAAAATGTTTGCATTTTCCCAATAGTAGAAAAATTTGACGCTTTAATTAATGTGTCTTTTTATGCTGAGTAAATTGTTGTATAAATCATTGATATCTTTACAAAATGTTTTACACTTATAATCATTTATAGTATCTTTAAACTTCTTATTTGAATCATAAGTTTGAATTAATATTTCAACAACCATTTGCACTTCTTTTTGATAAATTTTATTCCTCGAAAAACTGACTTCTTTCTTTCGACTTAATTTTTTATTTATAAAATCTGGAGTAAAGTATACACAAACCAATTCGGCAGTTTCTTTCCATTTCAAAAAAAGATAGTATTTATCAAAATCATCGTTTTCACTATTAAATTTCTTTATTTCAAATGAATTAGGTAGAATTTTGTTTTTAAAGATTTCAACTACAGTATCCTCTCGATATTTTCTAATATCTATAGCAAGAGAAAGAGTTAAAAATTTAATTAATTCTTCTCTTATTAAAAACATAAATATAATGTGTGCTACGAACATAAGGATATATGCTACAATTTGCCATATTTTGCAACCCTCTAAAACAACAGGGATAACCGCTAAAATTATTGTTTGCAATAATGTTGCGATAATATCAACTATATTTTTTATCGAAGCATCTCTATGCATATTTACCTCCTACCAAATATTATTATATATTTTTACAGGTTTGCTACCTGTTTTATTGTCCAAATCAACAAAATTATTCTGAATTTGTTTAAATGTTGCTAAAAGATTACCATTAACCATTTGCATAATAATATTTTGAATTTCTACTTTTAATTCATTAACCATATATGTAGTATAACTAATATCTTTTTCTTCTTTGCCAATATCGGCTTTCTTTTTATAGTCATACATTATCTCATATAGCGTCAACAAATATACCGCTGCATTAATCGGAAACTGACCACTTCTATAAACTCTGAGACGTTTATACTGTCGAATAGAAACGGTAAAATTCTTCACTTTGTTTTTCTTTGCAGTTTCTAAAAATCTCTTTCGCAAAAAGAAATAGTATAGTTTTCTGTATTCTATCTCTCCTCCACTTATGAATTTTTCTTTTTCTGCTATATATTTTAATACCCTAATAATATTTTTATTTTCCTTATTTTTCTGGATATATACTAAAAAAGTAGACAAGTATGATATAATAAAAGCATAAAAAAA
>JBJEOK010000023.1:0-52512 GCA_051880695.1 Acutalibacteraceae bacterium | reverse complement strand
CTATTGTTAGCTGACTTGTGCGTAACCTTTTCAGTTACGAACGTGTCGCACTTTTGCCTGCACCGACAGCGTGTGCAAGGAGCGTATTGCCACCGTAAAGAATGTGAGCCACCGCATTTTTTTGATGTTCACGGAGTTCGATTTCAGGGTTCATACCGTTGAATGTGATATGACTTCCATCGTACTCACGGGGGCGAATACTATTAAATTTCTCGTTATAGAGCTTGCACAGTCTTTCACGGCGTTCCGGATCTGCCCATATCCAATCCTGAAAACCTTGCTTGATAAGTTCCTGCTTCGACTGAGCGATAGCAGTTTCTTTTTTGTTCAGCACGGCTTTCTTCTTACCGTCAGGTTCTTCAATATAATCGAAGATACGGACATCCTTCAGGTTCAAAGTTTCTTCAATGATCTTGTAGGCGTTGATACGGCTTGTGCCGTAGGTGTTATATGCTTTGACATTTCCTCTGTCGTAGGACTTGCCCTCAAGATTCCATTCGCCCGTGTACTGAGAGAAGTGGAGCTTGATATTCCATTGTGCATATCTCGGTGTCCCCAAGAACTCAAAAATGAACTTCTCAACGATTTCAGGGGGTAGCCAAGTTGCACCAAGACGGACAGAGATTTCACTTGCGGTCAGGTCTTTCGGCTGCACCTTTTCAAGTGCTTCAACGTGGATTTTGTAATCATCGGGGTTGAGTTCTGCGGAGCGTTTTGCCCAAGCGAGCTTTTCACGGACATTACCTGAAAGGTATTCATCCGCCATAAGATACTTCGCTTCGGTACTGTTGCCGTACCCGTACATCGGGTTCAGGAAGATAACGCCCTTTAGGTCTGCATAGATTTCTTCTTCGGTCTTTCCACTAAGCTCACACATATATTCCATATCTACACACGCTTTTTCGCCCATAGATACGGCAAGTGCTTCGCTCGAAGTGTCAACCGAAGTAACGGGAGTGTGCGGCTTAATCGTTCTCTTAAAGAACATATCCGCCTTACGCTCAAGGTTTCCTTCATCGTCCAAGATTTCAAGAGCTGAGAGCAAAGAGTACGAACTATCCTGAGAGAAAGCGGAAGTATTGGCTCTGCTATTGAGCAGTCCATACTTGCTTGTAAAGGTGTCGTAGAGCGTGTTTAATCGCTCCTGCTCAGCTTTTATCTCGTAGTCAGGGTAATCTTCCGTCTGCAATTCAATCAGGTTTCTGACGGCATCACGAATGGTTATCATACCCTTAATTCTGTTTTCTGCGGTAGCGGAAACATCCACCGGAGCCATTCTTGAATTTTCACGGAAGTAGATTTTATCGTCTACCACCGTATAAGAAAAGTTCCTTACCGTAGGATCAGCAGGAATAGAGTTATCTTCTTCGGTCAGTTCATCATCAACCTCATAGGCAGTCACTTCGCCGTGAATGTTTGCGATTGCTTCGCTCAACTGCTCGTCAAGGTCTGCACCCTCATAAGGTAAACAAGATGGTTCAGGGCCGAACCGTCCTGATACCATCTTCATCTCACCGAGTATCATTTCAGGGTGATCGACAAAGTAACTGTTCATCGGTATGCCGTTTTCGTCTGTGCCAAGATGCACCCAATCAGGCTCAATATCTATCAGGCGGTCACGCTTCTGCAAGATAAGAATATCCGAAACGACTTCCGTTCCGGCGTTGCCCTTAAAAGTGTTGTTAGGCAGACGAATTGCACCGAGCAAGTCAGCTCTCTGTGCGATATACTTACGGACTGCGGGGTTCTCCTTATCCATTGTGCCTTTGCTCGTTATGAGTGCCATAACGCCGCCCGGTCGCAATTTGTCGAGGGACTTTGCAAAGAAGTAGTCGTGGATCAGGAACTTGTGCTTGTCGTACCTCTTATCAGGGACTCTGAAATCTCCGAAAGGCACGTTACCCACAACCGCATCAAAGAAACTGTCAGGGAGATTTGCTTCTTCAAAGCCTTGTGCTGCAATCGAAGTCTTTTGGTAAAGTTGCTGTGCGATACCTGCCGATATGGTGTCAAGCTCAACACCGTAGATTTTGCTCTCGCTCATTGAGTCGGGCATCATACCGATAAAATGACCGATACCGCAAGACGGCTCCAAGATATTACCTTCACGGAATCCCATCTGCTCCATAGCCTTGTAGACGGCTTTTATAACCGTAGGCGGAGTGTAAAAGGCAGTCAAGGTACTTTCTCTTGCAGACTCATATTCTTCAGGTGTCAGGATATTTTTGAGCATCGCATACTCGGTATGCCACGCTCCCGCACGTTCATCAAACGCTTCGGGAATACCGCCCCAACCGACATATCTCGACAAGATTTTCTGCTCATCAGGTGTGGCAAAGCGGTTTTCTTCCTGACATCGTTTCAAGACCGTAATCGCCGCATAGTTGCGGTGGAAACGCTCTTTTTTGTTTACTTCTTCAATCTCGTTATTCGCAAGATCAAAGTTGTTTCGCTCGGACATTGGGATTTCAGGGTGCAAGTCAAAGGACTGCACCTTGCTTTTCTTCTGCTTTTCCCAAGCAGGAACTACGGGGGCAGAAGCCTTTTCTACACGCTCAAGTTCTTCTTCGGAAAGATAAACAAGGTCATCAAAGGAAAGGTTCTTCAGACCTCGCTCTGTCATATCCTCAAGACTGTCATACTGCTCGGTGCGGATAACCGTACCGTCAACAAGAGTTTCAATTTTGAAGTCCACAAGGTTTATATTCGCCTGAATTTCGTGCTTGTCATCTTCGGTGGTTGTGTATGCCACATTGACTTCGGAAAGGTTGGTGTAGTCTGCACCTTCATCACGCTCAAATTCCTCTCGACAGTATTCGTCAATAATCTCCTTTGCAATATCAAGGGGAGATTCCAACCTTTCAAGGTACGGACTGAGAATAACAGAAGTACCGTGAAGCGGTGGATCAAGCTGATAGATATAGTCGTGCGGGATAACTGCGCCGTTCTCATCAGCATAGAGTGTGACTTTCATCGGTACACCGTATTGGTTTTCCTCTTTAATATCTTTCTCAAACTGATAAGGACTTGTGTATTCAATGCTCTCACGAACACGACCGTCTGTGTGCAGATATTCAATTCTTCCGATAGGCTTGGACTCAACCGGATCTTCCTTGTTCTGAGAAACAAGGGTATATACCTTGCGTTCTCCGTTTTCAAGAGAAGCGACCGCAACATCATAACCTCTGTCGGTCAGCATCGTCATATAGGTTTCAAGAGCGTGTTTCGGTATGCCGAACATCGGCACTCTCTCATTATCTCTGATAGGTCGTGAAGTCACGAACAAATCAAAAATGTCAGCAGCCTTTTGTGCATCCTCGTTGTAGGCTTCAAAGAAGTCGCCCACCTGATAGAATACGAAGGTGTCAGGATACTCGGCTTTAACTTCAAGATAACCCCTATAAGGTTGCTTCACTCGGTTGTCTTTCACCGGAACGCCATTATGCTCGGACAGTTCCGTAAAGTCCTTTAGGAGAGTGTCGCTGATACCGAGAACACCGCCGTTATCTTCAAAGACAAAGGCTTCTTCCACAAGGAACTTGTAGAAGTCCTGACCGTGCCACTCGTTGCCCATACTGTCGGTTGCGATAAGTTCATCACCATCGAAGTCCAACTCCACATCATCAATTTTGAGAGCAGAGAGAACGTCATAAATGATTTCACTTTCACGGTCATAAACGGGTACCTGCTCAAGCTCGCTTCGTGCCTGAGATACAAGGGTTTCCATTGTTCCTTCATCATCGCCAATGCGGTCAGCGTGCATTTCGCCGTACTCACGGATGAAAGCATCGTAATCAAGTGTCCCCAAGTCGATTAACTCTTGGCTTTTTGGCTGATATAAGTTCTCGAAGAACGACTCAACACTATCGCTGTTTTCCTTTGCACTTACGACTTCCTCAAGGGAAAAATGCGTAACAACATACTGACCGCCTGAATTGGCATCAGGATTGTAGTAAACTGCATCCCAACGCTTTGAGTCAGGGCGATAGAAGTAGTGTGTGTCACCACTTGCAAAGGGAATATCGGGTGTTTCTGTGCCTTGCTCGACCTCTGTGACCTTTACCTTCAGGTGGTCGTTCATCGGGTTTTCCTGAACCTTTTGGTCGAACTCAGTTCTTGTCATTTCCTTATTGAACAACGGAAACTGCAAATCATAGAGCATTACACGGTCATCATCAAAGGACAGAATTTCATACTCGTTTGCACCGATATAAACGGTGTTACCAAGATGGTATTCATATCGTTCTTCGACCGCTTCAGGCTCTTTCTTTTCGGGTGGTGCAGTAGAAAGGATTTCTCTCTTTCTGCGTTCCTCTGCTACTTCGGCTCTGCGGATCTCTTGTTGCTCAAGCCACTCAGGATAGAGTTCCTTTTCTTTTGGGTTCAGGTATCTATCCATTTTGATAAGCTCAGAAATACGCTTTTCAACCTGATGCCAATTTAGTAGCACTTTGACTTCTTCGCCGTTTACATTCTTCGAGATTTTGATTCCTTTTCCATCGTGCAGTTCGTCAATGCCCGTTCCGGTAATGACGGGGTAAGAACCGCCCCAACCGTATTCATTTTTCAGAAAATCCACATTTTCTTTCTTTGAAAGGCTTTTTTGGAACTGCTCATAGATACGGAACTTTCCTTCGCTGACCTGACTGCCGTGACAAAGTATGGTGTCAATAATCTCTTGGGAAAAAGAAAAAGCAGAGGGTTTTGTTACCTCTGCTTCGTAGTCGAGCATTAAGCTCATCTGACCATCTTGTGATGGTAAGGGTTTCATTTTATCGTTCAACTCTCCGAGAAGTCGCATTGCTTCAAAGTGATCGGCAATAACGCCCCAATCGTAATAGCTCTGTGCGGTACGGCTGAGATAACTGCCTTCCCAAAGGTGCAGGACATTTTGATAAGTTTTGTAGCCGACACGTCTATCGTCACTCAAGATCACTTCGGTATAATCGTTATTGAAAATACTCTTGATATACTCGGTGCGTTTATCGTCATCGGCTACGGTTTCAAAGAACGCTCTTATTTCATCTTTGGTTGCTTTCAGGTGGGGCGTTGTTCCAAGAATATCTCTTATGGTGTCATCGTTTCCGAAGAACGGTAAGCTCTTGTCCTCGTTACTTCGGTCGTAGTAGTCTAAGCGTAAACTACTTGCTTCAAAACCGTTTCCTGAACCCGACTGCGTATGTTGTTCATCTGTCGAACCCAACTCATCATATCGGTCTCTTTCAGGCTCTCCGTCACGCCCTCTTTCTCCTGAAGCTCTTTCGTCAAGCGTTCCGTCATCTCGGTCGCCGTCTGTTCCACTTCCGTCAGATGCTCGTTCAACTTGCAGCTCGTCAGGAGATTGTAGTACAGAACCTTTCGGTTTTCCTCCAGGTACTTTGCCCTCATTCGAGAGAAGTGTCCCATCGGTGCTTCCGGCTGCTCCGGCAAGGTCAGGTTGGGCAGTCTGTAATCGCCCTGCATCGTGTAGGTCAGTTCGGTCATTTTCAAGACTCCTTTCGGTTTGGTTTTCTTTGACTATATTGTAGTCAGATTTTTGATTTTCGACAATTATGCGATTTTGCTTTTCAAGGGACATAACCGTTTTTGCGATTTCAGCAAGTCCCATTTCGGCTATATCACTTGTGGCAAAGCCGAGTGCATTAAGTGTTTCAGGGGTATTGAAATTGACAATATCCTCAAAGTCCTCACGGAAGAAATGCTCATCCGTGTCAATGCCGAGCCTTTCCATCATCATATATGCTACGCTATTCGTAACGGTCTTTCTGTAAAGAGAAGCAATCATATCCTCGTTGAGATCTTCCAAGAAACTATTGTCGATAGTATAGAGCAAATCGCCAACGTAGTCGGGGATATTATCTTCCGTTGCGTTTCGTGCGGCACACATAATTGCCGAGGCAAGAGAACTTTTATCCTCTATCGCTCCGAAAGTGCTTTCAAGGGTTTCTATGATTTCTTCCTCATACTCAGGCTTCATTGACCAAATAGGGACAGGTCTTGAGTATCGGCTTTCGTGGGTATCGGAAATATCAAAGTAATGGATAAGTCGCTGTCTGCTTCTGCTCACATCATCAAAGACTGCAATACCCGTTGCACCCTTGTTTACCCATCGACCAAAAGTACCGTTCCAACGCTCAATCTCAAGCACGGCAGTTGCGTCCGGTCTTTGGGCGAAAACAAGCAACTGCTCATCGAAACGGAGCTTATAGTTTCTGCAAGCAGAACTCAAAAAGGCTTGCCAATTCTGTGGAGAAGATACGACCGTTTTACAAGTACGGTTGTATAACTCAGAAATCAGGTCATATTTTCGAGCCATCAGGTAACACCTCCTTATCGTTCATATTCTTTGTTTTTCCTTTTTGGCTTTACGGGTTCTCCGTTCTCGTCATAGTTTTTCGGATCGGCGGCAGGGACTTTCCACCCAAACATTGAGCCTGCCTTCATTGCTTCGGCTTGCCCCTTTGTAACACCGAGCTTACGGTTCATAGAGTCGGCAAGCTCTTTCATTTCACCGGGAACGCCGTCTGTCAGGTCTGTTTTGTAATATCCGGTTTCGCCCTTTTTGATAATGCCGATTTCATTGCTTGTCGGCAAGTACACATAGCATTGCTCCGGCAGAGAGGAACGAAGCGGAATAACGGTATTGCCGTTTTGCTCCATTCTCTCGGCAAACTCACAAATATGATAGAGATTGTCGCCCACCTCAAGGTGGTAGTCATCAATATATCTGCACTCTCTGTCGTAATGCGTTCCGTCACCTGAAGTAATGCGGATTTTATCTCCGTCAGGGATAGTGAACTGCTCTTTGTAGTGCGGATCAATGAAGCGGATACCTTTTTCAGCATTTTGCAGATGATTGTCGAGCCATTCACGCTGATAGCAATAGCAATACAGATTGTACTCTCCACGGTTGGGGTTCAATCGCATAAGATAGGAATACTGTTCTGTATCAACACGAACCCCATAGTGATTGCGGTCATCCGCATATCTGCTTTCAGGATGTGCATAGCAGAATTTGGACATATCACTTCTACCGCCGAGAAAATTGCCGTCCCCGAAACGGAAGTTGTTGATAACGGCATCAAATTCCTTTTTGAACTCATCGGTTTTTAAGTTTTTGCGGAAATCGTTCCAAGTGGAATAAAACTCTTTTCCCGTACTGCCGAAATCTGCTCTCAAATAACCGATAAGTCCTGTTTGCATTGAAATCTGTTGACTTTGCTTGAAAGTGTATTTTCGCTCTGCCTGAGTCATAATTCGGTTTTCCATTTTCTCACCTCGCTCTCTCGATATTCTTATTTTGCCGGGGAATATCGAACCCGTAAACGGCTGCAATTTCATCACCGAGACGCCTTGTAACTCTCGTTATATCGGCTCGTGTTGCCTTGCCATCGAAAATCTTCGCTTTGAGATTTTCAATCTGACTATCTGTTGCGGTGTCCTTATACACACGGTAGAGGTAGTGATTTGTCCCATCGTGGTGAACGGCGTCGGCACGGAGATCTCCGTACTTGTCCACATACCACTCGCACATATCCATTTCGGAATACAAACAGTCTTTGATATTGCCTGTCTTGATTTCCGCATATCCGTCATAACGACCGTCCCAACGCCCGATGTCCGCCACAACCAAGATGGGCTGTGAGAGCTGAACATTCAGGTTCATACGCTCATCATCAAGATAGTCAGCATTGATTTCGTACATCTTCTGTATCAGCTCATCTTCCGAAAGGTCGGGGTACTGCTCCGTCAGGTCATCTTTCCAATCATCAAAGTTAAGGTTTATATCGCCCCAAATAACGTGGCGGTCATTCGCTTGACTGCTCATCGCTACCACCGCCCAAGTAGGAGAACAGTTTATTTGCTTTGGTCGCTTTCTGAAGCTCCATGATCACAGTCATATCCTGAATAGTGATATTCGGGATTTTCAAAATGCTTTCCATATCGAGTGCCTGCAACTCCTTTTCGGTTCTGCACTTGGCATCAAAGAGCTTGTTCAGGACTTTGACTTTCTGCTGAAGGGTAAATGCGTCTTTCATCGCTCTGCCTCCTTGTTCTTTCTTTTTTCGGCTCTCTTTAAGGCTTCAGCCTTTTCCTTTGCCCATTCGGGCATACACTCCGGCTTGACTTCACCCATAACCTCGTATCGTTCCCAACGGCAATTTTTACCCGTATGAAGATTGGTGCAGAATACGGCACTACCACGAGTGTTTGCAGAAGCTCCCGAACCGCCGTACACAAGGTACAACTGTCGGTCGGCTCTCTGAAATTCGGGGCGAAGGTGTTTAGGATCAATAGCAATTACCTTGCCGTTTATATCGTGGGTATGGTGGTCAGGAACACAGTCCTCTGCGGTAATAACCGTGATGGGAATACCGAGTTTTTTGACGGACTCTATATGCAGTTCCGCTTCGTTTGCAATACGAGAGCCGTAAATCTTGGCAATCTCTGCATAGTCATCGGAAAGCATACTTTCGTGATATAACTCAAAGAGTTCGTTTCGTTCCACAAAACAGGTCATATACTTTTCGCCGTCTGTGTTTTTCTCATCCATAGCGAGTACGACTTCTTTTTCTCCAATCTTGATAGAGGACACAACTTCATAGGAGTGTATCATTCGTTTTTCTGTGTTCATCGGAAACACCTCACTTTTTCTTGTCAGTAGCATAGGCTTTGAATTTGCCTTGCTGTTTTCTTCTTGCTCTACGCACTTCGGGACTGCAACCGAGTTCAGGGGTTGCTGCCTGAATTTTCTGGCGGGTGCGGCGAACACTTTCGAAGCAAGGAATATGAAACACCTTGTAGTTGTTCATAACCATCTCGAAGGGCAGTTCGCCAACTCTGACTTCACCGTAGCGATTGCAATAGAGAAGATAAAGGATCATATCATCATCTCGTGCTTCTTGGTTGTTGGTAAGAATAGCACGGACTCTGCTCTCAATCGTTTTAAGGTCTTTCATAACTTGCCTCCGTAAAATAGAAAAGGGGCGGAATATTTCATCCGCCCCATAGGTTTATTTCTTCTTGTTTCTCACCTGAAGGAAGATAATTCCTCCGATGATGAAAGCAATCAGCACGATAGTGATAATTACTTTAGGTTCCATTACTGCTCACCGTCCTTTTTCTTGCGTTTGAAACCGAAGAATACGGTTGCTCCGATACCTACAACAGACAGACCGAGTAAGCCGAGCCACAAGCCGATATTGCTATCATCGCCCGTCTTAGGATTGTCAATAAATACATTGTGCATCTCAACAATGGTAGTGGAGTCTGTCATAACATTTGCCTTTTTATCGGCAGGTCGGGAATAAGGAGCAGACACATCATCTGCGACTTCGGAAACGGTGTATTCACCAATACGAAGTCCCTCAAGGAAGATCTCGCCGTTCTCGTCAGTCTTGAGTGTTACATCAAAACCATTCGGTCCGGTAATACGGAAGGAGAACCCTTCGACCTTTCCATCAGAGGAAGTCTTGACGATTTTGAGAGTACCCGTCATAGCGTTGTTAATGAAACCAACGCCTGCTTCGTTCTCAACAACGTAGGTAGTACCGTCAGTTTCAATGAATACGGCATACACACCTTCATCAAGGAAGAATCCGTCAGGTGCGACAGTTTCTTTGATAAGGTAATGACCGTATCTCATATCCTTCATTTCGTAGATACCTACTTCGCTTTCGGTAAGAGTACCGATAAGGGTATCGCCGTCATCAAGCTTGCCGTCAGCATTGTTGTCCTTATAGACCTCAAAAGTCGCTCCGCTGAGCTTGTTATCAGGGTATTCCTTATCCACCTTAGTCAAGGTGATGTTGCCCTTGATAGGGTTATTGATAAAGCCTAAGCCTGCTTCATTTTCAATGACATACACCTTTTCATCGGTGTCGATGAATACGGAATATACGCCCTCATCAAGCAAGAACCCTTCGGGAGCAACGGTTTCTTTCACAAGGTAATGACCGTAGTAGAGGTCAAGCATTTCATACACACCGTCTTTTTCGGTAAGTGTGCCGATAAGCTCGTCACCCTCGTCAATTACTCCGTTTGCGTTGTTGTCCTTATAGACTTCAAAGGTTGCACCGGAGAGTTTATTTTCAGGGTAGTCGGCATCTACCTTGGTCAAGGTAATATTGCCCATAATAAACTCGTTGACGATTTCGATTTTTACGATCTGAGCGTTCTCTTTAATAACAACATCAAAGACGTTTTCGTTGAGAACAAAACCGATAGGCTGCTCAATCTCACGAACTACCCACTCACCGTAAGGGATGTTGGCAAAAGAAAAACTACCATCTTCTGCGGAAGTGGTAGTCATCAAAGCGGTATCCATAGTGAAGTTGGTTTCGTTTTTCTTGAACAAGCCGATTACTGCACCTGCAAGACTGTCGCCGTGTTCGGTGGTTTTCATACCCTCAACAGAACCGTAGATAAGGTCGTTTTCGATAGGCTTGCCGCCATTTACAGACAAGGTAACGGCAACGATTTCCTGACCTTCGTATTCAAAGGCAAACTCATACTTATCAGAGTTCAGGATATAATGCTTATCGGTTGCGATTTCCTTTACATAGTAACTGCCGATAGGAAGGTCGGTCTTAACGGTTGCAAGTCCGTTCTCATCAAAGGTGATTACTTCGATAAGTCCGTCAGCAGGAATGGAAGTGCCACTTGTGGAAACAAGTTCTTCTGCGGCATATAAGCCAAACACTACGTTCTTGATTTCGCCATTATTACCGATTTCAAAGAGGTCATTTGTTTCAAGTACCTTCTGCATAGAAAGAGTTGCTTTCTGTCTTTCGTTATAGAAAGAGGTAGCAGTTTCGGTAACGGACACATTCTGTCCTGCGTAGATCAGCTCAACGGAATGAATATCGGTGCTGATTACATAACCGTAAGGTGCTTCGATTTCCTGAACCTCATACTTGCCAAGATAGATTTCTTTGCTCTTGGCTAAACCGTCAGCTCCGGTTGTAATGGTGTCTACCACTTCGCCCTTTGCATAACGGAGTGTGCCGTCAGGAGTATAAATATCTTCTGCGGCTCTGATTTCAAAGACTGCCCCCTCAAGGGCGGCTTCTTTGTAGATAGGCTGATAGATTACTGTAGTTTCATCACCGCTAACATCTACGCCGAAGAATACTTCGCCGTTCTTTTCAACGGTAACAGTACCTTTCTGTGCCATATTTGCCTTGTTGACCTTAATCACAGTAACCCCGCTTTCCTCAGTAGTAGAATTATCTTCCGTTACATCAAAATACACGGGAGTAGTGTCAAGCACATACCCGAAAGGAGCTTCAACTTCCACAAGGTAGTAACCCTTGCCGTAAGGGAGCTTTTCAGGGGTAACGAGCGAACCGTTGGCATCGGTGTAGAAGGTATCAATGGTAGTAGGTGTCGGATAAGTGAAAGTCATCTTTACAAGCTCACCGTCAGGATTATAAATCTTGAAGGCTGCACCCGCATAAGGGATAGTCTTTTCCGTTTCCGCATCCACCTTTACCACTCGCACATAGCTTTCAAAGTTAGCGTTGTTGATAAGGTAGCGATAGGTTGTTTCGTTCTGTGCGATATACACATCAAAGTCAGGCATCAACTCACGACCGTCCCAACCGCTAACCTGATGCACGGTATATACACCGTAAGGGAGCATCTTTGTCTGTCCAAATCCGTGTTCATCACAAACGATAATATCACGCTCGGTTTCCTTTGCGTTCTTATAACTGCCTGCGGTTTTTAAGAAGATCTCAAACTCTGCACCTTCTTCGGGAGTTTCGATTTTGGTGCTGCCGTCATCGGTATGCTTGATGATAGCGATGTCGCCCTTAATGATGTCCTCGTAAACATCAGGATACTCGGTGTTGAGTTCCACGGTGTAGTTTTCAGCCGAGCAGTCAATGTGATAGATGGTAGTATCGAGTAAGTAACCCTCAGACGGAGAAATTTCACGGATACTCCAATCATCATCGCACACATAATAGTCGGTAATGAAATATCCGTTTTCATCCGTTGTATAAGTGTCTACAAGAGTTTCGCCCTTATATACACCGTACACAGCGCCGCCGAGAGTGGCATCGCCCTGAGTCTTTCCGTAAGCTCCACCCAACTTCTCAATCATTTCTTCGGAATCACCGTCAACCAATTTAACGGGAACACCGCCACTGCCGCCGTTGTTATCGGCAAGTTCGGAGTCGAGTTTGAACACATCGGCTCTCCACTTCTTCAAGATATTCTCAAAAGATTTCTCTGTCACTTTGTTCCACTCAATGACTGCACTCTGACTTTCGGGAATGACATAGCGGATAGGGGTATTTACTTCTTCAATGGTGTAGTTAGAGCCGATAAGAATATTCTTGAAAGTCGCAACACCGTTCTTATCGGTAGTTGCATACTCATCGACCTTAATTCCGCTGAGAGAAGTACCGTACAAATGGAACTTTAGTCCTTCAACGAGCTTATCTTCGGCAGTCTTAACCACCTTGAGATCACCACGCTTTAGAATGTTCTCAAAGGACTTGTTTACTACCTTGTTCCATTCGATTTCAACGGTCTGTGCTTTGGGTACGATATACTTTTCAGCGGTGTTTACTTCCTCAAGGGTATAACGAGAACCGATGAGTACATCTTCAAACATAGCAACACCGTTTTTATCGGTAACGGCATATTCGTCCACCTTATGACCGCTGAGAGAAGTGCCGTAGAGGTGGAACTTAACGCCCTCAACCATATTATCTTCGGAAGTCTTTACGACTTTGAGATCGCCACGCTTCAGTTCGTTATAAAAGTCATTCTCGGTGACTTTTTCCCATTCGATAACCGCAACCTGACTGTCAGGGATAATATATCTTTCTGCGGTTTCTACTTCTTCAAGGGTATAGTTTGTGCCTACAAGCACATTTTTGAACAATGCCACACCGTTTTTATCGGTAGTTGCATAGAGATCAATACTCTGTCCGGAAGTGGACTTGCCGTAAAGGTGGAACTTTACGCCCTCATTCATATTATCTTCGGAAGTCTTAATGACTTTCAAATCGCTACGCTTGAGAACGTTCTTAAAGCTCACAGAAGCCGTCTGTCCACTCACGACAGTTACAGTCTTAGACTGCTGCGGCTCATAATAATTGATAGACTGTTCTGTAACGGTGTAAGTACCGGGACTAAGGTTATCAATGGCAATCTCGCCGTTAGAACCCGTCTTTACGGTCTTGTTCACACCGTTTCCGGTAATGGTAAAGGAAATGCCCGATACATTACCGTCCTCAGAAGTCTTGACGATTTTGGCAGAACCCACGCTTACCTTAACATTCAGATAACCCTTAACAGGATCATTTACTTCTGCGGCAAAGGTAGTCAAGTCCTGAATAGCTGTACCGGGTGCATAAACACCATCCGACCAAACAATAACACCTTTACGGACAGAACCGTTCTTTGTTGCAGTAATACTCACTTTACTTGTTGGTGCTTGATTTGCGGAAATGGTCAACTTGTTCCCACTCACGGAAAAACTGATACCCGATACACTTGCTGAAAAGGAATAGTTGCTCAACACATTGTTTGTGTCGGTGAGTGTAGTGGAATAGTTAGTGCCGTTCCAATCAAGTTCAATATCCTGAGCCTTTGAGGTAGACTTTGCAAAGAAGCTCGGTACTTTGGAGTGCTTCTGCACATTTGAAACAATACTGTTGTAGTAGCTGATATACCGACTATAAAGCGGGTGGTTCTTGCTTACACGATCATTTACTGCATCGTAATTTCCGGTATCAACGTGATTGAAATTAGAGTCACGCTCCCCGACAACAGTTTCCCAAATGAGAGTTTGTGTTGCCATAATATGAGCCATTTTATCCGCATCTGCGGAGTTCTGAGAACGCCAACTTGCATCTACATTTCCGGTATAACCATACTGAAAAATTCGACCGATGAATAACTTGATTTCATCGGGGGTAATTGTCTTGTTGTAGGTCGAGGGGTAGTTGTTCCAATAGTTTTCATCACGCTTTGTCATTTCATCTCCGGCGTGAAGAGGTGTACCGGGTTCAATACAATAACAAGCATTGCCAACCCAAGAACCCATAGTATATACGGTCATATACTTCGTTGCTCCGGCAGACCAACCATTCATATATCGAAGTTCGCCGTGTCCCCAATCACCGTTGTAATTACTATCGCCATCACGAGGATAGGAAATCATAATTACTTCTTCGGTGGTGTTTTCTGCGGCGAAGGCTGTTGTCGAACCAATGCCGAGAAAGGTAGAAAGGCACATCACAACGGCAAGCAACGCCGATGCACCTCTCTTAAATAAACTATTTTTCATCAGGTAATCCTCCTTTTGACATAGAAAAACGCACCGATTTTTCACGGTGCGTTCTTTTGAATATTTTGTTAAGCGTAGCCGATATAAATATCATAACAATCGTTGCCAACCGACTCTGCCCATATCCAAACATCAGTTATATCTTCATCGTTTGCATATCTGTTCAAGCGACTTTGTATATCTCTTTCGAGATAAATACAATGCGAACCTGCTCGGATAGGATTGTCCCAACAATCGACTGCGGCAGCATCTAAAACAAGCCCTTTACTCTTAGCATAGTTCTTTGCAAAGCCGATCCAATAGTCTATATCAAAGGCTTTCGGCTGCTCTGTAGTTTCAGGTTCAGTTGTCGGTTTTTCCGTAGGCTCTGTCTGTTCCGAACTCGGTACGGTTGTATCAGGTATTATTTCTTCGGGCGGCTTAACGGATTGTGTTTCTGTGGGTTTCTTTTCAGTTGCATCCTTTTCAGTCTGTGACTGAGTAGGCTTAGTTCCGCTTGTTTCCGGTACTTTCTCGGTTTCTTCTGTTGGCTTACTCACCGAAGAAGTAGTAGGCTTTTTGTCCTCATTATCTCGGCTTTCGGTAGGCTCTGTAACAACTTCAATTTCAGTCGATGAGGCGGTGCTTTCCGTCAAGGTAACACTCGGTTCATCAGTTAAGTTCTCGTCTTGTTTTAGCTCCGAAAATTCACCATCCGAAGAAGAACTGATTTCGGTGTCCTGCGGCAGCTCGTTTGTCTGCGAACATCCCACAAGCAACACCATCAACAGAACAAGCAGAATGGGTAAAATGTGCTTTCTCATAAACTCACGCTCCTTTGCTTTTCTACCCACATTGTACGGAGTTTTTCTTACTCCGACAAAGGTGCGAATTTACGAGGGCAAACTTAAATCATAGCAACCACCTCCTTAAAGTGTAAACTGTGCCATTTCTTTATGAGAAAGACATATACTTTGAGATAGTTTGTTCAGGGAGATAGTATATATCTTTTTCGGTAAGTTAGCTTGTAATCAGGGGTTAGAGTGTGAGAAAGGGGAACGGGAAATTTATACTCCTGCTACCTTGTGTCACGCTCTGCACGTTTTCGCAAATAGTTGTTGTAATGCTCCAATGCCTTACAAATAAAGTCCTCCGTCTGACTGAGTGGGACATTCTTGGGAATAAGTTGTCGCACCCGTTCATCACGAAGGACTATCTTTTCACGCTGATTCGGTTTTTGTTCGGACATAATGGCTTGTATTGCTTCAGGTGTGAGTTTTCCTTCCTCAAACATCTTTCGCATACGGATTGTTTGGTCGTGGGAAGGGGTACAGTCGTTCAAGTCTATTTCATCAACGAGATCACGCTGACAATCTTCATCAAGATACGACAACTCAACGGCAGGTCGCATTTTCATTTTGCCCTCATCTACAAACTCAAGCAGTTCGGGGACAAGGTTTGTCAGGCGAATAAAGCGGCGAACTTGGTCTTGGCTTTCACCAACTTGTTCGGCAAGTAACTCACGAGAAGTCTTACCATCATAATTCTGTGCCACTGGCACAGAATTATCTTTACTTGGTCTGCCTGCCTTTCTTTTCATAGCATCCAAACGCATTTTATATGCAAAGGCTTTTTCACTCGGTAGAATTACCGACCTCTGCAAGTTGCTTTCTACCATTAAGATAGTAGCATCATCACGGTCGAGTTCAACAACTTCACATCTCAGGGTTTCAAATCCCGCAAGTTCGCTTGCTCGTTTTCTTCTGTGACCTGAAATGAGTTCGTATCTGCTATCGTCCTTTTGACGAACAGTAGCGGGTGTGATAACGCCACGTTCTTTGATACTCTCAACGAGCTGCATCATATCCTCATCGTCACGAACTTTATACGGGTGATCGGGAAAATCGTCAATCAGCTCTAATGGAATATCTCGGATTTTGGCGAGTTTTTCATCATCTCTCATTTCCTGAGTTGAAAAAATATCATCGAACTTGGGCAGAGTGAAGTCGCTCTTTCTTCCTGCCATCGGCTAACACCTCCTTTGAAAATTCGGTGTAGGCTTTAGACACCGTGCTATTGGGTTCGTAGGCGTAAATGCTTTTTCCTTTAGAACTGACCTCTGCCGCTTTGATTGCAATGGGAATGTGGGTGTTATATATCTTTATATAACTACCGAAGTTCTCACGCAAAGCATCTATGGTGCTTTTGGCAAGGTTTGTTCTGTTGTCCACAAGGGTTAAGAGAATACCATCAATGCTGAGTTTTGGATTGATATGTTTCTTTACCTTTGTAATAGTTTTCATCAACTGTGTCATACACTTCGCCGGAAGGTAATGAGCCTGAACAGGAATGATTACGCTATCTGCCGCCGATAAAGCATTAAGAGTCATCATACCGAGCGAAGGTGAGCAGTCAATAATAACATAATCGTAGTTGTGCTTTACTTCGTTCAGGTAGTTTCTCAAAATGGCTTCACGATTCATTGCAATTACAAGACTGATTTCAAAATCAAAAAGGTCGCTGTTAGAGGGAATAAGGTCAACACCTTCTTTATGATGTAGAATACCTTTCATTGGCTCTTTGCATTTATCCTGCATAACTTCAACCATTTTGTCCGGTAATGCAATAGGTAGATTGTCTGTATCTTGCCAGCCAAGACAAGTTGTGAGGTCGCCTTGTGGATCGGCATCTACAAGGAGTACCTTCTTACCTTGCATTGCCAAGCCTACGCCTAAGTTGACTGTGGTGGTCGTTTTACCTACGCCTCCTTTTTGATTACATATTGCAATCGTGTTACAGTTGGGCATTTTCTGTTCTCCTTTCATTTTATTTGAATCGTTTGATCCACGAAAACACAAAGCACTTTGTCTTTGTGCTTTCGTGGTCGCATTTAACTCGATCTCATCCCCCAAATGCGTAAAAGGAAATCAACAAGCGTTCAGTTGCTAACCAAACTCATAGGAATTTCACCTCTGCCGGGTTCTCCGCCAGCTCCGTAGAGAAGTATCATTGTCCCTGACACGTTTCATTGCCGTATCCGTAGCAATCGGATATTTCAGAACAGTTCGGAATCGCTACCCACCTTGCTTTCCGTGATAACCCAAAAGGGCAGGTGGTTCTTGGCGTACTTTCATTCGGCTGAGTTTTCTACTCCGTTCAGGAATGTACTTGTTGAATGTGTATTCAGTTGTCAAGGTGCGAGAAGTTTTGCCTTCTACTTTTAATTGCTGACTTTTTTCCGAAAACGGAAAATTCAATTTTGATTTTTTTGAGAAAATTTTTATCACCTCCGTTTGGACATAAAAAAAGCACCTATCACATCAATTAAAGATGTAATAGGTGCATATAAAACGAAAAAAGCCCGCAGATTTCTCAACGGGCTTAATTAGTATTAACTTATCGTAAGTTATCTTAACTTATCTCAACTTGCATAATTCTACAAGTGTTTTTGGCTTAACTTCGGCTTAAATTGGTTTAAGCATTGGCTTAAAAGCCTTCGATAAGTTCCGCTAACTTGGGATATATACCTTTATCCAGACTTAATCAATCCAAAGGCTTCATTGTAGGGAAAAGCAGTACATCCCTGATAGCGGCGCTGTCAGTCATAAGCATAACCATTCTGTCAATGCCGAAGCCGATACCGCCTGTGGGAGGCATGCCGTACTCAAGGGCTGTAAGGAAGTCCTCGTCAGTGGTGTTTGCTTCCTCGTCGCCTTGCTTGAGAAGCTCCTCCTGTGCCTTGAAACGCTCACGCTGGTCGATGGGGTCGTTGAGCTCGGAGTAAGCGTTTGCCATTTCCCAGCCGTTCATGAAGAACTCGAAACGCTCAACATAATCGGGATTTTCAGGCTTTCTCTTTGTAAGAGGTGAAATCTCAACGGGATGATCCATAAGGAAAGTGGGCTGAATAAGGTTGTGCTCAACATATTCCTCAAAGAAGAGATTTAAAATGTCACCCTTTTTATGTCTCTTTTCAAATTCAATGCCCTTTTCCTTTGCAAGTGCCTTAGCTTCCTCGTCAGTTTTGATTTGGCTGAAGTCAACACCTGCGTACTTTTTAACAGCATCAAGCATTGTAATTCTTTCGAAAGGCTTTCCAAGGTCCATCTCTACGCCGTTATAGACGATTTTTGTAGTGCCGAGAACCTCTTGTGCAACGTGACGGTAAAGATTTTCCGTTAAGTCCATCATTCCGTGATAGTCAGTATATGCCTGATAAAGCTCCATAAGAGTAAATTCGGGGTTGTGCCTTGTGTCAAGACCCTCGTTACGGAAAACACGTCCGATTTCGTAAACCCTTTCCATACCGCCTACGATAAGTCTCTTTAAATAAAGCTCAAGAGAAATACGAAGCTTAAAGTCTTCGCTGAGAGCATTGAAGTGAGTTTCAAAAGGACGGGCAGCAGCACCGCCTGCATTTGAAACAAGCATCGGAGTTTCAACCTCAATAAAGTTTTGACTGTCAAGATATTTTCTGATAGCTCTGATAATCAAAGAGCGCTTTGTAAGAGTGTCCATTGACTCCTTGTTCATAATAAGGTCCACGTAACGCTGGCGGTATCTTGTGTCAGTGTTTGTAAGGCCGTGGAACTTTTCTGGGAGAGGAAGAAGTGACTTTGAAAGAAGCTTTATAGCCTTTGCGTGAACGGAAATTTCACCGCGTCTTGTTCTGAAAACAAAGCCCTTAACTTCAACAATATCACCGATGTCCCACTTTTTGAACTCGGCAAATTCTTCTTCGCCTATGTCATTTATACGAACATAAACCTGCATTTTACCGCTTCTGTCCTGAACCACAATGAAGTTTGCCTTGCCCATATCTCTCCAGGCAACAATTCTGCCGCAAATGGAAACATTGATAACCTCGCTGTCTTCGGGGGCAACCTCATTTTCCTGATTGTATTTTTCAAGTGCTTCAAACTGAGCAATAACGTCCGCATTTACTGCGCTTTGCTCGGCAGTTGTAATTACAAATGGGTCCTTGCCCGCCTGCTGTAATGCAGTAAGCTTGTCAACTCTTATTTGTCTTAATGCATTAACGTCCTGTATTTCTTCGTTTTCAGGTGCGTTTGTAAGATTTTCCTGTGCCATTATATTCTGTCCTTTCGGGGATTTATTTTGTGATTTCAAGAATCTCGTACTTGATAATGCCCATAGGAGCTTCAACGTCAACAATGTCGCCTACCTCGTGACCGATAAGCGCCCTTGCAACAGGTGACTCGTCACTTGTAAGGTAGTCTTCACCCTTGTCCTTTGAGGTTGAAGATGAGGAGATAATCTGGTACTTATAAATATCACCGTATTCAATGTCCTTGATTGTTACCTTTGAGCCCATTTGAATAACGTCGGTGCTCAGGGCATCTTCGTCAATGATTTTTGCAGTTGAAAGGGTTTCTTCAATTTCCTTGATTCTTGCTTCAAGTTTAGCTTGGTCGTTTCTTGCTTCGTCATACTCACTGTTTTCAGATAAGTCACCGAAAGAAAGTGCAACCTGAATTTTCTCTTTAATTTCCTGACGGCCTCTGACTTTAAGGTCCTCTAATTCTTCTTCAAGCTGTTTATAGCCACTGCTGGTTAAAAGTTTTTCCTGTGCCATTATATTTCATCCTTTCGAAAAATGAATTTTTATATAAACTATCAGTTTAATATTATATAAAATATTAAGCAACGTGTCAAGTAAAAAAGCCGTAATTCTTAAAGAATACGGCTTTTAAAAGATAATTTTAAACTAAAAATCAACTTTAAAGATAACAGGGTGCAAAATCATACATTTGCCTTACATCACTTTCTGCAGTGTGCACAGTAATGAGTACACTTGCAACTGCCGTTTGCGGTGCAACGTGGTAATACTTGTTGTTCCAAAAGCTGCAGCAGGAGTAAGCCGGATGGCTGTGACCCATTGTAAGAAGCCCTACAACACCGCTTGCATCAATTACATCATCAAGAGGTTGATTTTTGGGAATGTCGTACTTCTCTGCACACTCAATAACTGTGGGATAAGCTGTTTCGTAAGCCTCACCGTGCTTTGCGGCTTTGCGGAAATTCGGGGTGTTTTCGTGAAGAAAAACACTTACCTTAACGTCGGGATTTTCTGTTTTTTTAGCGTTCAGCTCATCCCGGCACCAATTAACCTGATCCTCGTGTACATAACCGTAATTATGGTCGGGGTCTTCATCGTCATAGTCCATAGTATCAAGGAAAATAAAAGAGTGAACTAACTCACCGTCACTTGTAAGGTCAATACTGTACTGTGCTCCGCCGGAAATTTCAGGCACATCGGACACAAGGCAGTGCTCATACTGACAAAGGTAAGCGGTGACATCTGCTGATGTGCCGTAATTTACGCCGTCGTTGTTTCCGGGGACGTATGCCCAATATTGATCGTTTTCTTCAAACATTTCAGCAACGGTACGAAGAACATAAGCCTTATTAAAAGTACCTCTGTCACCGTCGTTTACCATATCACCTGTCACAACAACAAGGTCAGGGTCAAGACTTTCTATCTGCTGCTCCATTTTGTTTAAAAGCTGCAAGTCCGAAAAATTTAAAAATGATGTGAAATGAGTGTCGCTGAACTGAAGTACCGTAAAATCTCCGTCATCATCAAGCTCAAAATCTTTAAGCTCCTTTTCTACGGTAACGGTTTGTGCATAGCCTGTGATGTCGCCTTTGTTTTTAAATTCAGCTCTGAAATCGGCATTTGACACAAAGCTTGTTAAAACTGAAATCAAGGCAATAAATGCGGATAAAAACGCTTTCATAATTAACACCTGCTTCTTTCATATTTTTTTAATATTTTACTATAACCGTAATTTTTTTGCAATAGATTAGGGTGAAAATCTTTCATTATACAAAAACTTTTCGCCTGAAAGCGTTGCAAAGCAAAAGAACTTACCGGCAGGCAAAATAACAGCCGAGCGTACTTTCGGTCACTCGGCTGCTGTTAATTCGATAAAAATTATTTGATAAAGCTGTCAATTCTTGTGCACCATACATCGTAGCTGTTTGAGCCTACAAAAGTGTCAAGAACGTTTCCGTCTTCATCAACAAAAATTGTTGTGGGATAAGCCTCAATTGAATTGAGCTTTACTTCATTGAGTGACTTTGAGGGAAGAATATTTGTGTAGGTTACGCCTGTTTCTTTCATTATATCCCTTGCCTTGCTGATTTTTTCTTCATTGAGAGAGCCGTCTTCGGCAACATTGATGTCAGCGCAGATGCCTATAAACCTAACACCCTTTTCAGCATATTCTTTGCTGATTTTTTCAAAGTCAGGCATTTCACCTATACAGGGCTGGCAAAATGTGCCCCATATATTTACAACAGTAAGCTTGCTGCCCTCAAAAATCTTTTCGGTAACAGAGTTACCGTTAAAATCTTTACTTTCAAATTTTTCAAAAGCCGCTTGCTTAACATCACCCGGAGTTACATTTGAATCTGTCACGTTACCGTCTGTTGTTTTGTTGCCGCCGCAAGAAACAAGGCAAAGACAGCAAAGCACTGCCGACATTAAAATTGCAATAAATTTTTTCATAAAAAATTCCTCCTTACTTGCTTAAAAAGCCTTTGATAAATTTTTTGGTTGCACCCTTTGTTCCGTTGCACATATCTACAAGACCCTGCACGGATTCGGGCGGTACAAGTCCGCCTGTAAAACCGCTGAAGGAACGCAAGGGCATATCCTTAACGGATTCGGTTATCATATCGGGATTTTCCGCTGTGAGAGCCACAATTTTAGCGCCACCCCTTAAAAGAGCATTGAAAGCCTTGCCGAAAGGACTTACCGCAACCTGCGAAACAGAGCTGTCTACCGTAAGTGTACCTTTGGTATAAGGTGTGTTGTCAGGGAGCTCTCTGCCTAAAACAGCGACAAAATCACTGTCGGGGATAAAGGTGGTGTTGACCATATCGTAGTAGCAAGGTGCTGTTTCCCTATAATCGGGCACCTGAACATCTTCTTTCAGGGACTTGACCTCCACTTCACCGCTAAGGCGAATATCCCTTGAAGAAGAGCCAACCAAAACAGCATATTTACCGCTTTCTGTATGCCAGTCGTTTATGTTGACATTGTAATAAGCGAATGTTCTTTCATCAAGGTCAATTTCAACTGTCTTTTCCTCTTTTGCTTTAAGGAAAACCTTTTTGAAGCCTTTAAGCTCTTTAACTGCCTTGTAAATTTTACTTTCGGGTGCGCCCACATAAAGCTGGGCGACCTCAGCACCGTCAACAGTGCCTGTATTTTTAATTTTAAATGAAACCGTGAGCTTTTCGCCCTCATCTATTTCCTTTTTGCTGAGCTTCAGGTCACTGTAAGCAAAGCTTGTGTAAGAAAGTCCGTGACCGAAAGGATATTTTACCGCTTTTTCGGCTTTGTCAAAGTAGCGGTAGCCCACATAGATGCTTTCACGGTATTCCACGGTTTTGGGACCCATCGGGAAGTAAGAGGAAACAATGTTGTCGTCCTTTGCAATGGGGAATGTTTCCGCAAGCTTACCTGAGGGGTTGCTGTAACCGTAAAGCAAGTCATAAGCCGCCTGACCGCCTGCCTGACCCGAAAGATACATATTAAGCACTGCCTTAACCTTGCTTTCCCAACTGCCTATTCTGACAGGTGAACCGCAGGAGAGCACAACAACTATGTTTTCGTTAACCTTAAGAAGCTCCTCAATAAGTATATCGTGGGAGGCGGGCATATCTATGTGCTTTCTGTCAAAGCCCTCGCTTTCGTAGGCATCGGTTAAGCCTACAAAGACAACAACAGCTTCCTTGCCCTTTGCAGCTTCACAGGCCTCTTTGATAAGCTTTTTGTTGTAACCGTCACCCTTTAAGCTGTAACCGGGGGCGTATGAAAATGCCTGACCCTTGCTTTCAAGTGCCTGTTTAAATGAAACTGTTTTCCACGCATTTATATGGCTTGAGCCTGCGCCCTGATACCTGAGCTTATCGGCAAGAGCGCCTATTACGGCAAGGCTCTTGTACTTTTTAAGGGGAAGCACATCGCCCTCATTTTTCAAAAGCACTGCCGACTGAACAGCCGCTTTTTTTGCAACCTCGTGATGAGCCTTAAAGTCAATGGGATAACCCTCGCCCTCATTTTCTTTACATTCAAAGGCAAACTTGATCATACGAAGAACTACCTTGTCAAGCTCCTCCATAGTGAGGGTGCCGTTTTCAAGGCTTCTTTTAATATACTTGTTGTTCATACCGTTGTTACCGGGCATTTCAAGGTCAAGGCCTGCTTTAATACCGGCAACTCTGTCATTTACTGCACCCCAGTCACTTACAACAATGCCCTTATATCCCCACTCTCCGCGCAGAATATCAGTGAGCATTCTCTTGTTATCGGAAAGAAAAGTGCCGTCAATTCTGTTATAGGAGCACATAACGGTTTTAGGCTGCTCTTTTTTAACAATATATTCAAAAGCCGAAAGATATATTTCTCTTAAAGCTCTTTCGTCAATAACACTGTCAATTGCCATTCTGAGGTATTCCTCATTATTTGCACAGAAGTGTTTTAAGCTTACGCCTATGCCCTTTTGCTGTACACCGCCCACATAAGCGGCACCGAGACGGCCTGTAAGAAAGGGGTCCTCGGAAATGTACTCAAAGTTTCTGCCGCAAAGGGGTGAACGCTTAATATTCACACCGGGGCCAAGTACGGTTGTTACCTTTAAGGCCTTTGCTTCATCGGCAATGGTACTGCCCACTTCCCTGAGTAAGTCCTCATCCCAGGAGGATGCAGTTGTAACAGCAGTGGGGAAACAGGTGGAGGTTTCCGACTCCTGCATAATGTTTGTTCCGCCTGTCTGCTTTTCCTTGCGCAAGCCGTGAGGGCCGTCACTCATCCAGACAGAGGGCACACCCTCGCGTTCAATCTCGTGAGTGAGCCAATAGGTTTTACCTGAAAGCAGAGAAAGCTTTTCGTCCAAGGTAAGGCGTGAAAGAATTTCCTTATACTTTTGTTCAGTCATCTTATTTCTCCCTGAAATTATTTTTTATGATATCTTAAATGACAAATATCGTCACCGTTTGCAATTGTTTTGGGAAGGTCAAGGTCCGCACCGTAACGCTCGCCTATACCTCTGTCACCGCACATTGCAATATCGCAGAGCATTGAAATTTCCTCGTCGGTACAGCCGCACTTTTGCCATGCCTTTACAAGGGGGCAGTAATGGAAATGAATTTCAAGCTCATCATCGGTGCTGTTTTTAATGTCCATTTCAAAAACCCATTGAGCAGCCTTTGTGAAAAGTGTTTTACGAAGCCCTACAAGTGAGTCGGTCTTGCCCTTTTCAACAAGACCCTTACCTTGAAAAAGACCGCAGCGCCTGACAGCGGCTGAACCGAAATCTCTCGGGTCAAGACCTCTTTTTTGGGCTTCGTCACAAAGCAGATAAAGCCAGGTAGCTCTGTGCTCAAGCTGTTCACGAACCGCTGTGATAATGGGATTTTTTATTTTTGCATCATTTTTTACTTTACTCATTTTTATTTCCTCCGTTTAAATAAAAAATTTTTTTGATTACATTATAAACTATCTTTTTAAATAGCTCTGTGATAAAATTTATCTTTTTAATTTATCAAGCTCATATTCACAGTCATAATCGTTAATTGAAATACCCTGCTTTTTGCAAAGTCTTGCTTTTTTACTTTTTGCCTTGTGCATAGTATATTCGTCACTGCCGTAATAAATGTCCTTTTTATCGGCAATTATTTTGTGTTTTTGCAAACGCTCACAGAAGTCTTTATAATTTTTAACACCGTCATAAGACCAGGCACATTCACTAAGGGCAAGAGTTCTGTTCCAAATCTTGAAGAAAAGCTCATTTTCTTCGTCAATCCATTCTGTCCAGGTTTCGGCTTCAACACCTAAAATATCCTTTTCCCACTTAGGCTTGATGCCTGCCGTTTTTGAGGTGAAATTATACACATCCTCAACACCGCAATAGCTGTGAAGCATATCGAAATAAAAATACTTATGCCAGGAAAGAATAACCTGACCGCCCTTTTCCAGGTGAGTGAAAACATTTCTGTCCTTTTTAGGCGTCCAGTACTGACAAACTATGTCCCTGTCAACAATGCTTGAGGCTAAAACCTCATTCCAGCCTATCATAATTTTGCCTTTTTCTTTAAGGTGAGCATTAACTCTGTTTGTAAACCAGCCCTGAAGTGCAACTTCATTTTTCAAGCCGTTGTCTTTGATACGCTTCTGACAGTCGGGGCAAGCTTTCCACTCATTTGTGGGAGCTTCGTCACCGCCTACGTGGAAATATTTGTAAGGGAAAAGCTCTGCAACCTCATCAATTACGTCGAGGGCAAACTGTACCGCCTCATCACTGCCTAAGCAAAGGGGCCTGTTCCAATTTTTAATTCCCCTTGACTGAGGAATTATCCAGCCGTAAAAGTCAGGCACTTCACATTCTATTTTTCTGCAGGCTAAGTGATTATATGAGGCAATTGCCGAAGCACAGTGAGCAGGAAAATCAATTTCCGGCACAATTTCAATGCATCTGTCCTTGGCATAAGCAATAATCTCTTTTATGTCCTCTTTTGTATAAAAGCCCTCATGGGGAATATTTTCCATTTCCTTTGAGTTCCAATTTTTAAGCTGTGAGCCCTTGCGCTTACTGCCGATTTCAGTTAAAAGAGGATATTTTTCAATTTCAATTCTCCAGCCTTGGTCGTCTGTAAGGTGCCAATGGAAACGGTTAAGCTTGTAAAGCGCCATAAAGTCGAGGAGCTTTTTCACCGTAGCCTTGCCGAAAAAGTGTCTGCTTTCGTCAAGGTGCAAGCCTCTCCACTTGTACTTAGGCTCATCACAGGTGATTTTCATAAGAGGAAAACTTCCGCCGTGAATAATGTAAAGCTGAGTAAGGCTCTGCAAGCCGTAAAAAGCACCTGCGTAAGCCTTTGCATAAACGGTTATACCGCTTTGTGAAATTTCAAGGCTGTAGCTTTCGTCACTTTCACCTGACGAATAGACAAAGCTGAGCTCCGGATTTTTACCCTGCTTAAATTCCATACCGAAAGCTCTTTCAACGGCAGGGATAACTTTTATCAGCTCATTACTGCAGTCAAGGATAATTTTTTCACCGGCGAAGCTGAAAGTACCCTCAAAAACTTTGACCTTTTCAGGCACAGGAATTAAATTAGTCATCTCGATTCTCCTTTTTACCGTATTTCTTTTTTATTTGTGAATTGGTAACAACATTGTAAAGTCCGCCCCAACAAAGCCTGCGCCTTTCCCAATAAAGCTTTGAAGCAACCTCTGTTATTTTATTCGGACTGTATCTTTGCTTTTTGGCAGGTCTTACTCCCAGAGTAAGTAAAAGCCTTTCATAAGAGGGAAGCTTTTTTAAAAAAGTCTTATAATTTTTCTTCTCTTTTTCACACCAAGCCGTTTCGCTTATTGCTCCGAGACGGGGATAAGTTAAGTAGTCCGCCTTTTTCATATCGGGTACAAACTCTGTCCATAAGCAAGCCTCTATACCGAGTACACCGCTGCCGCTTACATCAAAGTCAAAGCCGTAACATTTTTCAAGACTTGTCAAGCCGTAAGGAAAATCAAGGTAATTCCACTCAGAGCAGGAAAGAATAAACTTTCTGCCCTTTTTGATTTCAAGCTCAACGTCCTCTTTTTTCATATCCCCGTTCCAAAGGTGCCAGGTGACGCTTTCGTCTATCATATAAGGCTTTACCCTGTCATTCCACATACGCACCTCAACGCCCTTTTCTTCAAGAAAAGACGCTATCCTTTGAAGAAAATATGTGTGTAAATCGTGATAGTCAGAAAAGCCCTGCTCTTTCATAAGGGCATTACAGTCGGGGCAAAGCTCCCAACGGTTTGTGGGTACTTCGTCACCGCCTAAGTGTATAACCCTATCGGGGAAAATTTCCGTAATTTCAGTGAGTACTTTTTCTATAAAGTCATAGGTGCTTTTCTTGCCCACACAAAGCACGTCATACTTTATGCCCCAGGAGGAAGCCACATCAATGTCCCTGCTAAAACAGCCCAGCTCATTATAGGAAGCCAGCATACTGACGGTGTGACCGGGTATATCAATTTCAGGCACTACCCTTATGTATCTGTCGTGGGCATAAGCGACAATCTCTTTCATCTCAGCCCTTGTGTAAAAGCCGGAGTGAGGCTTATTGTTAAAGTTAGTGTGTGAACGGTAAGAGCCTATTTCCGTCAAAAGCGGTGCACATTCAAGCTGACAGCGAAAGCCCTGGTCTTCACTTAAATGCCAGTGAAACTCGTTAAACTTGTGTAAAGCCATCATATCAAGAAACTGCTTTACGGCTTCTACGGTGAAAAAGTATCTTCCGCAGTCAAGCATAAAAGAGCGGACTTCATATTTCGGTTCATCATATATCTCAAGGTAAGGGAGCTTTCCCTCACATTGAAATATAAGCTGTTTAAGGCTTTGTATCCCATAAAAAAGACCGCATTCACACCCTGCCTTTATTGTAATCATATCTTTTTCAACTTCAAGGCTATAAGCTTGCTTATTCTTAAATTCATCACTTAAACGAAAACAAATCTTTTCTCTTCCCATGCCGATAAATTCAAAGCCGTAAACTTCACGGGTAAAACGCACAAGGTCAGCTATGGCTTTTTCACACTCATTTTTGCCGTCAAAGGTGACTGAATCCGAAAAAACAAAAGCAGTGTCACTGTTTGTTACTTTGAATTTACAAGGCTCGGGGATAATATAAAGCTTCATCATTTTGCAAAAAAGAAGCAGGTCCAAAGAGCAATTACAAAGGCGCCCTCAGCAGGAATTGCAAGCTTTGTATAAGGGCACTTCCAGCCCTTATCAACACAAAGGAAAATTGTTCTTGTAACAAAGACGGTGGTTGCAAAAAACATTCCGCCCACAAGTGAATGAAAGGCTGTGCCCGTTGCAATTGCAAGATAAACCAAAAATGCACCTAAAGCAAAGGAAATGCCGCCGTAATAAACACGGATTTCAGTTTTGCCTGCGTTATCAACAGGCTTAATTGAAAAGCTTTCTGCATTTTTTAAGGGCTTTGAAATAAAGACAATCGCCATACCGAAAAAGTATGCCGCAAGGCAAGCTGTTGCAAATGCTGCCGGAAAATTTTCGCTGAAAAGCGCTTTGATGGTTTCCATTATTTTTACTCCTTTAATTTATGTTTTTAAGAGAAAATCTCGCATTTCCCCATTGTTTATGTCATTATATCACAAAATAACAATAAGGTAAAGAATAAATTTCAACAAATTACTAAATTGTTTCTAATTATTACAAATTTGTTGCCTGTCTTTCGATTGACAAAATATTTTATAAAATGGTACTATATTACAGTAATTTTTAGGGAAAGGGTTTTTATCGGAGGACATTAAATGAAACGGATTTTTAAATTAAGCCTTACAGCGCTTGTTATTGTTATTGCGGCGGCTCTTTTTTCAGTTTTCACCCTTGCCGCAGACAGCACTGTACTTGAAGCAAGAAACGGCTCCGACGGCATTGAACTGACTTGGTCGGAAAATGAAAACGTCTATTATTATAAAATTTACCGCAAGGCTTCTGACGAAAGCAACGCAAAGCTTCTTTCAAGCACACAGACCACTTCTCTTGTGGATACCGATGTCTTACCCGGTATAGGTTATCATTATCAGGTTGTGCCTTTTTTTGACGATTCAACCGAGGGCAGCAGAAGCAACACCGCAACGGTATTCCGTATGACAACACCTAAGCTGGGCAAGGTGTTTTCTCAAAAAGAGGGTATTCACCTTGAATGGTCTGCTTCAAGAGGTGCTGAAAGCTACTTTATTTATCGCCGTGAAGAGGGGCAGAGCAAATGGACGCTCGCCGGCAAAACCGACTCTTCGGTGACAAGCTTCCTTGACACTTCACCGATTACCTCGGGAAATTGTATTTATGCCGTAAGAGGTGCTGCAGGAAAGTTTTTCTCTGAAAACAGCAACTTCGTTTCAGCAACCTATGTAGGCCCGCCTAAAATTATTTCACTTACCTGCGTTAAAGAGGGTATTGAAATCAAGTGGAGCACTGTGCCGTCATCAAAATACTACATGGTATACAGAGCTACCGATAAAGAGCCTGAATACAAAATGATTTCTTTACTTGATGCAAATTACACAAGCTATATTGACAAAGGTGCAGCTCCCGGCAGCACCGTGGGATATATTCTGCGTGCCGTTGACGAAAGAGACGAGCTCAGCTCATACGATAAGGCAACGCTTATAAACTATATGTCAAAGCCTGTTTTCACTTCTGCCTCATCGGCGGAAGACGGTATAAAGCTAACCTGGAGCAAGTCTACGGGAAGTCAGGGCTATGCAATTTTCAGGCGCTCCCCCGGTTCAACCGAATGGATAAGAATTAAGCTTGTAAAAGGTGAAAACACCCTTTCCGCCATAGACACCACCGCCGTAAACGGTAAAAGCTACACTTATGTGGTAAGAGGTGTTTGGAAAGGCAACTTGAGCAATTACGATGAAAACGGCGTATCTATCCGTTATATAAAAGCTCCGGCTGAAGTGAAAGTCAAATCCTACGGCGAAAAAGGAAATCTCCTCACCTGGAGTAAAAGTCCCCTTGCAAGAGCTTACTGTGTTTACAGAAAGCCCATAGGCGGAAAATGGAAGATTGTTGCAAAAACAACAGAAAATGTTCTTAAAGACCGTTCAGCCGGCAGTGAAAACTTCAGCTATGCCGTAGTGTCATACATCAGTTCAAACTGTTACAGTGCGCCGAGTAAAATTGTTACCGCAGGCGGAGTTGACCCCTCACGTCCTATGGTTGCATTGACTTATGACGACGGTCCCGGCGGCAGCAGTACAAACCGTATTCTTGACCTGCTTGAAGAATACGATGCAAAAGCCACATTCTTTGTAATCGGCGAAAACATAGACTATAACCACGAAACCCTGCAAAGAGCAGCTAAGATGGGTTGTGAAATAGGCAACCACACCTTTGACCATGTAAACTTAACTCTTTGCAGTGCATCTGAAATCCAAAGCCAAGTCAACTCAACCGATGCCCTTGTTAAAAAATACACCGGCTCCGCAACCTCCGTTATGAGAGCTCCCGGCGGAGCAACAAATGAGGCATCACGAAAGGCGGCAGACAAGCCTTTCTTCTACTGGTCTGTTGACACAAGGGACTGGGAAAGCAAAGATCCCTCTTCTATTATTGATATTGCAACAAGCCAAGCTTATGACGGTGCAATTATTCTTATGCACGACATATACGGTACTACCGCAGATGCCTCGGAAACAATTATTCCCTGGCTTGTAAATCAGGGATATCAGCTTGTCACCGTTTCGGAGCTTATGCAGTATAAGGGTGCAAACGTCAAAGCAGGAGAAAGCTATTCAGACGGATATGACTATTAAAACTCAGCCGAGTGCTCCGAAAGACACTCGGCTGTTTTTATTTTACCTGACGGAAAGTTATATCGCTTCGCAGTTTTATTATGCTTAGGGTGAAAAATGATACCAAATAAACCTTACCGTTAACACTACAGAACATAAATGCTTTTTAAATATTTCTTCAGCAGTTGAAAATACTGTTATTTCAGATATAAGCAAAGGCACCGCAGAAGCGATGCCTTTGCTGTCAGGAAAATAATTTGTGCCCGACTATTACTGCATCTTCAGGTTCAAAATAATCACTCATCAGGCTGCTGAGTCCGCTTGCTTTCCACGTTTGCTCAAAAGTAATATCCTTTGAATTGCTCAAAACAATATAGGTTGTGTTTTTTGCGGCATTTTTCAATCTTCCTGTAATTTCCAAGCGGTATTTATATGTGTAACCTTCGCAATACCAAGTTCCGTCTGTCGCCTTATAGTGCAGCTTTTGATATACAAATTCTTCATTATCATATTTTGCCTGAATGTCCTCCAGCGGCGTTACCTCATACAATTCCACAACGCCCGCATTGGAAACAGCCTGAGAATATCCTTTTGCGACTTCACAATCACCGAGTCTTTTCAATTCAAATACGTTCATAACATCGCCGTCCGAAGCAAATAATACCCAATAAACCTTACCGTTGAATTTTTGAAATATCACGTCACCATTTGTAATACTGTAAGCATTTTTTATTTTTCCTAAGTCAATTTTTTCGCCCTGCTTATCAAGCGTTTCTTTCAGCTGTTCTGTTGTGTAATCTGTTTGCGAAAGTGTTCCGAGCGTTCCGGAAAGGTTTTCGCCAAAGGATTTATAAACAACACCGTCTGCTGTAATATCTAAAACCACGTCATTGATTTTTGTTTCTTTTTCTGCGCTTATAACATCGCTGTATAAACATTTACCGGTTTCAAACTTACTGTTAAATATTGATTTATTTATCGGGTTGGTTAAGAAACAAACTGCCGCAGTAATACTTGCGGTAAGTGCAGCTGCAACAATCCAAAAGGCAGGTTTTTTATAATTCAAAACGGATTTCACCCTTTCTTTAACGCCAACTTCACCAAAGGCAATAGGACAAGCGGCAATCAAGGAGCGATTAACACTGCAAGTCAAAAGAGCCTGAGAGTAATCGGCTTTTTGCAAATTATCAAATTCTTTTACAACCTTTTCATCACAGGCAAGCTCAATATCTCTGCAAAGCAATACATAACCGAACCACATTAAAGGATTAAACCAATGAAGTGTGAGGATAAGAAATCCCAACGGTTTCCACCAATGGTCTTTACGGCGAATGTGTGCCTGTTCGTGAGCAATAACGTGTTGCATATCCTGCTCATTCATCTTGAACGGCAGATAAATCTTAGGCTTAATTATACCAAGCACAAAGGGAGAAACAACGCTTTCGCTTTGATAGATATTATCACGCAGAACAACTGCTGTGCCAATCTTATTTTTCACTCTTGAGTAGCTGATAACAGTATAAGTCAAAAGCAAAACGATACCAGCAATCCACAAAATTGCTAAAACAGTTGTGATATCCGCAAAATGTCCTGCAGGCCTTGTAACACCTTCGAAATAATGCTCACCCAAATAATCATTTACTTGATTATCAATCATGGTAACGCCCGACTCAAAATGCGGTCTTGGTGAATCAGGAGCTTTGCTGATGGTTTCACTGCTCGGAATCAAGCTGAAAATACTTTCAAAAGAGAACGGCATTATAAGACGAAGTCCAACAATACCCCAAAGAAGAACAGTTATCCATTTTGGTGCTTTTTTAAGTAATAGCCTTAAAAGTAATACCGCAAGTACAATCCAGCTTGCCGATATGCTCATATTTACTATGGTTAAGAAAAATTCGGTCATTTTGATTCTCCCCTCCTGAATCGGTCAATCATTTGCTGAACCGCATCAATCTCTGCGTCGGAAATCTTCTGATGTTTTGTAAACGCCGCAACAAAAGCCGGCAAAGACCCCTCAAAGGTTTTCTCCACCATTTCATTCAGCTCTGCGGCCTGCACTTGGTCCTTACTGACAAGAGAAGTTACCACAGTTTTTTCGTTTTTCAGCACTCCGCGTTCAGACAAGCGTTTAATAACGGTGTAGGTTGTGGTGGGTTTCCAGCCGAGCTGCTCCTTGCAAAGTTTGACAAGCTCACTGCTTTTAACAGGCTCATGCTCCCATAAAATCAAACAAAATCTGTACTCACTTTCAAAAACCTTTGGTGTATTCATAATTATCATCCCTTTCTCTAATCTGTTAGAGTACATTTACAGTCTAACACGTTAGAGTAAATTTGTCAAGCTGTTTATCAAAAAATTCTCAAAGGAAAGTACAGTTTTAACGGTAAAAAAATCACTACCCGAAAAAGAGCTTTGTTTTTCTCTTCTTCGGGTAGTTTTGCTTATGTTCTGCTATTGAGTTTTATCCGTAGATTTTGTAATATTCTTCCTTTGCCTGTTCTGCTTTTTCCTGTCCTTTTCCGCACCTGGGGTTAAGTAATGAACAATTTTTTGAACAGCCGCCGCAATTTAAAGCAGACAGGTATTCTTCAAGGGTGGGTGTTGCAACAGCTCCCGTTTGAGATGTGCTATCCTGAGATGTAACATTTTCCTGAGATGTAATAATTTCATCAGTGTTATTATCAATAATCAGTGGATTTTCATTTGCTGTGACAGATGATGAGCTCTCCTCAATTGCCGATGTACCCGGTTGTGTAATGCCTGATGAAGCGTCCTGCGATGTTGCCAAATCGGTACACGAAGAATTTGTGCAGTCGGATTTATTGGGACAGCTCTGACAGCTCTGATTATCCGATATGTTCTTAAATGCAAAAAGTGATAAATACAAAGCGACAGCCACTAAAGCTCCTGCGGCAAATCTGCCGACTGCCGACTTCATTTCTTTTCCCGAAAAAGCCTTGGGAAGCTTCTTGGCAACCCCCACAAGATATCTTTTATGGAAGAGAATATGTAAAAGCATAACGGCAAGGCAAACGTAGGACAGCGTGTTATGTATATTGAAAAGCAGTGTCCAGGAAATGCCGGAATCAACAGTAAAAAGCTCCCTTGCTATAAGTATACCTGTTACAATAACAACGGGCATACATACTGTAAGAACTATGTCCGAAACAAGCAGGAATACTTTTTCCGCTTTTCCCTTTTTTGCCGATTTGAACAGACCCTTTATCATGGAATAATTCAATATAATGTGAATGGCAAATATAATCCCTATGCCTATTCCGACTGCTTCGTGAAAGAAGCCGCCCATTCCTTTTGCAAACATCAGCATGGCATATAAAACTGTCATTGTAACGTCAATAAAAATTTTTAAAATTGTGTTCCTTTTCATTAAATACCTCCGAATAAATATTTAAGCTATTTTAATTTGTGTTAAATTTATTGATTGTGTTTTTTCTCTATCTGAAACCTTACCTTTCCGTTCAAGATTTTAATGTATTTTAAATTATTATGTTTAATATAACCTTAGAAATATGCTTAATTCAACTTAAAACGGAATATAAAGCTCAACCTTGGTATAATACTCTGCTGTGAAAAAAATGTCAAGCAGATTGAAAATTTACTGCTAATATGCTTTCTGTGTTGTAAATGCAGCAGCTTTCTCCTGTCCCTTTCCCCTATCCCACAAAAACTATTGAAAATTTGTGTGAATTGTGCTAAAATAATCTGTAAACATAAAAAAGGGGGCATAATATGATTTCCGTTGCACTTGCCGCCTACAAAGGCGAAAAATACATTGCAGAACAAATCAATTCAATTTTACCTCAGCTGGGTCCCGAGGACGAAATCATTGTGTCCGACGACAAACCGGGCGAAGCTACCGAAAGAGTAGTCCGCCGCCTTATGAAAGAGGACAGCAGAATAATTTACATTCCAGGTAAGGGCAAGGGTGTTGTAAGCAACTTCATCAGTGCAATAAAGCACTGCAAGGGTGATAAAATCTTCCTTTGCGACCAGGACGATGTTTGGCTGCCCGACAAAGTGCAAAAGGTTATGGAAGCTTTTAAAGACGGCGCCGACCTTGTGCTTCATAACTGCTATGAAACCGATAAGGACTTAAATATAACAGTGCTATCCTTTTTTGATAAAAGGGGCAGCAGAAAAGGTAAGCTTTATAACATATACAAAAATTCATATATGGGCTGCTGTATGGCATTTGACAGAAAAATGCTCAAATACATTTTTCCCATACCTAAGTACGTCCCCATGCACGACCAATGGATTGGCTTAATCTGTGAGTGTTACGGCAAGGTGACCTTTATTGATATTCCCCTTATTTATCACCGGGTTCACGGCAAAAACGTTACCGGCATAAGTGAAACCTCTGCAAAGCAGAAGCTTCAGTGGAGACGTTACATTTTAAGAAAGCTTTATAAAAGAGTTGTGCTTAAAAAATAAGCGAAAGGAAAAGCCTTATGGAGAAAATTAAAGTCAGCGGTTGTATTGTCACTTACAATGCAGTGGGTGAAAAAATAGACAATACCATTAACTCCGTTTTAGATAATACAAAGGGTGTGGACTTCAGCCTTTATGTTGTTGACAATGCCTCAAGTGACGGCACTGCCGACTATATTGAAAAAAATCACCCTGAGGTCACCGTTATAAGAAACAGCAAAAACGGCGGTTACGGAAACGGTCACAACAAGGTTATCCCCTTTTTACAGTCAAAATATCACGTTGTAATTAACCCCGACATCATTTTAAAGCACGACGCTGTTACTGAGCTTGTCTGTTTAGCCGAAAGCGATGAGACGATAGGACTTCTTTCACCGCAAATCCGTTTTCCCGACGGAAGTGTACAGATGCTTGCAAAACGAAACCCCACAGTGCGTTACTTGGGCACACACTGGCTGCACAAAGGCGACAAGGCGAATAAATATATGACCGAATACTGTATGCTCGATGAAAAAGGCGACGAGCCTTTTCCCATAACAAATGCAACGGGCTGTTTCATGTTTTTCAGAACAAGTGCGTTTATTGAACTTGGCGGCTTTGACGAAAGATTTTTTATGTACCTTGAGGATTGCGACATAGCAAGGCGTGCCGCAGAAAAATACAAGGTGCTTCACTGCCCGAAAATTGACGTGTATCACCTTTGGGAAAGAGAGAGCAAAAAAAGTAAGAAGCTGCTTATGATTCACATTCAGTCAATTATCAAGTACTTTCTTAAATGGGGAATTAAGTTTTAAAAGAGGAGTTTAACATGGCAAAAGTATCAGTAATTATACCGGCATATAACAGTGAGCAGTTTATAGCCGAAACACTCGACAGCCTTATAAATCAAACACTTAAAGATATAGAGGTTATTATTGTAAATGACGGCTCTACCGACGGCACGCAAAGCATAATTGACGCTTACTGTAAAAAGCACAGCATTTTTAAGTCTTTCATAAAAGAAAACGGCGGTGTTTCAAAGGCGAGAAACTACGGCCTTGAAAGAGCTACTGGCAAATACGTTGTTTTTCTTGACGCTGACGACACTTACACCGAAACCTCTCTTGAAGCTTTTTACGAAACCGCCGAGAAGACCGGCGCAGACCTTGTTTTAGGCAGACTTATGAACTTCGGCAAGGACATTGTAAGCAAGTATAATGCCTTTGCTGACAGGCTTGCCTCTATGGAAGAGGTGCCCACCTTTACAAAAATCCTCTTGTGGAGCTTTCTTGTAGGCAACAAGTGCTACAACCGTGAAAGACTTATGAAAACAGGTGTGCGCTTTCCTGCATACAAGTACTCCGAGGAGGGCGCTTTCTTCATGAGCTACGTTTATACGGGAGCTAAAATTGCAGGCACTATGGACGCTTGTATGTGCTACCGCAGACATACAAAGCAAGAAGGTCTCTCCGTAAGCCAGACAGTAACTGCAGACCTTGCAAAAAGCTTCAGCGGTTCACTTCAGGTAATTTACGACAAGGCTGTTGAGGCTGTCAAAACCGCACCCGACGACGTTGACAGAGAAGATTATATTCAGGAGGTCATCTATAAAACCGCCTATATTCTTCTTTCGCAGTTTTACCGCCTTTTATGGCAGGGTGATGACGAATGTGTAAAATACTGTGCAGAGGAATTTAACCGCTTAAAAGCTCTTATGACCGAAAGCCGCTTTAAGGTTATTCAAGGTACCGACCCCGACCTTCACCTTGAAAATATATACTCCGGTAAAAAACAAATTGCGGAAAACCCAAACATAAGTGTAATTATTAAGCCTACAAAAAAAGACCTCTCCACCCTTTTTGACGGCATTTACGGTCAGCTTTCGCCTATGTTTGAGGTTATTGTAAGTGAGAGCACCTTTTCTTGCGGTGCAATACCCGAAAAATACCTTAAAATGGAAAATCTCAAGGTACTCCCCGACGAAGGCTTTATGAAAAATGCAAAAAGAAAGGCTAAATCAAAGTGGGTTATTCATTTTAAGAGAAACAAAACCCTTGACAAGCGAATTTTCCGCCTTATTTACAAGGTAAAAAACAAGCTTCCCGCAAAGGTTGTTGATGTTTTCTTCCCCCACATTATGCATCTGCTGAATTTACTTTTAGTAAAAAGGATTATTAAATAATGAAAAGTTTTTTCTATAAGCTTTATGCTTTGTTTTTTAACCTCAGCGCAAGGCTTTTTAAAATTGACCCAAATCTTGTATGCCTGGTTTCAATGCATAACGAGGGCTTTTGCGACTGCCTCGGCTGTGTTTACGAAAAGCTAAAGGAAAAAGAGAACCTCAAATTTGCCTTTATCACAAGGGAGGATTTATCGATGAAAAATCCCTTTAAGGCTCTGTCCTTTTTCCTTTTCAAGTCAAGGCTTCTTGCAAAAAGCAAGTACGTTTTTTTAAACGATAACTTTCTTCCCATGGCACTGCTTAATTTTAAAGAGGAAACCGTTATCACCCAACTTTGGCACGCAGAAGGTGTTTTTAAAAAATTCGGCTTACATATAAATCAACCCGATTCAGTGCGTAAAAACGAAATTGAGGCAAATAAAAAGCTCACCTGGGTGCTTTGCTCCGGCGAAGAGATAAAGGGCATTTATGCCGAAGCCTTCGGTGTGAAAAACGAGCAGGTCCTTTGCCTTGGTGCCCCGCGCTGTGATTACCTTTTAACAGAGGGCAACGGGCAAAAGGCTCTTGAGGAAATTCACCGCCTTTACCCTGAAAGCAAAAACAAAAAAATTGTCCTTTATGCGCCTACTTTTCGTGATACAAAAGAAAAAAATGCAGATATTTTAAATAGGTTCAACCCTCAAAAGCTGTCGGCGCTTTTAGGTGAGGATTATATTATTTTTGTAAAGCTTCACCCGCAGGTACACGAAAATTGCAGTGTAAAAAATGCCGTTGACGTAACCGATTATACCGACGTAAGAAAGCTCACCTTAGCTTGCGACGTGCTCATAACCGACTACTCCTCAATTTGTATGGACTTTTCACTGCTTGACAAAAAAACAGTGTTTTTCGCCTATGACCTTGAGGATTATAAATTAAGCCGCGATTTTTACTTTGACTATGAGCTTTATGTTCCGGGGGCAGTAGCTTTTACCCTTGAAGACTGTGCAAAAGCCGTTAAAGGTGAATTTTTAAAAGAAAAAAATGAAGCGTTTAAAAATAAAAACTTCTCATATTTTGATAATCAAAGCTCAAAAAGAATCATAGATTTCATTATAAAATAAGTACAATCTACCCTATCCGCAGTTAAGCGGAAAAATCAGTAACAAGAAAGGCAGGTTATTATGGCAGAGAACAAATACCACGAAATCACAAAGGAAATTATAGACTTAGCAAAAATTTGCAGTGCCAACAGCACCATTGACCCCTCACTTTATGAAGAACATCATGTCAACAGAGGTCTTAGAGATTTACATGGAAACGGCGTTATAACAGGCCTTACGGAAATTTCAACCATCACCTCTTTCCGTTACGAAAACGGTGAAAAAATTCCCTGTAAGGGCGAGCTTCGTTACAGAGGTATCAATATAAACGACATCGTAAACGGCTTTATAAAGGATGACCGCTTCGGCTTTGAAGAAACGGTTTATCTGCTGCTTTTCGGAAAGCTTCCCAATAAGGATGAGCTTGAAGACTTCTGCCGGATTTTAAGCGACTACCGCACCTTACCGACTAATTTTGTACGTGACGTGATTATGAAAGCACCTAACAAGGACATTATGAACTCACTTGCAAAAAGTGTGCTCACCCTTTCATCTTATGACGAAAACGCAAACGACATCTCACTGCCAAACGTATTAAGGCAGTGCATACAGCTTATTGCAAACTTCTCACAGCTGAGCGTTTATGCCTATCAGGTTTACAGGCACTATGACCTTAACAAGGGTCTTTACATTCACAGACCCGACCCCGCCCTTTCAACGGCAGAGAACATTTTAAGGCTTTTAAGGTCAGATAAAAAATTTTCTCCCCTTGAAGCAAAGCTTCTCGATTTGTCACTCGTGCTTCACGCAGAGCACGGCGGCGGTAACAACTCCACCTTTACCACCCACGTTGTAACCTCTTCGGGTACAGACACATACTCCTCTGTTGCCGCTTCACTTTGCTCACTGAAAGGGCCTAAGCACGGCGGTGCAAACATTAAAGTTAAGCGTATGTTTGAAGACATAAAGAAAAACGTTTCAAACTGGAGCGATGACGGTGAAATCAAAGACTACCTTGTTAAAATTTTAAACAAAGAGGCCTTTGACAAAAGCGGACTTATTTACGGTATGGGTCACGCGGTTTATTCCGTTTCCGACCCGCGGGCAGAGATTTTCAAAAACTTTGCACAAAAGCTTTCAGAAGAAAAGGGCAAGCAAAAGGAGTTTGAGCTTTATAACAGCGTTGCACGTATTGCAACAGAGGTTATTGCAGAAAAACGTCACATTTACAAAGGTGTAAGTCCCAACATAGACTTTTACAGCGGCTTTGCCTATTCAATGATGAACATTCCCGAGGAGCTTTTCACACCGATGTTTGCCGTTGCAAGAATTGCCGGCTGGAGTGCTCACCGTTTGGAGGAGCTGATTAACGCAGGCAAAATCATCCGCCCCGCGTATAAGGCAGTGGCTCAGCAAACCGATTACATTCCCATAAATGACAGATAATAACAACAGACGTCTGTAAACTCAAAGCTTACAGACGTCTGTTACTTTTTATAAAAAGCTTTTATTTTTTACCCGTACCTTTACAAAAGCTTTCATTAGGGCAGCCGCTGCAGCCGCAGCCGCAAGAGCTTTTACCCTCTTTTTTATCCTTACGCATTTTAAATATAATTGCTCCTATTATCAAAACAATTACCGCAAGGACTGCTATTGTACCGATATTCTCTGTTAAAAATTCCATTTCTACCTCGTATTATTTAAAACTTACCCCTTTTGAGGGCTTTCTGAAAATCATAAACAGCATAAAGCAAAGCACAATAAGAGCCGCAATTAAGCCTATTACATTTACATTGCCTATAACTGCCGAGCCGAACTGATTTATCATAAGTGCCACCGCATAAGCAAAAACACACTGATAGCCTATTGCAAAAGCAGTCCACTTGCCGTTGTTCATCTCTCTTTTAATGGCGCCCATAGCCGCAAAGCAAGGTGCACAAAGAAGATTGAAAGCAAGAAATGCAAACCCGCTTACGGGAGTAAACATCTCCCTCAAAAGTGCCCAAATTTCGTTGCCGCTTTCAGCTGCAACCTCAATACCGCCTAACACAACGCCAAAGGTTGAAACCACGTTTTCCTTTGCAATAAGTCCCGTAATGGTTGCAACGGCGCTTTGCCAGTTACCGAAGCCGAGAGGTGCAAATATCCAAGCGAAAATGTTGCCGATTTTAGCAAGAATTGAATTGTTGAGATTGTCAACTGCTCCAAAACCGTTCTCAAAGCCGAAGCTTTGCAGGAACCAAAGCACAACAGTCGAAAGTAAAATTACCGTACCTGCCTTTTTAATAAATGACCAGCCTCTTTCCCAGGTTGAGCGAAGAACATTTTTCAAAGGTGGTAAATGGTAAGCCGGAAGCTCCATAACAAAAGGAGTGTCCTCGTTTTTGAAAAGTCTTGTCTTTTTAAGGATAAGACCTGAAATAACAATTGAGGCTATACCCATAAAATATGCCGCAGGTGCCACCCAGGCCGCCTCACCGAAAAGAGCGCCTGCAATCATTGCAATAATGGGAAGCTTTGCCGAGCAAGGCATAAAGGTGGTTGTGATAAGGGTCATTTTTCTGTCGCTGTCGCTTTCAATTGTACGGGAAGCCATAAGACCCGGTACACCGCAGCCTGTTCCCACAAGCATTGGAATAAAGGACTTACCCGAAAGGCCGAACTTCCTGAAAAGCTTGTCAAGCACAAAAGCGATTCTCGACATATATCCGCAGCCCTCAAGAAAAGCCAGAAATAAAAACAGCACAAAAATTTGAGGCACAAAGCCCAAAACCGCACCTACACCGCCTACTATACCGTCAAGGATAAGTCCTTGAAGCCAAGGTGCACAGTTAATTTTAGTAAGAAGTCCCTGAACAAGAACAGGCACACCGGGAATGCGAGTGCCGAAAAAGGCAAATCCCTCGCCGAAAACGCCGTCATTCATAAAGTCCGTAACCCAAGTACCGACAGTTGACACGGAAACGTAATATATAAGGAAAATAACCAGCGCAAAAATAGGCAGTGCCGCAAAACGGTTAGTGACTACCTTATCAATTTTATCGGAAACGGTAAGTCCGTTTTTGTTTTTCTTTTTGTAGCAATCCACAAGAATTTTTGCTATGTAATCGTAACGTTCATTTATGATGATGCTTTCGCTGTCGTCGTCAAATTCTTCTTCAACGTGGGTGATGTCCCTTTCAATGTGGGATACAGTCTCCTTTGAAATGCCCAGCTTTTCAATAACTCTGCTGTCACGTTCAAAAAGCTTAATGGCATACCAGCGCTGCTCATCGTCGGGCAAGTCGTGTAAAATAGCCTCTTCAATGTGAGCAATGGCGTGTTCAACCTCACCTGAAAAGTTGTGCTGAGGAATTTTTCTGCCCTTTTCAGCTTCTGCCACACATTTTTCCGCGGCTTCATTAAGTCCGTCACCTTTCAAAGCGGAAATTTCCACAATGGGACAGCCTAAATGTACGGAAAGTATGTCAATATCAATTTTGTCGCCGTTACGTCTGACAATATCCATCATATTTATTGCAATTACAACAGGTATGCCAAGCTCCCTGAGCTGAGTGGTAAGATAAAGATTTCTTTCAAGGTTAGTGCCGTCTACAAGGTTTAATATGACGTCGGGTCTTTCCTCTGTGAGAAACCTTCTTGCAACAACCTCCTCAAGAGTATAAGGTGAAAGTGAATAGATACCGGGAAGGTCAACTACTGTTACATTCTTGTTGTTTTTTAGCTTGCCCTCTTTCTTTTCAACCGTAACTCCCGGCCAGTTGCCTACAAACTGATTTGAGCCGGTAAGTGCATTGAAAAGAGTTGTTTTACCGCTGTTTGGATTTCCTGCAAGTGCAATTTTAATGTTCATTTATTTTGTCCTTTCAATTTCAGTAACTTCAATTAAATCGGCGTCGGCTTTTCTTAAAGAAAGCTCATAGCCCCTTACAAAAAGCTCCATAGGGTCGCCTAAGGGAGCGACCTTTCTTACATAAATTTCGGTACCCTTTGTAATGCCCATATCCATAATGCGCCTTTTAATGGCGCCCTCACCGCCGACCTTTAAGACCTTTGCCCTTTTGCCGACTTTGATATCTTTAAGTGTCATAAACTGCCTCCTTTTACACTTGGTTAGTTTAAGCTAACTCAAAAACCTTTTTAAAGAGTTAGTCTTCTCTAACCCGCTAATATATTATCCCAAAGGGAGGGATTTGTCAATAGCTTTGAATAATTTTTTCCAAAAAAATGCAAAAAAGTTGCAATAAAAATTAAACTGTGCTATTATGCTTTTATTATATTTCAAAAGGAGAGACACTATGATTAAGCACGTCATTATTTGGAAAATAAAAGAAGAAATAAATGACAAAGACGCAGTAAAAGCAAATGTTAAAAAGGAGCTTGAAGCTTTACAGGGACAAATTGAGGGCTTACTTAAAATGGAAATTCTGGTGGAGGGCTTTGAAAGCTCATCGGGTGACCTTATGATGGATTCCCTTTTTGAAAGTGAGCAAGCGCTTAAGGCTTATCAAAAGCATCCGCTTCATCAAGGGGTGGCAAACAGCTTTGTAAGGCCTAATATGTGTCAAAGACTGTCATTTGATTTTGAAGTTTAAGGTTAAAATAATTTTTAAAAATCGCAGGTGAACGGTATGAAAAATAAAGTTGCAGTTGTAACCGGCGGCAACTCGGGAATAGGTAAAGAAACTGCCCTTGCTTTAAGGGATTCAGGCTGTACTGTTTATGAGCTTAGCCGACGTGAAATTATCATTGAGGGCATAACCCATATTAAAGCCGATGTGACAAATGAAGATGATGTAAAAAGTGCCGCAGAGAAAATTATGAAAGCCGAGGGCATGGTTGACATTGTTGTTAACTGTGCAGGCTTTGGCATCTCCGGTGCAGTGGAATTTACCCACTCAGAAGATGCAAAGGCTCAGTTTGACGTAAACTTTTTCGGTACTGTTAATGTCAACAACACCTTTATCCCCTATATGAGGGAAAGAGGTAAGGGCAGAATTGTCAACATAAGCTCTGTCGCTTCAGTGGCACACATACCCTTTCAAGCCTTTTATTCCGCATCAAAAGCCGCCATTGACTCCTACACTGCCGCCCTTGACAACGAGGTAAGACCCTTTGGCATCACAGTCACTGCCATTCAGCCCGGTGATATATGCACCGGCTTTACCGACGCAAGAAAAAAGACGGTTTACGGTGATGACATCTATGAGGGAAGAATTTCACGCAGTGTTGAAAGAATGGAAAAAGACGAGCTGAAAGGTATGAAACCGGAAATTGCGGGAGAGTATATTGCAAAAATTGCTTTACAAAAGAATGTGAAGCCTCTTTACGTAATCGGAGCCTCATATAAGCTTTTAAGCGTACTTTGCAAGGTTTTCCCCTGCCGTATAAGAAATTACATAGTCGGAAAGCTATATGCAAAATAAATTGCTTATATCAAAAAATCATTATTAAAAAAGAAGTAAGGACAAGCACCCTTACTTCTTACTTTTTTGTGTTTTTCATTAAAGAGCTGCTTCAAGGTTTTCCCTGATAGCCTTGATAAACTCCTCTGTTGTCAGGGCAGTAGCCTCTGAGCCCTCCCAAAGACCTACAAGGTCCTTAGTCATTTTTCCGCTTTCGATTGTATCAATACAAGCCTTTTCAAGCTTTTTCGCAAAATCCATAAGCTCCTTATTGCCGTCAAGCTCACCGCGCTTATGCAGAGCGCCTGTCCAGGCAAAAATTGTTGCAATGGGGTTAGTAGATGTCTTTTCACCCTCAAGGTAGCGGTAATAGTGACGTGTAACTGTACCGTGGGCGGCTTCATATTCATAGTTGCCGTCAGGTGAAACAAGTACGCTTGTCATCATGGCAAGTGAGCCGAAAGCTGTTGAAACCATATCGCTCATAACGTCGCCGTCATAATTTTTGCAAGCCCAGATATAACCGCCCTTTGAACGGATTACCCTTGCAACGGCATCATCAATAAGGGTATAGAAATACTCAATGCCTGCCTTTTCAAAGTCAGCCTTATAATATTCATTATAAATAGCTTCAAAAATAAGCTTAAAGGTCTGGTCGTATTTTTTGGAGATTGTATCCTTTGTTGAGAACCATAAATCCTGCTTTGTGTCAAGGGCATATTTAAAGCAGGAGTGCGCAAAGGACTTAATTGAAGTGTCCTTATTATACATACCTTGAAGCACACCGCCGCACTCAAAATCATAAATAGTCTCCCTGAGCTGTGTGCCGTCCTCGGCTGTGAAAACAAGCTCAGCCTTGCCGGGCTTTTCGGGGCGCATTTCTGTTGCCTTATAAACATCACCGTAAGCATGACGGGCAATAGTGATGGCTTTTTCCCAGGTTCTTACGGTGGGCTTAATGCCGCTTACAAGTATAGGTGTTCTGAAAACAGTTCCGTCAAGAATTGCACGGATTGTTCCGTTAGGGCTCTTCCACATTTCCTTGAGCTTGTACTCCTCAACACGCTGTGCATTAGGTGTGATTGTTGCACATTTAACACCTACATGATACTTTTTAATCGCTTCACCTGCGTCAATGCTTACTTGGTCATTGGTTTCATCACGGTAAGGAAGACCTAAGTCATAGTATTCCGTATTAAGCTCAACATAAGGTAAAAGAAGCTCATCCTTTATCATTTTCCAGATAATTCTGGTCATTTCGTCGCCGTCCATTTCGACGATTTTACCCATTTTGATTTTTTCCACTTAACTGCACTCCTTTTTCATTTTATCATTGCTGATTTTAACATAAGGCAGACTTTTTTGCAAGGGATTTCGAGCTTTTTATAACTTTATTGTCATTTATTTTATGAAAGCTATTGACAAAAAAGCTTTTATGAGCTATACTTATCCTCGTACTTTAACTCTTTAAAGCTTAAAAGCTTTAAAGCAATAAATCAAGGAGTGATAAAATGGCAATCAAAATTATTCTTCTTTTAGTATTCTTTGCAGCTATGGTAGGCATAGGTCTTTATTGCCGCAAACATTCTACCAATGTTAACGGCTTTGTTTTAGGCGGCAGAAATGTGGGTCCCTGGCTTACAGCCTTTGCTTTCGGCACATCATATTTCTCTGCGGTTATCTTCATCGGTTACGCAGGTCAATTCGGTTGGAATTTCGGTGTTGCGTCAACGTGGATAGGCTTGGGCAACGCTTTCATCGGCTCACTTCTTGCCTGGGCTGTTTTAGGTAAAAGAACCCGCCTTATGACACAGCAAATCGACTCAAAAACAATGCCCGACTTTTTCAGCAAGCGTTTCAACAGTGAAAGCTTAAAAATTGCCGCTTCGGTAATTGTTTTCGTTTTCCTTATCCCCTATACCGCATCACTTTATAACGGACTTTCAAGCCTTTTCAATATGGCATTTGATGTACCCTACTATGTTTGTATTATTGTAATGGCAGTGCTTACCTGCATTTATGTTATTTTCGGCGGATATATGGCAACTGCTATTAACGACTTTGTTCAGGGTATAATAATGCTCGTTGGTATTGTGGCTGTTATTGCCGCCGTGTTAAACTCCAACGGAGGCTTTATGGAGGCTATGACAGCTCTTTCACAGGTTGAAAATCCCGCTTCCGAATTAAGCGGCTCCTTTACCTCATTCTTAGGTCCTCAACCGCTTGATCTTCTCTTTGTTGTAATTCTCACCTCTCTGGGCACCTGGGGACTTCCTCAGATGGTAGGTAAATTCTATGCCATTAAAAGTGAGGACTCAATAAGAAAGGGTACAATCATTTCAACCTTCTTTGCCATTATAGTTGCAGGCGGCTGCTACTTCTTAGGCGGTTTCGGCAGACTTTACGGTCACATTCCCGGTATTGTAAATGAAAGCGGAAAAATCAGCTTTGACAAAATCGTGCCCTCAATGCTCAGCACATTAAACGGCACAAAGGGCGGCGACCTTATTATTGCAATTGTTATTATCCTTGTCCTTGCCGCTTCAATGTCAACTCTTTCTTCCCTTGTGCTCACATCAAGCTCAACGCTCACCCTCGACGTTATCAACCACAAGGGCAAAATGAGCGAGAAGAAAAAAATTTCCGTTATGAGAATTTTCATCGGCTTTTTCGTAATCGTTTCGGCTGTTATTGCCGTAATTAAAGACGCTTACGGCTTTACCTTTATCGCCCAGATGATGGGTGTTTCCTGGGGCGCACTTTCCGGCTCATTTTTGGCACCTTTCCTTTACGGACTTTACTACAAGGGCACAACCAAAGCCTCCGTATGGTGTTGTTACGCCTGGGGCGTTTCAGTTACCGTTGTTCAGCTTTTAGTATCCTTTAAGGTTATCAGCTTCAGTAATGAGCTTTTAGCTTACCTGTTCTCATCATCAATTAAAAGCGGTGTGCTTGCAATGGTAGGCGGTCTTATTATAGTACCCCTTGTAAGCCTTATTACACCTAAGATGAAAAAAGAGGACGTTGACCAAAAGTTCGAGTGCTTTATCACTAATAAAATCAAATAATCTGTATATATAATTGAAAGTCAGGTTACAAAAATGCAGCCTGACTTTTTTATTTTTTTATAAATAATTTTGATAAAAGCTAAAATCAGTTTTGTGTATTTGGTGTTACCCTAAACTTTTAAAATTTTAAAAAAAATTCCCTATTTTTTAACAGTCGGCAAGCAAATTTTGTGCTTTATGTTCTTAATCCGACATTTTACCCATCTCTGTCTGTTTATAAGTGTTTTTTTGCTTAATAGTTTTTAATAAACTATTGACAACTTTCTTCAAAAAGCATAGAATAGATTGTGGGAGTATGCCGTATTTTACAGATAAGCTCTAATCTTCAGGGGTTTATTTGGGCAAGCTCATTGTCTATTTTTTTAAAAAAAGGAGCGATTAAATTGAAGAGTAATTTGAAGCGTGCATTTGCAGTTTTAATGGCAACACTTATGCTTATTTCAGCTATGCCCTTAAATGTTGTACTTGCATCAGTAGCAATTCCCGACCTGCTTGACAGGGACGCGGCAGTTATCAGCAGTTTTTCACTGTGTGATGACGATGAAACCGAATCAGGTTATGCAGTGCGTACAGGTAATGCACCCTGGGACGGGGACAGCCTGCCCGGTAACGATGAAAACGCATATAATAACATTGTGCGTACCTTTGACTCGGTAACTTATGAGATGTTTTACGAGACCGACCTCTTTGACGAAACAGTACAAGAAGGTATTTCCGGCTATAAAGAGGGTTCTGTTTGTTTTGAGTACATTCTCCCCTGTACTCCGGAGGAAGCAATTTTTGACGAAGGCGCCATGGGCTGGCTTGTTACAAATAAGCAAGTTACCTATGAAATAGTAGAAGAAGATATTGACTTTACCGATGCTACAGACGTTACTTTAAGAGATTTGGGCGTAAAAAAATGTCAGGTTTTAAGAGGCAGCTTTCTTCTCAGCCCCAACTCCTCGAACCCCTCGGCTATCGGTGCAAGCTATAACACCAACACAGTTGCCATACGTGTTTTAAACATGCAAAACGGCGACATTTTCCAGCCCATTTTCACAATGTGGCTTGCTAAGAGCAATGTAGGTATTACATACAAAAATGCCGTCAGCGGCAAATCAGCCGGTATACCCGAAACACTTGTATACAAGCCTAACCACGAGAATGACTTTGTTTGTGATACCCACAATCAAACAGAATATCATTCTTTCATAGCTCCGCCGGTACTTGTTTCCGCGGCTCCGAGCTACAATGTTCACCTGAAAAAGGCAAGCAGTAACAACAACACTACTCTTGGCACATTTGACTTCAGCACAGGTAATGAGCTTGCACAAAATAAAGATGCAGGTGAAGTTACGGGCCGTATGTACGGCTTCGGTCTTACACTTCAAATCGTGGCACCTACCGCAACTAAAGGTCTTATGGGTGTTGAATTGCCTGACGGAAGCGACATCACCTTTGATTTAAAGCTTAAATCAAAATACGGTTCACTTGAAGACACAGCACTTTATAACGATTACCGCGCAATTTTCTGGAGCGGTGATGAAAACATGGTAAGCTCAGTAAACAAAGACGGCAGAGAAAATCTTACCGTAAACACACAAATTTTAAGTGCAACTCCCTATAACAGGGATACAAACGGCAGTTACAAGCTTTCCGAAGATTACAGCAAATGTAAAAACGGCGGTGACTGGTCTTTTGTAGTTGACGAGGAAGATAACTCAATTATTCACGTCACAGTATCCGGTTATGAGGTTGACCTCAGCTGCTTACCCTATACTCACTCTGACGGCGGCAGCGGCTCTTATTACTATTACAACCCCAACGCAGTAGGCTCACAGTATTGGAAAGTCGGCACAGCCTGTATCAGTGCAGGTAAGGTTTGGGTTGTTCAGCCCTATTACAATAAAGACGGTGTTCATATTAAGGACTTCTACGGTTCAGGCAATACACTCAACACCTCCCTTGAAGACTTTGCCCTTGATATGACAGGTATTTCCGGCGTTTCAACAATAGATATCGGCCAGTCTAAGACTAATGATGACATCGACGCCTTTGACTATATTTTCCAAAGACCCGGTTCAGAAACCACCATCGTACGTTATACAAGAAAAGACTCCGGCACTGCCCTTACAACTAACTGTGCAAATACAAATGCTGACTGGGCAATTAACGGACAGACTATCTCCCTCAACGTGTATACGGCAAGCGACGGTGCAGAGGGCTTAAAATCCTGCGTTGCCATGAGCAATATGGTTAAGTTTGACGATGTTTTCTTTGAGCCTACACACACTACAAACTTCTCTGCATCGGCAGGCGGCGCCTTTAAGTCACCGGAAAAAAACATCTACTGGGGTGCAAAGCCCGATAAAACAGGCTGGGATCACAAAGGCTTAATGCCGGACGAAGCAGGCTATGATGAAGAAATGCTCCGCTATACCTCCGACGACCTTATTTGGTTCAGCTCACTTACCGAGCTTAAAGAAAGCGGTTATATCCCCGTAGCCTGTTACTTTGAGCAAATCGGTTTGACAAACACCTCTAACGGTGCAAACAACAGGATTTCTCCCATAGTAACAGGTAAAATCAAAATGACCTGTGATGTAAACTATGCTTATATGCTCACTTGCGAAAGCTACATCTGGAATAAGCAGGACGTTGCACAATATGTTGCTGACGCAAATGATGCCACTATTCCCGAGCTTACAGACGAGCAATATGACGCTTTTGTTAAGAGCGATGCTTTCTTCAGACGTTCAAGCAACACTTCCCTTGAACAGCACGAGGTTCAGCCTCACTTCAAGCACAACTCAAAACACAGCTCCGCTTTCCTTTCAAGTATAAAGGCTGTTTACGACGAAGGCAGATATATTGAGGGAACAAATGCTCCCAATTACATCGACTCCTGTTACGTTATTCCCTTTAAGACACAGATTGTTAAATCAGTTGCTCAAACTAACAATGACGCCGCTAACACCACAAAAAAGGTTTATGATATGGGTCAAAACCAACGTGTAGTTGACTATTATCTCAATCCGACTGTTATATCAAATCCCGGTGACGGCGATTCCGACCTTGACGTAACAACCACAACAGTTACAATTACCGATACGCTTCCCAAGGGTCTTACCTACATAATGGGCTCTGCCGTATATGACAAAGAGGGTGACAAAACTTATACCCAAGGTGAATATTGGCAGACTAAGGGCACCGTTGAGGGTGCAGAGCGATTTGCTCCCGCAGTTACATTAAATGATGACGGCACTACAACCTTAACCTGGGTAATAAAAGACATTGTTATTGACCCCAACGAGTATGAATCTGTTAACTTAGGTCTCATTTACTTCTCAGCAAGTATCGGTACTCCCCTCAACGAAAGCACCGACGTTGTAAATCAGCAGCAGCTCACAAATACTGTTACCGTTCACTGTGACAGGGATGTTAACTGTGAATACAGGGAAGAATACGGCAACCTTGCTATTGCAGCTATTGAAATACTCAAGCAAACAGGTATGTCACTTGTAAAATATGCTGACAGTGACGCAATTGATGTAGGTCAGCCCATAGGCTACACTATGTACTTCGGTAACAACGGCGGTAATTCCATTAAAGATGCTGTTATCTATGATATGCTTCCCTATAACGGCGACAAGGCAGGCAGTAATTTCACAGGAGAGCTTTACATAACAAGACTTGCCGCTACAACAGATAAAACAGATATATATAAAAAGTTTGATTACTATTACACAACCGACACAAAGTACAGAACTTACAATATGTCTGACGACGTTGGAGTTTTGGGCGAAACCAACAAGGAAGTTTTTGCAAACAACCCCGATTGGATTAAGCTTGAATTATCAGAGGGCGATTTACACGAAAGCCTCTTTAAAAATCTTCCCACTGCCGAACAGCAGCAGGGCGACGGTCAAATTGTAAGCTTCGTTGCAGTAGGTGACATCAGTAACGGCGATACGCTCAAATTCCATCTTGACCTTATCGCTCCCGAAATGAAAACCAACGAAAGACTTACCAACACTTTCTCCTGCGGCAGACTTCACTCAGAGTCCACAGTTGTTGTTATTTCAAGAAAGCTTACAGGTAAGGTTTGGATTGATGCAGACGACGACGGAAAATACGATAAAGACGAAGAGCTTTTAAACGACGTTGATGTTGCCCTGTTCATCAAAGACGAAAACGGCAACTTTGTCCCCTATACCTATACTGACATTCACGGAAATGTTATTAAAGCAGAAGTGCCCACCGGTAAAATTATTGATATGGTAAACGGTGAAATCAGAGACGGTGAATTCGGCAAATACGGCTTTGAAAATCTTCCCGAGGGTGAATACAAGGTAGTATTTAACGGCGAAGAATACTATGACGACATTATAATGCCAAGTGCAAGTGAGCTTAAAGGCGCAGAGCTTTATGAAGTAGTACGTGACCTTCCCATTTCACTTACCTCTGTTACTATGACAAAGGTTTGGGACGATCAGGATGACCTTGATAAGCTTCGCGGTCCTTACGGTGTTACACTTTATGCAGACGGCGAGCCTGTAAGAGATGAGGTTATTTTACAAGCTGACGAGCTTACCTACACCTGGACAGGACTTCCAATTTCAAAAAACGGCAAGTTAATAGAATACACGGTTGTTGAAACAACTGTTCCAAAGGGTTACACTCCCACCTATAACGGCTTTGAAATTGTAAACACCCACACACCGCCTAAGGAGTACATTCCCATAATCTTCTTCGCACCTGACAATATAAGCTTCTACTTAGCTCCGGGCATAACCTATTATGAGTCCTCCGACGGTGAAAGAAAACACGTTACACAAGGCGGATACTTTGAAGCTTTCCACGACAGTACCACAATTTACGTTGAAAGAGGTACTTACATCAGCTTTACAGACAACACTTATTTCCAAAGCCATAGAGGTGATTACCTGACGGCTATCAAGTCCGGCGAAAACGCAACAACCGCACTTCCCTTAACTGTTGAAGCCGACGAAAACGGATATTTCAACTTCCGTGCTACTGATGGATATTACTTCATCACAATGGTTGCGGCAATTAAAGACCCGGACACTGAAGAAAACAAGCCTTGGTATCAATTCTTAATTGATTTCTTCCAAAAAATCAAAGAATTCTTTGCAAATCTTTTCGGTTAATTCATTCTTTCTTACCGACTGTAATAATCTTGCAGTCGGTAAGGGCACATAAAGCTAAAATTTTAAACGGAACGGAGAATGAATATGAAAGTTAGTAAAAAAATTATAGCCTTAGTGCTGACGGCACTGATGGCTTTCACCTCTCTTCCCGTGACGGCTTTTTCAGCCGAAAACGGCGAAGAAACCGCTCCCCTTTTAGGTACTGTTACAGGCATTACCGAGGGAATAGTGACAGAAATCTCAGGCACAAATGTTACCGCCTCTATTGAAGAAGCCGTCACTCTTACTTGGAGCCCTGCGGATATGAGCATCGGCAGATATATGGACGCCTGGTGGGTAGGCTTTAAAATCACCGCCCCCGAAAGTCTCAGCACTGAACAAATCAAGCTTGCTCAGTACTATAACGGCAGACCCTCAAATTGGGGAACGGCAAAATCTTTCTGGGCAAACAAGGACAGTGCTGACGATGCAGATGTGCACTTCCTCACATTCTGGCTCCCTGTTACTTTAGAATATATTGATATGTTCAAAGCAGCCGGTC
>JBJEOK010000022.1:0-12640 GCA_051880695.1 Acutalibacteraceae bacterium | reverse complement strand
TTGGATTTCTTGCAGTCGATTTTTTATTAGAGCTGTTTTTTTACAGCCCCTTTTTTCTTGCTTTTTTCGAGAAAAAAGTAAGAAAAAAGCTTTTATATGTCTGCCGTTACCCATAACTTATATTAAGCAGTATAATGCTGTACTTTAAATAACCTTATCCGGCAATATTCCTGCCGATGTAATCGGTTCAACCGAATTATATGGCGTTGTACATATCAAGCCATTTTCTGACTTCGTGTTCATCGTAGGTTTTAGGCATTTTGTCAGCTACAATATCAATAAAAGGCAGTCCTTTAAGATACTTTACAACCAAAGGAAAACAGTCAATAATAGACGGTGATACCTTTATAATATATAAAATAAATTCGGGAGTTATGTCAAGGGGTGCGCCGTCGCTTACTGCAAGATGCTCAGCCTTTAAAATACCCTTTTCAAGAAAAGTGTCTACGTGTCTGCCCTTACAGTAGCTGAAAAAGTTTTTAAGCACGTGAATTGCTATAAGCTGACGTCCGTAATTTTGGAAATATTCATATTGATACTCCCACAGTGCTTTTTTGGTGATGCTTCCCTCACCTGCCGCTATTACCTTGTCAGCAAGGATTTTGCCTGCTTTCATTGAAAGAACTATACCGCTGCCGTTAAGTGGAAATGTCATTCCCGCGCTGTCACCTACAAGGGCATAGCCGTCTGCAACTAACATAGGAAGCATTCTTGTAAGGGGAATTATGCCCCTTGAACCGCCTCTCAAAACCTTGTCACCGATAAAGGGATACTTTTTACGGTAAGCGGCAATACTTTCTTCAATTTCTTCGTTAGTCAGCTCACCCTGTGTGCCGAATTTGCCCACAAGAATATCAACACTGCCGTCACGGGTTATAACCCAGTCTATGCCGGGCTTGTTGAGATGGAACAAGTCTATTCTGTATTCAGGGTCAAGCATTTCGCCCGTAAGGTTGTTTAAATAAATTCTGTAAACATGAAAAGCTTCTTCAGGCGGTATTTCATTTTGAATACCGAAACAAGGCGGAAGCTTACGTCTTACAGGTGTGTTCATACCGGCAGCATCAATTAAAAGGTCACAGCTTTCGGAAATAACCTTGTTGCCTTTTTTGTATTCCAAACCTATTACTTTGTCCCCTTTTGTGATGGCACCTAACACTTCACAGCCGTATATGAATTTCACTCCGACGGACATACAATTCTTAATAAGGTACTTCAAAAGAAGCTTTCTGTCCATTGAAAAGCCTTTGCGGTACTCCATGGGAATATCAAGTGTAACCGTTTCCGACGGATTTACAAAGCAAGAATGTTCTGCCGGTAAAACCATATTTTTCGGCGGACACTTTAATCCTGACTGCTCAAAGGCTGTTGCATCAAGACAATCGTGCCAGTCATATCCTAAGTCTTTTTTCAGCTGTTTTTCAATTACAGTTACATCGTATCCTGCCTTGCCGAGATTGTAAGCGGCAGTAAGACCTCCGTGACCTGCACCGGCAACAATAATTTTTTTCATTTTTATACCCCTTTTCTTTCATAGTCTCCTAATATTTTATTATAGTATTGCATTTACATTTTGTCAACAATTTTTCGGCACAGACAGCAAGACGTTAACATCAGACAAAAAGAGCCGCCAAAATAAAAAGTGCCTTTAACCTCTTACGAAGCTAAAAGCACTAATGTACATTTTATATCTCCACCTATTTTAAGGCGGAAAAACATCTGTCGGTATTGCCCGACTTATTGCTCAATTGCGTAAACGCTGACCTTTTTGCGATCCTTACCCATACGCTCAAACTTAACCTTGCCGTCGATAAGAGCGAAAAGTGAGTCATCTGAACCTCTGCCAACGTTGTTACCGGGATGGATGTGAGTACCACGCTGCTTAACAAGAATGTTGCCGGCAAGAACAAACTGACCGTCAGCACGCTTTACACCGAGTCTCTTTGATTCTGAGTCACGGCCGTTACGGGTTGAACCCATACCTTTTTTGTGAGCGAATAATTGAATGTTTATTTTAAGCATTTGTTACACCTCCGTATTATTCTTTAACTGTGGTTTCTTTGCAAAGCAAGTACTTTTTGTACTGTTTTGCCAAAGCGTTAAAATGTAAGGACATACCTTTTAAAATAAGCTCGGTAGCTTCGTTTTGCTTTAAAGTGACAAGCTTTAAGTAGCCGTCTTCAAGCTTTATATCACAATCAACCTTTGCAATTTCCGTCAAGGTGTTTGCCGTACAGTATGCAACCGACGAAACCGCCGAACAAACTATATCTTCACCTGATTGTGCATAGCCGCTGTGACCGCTGATTTCAAAGCCCGAAAGCTTATCGCCTTTTTTATAAAAGGTAACCTTAATCATTTAAGCGTTGATTGATGAAATCTCAACCTTAGTGTAAGGCTGTCTGTGACCCATCTTACGCTTAGCGTTCTTCTTAGCCTTGTAAGTTGAAACGATAATCTTCTTACCCTTACCGTTCTTGATTGCCTTTGCAGTTACGGTTGCACCGTCTACATAAGGAGCGCCAACCTTGATGCCGTCATCAGCACCAACAGCTATAACCTTATCAAAGGTAATCTCGGAGTCTGCTTCAACGTCAAGCTTTTCAATATAAACAGTGTCGCCTGCTTCTACCTTGTACTGCTTGCCGCCTGTTACGATAATTGCGTACATAGTTTCTTTCCTTCCTTTATTATGGACTCGCTAACAGGGCGTGAAATTCACTTGATGGCATAATTAAACACGCCGCCCTTAATTATGCGGTATGAATGAGTATAGCATAACAAAAAAGATTTGTCAATATTTTTTTGCTTTTATATTGACAAATCTTTCAAAAATTATTTTATTTTATTAGGATTATAATAAGCTGTGAAACGAGCACAACTGCAATAAGTGAAATGGGATAAGTTGCGGCGTAAGATGAAGCTACTGCCTCTGTTTTTGCAACGCCGATAAGTGTACCGAGAGCCGGTGTGCTTGTCATACCGCCGGTAATTGAACCGAGGTTGTTGAGAAGGCTCAATTTGAGCACATACTTTGCAAAAAGGAAGCCTATAATAAGAGGAACGATTGTCATAATAATGCCGTATACGAAATAGATGGGCTTGAAGTATTCAACAAATTCCGCACCGCCGGGAACACCTGCACCGATAAGGAAAAGCATAAGTCCGAACTCACGGAAAATTTTAAGCACCTTTGTGTCAACCGTAAGGTTGATTTTACCTATTCTGCCAAAGTGACCCAGTACAAGTGAAACGAGAAGTGCACCGCCTGTTGTAGTAAGTGAGAAGCTGCCGTTAAGACCGATAAATGAAAGAGGAATTTTAATTGCGCCTACAATAAGACCTAATACAACTGCAATTGCAAAAGCACCGAAGCCGAACTCATCAAGGTAAACAAGCTTGCCTTTATATTCTTTTTTCTTTGAGGTTTCAACTGAAACAAGCTTTGCTCTTTCCTCGTCCATATTAACCTTGAGAAGCTTAGGCATAATTTGAACAAAGAGCACAACACCCACAACACCGAAGAGATATGCAATAGCGTGACCTACCGTTACGGCACTTTGATATTCGGGAAGAACCGTGTCCTTAGCAGCCGAGAAAGCCGGGGTACTTGTAAGAGAACCGGAAAGAATACCGACGAGCATTGCAACAAACTCCTCACTGTTTGCTTCAGCACCTCTGCCTAAGAAGAAACAGCCTACGCAAGCAAGTCCGCCTGAAATGATGATAATAAGGCCGAGCACAATATATGATTTGTAGTTTTTCTTTAAATCCTTGAAAAAGTTGGGGCCTGCAATAAAGCCTACCGAGGTAACGAAAAGGATAAGACCGAGAGTTTCAATAACCTTTAAGGCATTTGAGCTGATGTCAATGGTGCCGTCAGCAGTTTTTGCAACTACCGTTGCAGAAATTTGGTTTGAAAAAAGCGCACCGAACAAAAGTGACACAATGAACACACCTGCTGTACCGAGAGAAACTCCCTTGATTGTAATACGGCCCAAAGCATAGCCTACAACCGTAATAGCGAAAATAGCGAACATAAGGAAAGTGATTCCTTGAATAGAGATTACTCCGCCGAAAAGTGACATTTTTAATTCCTCCGAATAAACTTATTTTATCTTATCCCCAGATGAACCAGAGCATAACATAACCTGTAATAACTGCCGCGAGGGTGAACGGCACGCCGTATTTCATAAATGTGCTTGCCTTAACCTCGTAACCCTCCTTACGGAGAATACCGATACCCGTAATATTAGCCGAAGCGCCGATGGGTGTAAGGTTTCCGCCGAGAGTAGCGCCGCAGAGAAGTCCGTAATAAAGAAGCTTGGGGTCAATAGTGCCCTCAGGGAAGCCTGCAATAATTGCCGGAATAACCGAAAGCATGGTTGCGGTATAGGGAATATTATCAATAAAGGCTGAAAGTGCAACGGAAATCCAAACAATAATTGTAAACACAATAAAGGGTGAACCTGCACCGAGAGAGGCAATAAACTTACCGATAATATCAATAACACCGGCAGAGCTGATACCGCCGATTACAACGAAAAGCCCTGTAAGAAGTATAATTGTATAATAATCAATTTCCTTAAAGGCATTTTTTACAATTTCCTTATTCTTTTTAACAAAGAGCTCACGTGCAATACCTACAATGAAAAAAGCTATACAAATGACGCCGTTTGTTATGTCGGGTTTATAAAACTGACCCTCGGCAGCATTGTTTTTATAAGGAATAAATGAAACGATAATAAGTGCAAGAACCGTGCCTACAAGAAGATAGGTAGGAAATTTATCCTCAACGGTAGTTTTACCTGTAAACTCGATTTTATCATTTTCCTTACGGAACATAAACAAAATAATGAGAGCGCTTACAAGTGCACCGGCTTCAACCACCCAGAACATACCGGGCTTACCGCTGTCTACAAAGAAGCTTGAAAAGTCAAGGTTTGCCGCTTTTGCAAGAAGAATCGAGGTGGTATCACCTACCAGGGTAGCCGCACCCTGTAAGTTTGAGGAAACCGCAATACATATAATTGTAGAAACAGGTGAAATGCCCACCTTTTTGCAGAAAGCCAAAGCGACAGGAGCTATCATAAGCACTGTTGCAACATTATCAACAAAAGCGGAAACAATACCTGCAAAAAGTGAAAGTGCAAATACAACCCATTTCATATTAGGCATTTTTGAAATGAGAATATCACTCATAAGCTGAGGCATTTTTGACTCAATGAACAAGTACACCGTACCCATAGTACCTGCAATCATCATAATAACATTCCAATCGATATTTGAAAAGGCTTCGCCTATACTGTAACTGAAAGCTCCGCCTGAAGAAAGCTCAAAAAAGCCCTCACCTAAAATTGCGGGATTTAATGCGGCAACCGTACCCAGCAAAATAAAAACAATTGCTGAACCTACGGTAACATAAGGTCTGTACTTTGGCAGTGCAAGCATCAAAACGTATGTAATTGCAAAAATAACCAAAGCTGTGATTGTAATAGGACTCATTTGAAAACTCCTTTTTATTATATTTCCTGCCTTTTTGCCGCAAAAGAAAAATAACTTTACATACAAAAAGACAGAACCTTGTGAAGATTCTGCCCAAAAATTCCACGCGTAAAAACTGCCTTAAAAGGCAAAAACCGGAATATACAACCCAAAAAATAACTTGCCGCCGGCAAATTATGACAGACTCCACCACTTGTTTGAATTGCCTTGAAATTATATAACAAAGCGCAAATTTTGTCAATAAAACAATTAGAGAAAAAGCACTAATTTTTGAAATAATTTTAGTATAATTTCACTATATATTGAAAAACAGCGGTTATATCCAAAGCAAAAATCAAAGCCACCGAAAACGGCGGCCTTGAAGTTATGAATTTTCTAATTTTTCACATCGTAAAATAACGGAATCTGCACAAGAAAGCTTCACTCTGTCACCACTTTCAATCAAAAGCATATTTTCGTGGTTTGCGGCTTTTGCTTTATAAATGTTGTCCTGTGTATCTATAAGGTAAACATACGTATTGCCGTCAATAACAATATACTTCACGCTTGCCACCGTAACGGTGACCGACTTAGTTTCCTCTTGAAGCTCGGGTATTTCGTCTAAACCTAAAAGCTTACGGTATTTTGTAAGACATTCACTTTGTGTTGCGGCTGTAGTAACAAGATTGTACTGTTCAACATTCACAGCTGCATAAAGCTTAACAAGTCCGCCTGAATCCTTAAGCACCATAATATATGTAGGTTTGCCGTCTACGTTAATAAGAGACGGGAATGAAGCCTGATAGCCTTTTTCCTGTACCTCACCCTCAGCGGCGGTCATAGCTGATTTTTCGTCAGCTCCGGCAACAGAATAGTAATGGCACTCACCTGTTCTTTCATTTGCCAGTATAAAACCTATGTTAGAGCTGTCACTGTTAACAGAAGTGATACCCGTATAAATCCATATATCGCCGTCTTTTGCAACATAGCCGAAATCAGAAGAAGGTGCGCTATCCCCTTGCTCCTCAGAATAATATACTGTAATCTGCTTACAGCCCTTTTTACCTATAATACTGTTCCAAAAGCCGTTTTGAAGTGTACCGAACCAATTATACTGCTCACAAAGTAAATATCCGTCAAAAACTATATCCACCCAGCGAGGTATATCACCGACCGAATAATACTCAACATCACCTGTAACCGGGTCAAGAATCAAGCAGCCGCTAACCGTTCTGCCTCCAAACAAAGCAATTGTTTTTTCATAAACACTTGCGATATAATAAGGCTTTCCGCTTTCATCAATTTCAAAGTGAGGATAGTCAAATATTAGTGTAGGATACTCAAGCCACATACGTCGATTAGCGTCTTCAAAAAAATAGGCAGATGGAACATACTTCATTCCTTTAGACTCATTAAATGAAGCCGACATTGAAACAGGGTCAACAGTGACATAACCGTGAATACCCGATTCTTTGTTGTTGAGCCACTTAAAAAAACCTGCATATTCAAGTGCAGAAACCTTAATCGGCTTACCTTGGTAGTCAATTTGTGAGTACCAATCGGAGACATTAAACTGACTTACTACATTTGAAAGTGAACCTATTTCCCGGTCACCGAGCATTTTTGCCGACGCGGTATCCATAAGTGCGATTGAATCAGTACCAACCGACTCGTCCATATCCTCTGAAAATTCAGTTTCGGTAACGGTAAGGATTGAAGCATAGGTTGTGGCATTGAAAAAAGTTGAGCCGACAGCTTTCGCAACAAAGAATATACCTAAAATTATTAAAGGCAAAATATACGGCTTCAAAGAAAATTTCATTTTTGTATATTTTTTAGTCCTGCCCTTTGAACCCGTCTTTTTAATTAAAGTGACCTTACCGAAATCTTTAAAGCCGAGAAAAGTACGTCTTGTAAAGATAAAGGCAAAGACCGATACAATTACAATTATCCAAAGCCACTGAGAATGAATATTAAGCGGAACACAAAGTCCAAACAAACACAAAAGAATAATTAAAGCAGTAACCGCTGAAGCTGACAGCGTTGCAAAGATTTTCCTGTTTTTCACATTTACACATCCTTTAACCGTGTTTTTAGTATTATAACATTTCCGATAAAGAAAAACAATAATTTATCTATAGTTTTCAACATTGTAATAAAACCAAAAAAATTTCAAATACCTATTGACAAAGTAAAATTTTAGCACTATAATCTTACCAACATACTTGGTAGGTATGTAAATAAACTTGAAAGGCGGCGACAAAATGATTTATATAAATGAATTAGATGTAAAAAAGCTTTATTTTGAATCACTTGTTCGTGCCAATTTCAGATTCGGACGAATGTGCTGATACCAAACGCAATTTTACAACACTTAAAAATCCAATCTGAAAGGAAATGAATAATTATGTCAACATATAAATTTGAAACACTCCAACTCCACGTAGGTCAGGAAGAAGCCGACCCCGCAACCGGTTCCCGTGCCGTACCCATTTACCAAACCGCTTCTTATGTTTTTAACAATGCCGAACACGCGGCGGCACGATTCGGTCTTACCGATGTAGGCAATATTTACGGACGTCTTACAAATTCCACACAAGATGTTTTTGAAAAACGCGTGGCAGCTCTTGAGGGCGGTGTAGCGGCCTTAGCAGTAGCTTCGGGAGCGGCGGCTATAACCTACACCATTGAAGCCTTGGCACAAGGCGGCGACCATATTGTTGCTCAAAAAACCATTTACGGCGGCAGTTATAATTTACTTGCACATACACTTGTCCCCTACGGCATTAAAACCGATTTTGTCGATATTCATAATCTCACCGAAGTTGAAAATGCCATAAAGGAAAACACCAAGGCAATTTATCTTGAAACCTTGGGAAATCCAAACAGCGACATTCCCGACATTGATGCTATCGCTGAAATTGCTCACCGCCACGGCATCCCCCTTGTAATAGACAACACCTTTGGCACACCTTATCTTATCAGGCCCATTGAACACGGTGCCGATATTGTTGTACATTCAGCAACAAAATTCTTAGGCGGTCACGGAACTACTCTTGGCGGAATAATTGTAGATTCGGGCAATTTTGATTGGAAAATCAGTAATAAATTCCCCCAAATTTCAGAGCCTAACCCAAGCTACCACGGTGTATCATTCGCAGACGCCGCAGGCAAAGCCGCTTTTGTAACATATATCAGAGCCATTCTTTTACGCGACACCGGTGCAACCATTTCCCCCTTTAACGCTTTTCTGCTTTTACAAGGTGTTGAAACCCTTTCCTTACGTCTTGAAAGACATGCCGAAAACACCAAAAAAGTAGTAGAATTTCTTTCAAAGCATCCGCAGGTGGAAAAGGTCAACCACCCGAGCCTGAAAAATCATCCTCAGCACGAGCTTTACAACAAATATTTTCCAAATGGCGGTGCTTCTATATTTACCTTTGAAATTAAAGGCGGAAAAGAGGAAGCTTGGAAATTCATTGACAATTTAAAGATATTTTCACTTCTTGCAAATGTTGCAGACGTAAAAAGCCTTGTCATTCACCCGGCTTCAACCACCCATTCGCAGTTAACTGATGAAGAATTGCTCGAACAAGGTATAAAGCAAAACACCGTTCGCCTTTCAATAGGCACAGAGCATATTGATGACATTATTGCTGATTTGGAAAACGGTTTTAATGCTGTTAAATAAGGGAGTGAATTACTATGTCAAAAATATATAAATCTGCCGACGAGCTCATTGGAAGAACACCTTTACTCGAACTTACACATATAGAAAAAGAGTTTAACCTTGAAGCAAAAATTTTGGCAAAGCTTGAATATTTTAATCCTGCCGGTTCCGTTAAAGATCGTATTGCAAAGGCAATGATTGACGATGCCGAGCAAAAAGGAATTTTAAAAGAAACCGCCACCATAATTGAGCCGACTTCCGGTAACACCGGCATAGGACTTTCCTCTGTCGCGGCGGCAAGAGGATACAAGGTCATTATCGTTATGCCAGAAACCATGTCGGTAGAGCGCCGTCAATTAATGAAAGCGTACGGTGCGCAGATAGTCTTGACAGAGGGCGCTCTCGGTATGAAAGGTGCAATTGCAAAAGCTGAAGAACTGTCAAAGGAAATTCCCGACAGCTTTATTGCAGGACAGTTTGTAAACCCCGCAAACCCCGATATTCACAGAAAAACCACCGGTCCCGAAATTTTTGAGGATACCGACGGAAAGGTTGATATTTTTGTTGCAGGTGTGGGAACCGGCGGAACAATTACAGGTGTGGGACAGTATTTAAAGCAGAAAAACCCGGACATCAAGGTTGTTGCTGTTGAACCGAAAACCTCGGCAGTGTTATCAACAGGAATTGCAGGCGCACATAAAATTCAAGGAATAGGTGCAGGCTTTGTACCCGATGTGCTTGATACATCGGTTTATGATGAAATTATAACAGTCGAAAACGAGGACGCCTTTTCATCAGGCAGACTTATCGGTAAAAAAGAGGGTGTTCTTGTAGGCATTTCTTCGGGTGCCGCTTTGAGTGCCGCTATCACCCTTGCAAAGCGAAAAGAAAACAAAGGAAAAAATATTGTTGTTCTTTTCCCCGATACAGGTGACAGATATTTGTCTACCCAATTATTTGCAGATTAAAACAGAGCTTCTTGATTTACCGACTTTTTTAGTGTATAATAGCTTAAAAAGGGGGAAGATTTTATGATGATTTCCACTCGCGGCAGATACGCCCTACGTGTTTTAATTGATTTGGCAGAGCACCAAGACGGTGAGTATATTCCGTTAAAAGAAGTTGCCCAAAGGCAAGGTATTTCTCTGAACTATATTGAACGCATTATGCCCGTTTTGACAAAGGCAAAGCTGATTGAAGGCGTACACGGCAAAGGTGGAGGTTATCAGCTGACAAAAGCCCCCGATGAATACAAGGTAGGCGATATTCTTCGCCTTGCCGAGGGTGATTTGGCACCTGTTGCCTGCCTTGGCTGTGATGCAAAAGAATGTGACCGCAAGGACCAATGCCGAACACTTTCAATGTGGAGCAGGTTTTACAAGATGACCAATGAATATTTTGACGGCATCACTTTGGCCGATTTAATGCAGGGTGGAATTTAAAGGGTTATATTCTTAGTGTAAAAGTAAACTTTACGGTGTGCCAAAGCAGGCACACCGTAATTGTGTTTTGTATAAAAAAAGCTATGCATATTTTAAAATAAATAACAATCAGAAAAAACCGCCCTCGCTGGAGAGCAGTTAGTTTGAAATTATCCTATCAAAGAGTTATCCAAAATCTCTTCAAGTGGCATTTTTCTTTACGTTCATAAACAGTTGATTCGTAAACGCCACCATTGTTAAGTATAGTCTTTTCACTTCCTATGTTGTCATGAATACAAGTTATGAGAATTTCATCAAGACCAATTTCTTTACAATAAGGAAGAACAGCTTTCAGCATTGATGTTGCATAGCCTTTTCTTCTTTCACCCGGCTTTATCGAATATCCGATATGTCCACCAAATTTAGAAAGATAGTCATTAAAATAATGTCGAACCTGTATCATCCCGACAAGACAATTATCAGTCTTGCGTATGTAGAAAAACTGTGTTGCTAAAACCGATCCTTTCGGAAGTGTTTCAGGTGCTGTGTATTTTCTGCACTCTGCAATATATGTTATTGGATCTTCGCATTTGCGAAGAGGACCACAACCATCCATTGACGAATTTACATCCAAAAAATCCTTTTTATATTTAGCAATTTGTTCTGCATAATCTTCACTTGGCTCGACTAAGAAGAAATCGCCTGCATCTATTTTAATCATATTTCGCCACCTATGTATCATTTTAACGGAATTAATATAATATGTTTTTCGTTTTTGAAATCGCCGATTATCTTTCCGCCGTTTTTTATCATGATCTTTACAGTTGCTTCATTTGTTTTCAATGGGAATAATTTAATTTCATTATATCCGTGTTCTTTGCATTTCTTCAATAATTCTTTAAACAGAATATCTCCGTAACCTTTTCCGCGGTATTCCTTTGAAATACCGTATCCAAGGTTTCCTGCACCAACGACAGTTTCCAGATATTCAGATGATGAATGTCTTATTCTGCCATAACCTACGGGAACATTATCAACATACAAAACATATGTCGTATACGGTATCCAATCCTTTTGCAAACCTACACCTCGGGAATGATTATCCACTTCTTGCAACCATTTTTTATATTTCTTGTAGGACAAGTTGTATGCAGGATTTGTAAAGCCGTTTTCTATATCAAGAATACCTTGCAACATCTCATATTCTTGTTCTGCCATATTGACATTAATTTGTTTTAATTCTATTTTCATTGTTGTCACCTTATCGTTCAGACTTCAACAACGCATAATAACAAGCATCACAAATGCCCTGATTGTTCCAATCAGAACTGCGCAAGGTTCCTTCGTATTTCATACCGCATTTTTTCATGACCCCGCCGGAGTTTGGATTCCTTGGGTCATGTCTTGATTCAATACGATTTACATCTACAACATCAAATAAATAATCCATAACAGCTTTAAGTGCTTCTGAAGTAATTCCCTGATGCCACCAATCTTTACCTATGCAATATCCGATATGTACCATAGAAACATCTTCATTCATATGAACTACGGAGATGCCGCCGATTGGTTCATCACCGTATTCTTTTAAAACTATACCCCACTGATAAAACTTTTCATCGGAATAGGAGTTTACCCAATCTTCTGTTACAGATTTACTTACATCAATATTTGTATGTGTAGGCCACATTAAATATTTTGTAACCTCATCATCTGATGCCCAGTTTTTGTACATTGCATCGGCATCTTCGATGACAAATCTTCTTAAAACCAATCTTTCTGTTTCTAACCTTTGCGTTCCGCAATGTTTCATAAACTTATCACTTCTTTTAACCTTTCTGCGCATTGTTCCAATGCCCAATTCTGCATTTCTGCAAACATCTTTCCTTTAATTTTCTCATATTCAAACCACATTAAAGCATGATTAGTTTCTATTGGCTTGGTAACTTTCTCTTTAAGTTCACCTATGTAGTAACTTTGAATAGGATGAAAATAACCTAATTTAGGATGTGTAGTATAAGTTTCGGCAGAACATATTTTTTCTTTTATTACAGCGGTATAGCCG
>JBJEOK010000021.1:0-53224 GCA_051880695.1 Acutalibacteraceae bacterium | reverse complement strand
TGGCTTCGCCCAAGGCTTCGCCCAAGGCTTCGCCCTGTGGCTCCGCCCTGTGGCTCCGCCCTGTGGCTTCGCCCAAGGCTTCGCCCTGTGGCTCCGCCCTGTGGCTTCGCCCAAGGCTTCGCCCTGTGGCTCCGCCCTGTGGCTCCGCCCACAAATTGCAACAGTTCCCTTTAAACAGTCTTAAAACTATATATTTGAATAAAAAATCTCTATACTACTACATATAGATATATAGTAATTTCTAATAAAAATTATCAAAAAAATTCAGCTAAAACAACAATAAGCAAACTTACCAAATAAAAAAACTCACATCTATGCAAAATGTAGAATTAAAAAAAAATTAAAAAATATATTGAAAATGTTGACTTCAGATGATATAATTTCAATAGTTATAGGTGTCTCTATGGGTGGATTGTACCCATTTTTAGGCATTTTGCCTAAAAATGTCAATTTCTTATAGTGAAATCTATTTGTAAACAAACATTCTTTCATATAAGGAGGAAAATTTTATGAAAGCTATGAAAAAAGTGTTGAGCTGCTTACTGGCTGTAATCATGGTTATGTCCAGTATGTCCGTGTCATTCACAGTTTTTGCTGCTACAACAAAGACTGATGACATTTACAGCGCAATTGACATGCACTATGACGGACTTATGGCCGCCATAGAAGATGCAGGTACAAAGGTAGACGGTGTATACACCGGCGATGCCTCGGGTATACCTGTGTCAGACGGTTCTACGTGGACTGTTGAAAAAGATACTTTCACAGGAGGTTGGACAGCAGTTGCGTCAGCCTATGCTGAGTATGCCAAGGGCACATGGGCTACTAACAAGACCTATCGTGCGCTTGTTAATGCCATTTTAGCAGAAGTTGACACAAAGGGCTCAGCTGAAATACCGAAAGCTGACTATGCGACTATTCTTGAATTCTTCGCATTCGGTACAACTGATCCTGACAAGTTCATTTCAAGAACAGACGTAACTCTTAAAATCGGAAGCGGCTTTGACCTTTTCGCTTTTAATGACGTCGCCTCCATTGATACTTCAAGGGAGTATGCTAACAGTACTCTTTACATGACTCCCAACGGAACTGCCGACGGCGGCGGATATGTTTTCGCCGGTAAGGAGAATATCAGCTTTACAAAGGAAGCTACAAACAATCCCGGTACCGTTGAGGCTCTTGAGGCTATTAAGACAGTTCTTGAAGACTGTGTTAAGGAAGATACTTTCAAAGCATGGCTTTCTCAGGATTCTCTTACCAGTGAAGAGCTTGAGGCTTTTGCAGTGCTTTACAGCTCATATACCGCAACCTTAGAGCTTGCAGGTTACTATCCTGAAGAGGTTTGGGATCATTTTGTAAGAGACGTTGTCGGCAAAACCTATGCCGAAGCAGATGCTTTCTACGAAAACTCCGGTGCGAGAGAGGCAGCAGCTCCCCTTGCAGCAGACTTCATCACACGTCTTGATGCACTTATGGCAGTAGATCTCACAGGTAAAACTGTTGAAGAACGTGTTGCTCATTTGCTTGATATAGAAGCTGTTATAAATGAGATTAACGCCAACTCTTACTCTGCACTTATCATTAGTATCATGAATGAAACTAAGGGTAACTACATCGGTAAGAAAGGCTATACAGTTGAATCATACATAGAGGCACAGGGTCTTGAAATTGCTAAATTAGCAGCAGCTAATATAGCTGACAGACTTGTTGCCTCCGCCGCCGCATCTGATACTCTTTCCATTGATGCTGAAAGTGACACTTGGGAGACAACAGATAAAGCATTGGCACAAGCTTGGTATAATGAAGCAACTGACGTTATGTCTTATATCAACACTTACATCCTTAACTATGCAACACTTAAAGATGTTGAAACTATCTTCTCAGCTGCCGGTAACAATGTTAAACAGGCTGACTATGACAAGGTTGTCAAGAAGATGAGTGATGTTGCATTTGTTCTTGAGGGTGTTGAGCATATTGCCAACAAGGCCAAAATAGATGAGTTCATCAGAACAAAGGCTTATAAAGGCTTATCATTTGCTGACCTTAAAGCCTTTATGGAAGAGTATAAGGCTCTTTATAACCCTGTTTATCAAGCAAGTGTAAACTTGCCCGACCTTTTCGCACAAATTTACGGCGAAGAGGGTATTACTCCTTATATTGAATACGCACAAAGCATAAAAGCAGTTGCAGCCGAAAGAGCTTACAGCTCATTTGACCGCATACTTAAATATGTAGATGAAGAAGCTCAAAGCCAGATTAAGTTCTATAACTTTGAACCGGTTATTCAGCTTTATGAAAACCTTGAAGCTCTTCCTACTAATTATCAGGCATTCCTTAACAATACTTACCCTGTAGCTTATGCTCCCACAGGTAAGCAGATTACTGTTGCCCAAATGAATGCCGCTTACGATAAGTGTACAACTTACTATAATCAAGCTAAGAATTTCAGAACAGGTCTTAACAACCTGAAAGCCTTAGCTTATACAAATACGTCTTCTGATGCATACGGTAATCCCTCAGTTTATGCAAAGCTTGATGAAACTGTGCTTACTTATATCTTAGGCAAATCAAATCAAAGCACAACCTTTGCTTATGAAAGCTATTATAATAAGCTTAGCTTAACAGATATTACCACCTTTGTTAATGACATTGAACTTTTACAAGGCTCAAAGCTCAGCAGAAACCAAATCGCTGACCTTATGGACGCAGCTGTTGCAGACCTTGATAAAATCATCATTTCCGAGGACGTAGGTAAGCTTCTTGAGGGTCTTATTTCTCCCAAACAGAAGACTGAATTCGGCACAAAGCTTCCTATTTGGCAAACAGCCTCCGGCGGCGAAACAACAGATGAAAGTGCAGCCGCAAAAGACAGCGACGGTAATCCTATCCCCGCTATGTCAACATTCCTCGGTCAATGGAACTTTGACTATACCTATCAGAATCCTGACGGTTCAACAACAACTGTTAGAAAAGGTCAGGATATAAAGAATCTTCGTGAATTCCTTATTTCAGCAATCGTTGGTATCTTCTTTGACGGTACCCTTCCTCAGCTTCTTTTCACAGCCCTTGAGCCTGCAGTAGGTAAAGCTATTTATGACCTTAGCGGTAGTATTCTCGGTATGGACTTCTATACCTTACTTCCTGAAACTTGCCGTCTCGGCTTACCCACCATGCCTCACTTGTTCTATGCTAACTGGACAGACAGTCAAAATAATAATTCCAAGCTTGACATCAATGCTGATGCTGTTTGTTGGTATAAGTACTTTACCGGTGAGCTTTGGGGCAACACCACAAAGTATAACTATACAGAAGTTCTCCGTGTTCTCAGAATGGCTCCTCTTGATACAACATCTTATGGTTCAGGTACAAAAACACGTAGCTATTGGGGAGACTACACCAGTACTATCTCTGAAAATAATGGTAACTCCTTTATAGGTCTTGACCATAACGGTGATATCTGGTCAGGTGAAACCACATATAAAGTAGGTAACGAATACAGAACATACAACAAGTATACAGCATGGGGCATTTCAGATATGGATGACTTCTATCATGCTATGACCGCTGCTACCGCAGGTCTTCAAATTCCCCTTGCATCACTTCTTACAGGTGACAGTCACTCATTTGAAACAAGAACTTTAAACCTTGATGCTGAGCTTCAGTCAACCGGTGCACCTCTTTACGACAGCATTTTCCTTCCCCTTTACAGACTTTTAGGTATTGACATAAGTACTGTTGCAACCGGTGCTCAAATTGCTCAGATGTGTACAACCAGCATCGACGTTATGTCCGATAGCACACAGGCTGCCGGTATCACATCAACATATCGCTACGGTGTTGACCTTTGGGAAACCCTTTTAAGCCCTGTTGTTAAGTTCCTTGAAACTAAGCTTTTCGTTAATCCCGTTGCCACAATTCTTGAGCTTCTTCCCAACCTCCTCGCAGCTCTTGAATATGACCAGCTTCTTCCCAAGATTGCCGATATGGCAATTCCCGTTGTACTTTATCCTGTTGGTATTACAGTTACAGCAACAACAGTTTGGCTTAGCAAAGACGTTCTTCTTCCCCTTATCGGCGGTCTCGGTCTTACTCCCGAAGTTACAAAGGGCGGTATTGCAGGTCTGCTTGATGCTTTGATAGGTACAACAAGGCAAACCACGAGCTATGGAGACGATGGCATTAAGGATGCTAACGGTAATGATGTAAAATATAAGGGATATTATTATAAGAAAGGTCTGCTTGCGGGCACATTATACGGTGCCCTTGGTGAAGGCTACCTTGATTGGCTCACCTGGAGCGGAAGCAAAGGCTCAGTACCCCTTAAATTACCTGTTAACCGCTTTATGGCTCTGGGTACTGTTGTAACCACAGTTATGCCTCTTCTTCATCCTAATAGAGCACCCGCAACTAACTACCATATTAAATCCGACCCCGGTGATACCTTGCTCACACTTATTCGCTGGCTCCTTGATGACGGTACAATTGACGTAATTATGCCGCTTCTCGGCGGTCTCTTAGGCGGCGACAGCACAAGTGACGAGCCCTCAATTCTTGACACAATTATCGGTGCCCTTGAGGGTCAGGGTGATACCCTTATGGCTATTGTTATCTGCTTGCTCAATGACTACCAGATGGATAACTATACCTATAATGACCCTGCAACCGACCCCGACTGGGCAACAGTTGATGCAGAAAACAGTATAGTTGACACATATATCAATCATAACGGTTTAGATAACCTTACAACTAAGTTTGAAATCGGTCGTATTCTCAAAGAGGTTCTTGCTGACCAAAATCCCAATGGAACAGGCACCCTTACCGATGCACAGCTTATGGATAAGGCTGACCTCGCTGTTGCTAATGCAGATGTGCTTGTAAACAGCCTTATCAAAACACTCTTCCTTGCCCTTGAAAATACACTTTCAGGTATAGATTTCCTCAATGACCTCGGTCTCCAAAAGGTTATTACAAATGTTAAAGCCGCAGTTAAAAATGATACTGCTTACGGTCTTGAGAATCTTGCAACGGACCTTTTCATCAATAATAATCTTATCAACCTTGTAATAGAGCTTCTTGTAGGTACAGGTAAACCCAAGGACGCTACGGATTCAAACGGCAACAAGATTCAGGCAACCAGCGGCGGTGCTACAGCACAATTCATCTTTAACGGCGTAACAGAAACATACTATATTTCTGCCGGTACAGGTACACCTATCGAGGGTGAATATGTAAAACAATGGGACGAAACAGCCAATGACTTCGTTATTGACAGCGGTCTCCTCGGCGGACTTTTAGGTACAGGTACGCTTGCTAACCTCCTGCCCTCACTTGCCGAAATGGGTATTGACGTAACACCTCTCGGCTTCTATAACAGTGCTAAGAGCGGCAGCGGTGACGCAAAACATGCTAAGCTTGCAAACTGGTTCGTTCAACAGGCAAGTTATGTTCGAAATGGCTACTTTGCAACAATCAGTGATTCACTTGCCGCTTCAACCCTTGCAGAAATGACATGGGCAGACGTCAGAGCTATTCCGAACTTCAAGTGGATTAACGATGATGCAGCTATTGATGTGCGTTTTGATGAATTTATCAACTATTTCTGCGCACTTCTTGCTCCTCTTAACGGTATTCTCGGCTTCCTGCTTTCACAACAGAATATCATTATCGCTGACGAGCTCAAGCTCCAGGGTTCAAAGGGTTACTCAAAGGCTATCGTACCCATTCTTGAAGCCTTAGGCCTTGACGAAGCTTGCATGACTCAAAATGAGTTTGACCAGTATGTATATGAGGGTGCAGCTACAAATCCCGATGGCGGTGTTGACGTTAACGGCAAAGTTCCGTCAGGCAAAAAGTTTGCTCCCACACAAAAATCACCTCTCCGTCCCCTCCTTAACGCTATTAAGACATTACTTATCGGTGATGCAGCTGATACAACGGACGGCTTGTTAGGTGCGCCTCTTACCACTCTCTTTAGTAAGCTTCCCAACATTTGTTACTTCCTCAATGTTTATGAAGACGGTAAGACAAAGACTTCTAACCTTTCACAGGCTCTTAAGAATCTCCTTGTTCCCGTAACAGAGCTTCTTGACATTGTTGATCCTATCCTTTCAAAAATTCTTGTTTTAGACATTAACTCACTTCTTGACCAATACCTTGATCTTGAAAATGTTATAAATGCTCTCATTTCAAATCTTACAGGTGCAGATTCAGGCGTTACTATCAACATTATTGACTTCGGTCGTATTGCAGCCGACGGTGCTAAGACTATCGTATACGCAGAATCAGACCGTTGGAATCAGACTGCTTATGACAATTACTATAACTCAACAAAAGATATTTTCACTGCTACTACCTTAGGCGGTGCAGGCGGAGTTAAGTTCACCAAGTTCAACGGTTCAGCAGGTCAGTTCTTCATCACTGTTGTCAGAGAAGTACTCACCGGTGACGTCGTTGCAGCTATCGGTAAGGTTGTAACTAATCTCTTTGATGCTAACCAGGCTTCCTCCGCAGAAGATATTGCAGCTAACGAAAGAATTAACAACATCATCAAGACTGTTGAAGTTAACCTTATGAAGACACCCGCAGATGCTCAGGGTGCAAAGTATGTTGACATTCTTTCCGGTGTTATCATTGACCTTCTTACAGATTACACTCCAGATGAGCCCGAATACTACTTCTATGAGTTCATGAACAGAGTAGACGCCGCTATTACAGAAGAACAGCAAAGCGGTGCATGGACAAAATATGCTGTTGAGCATAAGGGCTATGATTGGAACAGTGTAGCAGATAAGTTCACAGAAGCCGAAGTAAATGAAACAATCAAGAACATCGACTACGTTATAGATAAGGCTCTTCCCGACATTCTCACAATTCTCAGTGACGAGGGAATTCTTGACATCGGTGACTTCAAGCTCACTAACGATAATTCAGGTCTTTGGGGTCTTCTCCAAAACATCATCAATGACAATCTCTTCACAGAGAACATGATGAATACTATCGCTAACCTTATCTGTAACATCCTCGGCAAGTCCGGAGATGTTAAGACAGTGGACATCATAGGTCAGGCTCTCAAATCAGCAGGCTTTGACATAACCTTTGACCGTTTCCTCTATAAGCTTGATGCAGGCGGCAATACAACAACTACTCCCACAGAGTTCTATAACTACATGACCTACGGCTTTGATAAGAACGCTGACGGTTCACTTGTTCCTGCTGACGGTGAATTAGCCGGTGAAGTTGACGCTTATAAGATGAACGGCGTTGATACAAAGCTCACTTGGGCACAGATTTACAAGAACCACGTATTTGAAGAAAAGACAGTAAGTGTTTCCGGCGGTGTTGAAACTGTTGAATATAAGTATGTTCAGGTTCAGGATACCGATGCAGACGGCAAGCTTCTTTGGAAACTTGGTGACAGCACTACAACTGATGAAAATGCAGCCGATAAGGATAGTTCAGGCAATGCTATCCCCGTAATGGTAGATAAAAAAGACGAAAACGGCAACAAAGTTAAGGTTACAACTATCCGCAGCACAGCATATCCTGTTGCTCAAAACGCTGACGGCAAGTACACCTATACCTATGTTGACGCAAACGGTGAAACTCAGTACTACTATTCAGATTATGACCTTATCTCAGCCTTTACAACAGACGGAACTAATTACACAGCAGTTAAGCCTGTTTACAGCGAAGACGTAAACGAGCTTCTCTGGTCATGGGGCCTTGATAAGCTTGAAAACGCTGACAGAGAAACAGAGTTCAACGCAAGATTTACTGCATTCAAAGATATCCTTTGGAATATTCTTGAACCCTTTGCAAACATCTTCTCAATGCTCTTTGCAGGTGACGCTCTCGTTCTCTTTGACAGCCTCAACCTTGAGGGCGGCAACGCTTATGCTGCAGTTCTTCTTCCCTTGTTCCGTGCATTCGGTCTTGAAGAGCTTCTCACATACTTCAATGATGTATTAGGTGACGGTGTAGGCGGTGAAATCCCCGACGCACTTATGACAACAGCTGAGTACCTTGATTATGTATACACTGACGGCAAACTTGACGTTGACGGTCTCGGCACGGCTATCAAGGAAATCATTGACTATGTAATGCTCTTTGTTGAGCTTCTTGCAACCTATCCTGTACAGACACTCACTAAAGCTCTGCCCACTCTCGTATACTTCCTTTACAGTGACGGCTTGAGCACACTTATTGAAAATCTCCTTATCCCCGTTACAACATTCACAAACAGACTTGAAGAAATTATTACACTTGATCTTGGTAATATCGCTGCAGGTCTTATCGATATGCTCGCAACAGGTTCATGGGAGAGCTTCCAGAACGCACTTACCAACTTCATTACAGTTGATGAAAACGGTAATATTATCGAAAATACAACTGAATTCTCAATCACCCGTTCAATTTTGGCTCTTCTTGCCGGTCTTGAAATTGACCTCAAGGATATGTTAGGTAAGAATGATACAGATATTACCGACGGCGAATATGTATATTCAGTTCTTCTCTTCATTGATAAGGAGCAAGAGCACGTTGCCAAGGCTAAGCTTGCTGAGGCTGATGCTCTCGAAAAAGAAAACGCAATCCTCAATAAGACTCGCATTAACGAGCTTCGTGCAGAGGCTAAGGACATCCGTACAGACGGCCTTATGAGCCTTCTTGAGAGCGTTGTTGCTCTCGGTGACCCCGTAAGCGAACACGATAAAGACGGTAAGTTTGATGCTTCTTACGACAATTACGTTTATATCGACCAATTCGGTCAGGTACCCGTAAGCATGGCTGAAATCCTTATGTGGGTTCTCACATTCGTAACAAGCAATGAGGGTCTCAAGGAAATTCTCAGCAACATTCTCGGTATGGACATCACTGACGAAAACACCGGTGATGCAGACCTCCTTGACGTTATTATCACAAACGTATTCAAGAATCCCGATGCTCTTGTTGACGTTATCGTTGCACTCTTCTCAAGGTACGACGTACAACAAATTCAGCAAATCGTGCTTAAGGATATTGTTAATGAAAATCACTTCGTATTCTATGAAGATGAGGGTTATGCAACACACGAAGAAGTTCTTGAAGCAAACAAGAACCTTGCAGAGGGTGAAGAACCCATCACAGAAATCTCACGTGTTAAGACATCTGCAACTATCGACAACCTCGATAGCCTTGTAGGTACAATTCTCAACCTCTTCAAGGAACAGCTTGTCAATGTTGACTTCTTCAAGGAAATCGGCATTACATCCGAAACTGACCTTACACTCAGAACTCTTGTTGACAGTATCCTTGATTCCTATCTCTATCAGGATAAGGGCCTTAATGACATCTTAGGCTTACTTATCGGTGTTCTCGGTGACGAAAACAACAAACAAATCGTAAACGTTGTTCTCAAAATCCTTGACAGCGCAGGCGGTTACTCACTTACACCTCAGGAATTTAAGAATAATGTTACCGAGCTTGCTGCTGTTATCGGCGAAGCAAAAACCTGGAACGAGGTTGCTAAGAACAACCTTATGAAAGTATTTGCTATTTATAATGCAGACGGTTCCGTTAAGGAAAAAGAATACGCAGCAGAAGCTTCCGAAGCTAACGGAACTCTTATTAAGAACGGCAAGACCTATGAGCCTGTTTGGGTTCAGCAGCAGAAGTTTGAAAAGGTAACTGTTGACGGTAAGGAACAAACCCTCTACTATTACACTTACTCTGTAAAGGCCGCTGACGGTACTCTTGTACAACAAGAAGTTAAGCTTGCACAGGCAGGTCTTACTGAGTGGATTGAAACCGAAGACGATCCCGCAACACCCGATGTTGACGAAACAGTTAAGCACCTTGTTTCCGCTGTTATGGAAGACAGCACAAAGCAAGAAACAAAGGTTGTTATTGATGTTGACTGGGGCTTTGATAGTCTCACAACAGCAGACGAGAAGAAAGACCACTTTGTTACCACAATCTGGAATTGCATTAAACCTCTTGCTCCCATTTTCGCAGCTTTACTTGCAGACGGTAACCTTGTAATTTACGATAAGATTACTGTAAGAGGTTCAGCAGGTTATGCCGGCTTCGCACTTCCTGTTATTGAGGCTCTCGGTATTCCTGCTCTCAGGAAGAATGAAGATGTTCTTACTTCATTGAACGAAAACGAAGGTGCTCCCTACCTTGCAGCAGATAAGTATATTGCAGACTATGATGCTTATAAGGCACTTGTTTACAATACAGAAGATGACGGCTCATTAACTCTTGACTATGACGAAAGCAAGGTAATGCTCACAACAATCACAGATGCACTCTTTGCACTTGTTGATTCACTTTGTGACAGACCCGTTCACACAATTCTCACAATACTTCCCTACCTTGCTCGCTTCATTGAGAGTAACGGTATTGACGGTATCCTTTCAAATCTCCTTGTACCTGTTACAACAATCACAGAAATGATTAAGGATATCTATGACCTTGACCTTCTTGTACTTGTTAAGGATCTTCTCAGAGGTCTTATCAAGTCCGAAAATGACAAGGCAGAAGTTCCCTCCGACAGCACTGACCCTGCAGATCAAGGCACAGCAATTGCCGCCGCTGCCGCATATACCCTTAACCTTATTGAGGGCTCAGAAAACGGTGCAAACACAACCGGCGCCGAGGCCGCAGTTATGGCTCTTACTGAAGATACATCAACATTTGCAGCAGGCGACAGCGCAGACGCAACCTTTAAGGATATTATCCTTGAAATTGTAGGCGGTCTTAAAGTTAACGGTGTATCACTTTCCACAATTGTTACCGAAAAGCTCTTTGATGAAATCGGTTCAATCGCATGGACAGGCGAAATCGTTGACGATAAGGATACCGAAGATACAAGTGATGATGACCTTGTTAAGACAGCATCACAAAAGGTTATCGTTACAATCAACGGTTCCGACGGTAACGGCACTGACAGACGCGGCGGTGTTGCTACAAAGACAGACCTTGTTGCCGCAGATAACAACTACGTAGTTGACCGTGAGTCAGTTCTTATCCAGATTCTCAATGATGTAGTACTCACTGACGGCGTACGTGATCTCCTCGGAAGTCTTCTCAATATGGACTTCTCGAAGATGACAACTCTTACAAAAGACGATGACAACTATCTCCTTACAGTACTTCTTTACGGTGTATTTGAAGACGGTGAAGCCCTTGAGAGACTTGTTATTGACTTGCTTTCATGGTACAACATCGAATATGAAGATGCACGTACAAAGAAAGACTATTCGGACCTTGACAACACTTCAAATATTAACTACGAAGCAATCGGCCTTGATAAGGCACAAATGGAAGAAATGCCTGAATACTTCGACGGTCTTCTTTCAAAGGTTGTTCCCGCAGTAGTTGCAATGCTTCCCGAGGGTGCGCTCGGCGACATTAAGCTTGAGGGCGCAACAATGGAAGAAATGATCGAAAGTCTCCTTGTTGACCTTATGGCTGACAAGTCAGGCACTGACGCAGAAAACAAGCCCACCTTGAAGTCAGGCTTTGCAACAAAGCTTATGGAGTTTCTTATCGGCTTACTCGGTAACAATGCCACTATTTCTGCAATTCTTCCCATGATTCCCGAAATCATCCCCGGTGTTGAGCTTGAGCTTAAAGCATTCAGACAAGCAAACGCAGGTCTTGACGCATTCTTCACAGCTCTCGGCGGTGAGGATAACGCAAATATGACTTGGGCCGATGCTTATGAAGCACTCAAGACTAAGGTTGCATTTAATGCTGATGATTATAAGGATAAGGTTCCCGCTAATGACGGCAGCTTCCTGTACTCAGTAGATGCAAACGGCAAGCCTGTTCCCGAATATAAGCTTGATGCAGAGGGCAACAAGATTCCCGTATATGCAAACGCAACAACAATCGAAGACATCTACGGTGTATGGTACATTACTCCCGGTACACCTGCTGCTGATGACGAAAAGCCCATTGAAAACGCTTATGTTGTTAACACAGCTGACGGTAAGGTTGTTTATGAATATGCTTATGAGCTTAAGCTTAACAAGTTAGGCTCAGAGTATACACATACTATCACTAACTCCTTCGGTGTTACAAGCTATGACGCAATTATGGGTCTCTTAGCAGACATTCTCACTCCGTTTACACCGATTCTCCGCTACTTACTCACAGAGTATAACCTTGTTCTTCTTGACGGCGTTACTCTTACAGGCGGTGACGGCTACGATAGATTTATCGTTCCCATCTTTGAGGTTCTCGGTGTTGACGATTATCTCGGCGATGCCTTCCTTGACAAGTACGACTTTGCCGCACTTAATAATGAAGAAATGGCTGAAAAGATTGCCGCTTACATTGACGCTATCATTAAGATGTTAGTATCTAAGCCCATTCAGACAATCGTTGACCTTGTTCCTCAGCTTGTATTCTTCATCTACTCCGACGGTCTTGCACAGGCAGTAGAGCAGCTTGTTGCACCTCTCATGACACTTGTTGACATGGTTTGTGACATCACTGCAAAGGAAGTTAAGATAGAGGGCAGAGACGAAGCTCTTGAGCCTCTTGTAGCTCTTGACATTTATGCACTTCTTTCCGACCTCATCAATAATGCTCTCCTTGTTCCCAATGAGATTGCACCCATTGACGGCATTTACGGTGATAACGGTCTTATCACAAGACTTCTCACAGGCGACGGCCTTGAGGGACTTCTCAATGGTCTTATCAACAAGACTAACAAGTATATCTACGCTTACACCTACACCGTAACAGAGGATGAGGGCACAGAGGCTAAGGAAGTAACTTACACAATCTACAAGGATACAGCTGACTTCACAGGCAGTTATGACCACGATAAGGATACAACCGTAACCCTTACCCGTGACGAAACAAAGGATAAGAAGCAGCTTAAGCTCGGTCTTGACATCAATCCTGCAAGCGACGGTGTTTATAACCAGCTTACCGGCATCTTCAAGCTCATCATCGAAAAGACTTGTGAAGTTGAAAAAGTTGAAACTATCCGTTACTTCGATGCAGAGGGCAACGGCACACGTACAGTATGGGGCGTAAGAGCCAACCGTGCTGATACACTTGTTGAAATCATCTCTGAAATCGTACTCGGCGGTCAGTTCCTCGCTTCAATCCTCGAATACTTCGGTGTTAAGGTTGAGGGCACGGTTAAGACTATCCTTGACGCTGTTACAGGTGAAAACAGATACGTAATATTCCAGGTTCTTATCGCTTACTTCAACTATGACGTTGAAACAGCACTTATGGAATACCTCAGCTTTGAGCGTGTAGAATATGCTTACACTCAAATCAGTGCAGACTTCTCAGCCCGTAAGCTCAGACGTGCTATCAAGAAGCTTGACGCTTCAATTCTCACAGCAATTCCCGAGCTTGTACCCGTACTTGAGCAAATTCCTGCTGTTGAAAATATTATCAAACAGCTTGGCGGTTACGAGGGCGAAAGCCTTAAAGACTTCGCTTACAAGGCACTTGACAGCTTTGTATTCAACGATAAGATGATGAATACCCTTATGGGACTTCTTGTAGGTCTCCTCGGCGGTGAAAACCTTGAGGGAACACTGGGTACTGTTCTTCCCATCGTTGACCAAGTGCTCGGTATTGACCTTACACCTGCCGGATTTGCAGATGCAAGCTCGTCAGCGAAAGTTAAAGAGTTTATAAACACAGCTATTGACTATGCTCTTACAAATACACCTGCTAACCCGATTGAGGGTGAAGGCACAGCAATGCCCACACGTGACGATGTTACATGGAAGCAAATTGCTGACGCATACAAGGTTGTTGTATATACCTACAACAAGGTAACAACAGTTACAAAGAATGTTTACGCTTACCAGGTTGAGGGTCAGACAGGATATAGCTATTACTATGACGGCAATAAGCTTGAGGGCGACGCACTCAAGGTTACTATTGACGGTAAAGAATACACACTTATTGACACCGGTACTACAAAGGACTTCTATGAATACGAAACAGTAGAAGTTGAATCAAGAGATCCCAGCCGCAACGGTGAAGAAATCGTTGACGCAAACGGCGAGACTTACAACCTCTTTGCTTACAAGCAAAAGACAGACGCAAACGGCAACCTTGTTTGGGCTGACGCTGCTAACGGTATCCCCGAAGCCGCAACAGAGGAAGTAAAGGACGAAAACGGCAACGTAACAACAAAGCTTGTTCTCAACACAAGAGTTTGTGCTAAGGCCGGCGACGATGCCTTTGATTGGGGCATTGACGCAGCAACAGGCACAAAGGGCAGTGCAGACGCATTTGTTGAAATCCTTGCAGGTATTCTCGTTCCTCTCGAGGGCGTACTCAACGTATTACTTCGCGGTGAATCACTTAGAATTCTTCCTGAGGGTGACTATAACTCAGTTCTTGAATTCCAGGGCAACAACGGTTACGAAAACGTAATTATCCCCTTGTTCAAGGCTCTCGGTGTTGACCAGTTCGGCACAATCACAAGTGCTTCCGATTACCTTGCCGCAAAGGGTACAGCAGTAACCCTTACAGCTATCACTGACGGTATCTTCACAATTCTTGATACCCTCACTGAAGCTCCTCTTGAGTACATTCTCACAGTTCTTCCCTCACTTTCATACTTCATCGCTTGTAACGGACCCGAAATCGTTCTTACAAACCTTGTATCACCTGTTCTTGCACTTCTCAAGGTTGCAGATCCTATCGTAGGCGATCTCCTTGACGAGCTTCTCGGTAAGACACTCAGCGGTGTATTCGGTGACTACATGCCTGAAAACATCAGCTACGTTGTAACAAAGGATGAAAAATCACCTGTTTACACTGAAGTTCAGGCAACAGATAACGGCGATACTATCGAATACAAGGGTACTAAGTATTACATCACAGCCGGTGACGGTGAACCTCTTGAAAACACTTATGTTGTTGAAACCGAAACAGAGGGCGGAGTAACTGTACCTAAGTTTGATACCTACAAGGCTTATGCACTCACCGACATTCTCAAGATTTGCGGTGACAACGGTGAAAACCTTGCTAAGATTATCAACAAGCTTCTTGCCGGTGTACTCCTCAGCAAGGACGCAACAGACGAAGAAAAGGCAGCATTCAAGCTCCTTGAAGAAGACGTATTCCAGCAATATCCTGCACATTCAATCAACATCAATAAGGTAAGTGCTTCCGGCTCTAAGTGGTACTACAATGTTGATACTAACGGTGACGGTAAAGCTGACGTCAGACTTTCAGATACTGAATATGATGAAACAATGGGCGACATTATCGCTGCACGCTATGTTATAGACCGCTTTGTAGTTGATATTGCAGACTCACTTGTATTCCTCCTTGATAATGTTCTTTCAGATACACTCCTCACTGAAGTTGCAAAGCTTCTCAAGGCTGACCTGAATGATGAAGACAATATCCTTGCAGTTATCCTCAATAACCTTATTGACGGTAACATGAACGGTCTTGTTCTCGGCAACATTATCACAGCGCTCTTTGAAAATTACACAATCACTTATAACAAGCTTAACGGTGAATATATCGAAGTTGACCATTCACATCTTAACAGCTTCACCACTGAAGAAAAGGCTCAAATTGCTGAAGTTCCCGAAAAGCTTGACAACATCATCAAGAATGCACTTCCCGCAGTTGCACCAATAGTTGCAAGTCTCACTGCACCTAAAGCCGGCGAAGAAGCAAGCTTTATCAACAAGCTCTTTGCAGACTTCGGTACAAAGTACGGCACAGATGCAGATAAGGAAGACCTTGCCGAGCTTGTAGATTATCTCCTCAATGACCTTGTATGGTCCGATGACATTATCAATATGATTCTCAATCTTATTGTCAACCTCATTGGCACTAACGAGCTTGTAGGTCAGATTATCGACTACGTAGGCATTACAGGTATCAGGCTTGATCCTCAGTCATTCCTTGCAACAACAACTGCAAAGTATGGCGCAGATGATGCTACCGTTCAGGTTCTCGCTTCCATTATCGGTGCAGATACCGAAACATGGGCAGACGTATACGAATACAACAAGAAGTATGAGTATAGCTATGTAATCACTCCGGCTGATGCAGACGCAGGCACAAAGGCAGTCCTTGGCACATACTACAGCGCTGTAAGCGGCGAAACAACTGCAACAATCGACGGTACAGCTTATGCTCTTACTCAAATCTTCGAATACGAATATGAAGACGTAGACGGCAATAAGTACTACGAGAGAGAAGACGGCCTTACAAGAATTAAGGTTGGCGACGAGTACATCGCAGTTGTTCGTACAGAAGCTGCTCCGTCCGCAGTTAAGACCTTCTTAATTGACAACGCTTGGGGCATCAGCAACAAGCAGACCTTCGTTAAGGCTCTTGCAGTTGTTATCGAACCCCTCTTCCCCGTTCTTCAGCTTGTATTCCAGGGCAAGACTCTTACTCTTATCGGCCACGATAAGGCAGATTATGAACCCGTTAACATTCATGACAATGTTATCCAAAATTCAAAGGATATTATGGGCGGAGACGGTCTTGACGTTAAGGATCCCGGTCAGGACGGCAGTGAAATCGGTAACGGCTATGTTGAAATCATGGGCGTTAACGGTTACGAAGAGCTTCTCATTCCGTTCTTTGATGCAGTTGGCGGTATTGCAGCACTCGGCAAGTACGATGCTGTAAATAACCCCGGCGGCGTTATGACAACTGCTGAATTTGCAGCTATCGACAACGCTAACGATATGCTTCAATATGTAGTAGACGGTATTCTTCTCCTTGTTGAAACACTTCTCTCTGACCCCGTTGTATACCTTTCCAAGTATCTTCCCTCACTTCTCTTCTACTTAGGCAGTGACGGACTTTACAACTCAGTACAGTCGGTACTTCAGCTTGCAAACGGTCTCATTGCGGTTGTTGAGCCTGTTCTCGGTGCAAAGGGCATTTCAATCACTCAGGACATCTCACTTCCTCTTGACCTCAAGATGCTCAAGCTTGAAGACACTTACGGCACAGACGCAAACGGCGAAACCGTTGTTACAACAAAGGGTCTGCTTTCAAGAATCAATGACCTTATCCCCGGTTCAATGAGCTTTGACCTTACAAAGGAAAAGATTCTCAAGTTCGCAGGTTATCTCGGTGACTACAAGGTAATTGAAACCGTAAGAACAACGGCTGACAGCTCACTTCTCAAGTATGATGCCGCACAGCAGAAATACATCTACGTTGATGAAAACGGCAATGCAATTACAGAGGCAAATCCTGCTAAGACAAATAAAGTAACTACAATCGTCGGTGATACACAGTACACCCTTACAGGTATTCTTGAATTTGTTCTTGCAGAGGGCTTCCTTGCATCAATCGTTGACACAAGCAGTCTCGACGGCATTGTTAAGGGTATCCTTGACAACGTAATGAATGAGGACGCAACTGAAAACGTAACAGACGTAATTATCAAGCTTCTCAACAAGTATCTCATTCAATATGAGGCAATTGAAGAGCCTACACCGGCACTTACTAAGGTTGCAGTTGACTATGAAACTGACTTTGCCGGACTTACAAAGCAAGAAGTAACAGACGCTATTACTAACTTGCAGAAGCTTCTTCCCGAAATCCTTGCACTCCTTGGTGTCGGCACTCTTGAAGACCTTATTTCAGGACTTCTTTACACAGACAAGATGGTTAACACCATAGTTGGTCTTCTTGTAAATCTTCTCGGCGGTCTTGATGAAGACACATGGAAGATGGTAACTGATATTCTCGGTTACGTTAAGGATATTGTAGGTCTTGACATTAAGATTAACGTTACTGACTATGTGGCAAATGACAAGATCAGTGCTGATGTTAAGAACTTCTTAGGTTCAGCTCAAACTTGGGCAGAAATTAAGGATAGCTTCATTCAGTACGAATACAGCTATGACACAGGCAAGCTTGGTGCTGACGGTAAAGCAGTGCTCGCAACATATTGGGGCGACGAAGGCTTAACTGAATATGTAGTAGCTGACGATCCTGAAACACCGGATGTTGACGAATCAGCAACTTATGCTCTTACTCCTGTTAACACAACAACCTACACTTACACCTATGAGATTCCTGCACAAGGAACTGAGGGTGAAGAAGGCTACGTTGCCGCTAAGACAGAAACTGTTTCCTACACTGAGCCTAAGACAGAAATTACTGTCGGTGAAGCTACTTACGCTCTTACTCTTACAGGTAAGAAGACAGTTCAAAACACAAAGGCAATCCTTGACTATGCTTGGGGCCTTGACGAAATCGACGGCACAAACGCAAAGGCAGATAAGTTTATTGACATCATCTGTGACTTCTTACAGCCTCTTGACTGCTTACTTGAGCTTCTCCTTGCAGGCGGTGTTGACAGAGTTGCAGACGCTAACGGCTACGGCAAGTCAATCAGTGCCTTTAAGGAAATCAACATCTTCGGTGGCAGCGGTTACAACTACGCAATTATTCCTCTTCTTGAGGCTCTCGGCGTAGAAGACGTTATGACACAGGATGAATATAATGCACAAATCGAAACAAACGGCACACTTCGTGCAGTTCTCAAGCAAATTCTCCACACTGTAAATGATAATCTTGACACACCTCTTGATTTCATTCTCGGTATTCTTGCAAACCTCGCTTACACAGTAAGTAAGGACGGTCTTACAACAATAGTATCTAACCTTATCGCTCCTCTCAGCGAAGTGCTCAGAGCTATTGAGGGTATTGTTCCCATCGCTGTTAAGATTGATCTTATGGCTCTTGTAGACGGCGGTTCGGTTGCTAAGTTCTTCATCGGTGATGAAGTCAGAGCTACAGACGAAGTTGACGGTCCCGGTCTTGTTCTTGACCTTGACGCAGTTACTCTTGAAACTCTTGTTCAAAAGGTTCTCGGCAAGTATGCAGAAGACCTCGTTATCGACTTCACATTCAACGGCTTTGCAGCTTCCGCAGCAGCAGTTGACGCTGATGGCAATATCATCTATACTGACAGTGCAGTAAACAGCAAGTGGGATATCTGTAACGGTACACCCGGTAAGAATATTACAGGTGACGTACCCGATACACTTATGACACTTCTCACCACAGTAATCACAGGTAAAAACATTGACGCACTTCTTAAGATGCTCAATGTTGACCTCACAACACTCCAGCTTCCCGATCCTCTTCCCGAGGTTATCAACAATGCTATCGGCAATCCCGAAACACTTATCACAGGTGTAATCAGACTTCTTGCTTCTAAGTATGAAGTTAACGATTATCTCTATGAGATGATCTACTACGTTCTTGTTGCATTGAATTATGACTATACCGATATCCAAGGCGGTAAGGACGCCGTTAACAAGTCAATTAAGAAGTTTGATAAGATTATAGTTAACCTTATCCCCGAGCTTCTTGAGCTTCTCGGTAATGACCTTAAGGTAGAATTGTTTGCTGATATTTATAACAGCCTTACAGAAGCTGAAAGAGCTGACGCAGACATTGCTACAATCGTTGATTACTTCCTCAATGACCTTGTATTCAAGGATGATATGATGAACACTATCCTCGGTGCAGTTATCGGTCTGCTCGGAGGTATGGACGAAAAGACATTTACAACAGTTGCAGACGTTGTTGAGATGATTCTCGGCGCTGACATTACACCTGCAGGTGTAGCCGCAGCAGCTAAGGCACAATCAGGCAACGGCGCTAAGATTGCAGCATATCTTGAAAGCGTAGCAGCAGAGCTTGGTAAGGAACTCGAAGCTCTTACATGGGCTGATATAGCAGCCGTAAACAGCAGATATGAATACACTTACGAAATTACTCCTGCTGACGGTGAAACTCCTGCTGTAACAGGCACATATTACAGTGAAAAGGATAATCTTACCTCCGCTATTATCGATGGCAAGGATTACCCGGTAACCCTTAACACTGTCGACGGCAAGCCCGTTACAAAGGTTGTTGTTGATTATGCTTGGGGTATCGCAGATAAGGATGACTTCCTTGGTATCCTCTATGAGGTAACAATGGTAGTTGAACCTCTCCTTGCATTCCTCTTCAATGGTGAAAACATCACTCTGCTTATTGATGAAGTTGCAATTAAGGGTAATAACGGCTTTGATACAGCACTTGTTCCTCTTGCAACTGCTCTCGGTATTGATATCGGCAAAGCAAGTGATTATGACAACGCAAACGAAATGCTCATTGCTGTTGTTGACGGTATCTTCGGTCTTGTAGAAGACGTTGAAAAGAAACCTCTTTCAACAATCCTCACAGTAGTTGGCGGTCTCTCCTACTTCCTTGCAAATAACGGTATCGAAATCGTTCTTGAAAACCTTATCGCTCCCGTTACAGCAATTATCGGTATCTTTGACCCGGCAATTACAAGAGACGACATTGACGCACTTCTCAAGGGTCTTATCGGTATGAGCCTCAGCGATATCACAGGTATCGCAGGTGTAGACGGCAGTAAGCTTGTATCAATGCTTAACGAGCTTCTCGGTAAGCTTGCAGTTAAGGATGAAAACGGCAACACAACAGTTATTGCAAACATTCTTCCTGCTGACTTCTTCAAAGAGCTCAGCCAGTACGCAATCGAAGTTAAACAAAGTGAAGAAGTAACTGCAGATGTTTATAAGGCAACTAAGTGGTCAGTTAACAATGCTGATGTACTTATGTATGTTCTTGAGACAGTTCTCAGCGATGACTTCATCGGCTTCCTTGCAAATGTTCTCAAGCTTGAAGAAGGCTCAATGATAGGTGACGTTGTTCTCGGTCTCTCCGGCAAAGAAGACAACCTTATGAATCTTATTGTAATGCTTCTTAACGAATATAAACTCGTTTATGTTCCTTATGAGCAGACAGAAATCACAAAGATTGACGTAGTTGCCGAAGATCCTCTTACTAACGAAAATGTTCAGGGTATCCTTGATGCTCTTGACAGTCTTATTCCTGCAATCGTTGGCCTTATAGCTAAAGATGCAGATTCACTTAAAACACTTCTTGAAGGTATAGTTGCTAAGGCTGACCTTGGTAACCTCCTTATGAATCTTCTCGTACCCGTTCTCGCAGACCTTGATAAGCCCTTATTCGGCGAAACAACTCTCGACGATATTCTCGGTTACGTTAAGACATTCTCGAACCTTGACATTAAGGTAGATACTTCTGCATGGCTTGCAGAAACCGGCTCAATCGTTGCACAGTTTATCCAGAGTGCAGATGAAGACTTTGACGGTACTGTTACATGGTCAGAGGTTGAAAGCTTCTACACTAAGTATGAATTTACTTATGAAGTTGACGGTAATGCTGTTACAGTATTTGAAGCTGCAGACGCAACTACGGTTACTGTTGACGGCACAGAGTATGCACTTACTCCCGTAAACACTTATGAGTACACCTACGTAGCAGACGGCAAGAACGTAACATTCACTTCCGATAAGAAGTACAATGTCGGCGATTTAGTTGACCATGACGCAGACGCATTAACAGCTGACGTAGAAATTACAGCAGTTAAGGCAACTCAGAATTCTAAGATGCTCAGCGACTTCGACTGGAACATCAAGACATTTGATGACCTTAAGAACTTCGCAGTTGTTCTTCTCAGACCTCTTGACGTAGTATTCGAGCTTCTGCTTGCAGGCGGTGACCTCGTTCTCGTTCCCGACAGCGATCCTGCTGAACCTCAGAACGCAGAAATCACTGTAAGAGGCGGCGACGGTTACAACTTCGCAATCATTCCTCTCCTTGAGGCTCTCGGTACAACAGGCCTTAAGTCGCAGGCTGAATATGAAGCAGATGCTGATACACTTGTAAACGGTGTTAAGAAGGGTCACCTTGACTACATTCTTACAGCACTCTTTGATGAGGTAAGCGAAATCCTTGATGCACCTCTCAGCGGTATTCTTACAAGACTTGCTAACCTGTTCTACTTCATAGGTAACAACTCCGTTAACACTCTTGCAGATAACCTCCTTGCACCTGTTAATACAATTATCGCAAACGTAGACGAAATCTTCCCGCTTGCAATTGATATTAACGTAAACAACGTAAATGTTGCAGGTACAAGTATTCTTACAACTTACCTCGGTAAGGCACATCCCGGTGTTGACGCAGGTATCCATGTAAATCTTGAAGCTGTAGGCCTTACAAATCTTATTAACGATCTTCTTGGCGGTATTAAGGTTAACGATAAGGAGCTTGGCATCCAGCTTGACCTTGATTGGCTTAAGCTTGCCGCTATGATGGCAAAGACAAAGAATCCTGATGAGATGAATACAACCGGCGCAGAGCTTCTTAATGTCGGCTCATCTATCAACTATACAGATTATGCTGAATCATTAGGCGGTGTAGATGTTACCGGTAAAGAGTACATCAACATCACAGGCGACTCAGTTGACACATTGCTCACTCTCATTGAGTTGATTCTTTCCGACGATAATACAGAGGCTCTCAAAGACCTTATTCTCTCACTTGTCGGAGATATAGACCCGACTCTCAAGCAGACAGTTGAAGAAGTTCTTGCAAATCCCGACGTATTTGACAACGTAATTGAGCTTCTTGTTGGTATCCTTACAGGTGAAACCGCACTTTCAGAGTATCCCTTAGAGTTCCTTTACACCTACCTTGGTGAATTTGACTCCGACTATGAGGATATTGACGGTCTCAATAACGCAATTGATAAGTTCGACAGAATCATTGCAAGAGAAGCAGTACGCATCATTAAGATGTTCGGTGATACTGACGAAACTGATGAAAGCAAGTGGAGCTTCTTCAACAAGATGGCTATGGCTCTCAGCGAAGAAGATACACTCAGCGACCTTGTTGCATGGCTGCTTGAAGAATTCGCATTCACAGCAGACAATTATAAGACAGTTATGAACCTGCTTGCAGGTGTTCTTGCAGACGCTATTACAGCAGACCTTGCAGGTACAATCAGTGAGGTAGTAGACCTCGACCTTATGCCCGTAGCTTATGCTGATAAGACTGGTAACGAAGCACTCAAGGCATTTGTTAACAATGCTAAGCTTGCAAATCCGACAGTAGCAGACGAAGCTATCACTTGGGCAATGGTACGCGAAGCTAACGCTAACCTTGTTGACGGCAATTGGGTTTGGAATGACTTTGACTGGGGCGTAACAGACAAAGACAGCTTTGTAGATTCACTTCTCCAGCTTCTCAGTCCTCTCAACTTCTTGCTTGACTTCCTCTTCGCAGGAAAGAACCTTACTCTCAAGGTTGCAGGCGTTGAGCTTTGGGGTGCAAACGGCTACAACAACGCAATTGCAGAGCTTCTCAAGGCTCTCGGTGCAGAACAGCTCGGTGTAACTGTTCCCACTCTTGCTGAAAATGAGCATACAACAGATGCTGTCAAGTATCTTGTAGATGTTCTTCTCGGTTACGAAAAGGACGGCGCACACGTTAAGGGTGTTGTAGATGCAATTTGCGAAGCACCTCTTACCTCAATTCTCACAATGATAGGTAACTTCTCCTACTTCATTGCAACAAATGATAACATTAAAGTTCTCATTACAAATCTTCTTGCTCCTGTATTCGGTATACTCGAAGCAGCTGAAAACATCATCAGCACAGAGCAGATTGACGCACTTCTTGAAGGCTTACTTCCCGACGCTAAGCTCGGTGACATTCAAATCACACTTACAAATATTCTTGAGCTTGGCAGTGACGGCGGTACAAAGATTATTGACTTCATCAACAGCTTCATCGGCGGTATCAACGTATACGAAAAGAAATACGTTGAAGTTGAGGGTGTAATGACAAGAGTTATTGTTGAGTACACCGAAGATGAAAAGAACGCAGCTCTTGAAGCTGATGCAAGCCTTGTATTCGTAGAGGGCGACACAGAGGGCACATACTGGAAAGTTATCCACGTAATTAACCTTCTTCCCAACACATTCTTCACTGACATCAGTAAGTATGCAGTTGAAGACAGCAAGGACCTTGACGATAAGCTTATCGCTAACACATCAGGTAATATCGGTAAGGCTGTAAGCACATGGAAGATTGATCCCGCAGAAGTTCTTATGTACATCCTTGCAACTGCACTTGACAAAGACTTCTTCGAAACAATCCTTCGTAAGACAGGTCTTGACATCGAAAACGGTATCGGTGCCGCAGTAGCAGGTATTGCCGGTAAGGAAAATGCTTTGATGGATGTCATCGTAATGCTTCTTAACGATTACGCAGTAACCTACTCCAAGATTGAACAGCCTGCTCTCAGCGATACAGCACTTGCTCCTTACAGCAACTTCGGTAAGGATGAAGAAGATAACGATCTTCTCAATCATGACAACGTTTCTAATGCTGTAAGCGCACTTGATCCTATTGTTAACACAATCATTCCCATGGTTGCAGGCGGTAAGGACCTCAAGGGTCTTATCAACGGTCTCATTGCAGACGCAGACCTCGGTAACCTTATTATGAACGCTATCGTTCCCGTACTTGTAAACCTTGACGGCGGCAGTGTTGACCTTGATGCAATTCTCACTTATGTAAACGAGCTTACTAACATTAAGCTTGAAACTCTCGAACCTACACTTTGGATTGATAATCCCAACGTTAACTTCGGCAGCAAGGTTAAGCAGTTCTTAACCGTTGGTGATGTTGACCTTGACGGTGAAGCAAATACATGGGCTGACGTACTCGAAAATTACAGCACTCAGTTTAAGTACACTTATACTGATCCTGAAACAAACGAGACAGTAACCGTTTACGATGAAAAGGGCAAAGCAACCACTGAAATCAACGGCGTAACAGTAGCTCTCACTCCCGTTGTAACTCATACCTACACTTATAATGACAGCGTAGGCACAGTTCACAAGTTCACATCGGATGTTCAGTACAATGTTGGCGATATGGTTGACATTGACAACAACGCAGAGACACCTGACGTTGAAATCCTCACAGCTGACAGCAAACAGGACAGCAAGATGGCAAGCGAATTTGATTGGGGTATCAAGACACTTGATGACCTTATCCCGTTCGTATGTGAGCTTCTCCAGCCTATTGACTTCGTTCTTCAGATTCTTCTTTCCGGCAAGCCTCTTGTAGCTCTTCCCGACGCCGCAAGTGCAACTGACCCGGCAGAGATCAAGATTAAGGGCGGCTACGGCTACAACTACGCTATCGTACCTCTCCTTGAGGCATTCGGTGCTAAGAACCTTAAGACTCAGGCAGAATATGATACCTATGTAGCAGCAACAGGCTCATCACTCAAGTATATCCTTGAAGTACTCATCGGCGAAGTTGACAGTATTCTTTCAACACCTCTCAACGAAGTACTTTCAAGACTTGCAAATCTCTTCTACTTCATCGGCAGCGACGGTATTGAAACAGTTGTCACAAATCTCCTCGCTCCCGTAAACGAACTTGCCAAGGAAGTTGACGGAGTATTCCCGATAGCTATCAACCTTGATGTTCCCGCACTCATTGACGGTGCAGATATCAATGATATGCTCTTCCTCGGTAAGGAACACAGCGGTGTTCCCGCAGGTATCACCCTTAAGCTTTCAGCAAATGACCTTACAGCTCTTATCAACAAGCTTCTCTCCGGTATTAACGTAAACGGCGAACCTCTCGGTATCAGCCTCAACATTGACTGGTGTGACCTTGCAGCTAAGATGGCAGTAAGAGACAATGCAGGAAAGATTATGTACACAGGTACAGCTCAGGTTTACAGTCTCGGCACTATCTCTAACCCGACAGTTCCCGGCCTTGTAAACATTGACGGTGATCCCGCAAACACAATTGTAACGCTCCTTGACGCAGTTCTTACTGAAGAAAACTGTAAGAGCATCCATAACCTTGTAGTAGGTCTTGTTTCCGGCGCAAATCTTCCCGATGATGTTATGAACCTTATCGAAGATATCCTTGCAAACGAGCAAAACCTCAAGAGTGCAATTGCTTCAATAATACTCGTTCTTACAGGCGGTTATGATGTAGAAACTCTCGGTTACACATTCAAGGTACTCGCCGCACTTACCGATTACGACGATAAGAAGGCTGACGCAGCTAAGGCTGTTGAAGCACTTGACAGAGTTGTTCTTAAAGCTGTTCCCGTTGTAATCAAGATGCTCGGTGAGAAGCAGACCGATCCTGAAAACTTCCTTTACAAGCTCTATAACGGCACAAAGGATAAGACAGGCGGCGCAACTCTCAGCAACGTAATTGATTATCTCCTCGGTGATCTTCTCTTCACTGATGAGATGATGGCAAAAATTACAGGTGCGCTTCTCGGTGTTCTTAAGTCCCTTAGTGCAGACCTTGTTGATACGCTCAATGACTTCCTCGGCATTAACCTCGCTCCCGCAGCATTTGCAGCAGCAACCGGCAACGCACAGCTTATAGCTTATGTCGGCACGGCCGCTTCTTGGGCAGATGTAGCAGCAGCTCATGAGATTAAGACCGAACAGAAAGACGAAAACGGCAACACAGTTACCGATGAAGAAGGAAACACTGTTTACGATATTTCCTATGATGCAGTATTCACAGGCGTAGGCAGTCAGGATGCCTTTGTTGACACAATCCTTGACTTACTCAAGCCTCTTGAAAGCGTACTTGCATTCTTACTCACAGGTGAGAATCTTACTCTCACGCTCAAGACAGAAAGCGGTACAGCAACTGTTGAACTCACCGGCGGTAACGCTTATGCTACTGCAATCGTACCTCTCCTTTATCAGGGTCTCGGCCTTGAAGAGCTCAAGACAGGTACAAATAAGGCTCAGCTTGGTTATGGAAGCAGTATTTCAACAGCAAATGAAGCTATTGAAGCTACACTTAACGCTATCCTCGTTGACCTTGTAAGTGCAGTTGAAGCAGCTCCTCTTACCACAATCATTACAGTAGTTGCATCACTTAGCTACTTCATCGCAAATGATGATGTTGCAGTGGTTATTCAAAACCTTATAGCTCCTGTTCTGGGTATTGTTGACGCCCTCAGCGGTGTAATTACAAGAGCTGAACTTGACGCTCTCATCGAAGGCCTTGTAAACGTAACACTTCCCGGCGGTAAGAAGCTTAACCTTACAAATATCATCAATATTGCAGGCGACAACGGCGCAGTCCTTGTTGAGCTTATCAACGGACTTCTCGGCGGTGTTGAAGTTGAGGATACAGGCGTTATTGTAAACGCACTTCCCGAAACCTTCTTCCTCGACCTTGCAAGAGCATCAATTAAGACTGTTCCCGCAACAGTAGGTGAAGACGCTACACAGTGGAGTACAGATATCGGCGGAGCAATCATGTATGTTCTCGACACTGTTCTCAGCAGAGACTTTATGATTATCCTTTGCGATCTTCTTAACCTCCAGCCCAGTGAAGACGAAAATGCAATCATTGATGTATACGAGCTTCTCACCAACTTAGGTGACAGCGAAGATGCAGTTATCGACCTTCTTCTCATGCTTCTCAACAGATATCTTGCTGAGTATAAGGCTTACGAACAGCCTGAGCTTAATAAGATTGAAGTAGCATATAAGAATGACGCTCAACATGATCAGCTCAATCAGGTATTGGCAGGTCTTGACGGACTTATCCCCGTAATCTTCAACTTTGTAACTGTTAACAATGCTAACGGTGAAAAGGCAACAGATCTTAAGAGCATCGTATATCCGCTTATTTCAAGTCTCAACCTCGGTGACCTTATCGTAGGTAACATAACCAAGCTTCTTGCAGGTATTGATGAAACCACATGGAAGACCATCACAGATGTACTCGGTTATGTAAACGAGCTTGCTAATATCGAACTCGATCTCAATCCTCAGGCATTCGCAAACGACACATTTGGTTCCGAACTGAAGAACTACATCGGTTCTGCTGCCACATGGGCAGAGGTTTGGAACGCACACAGTGAAGAACAAGTTAACGAAGCAGGTGAAACTGTTCGCGTAATCAAGGCTTATGATTGGAAGCTTGGCTCCGACAACCTTGACGGACTTGTAGCACTTCTCAGTGATATGCTTATGCCTCTTGACAGTATCCTCAACATCATCCTTTCCGGCGGTGTTGTAAGAACTGAATTTACAGGCGGCAACGAACAAGGCAAGCGTCTTGCTATCCTTGACGACGTTGCAATCAGCGGCGGTAGCGGTTATAACTACGCAATCGTTCCTGTTCTTGAGCTTCTCGGCTGCAGCCCGAAGACACAAGATGAATACAACGCACACGTAGTAGCAAACCACGGCAGCGCTCTCAACTATGTTCTTCAGGCTCTTGTTGACAGAGTTGATGTAATTCTCGACAAGCCCATTGCAAACGTACTTGACATTCTTGCAAATCTCACCTACGTTCTTGCAACAGGTCAGCTTGAAACAATAGTTGAAAACCTCATCGCTCCCATCAACAACCTCATTGAAGCTGTTGATCCCGTATTCCCGATTGCTATCGCACTTGACGTAGGCGCTCTCCTCGACGGCTCAAAGGCTATCGGCGATATGCTCTACATCAACAAGGCACACGACGGTATCGACGCAGGTGTAACACTCTCACTCAAGGGTGACGACATCAGTAAGCTCCTTACCGATCTCCTCGGCGGTATTGAAATCAGCGGTAAGCCTCTCGGTCTTAAGATAGACCTTGACTGGTACAACCTTGCAGCAACTGCAGCAGCAGATACTGATAAGAACGGCAAGATTGACTTCAAGGCTTCCAAGATGAATACCAAGTGGGATATCTATAACGGTACAGTATATAAGAACGTTGTAGGCGACAGAGCAGATACATTCTACGCTCTCATTAAGGCTATCCTTACTGAAGAAAACTGGAATGCAATCAAGGCTGCAACAGGACTTGACCTCGGTGACTTTGAGTCAATTATTATCAACATCATTGAGGATCCCACAAGCATTCTTGAGCTTCTTACAAGTCTCCTCAGCGGCAGTGAAGCAAATTATATCCCTGTACAGAACAGATACATCAACTTCGAGTACAACAACTTCAATTATCAGGGTTACTTAACCCTTACAGAGCAGAATGCAGACATTATCGCAGAAAATATTGATGACCTTATCAACAATATTCTCAGAACTGCAAATGTCGGCGGCGGCTCACTCAAGGGTCTTATCGGCGGCTTGCTTACAAACAGCCTTGTAAGCGACCTCGTAGGCAAGATTACAGGTCTTCTCGGCGGTGATTCGGTAGCAAACATCCTTGTTCTTCTCCAGACACTCACAACCGGTGATGAACCCTTAGTAATCGTTTACGATGAAGCAGGTAATGTTCAGACACTTGATCTTGACCTTACCGTTCAGGGCTACGCAGCTAAGTATAAGACTTATAAGAACGCAAATTCCGAACTCGTTAGCAGATTTAATAACCTTAAAGATGTAAACGGTGACGGTGCTGTTACATGGGCTGACCTTGACGTATCAGGCATCAACTGGGGCGTTAACGGCACAGTAACAAGCTTTGCAAACGCATTTGCATCAATCCTCAACCCGCTTAACAGCGTACTTGAGCTTCTCCTTCTCGGTAAGGGCAAGACCCTCGGTCTTCTTCCCTCACGCGATGAAAACGGTAACATTGAAAAGGCTGCAGACGGTAAACCTCTTTGTGTAGCTAATATAAGAGGCGGCAACGGTTACGATTACGCAATCATTCCTCTCCTTGAAGCATTCGGTCTCAGAGCAAATCAGGTTTACAACCTTGCAACTTACAGAAACGCCTATGCAGCAGACGGCTCCAAGCTTATGGGCTACATTCTTGAGAGAGTCGGCTTCTTTGCAGACCAGCTTCTCATCAAGCCTGTTGACGGACTTCTTACAATTCTTCCCAACGTTGCATACTTCTTATCAAATGAGGGTCTCTACCTCACAGTAAGAAATCTCATCGCTCCCGTAGAAGCAATTCTCAGCTTGTTAGGTCTTGACCTTGCAAGTATGCTCAATCTCAACAATCTTCTCAGCAGTGTAAATATCGGTCTTGATATTCTCGGCGGTAAGTATAATCTCGACATTCCCGACATTAACTTCCTTGAAATTGCCGAGCAGGGTGCAGACACAGTGAAAGAAGTTTCAACTTCACGTTCAAATGCTGCAAACTCCTTCGTCAACGAGCAGAGAATCAAGAATGACGCAGCAATGGCAGCATACCTCAAGAATTATCCCACAGGTTATGAGTCAATTGCTAACAAGACAACTCAGACATTTGTAGTTGCTGATAAGGGCGATACATTGTCATGGCTCTTCGAGTTCTTGCTCACAATGTTCGCTACACCTCAGAATCAGGAAGCACTTGTACAGTGGCTCGTTCAGGTACTCAACCTGCAGTCAGGTGCAGAGCAGACTGTAAGATATGCTATCGCACAGCTCTTTGCAATCACAGGTAATTACCATGTACATGAAATCATTATCAGTGCTCTCTTCCATGGTCTCGGTGTTGCAGTTATCATCAATAAAGTTTATATGAATGATATTGCAGCTGTAGAGCAGATATTCAAGGATCTCTTCAATGACCTTAGCTCCGGCAGCGGTAACTCCTACGGCTCAATTGCTAAGGCAATGGAAGACCTTACAGGTGTATGGAACGATACAATCGGTTCAGAAGATGACTTCAATGATGCAAATGATGAAGTAGAAGAATCACTCAACTGGTTCCAGAAGTTCATTAAGAAGATTAAGGAATTCTTCGAGAGAATCTTTAACATCTTCAAATAAGGTCGATTACATCGACACGAATATCACGGGATAGAGTTATTTAAAGAATAACTTTACACCGCTGAAGATGGGTGAGATGTATATAGTGGCTGATTTAAGGTAGCTATATACGAAACCGTAACAAAAGAAAAAGCCGGTCTTACACTTACTTAGGTGTAAGACCGGCTTTCTTTAGTCGAGCACTTCGACACGATTGTCACGTGTGAAAGTTATTTGGAGGATAACTTTACACCGCATAAGAAAAGTTGTGGGTAACGGCAGACAAACAAAAGCTTTTTTGCTTACTTTTTTCTCGAAAAAAGTAAGCCGAGTACATCGGCTCGAATATCACGGGATAGAGTTATTTAAAAATAGACTTTATCCTGCTGAAAATGGGTAGTTATATAATTTTTAGGAAAGCCTGATGCTTAATTTAAAGCGTCAGGCAATTTTTTTTAGATTATGAGGTGGTGAGCGGCAGAGGCTTTGCAGTTTTATTTGCCTAAGGCAGTGGAGGCGGAGCCGGAGCCGGTGAAACCGGCGTATGCGGAGCCGGAGGGCGGCGGCAAGACAGCCAAGCTTTAGCTTGGCGCGAAGCCTTTGTCGCCGCCGTCGCAGACTGCAGGTCTGCGACCCAACCTGACCTCCATATCCCATTAACGTAGAAGCACAACCTAAACCTCTGCGAAAATTTATGGCATCCCCTTGCGGGGTGTCTGAAATTTTCGCCAACCTTGATGTAGGTTGTATTTTAAAAAAGCTCAACCTGACCTACAAAAATAAACTTGGCGCAAGCCGAATAAAACTGCGAAGCACAATTTATCCTTTACTCGTCTCAATTCTCTATCTGACTTTAAATTAAGGTTCAACGGTTAACCTCTGTAGTGCAGAGGTTAGGCTCTGTTACTATTTCAACGGTATATATACGTCAGGTTGCATATAAGAGCGTGCATTTTTTTATGTTCGGTAAATTGATAGGTTGACGGTATAGGGCGAAAATTTCCGTCACCCCTTTTTATGTGGGAATGTCATAAATTTTCGCAAGGGCGGTTAGGCTCTGTTTCACCGCAAAAGTTCAACTTCGTTAACTCCGTCTATCGCGAAAATTCTCCGAATGTTCGCTCAAAGCGGCGGCAAAGGCTTCGCGCCAAGCTAAAGCTTGGCTGTCTTGCCGCCGCTCTCGGCTACGCCTTCGCCGGTTTCACCGGCTCCGGCTCCGCCTCCGCCGCAACCGAATATAACTGTGCTTTGCACAATAAAACTGCTCAGCGACAAAGTCGCTGAGCAATATAACTCGCCGCACGGCGAATATAACTGCGTAGCGGTGAAACCGCGAAGCAATAAAACTGCGAAGCAAGGCTTCGCATTATAACTCTTATTTAACAGTCTTCTTTCTCTCCGGCAACTGAGCAACAATAATTGCGCCGAACATAAGCACACAGCCGACTGTTTCACGTGGTGTAGGTGTTTGGTGCAAAATAACCATTGTTGTAAGCACTGCAAAAACCGATTCGAGGCTCATAAGCATTGACGCGAGTGTAGGCTCGGTTTTCTTCTGACCTAAAATTTGCAAGGTGTAAGCCACGCCGCTTGACATAATACCGGCATAGGCAATTGACGGCAAAGCCGCTTTAATTGCCTCAAGGGTAATTTCCTCAAAAATAAGGGCAGGAATAAGGCTGAGAACACTTGCGGTAAAAAACTGTATGCAGGAAAGCTTTATTCCGTCAACATAGGGGGAAACTCTGTCAATTACAAGAATGTGCACAGTGTAAAGTGCGGCGCAAATGAGCACAAGCAAATCGGAAAGTGCAATTTTGCCGCTTTCGGTCACGCAGAGAAGATAAAGCGCAACTATGGAAACTGCAATACAGGGCCATATTATCGGACGGATTTTTTGCTTCATAAACACTGAGGCAAGGGGCACAAGAAGTATGTAAAGGGCAGTGATGAAGCCTGCCTTACCGGGGTCTGTACCCTCACTGATGCCCGCTTGCTGAAAGACGGAGGCAAAGGTAAGGGCAGTACCGCAGGCAATACCGCCTAAAATGAGCGTCTTTTTTTGGGGTTTCTTATTTTCAGCAGTTCCCTCTTCTTTTTTCTTTAAACGGCTTACGGCGAAAATCACCGGAAGAAGAACAGTTCCGCCCAGAACATTTCTCAAGCTTGTAAAGGCAAAAGGTCCCAGGTATTCGGCACCGGTGCTTTGTGCAACAAAGGCACTGCCCCAAATAAAGGCACAAATTAAAAGTAAAATTGAACCTATGAGTTGGTCTTTTCTGCTGTGTTGATTCATATAAGCTTCCTTTCGATTTAAACTTTTTTAACCGAGAGCCGGTATATATTTTGCTAAAAATGCAAATGCGTAACAAACAAGGGGAGCAAAAATAAGCGCAGGGGTGTAATTTGCAACCTTGAGCTTTGCAAGACCTACAAGATTAAAGCCCAGGGCTAAAATCATAAGTGAGCCTACACAGGTGATTTCGTTTATTGCCGCGTCACTTAAAAGAGGGGCGAGAAAGCCCGAAAGAAGCACGATACCGCCTTGAAAAACGAGGATAAAGGCCGCCGAAAACAAAACACCCACACCCAGAGATGCCGCAAGCATAATTGATGAAAAAAGGTCGAGGGTGCTTTTTGTAAACAGCATTGTGTTGTCTCCCTCAAGGCCTGCATTAAGTGAGCCGACTATGGTCATGGCACCTACGCAAAAAACAAGTGAGGAGGTTACAAAGCCCTCGGCAATTGAAGTGGATTTGCCCTCTTTTTTCTTGAATTTCTTTTCAAGAAAATCGCCTGCACCGTTGAGCTTTCCGTCAATATCCAAAGCAGTGCCGACTATTGCACCGAGCACCATTGACACAATGGAAATCAGGATGTTTTCTCCTTTTAACATACCCTGTATACCGATTAAAATTGTGCAAAGACCGAGACCTATCATAACCGCGTCGGTAAATTTTTTTGAAATACCCTTTTTAAAGATAAGTCCCACAGAGCCGCCTAAGAGAACTGTTGCCACATTTACTAAAACACCGAGCATTTTTTACATCTTCTTTCTGAAAAAACTAAAGCTTATTGTAGCACAAAAAAAACGGATTTTAAAGATATTTTTTTAATTTCTGCGTATGGTTTTTACTTTTTTAGATAAAAATATTAAAAGAAAACAAAAGAAAGGGCTGAATTACCCGTTGAAAGAACAAGAAAATGCTCCTTTTTCCTTTAGGGATAAATTAGGTTATCTTTTCGGTGACTTAGGAAATGACTTCACTTTTATATTATCTTCAAGCTTCCTTATGAAGTTTTACACTGACGTAATGGAAGTGCCTGCCGCAGCCGTCGGTACTGTTATGATGCTTGCCCGCTTCATTGACGCTTTCACCGATGTCACAATGGGGCGAATATGTGACAGAAGTCCGACTACAAAAAACGGAAAGTTTCGTCCTTGGATTAGACGAATGTGCGGACCTGTTGCCATCTCCTCTTTTTTAATTTATCAGGCCTCGCTTCGCACCTTGCCGGTGTGGGCTAAAATCGCCTATCTTTTTGTTACCTACATTTTATGGGGCAGTGTTTTTTATACCTCTATTAACATTCCTTACGGGTCAATGGCTTCGGTAATTTCACAAAACCCCGACGATAGGCAGTCGCTGTCAACTTACCGCACAATGGGCGGCATATTTGCAGGAGCATTTATTTCAGCCGGTATACCTCTTTTAGCCTTTACACGTGATGAGGCTTTGGATATTGATGTAATAAATCCCACGCGTTTTACGGTAATAGCCGGTGTGTGTTCACTTTTGGCAGTAGTCTGTTATCTTTTGTGTTACAGCCTGACAACCGAGAGGGTAAAGCTTCCGCCCATTGACAAAAAGAGCAAGGAAAATTCCGTAGTAAAAATGATTTCAAACGCAGTGCAGAACAGAGCACTCATTTCCATTATAGTTGCCTCTGTCTTTATGCTGTTGTCTCAGCTGACAATGCAGCAAATGGCAAACTATGTTTATCCCATAAACTATTCGAGTGCGTCAATGATAACCCTTTCATCAATTTTTATGACGGTGATTATGTTATTTTCCGCACTTGTGTCAAAAAAGCTTAGCTCACGCTTCGGCAAGGCGGAATTGAGCGTGGCGGCAAACCTGTTTTCGGCGGCGGTAAACTTGATTTTATTTTTTGTAAGACCCGGAAATGCCATAGTTTTTATGGTCTTTCAAAGTATTTCCTGGCTCGGTTTAGGTATTTTTTCAATGGTCAACTGGGCGCTTATTACCGATGTAATTGATTACAGCGAGCTTAAAAACGGTGTGCGTGAAGACGGCAGTGTATATGCACTTTATTCTTTCTCAAGAAAGTTAGGTCAGGCGGCGTCGTCGGGTGTGTCCGGTGCGCTTTTGAGCTTAATCGGTTACACCACACCGCAAAACGTCACTCAAGGGATAAAAGACGGCATTTTTACAATTGCCACCTTGGTGCCGGCTTTAGGCCTTATAGTGCTTTCGCTGATACTGTGGTTTTGGTATCCCCTTAAAAAGAAAGTTGTACTTGAAAATATCAGACAGCTTGAAAATAGGTCGGAAAACAGGGACAAAGAATAAAACGAGGTCAGTTAGCACCGCGAAGTGTTAACTGACCTGCTTTTTTTGAAAAATACTTTTTTATTTCTTATAACAGATTTTATATGGGGTGGGGTAAGCCTCTAAAAAGTGACTTAGTCTTGTTCTTGAGTTACTGCCCGGGTCATTTATTAAAAATGAAGAGGGCTTTATGCCGTTACCGTCATAACCGTAAACCACAACCCAGTGCTGACTGCCGTTTGATTTTTTCGCACCTAAAACTACGGGCTTACCTTGTTTTAAAAGGTTATATATGACTGAAAGGTAGTCACTGCCGGCAACGGACACATTGTGAGTTGAGGGCCAATAAAGTGACCCCGACGAGGAATAGGAAAGCTTTTTTGCCATGTCAGGCGGTGTGACGGTGGTTTTTGTGTGATAGCTTTCGACCATGGCAAGTGCCGTTGTAGTACAGCCGATTGTGCCTATTGTGCCGCCTGTTGTACCGAGAGGATAGTTTGCCCAACGGCTGTCGGTTTGTTTAAATGAGGGCACCGAAAGCTTGACGCTTGACGGGGAAGATACTTCACTTGTTCTTACAAGGTAAGGCCTTGCCACGTAGCCGATGTTGTTGCCCTTATAAAGTATACGGCACCATTTGCCGTCGCTTTTAATTACAACTACTCGGTCGCCGTTTTTCAGGCTGTCAACTATGGGGTAGCTTGTGCCTGCGCCCTGCCTTACGTTTAGCCTGCCCGAAGAAAGCTTTACCGTAGCGTCAATTGTTTTGGGATAAGCTTTTACATAAGCTTCATTCAGATAGGCGGTTTTGCCGCTGCCGTATTCGGCAAAATACCAATTTCCCTTTTTATCCTTCAGGGTGACAATACTGCCGTTTTTAAGGCTTCCTAAAATTTCACTGCTTTGTGACGGAGCTTTTCTCAAATTAAGTCTTCCGCCCTCGGTCACAACCTTACCGCCCATATAATCAAAGGCAAAGGTAGTAAAAGAAAACATCAGCGTTAAAGCGAGTGCAGTAAACAGTGTTAATATAAACTTTTTCATTTTTACCTCCGCAGACTTAGTTTTGTTTTAGTTTGCCGAAAGATTATAACATAAAAAGGCGGTTGTTTTTACAGGTAAATATTGTAAGCATAAGTGTAAGATTAACGAGTATTTTAACGAAGAAAGGGCGGAAATATTCCGATAAAAAACTGGGTTCGGATTATACTTATCACCCTAAGTGTAAATTCACTGTAAATAATTATTCTTTTTTCTTTTTGCTATTGAACATTTTGAAAAAATGTGTTAATCTATTAAAAATGGTTTAATTTGGCTTATCTTTCATAAGGAAAGGAAGAGATGTTATGCTTGAACAAATTGAAAATAAAATTGAAGAACTTAAACAGCTTCGCTCAGAGGAATATTATAAGAAAAAAGATGAAGATCTCAGAGCTTGGGGTCTTACAACAAAGACCGACGGCAAAAAAGTTACTCCCATTATAGTAACAGATGATGAATATGAGGAGCTTGTCAAGGCATCTAACGGAATCGGTAAGGTTGGCAGAAACTCTGTTGCAATTTTGCTAAACGTGCTTTCATACATAATTGTTATTATCGGCGTTATAGCCGGAGCTGTTATCGCTCAGTTTACTGACGGTTTAGGTCTTGTGGCTTTCAGCGTTGCTGTTTTGGTCGCTTTGATATTTGCCGTTATTTTCCGCGGTATAGCAGAGGCTATCAGGCTTTTACAGCAAATTATCGACTCGAAGCCTCTCCAAAGACCGGAACCGCTTAAAACAAGAAAGCCTGAAATTAAACGCTCGGGTAAAAATCAAACTGCACCCGTTCAGTCTCAACAGCCGGCCCCTTATCCGCCTTATCCTCCCCAGCCACAGCCTTATCCCCCTTACGGCTATCCCGTTTACGGCGCACCTCAGCAAGGCTATCAGCCGCCATATCCCGGACAGCCTGTTGCACAGCAGCCTGTTCAGCCTGTTCAGCCTGAAGCTCCTGCCGACCCTATGGCGGCGGCATACACCCCTGAGGCACTTCAGGCATATTACCAAAATAATCAGTAATTGAAAAGAGAGGACGAAAGTGCCTCTCTTTTTTTTACGTAACTTGCTTTGCTGTAAGTGAAGTATCCTGCGGCTATAAAGTGTTTGCCTTGCAAATATGAAGTGTGGAATTTATACTAATTTCACACTTCATTTCATATACTTTAACAGCAAAAGGGAGTGGTAAAATGAACTGTTCGATTACCGACCTTAGAAATAAAGAGGTCATAAACGCTAAAAACGGCTGTCGCATAGGAAACGTCTGCGATGTGGAAATTGACACCTGTACGGGAAAGCTCGTTTCAATCATTGTTTTCGGCAGAAACCGTCTGCTGGGGCTTTTGCAAAACGATGGAGACGTCCGTATTTGCTGGGAGGATATACAGGTCATAGGCGATGATACAATTCTTGTTTGCAGTCAGCAGTGTTTCACGTGCAATAATAAAAGGCGGGGCTTTTTTGACTTTCTGTTTAAATAAATTTATATTTTTTACGATTTACAATTTTTACCCTAACTTGACTTGAAAGATTTAACGCTATATAATATACTTGAAAATAAATTCAAGCGAGGAAGAAAACATGAACAGCAGTGAAATTTTAAAAAAACTGACCCTTGAAGAAAAGGCTTCCCTTTGTTCAGGTAAGGATTTTTGGCACATGAAAGGCATCGAAAGGCTCGGCTTACCTGAAATTATGCTTACCGACGGACCTCACGGTTTGAGAAAAAAGAATCCCGACAGTAACAAGTCCTCTTTGAGTGACGCTGTGCCGGCAACCTGTTTCCCTACGGCGGCAACCACCGTTTGCTCCTGGGATGAAGACCTGCTTTACCGTATGGGTGAGGCAATGGGCGAGGAGTGCTTACAGGAAAAGGTCAGCGTTATTTTAGGTCCCGGTGTCAATATCAAGCGTTCACCCCTTTGCGGCAGAAACTTTGAATATTTCAGCGAGGATCCCTACCTTGCAGGCAAAATGGCCGCCGCCCTCATTAAGGGTATACAGTCAAAGGGTGTGGGCACATCACTCAAGCATTTTGCCGTAAACAGTCAGGAAAAACGCCGTATGACAATTGACAGCGTTGTTGACGAAAGAGCTTTGAGAGAGACTTACCTCACCGCCTTTGAAATTGCCGTAAAAGAGGGCAAGCCCTGGACAGTGATGAACGCCTATAACAGGCTTTGCGGCACATATTGCTCCGACAATGAATACCTGCAGACGAAAATTCTCCGTGATGAGTGGGGCTTTGACGGGATTGTTGTCACCGACTGGGGCGCAGCAAATGACAGAGTGCAGGGAATAAAGGCGGGCAACGACCTTGAAATGCCCACCTCCGGCGGCTACAATGACGCAAAAATCTGCGCCGCAGTAAGAAACGGCACGCTCAGGGAAGAAGACCTTGATAAGTGCGTGTTAAGGCTTATTGACCTTATTTTAAAATCAAAGCAGTCGCTTCAAAGCTACGAATATGACGTGAAAGCTCATCATGAGCTTGCCTGTGAGGTTGCCTCACAAAGCCTTGTACTTTTGAAAAATGAGGATAACATTCTTCCCCTTAAAAAGGACAAGACCGTTGCTGTCATAGGTGAAATGGCAAGGGCGCCCCGTTATCAGGGTGCAGGCTCATCAAAAATTAACCCCACAATGCTTGACGACAGCTTTGACGCTCTTTTAGAAAAGGGCTACACTTTAAACTTTGCCCCCGGCTACAACAAGAAAAAAACAGACCTCAATGAAATTATGTTAAAAGACGCCGTCGGTATTGCAAAACGTGCCGATACAGTTGTGCTTTTCATAGGCTTAACGGAAAGCTATGAGTCTGAGGGCTATGACAGAGAGCATTTGAGTATTCCCGAAAGCCATATTGCCCTGCTTGAGGAAATTTATAAAGTCAACGAAAATATTGTAGTTGTGCTTTCAGGCGGCTCACCTGTTGAAATGCCCTGGCTTAATAAGGCTAAGGCTGTGCTTAACGGCTACCTTGCAGGTCAGGCTTCCGGCTCGGCTGCGGCAAACATTTTAAGCGGTGACGTCTGCCCCTCGGGTAAGCTTGGTGAAACCTATCCCCACAAGCTCAGCGACGTCCCCTGTGACAGCTACTATCCTGCCACAGGTCTTACAGCAGAGCATAGAGAGAGCGTTTATATCGGCTACAGATATTATGACACTGCAAAAAAGGACGTGCTTTTCCCCTTTGGCTACGGCCTTTCATATACAAGCTTTGCTTACAGTGACCTGAAGCTTTCAAAGGAAAGCTTAACCGACGAAGAAGACCTTACACTGAGCTTTAAAATTAAAAATACAGGCTCTTGTGACGGCGCTGAAATTGCACAGGTTTATGTAAAAGATATAGAAAGCACTGTTTTCCGCCCCGAAAAGGAGCTCAGAGCCTTTAAAAAGGTTTTCCTTAAAAAGGGCGAGGAAAAGGAGGTTACACTTACCCTTTCAAAAAGAGCCTTTGCTTTTTACAATATCAACCTTTCCGACTGGCAGGTTGAAAGCGGAGAATTTACCGTTCTTGTCGGTGCTTCAAGCCGTGACATAAGGCTTGAAAAAACAGTGACTGTAACTTCACGTGAAACAGCAGTAATTCCCGACTACCGTGAAACAGCTCCTTGTTATTACACCGCAGATGTAAAAGACGTACCCGACAAACAGTTTTCTGCATTACTGGGAAGACCCTTACCGCCTGCAAAGCTTCTTCCCGGCACAAAGCTTACACTTCTCAACAGTCTCGGTGATGCGAAAGATACAAAGTGGGGCAAGCGGATTTGTGCGGCCATTGACAAGGCTTTTGCCGTCGCTGACAGCGGTGACGGTGCTATGGAGCTGATGAAAGCTATGGTTTTTGATATACCCATAAGGTGCTTTATCACAATGTCAAGCGGTGCCTTCAACGAAAAAATGGCTGAGGGTCTGCTGATGGTTTTAAACGGCGAAAAAACAGGCAAGGGCGCACTTAAAATCGTAAGCGGTCTTGTTCAGCTTGCGGTTAAACTGCCGGAGCTTTCGAAATTGATATAAGCATATAAAAAAGTCAGACTTGTGGGAAGCACGGGTCTGACTTTTTAAATTAAAGTTGGAGTTTATCTACTAATGAATGGTCATTTTCAATAAGAAACATAAGTTTTTTTGCAGTCGGTGTGGGATTTGTTCTTCCGCATTCCCAAGCTTCAACTGTTCTTTTTGAAACACCAAGCAAAGCGGCAAAGCTTTTTTGTGTCATTGAAAGGGACGACCTTAGTTTTATTGTATCTACCTCAGGTAAAGAGGCTTTTCTTGCAAATGTTTCAGCACTTGCAGTTCCTTTTTCATAAGCTAAAGCTTCGTTCAGACCTGCCATAAGACCTGTGAAAAAATCAAAATCCTTGAAATTTTCTTCGACTTCTTCAATAGAAAGCGAAGACTCAAAATTTATATCTTTATTCATGAAATCACTCCCTTTTTATTGTGTCTATTATTTCGCTGATTAGTTTTAGCTGTGAAGCTGTAAGATTATCTTGTACATTTTTGGGATAAGCTAACAGCAAATAAAGTTTTTCTTTTTCAAAAATATCAACATAAATTACTCTGCCGCCGCCTCGTTTGCCTCGACCCTCAAGCTGTATTCTTAACTTTCTTGCTCCGCCGGAGTTTTGAATAACATCACCTTTTTGAGGGTTTTCAAGTAAAATTTTTTCAAGCTGTTTAATATCGGTATCATCTAAGCCCATACGTTGCCAGGAATCCCTAAAAGGTTTTGTATAAATAAATTCTCTTGTCATTTTATCACTTCTTTTGTTTTTTATACGATATTATCGTACTGCTCTATTATTATTGTATACGATATTATCGTATATGTCAAGTGAATTTATACATAAAATTTTTAATTTACAGCATTTTCGAAAACTGCTTTCTTTCTTTTAAACAACACATTTAACATTTTCAACAAAATCTTTTCTGATTTGATTTACAAATGTAAAAATTTATGCTAAAATGTCTCTGTATCAAAAGGAGGATTAACTATGAGCGTAAAGAAAACGGTCTTTGACACTATGCCCGACGGCAGAGAGGTTTATCTTTTTACCATTGAAAACGACAACGGTGTTTCTGCCGGAATTATTACAAGAGGAGCTACACTTCAAAGCTTCTGTTGCCCCGATAAGGACGGCAAGGTCGGAGATATAATAATGGGCTTTGACAATATTGCAGGTCATATCGCCTCGGGTACATATACGGGAAACATAATAGGTCAATACGCAAACAGAATTTGCGGCGGTAAGTTTGCCGTAGGCGATAAGCAGTATCAGGTAACCCAAAACGAAAACGGCAAAACCTGTCTTCACGGCGGCGGTGAATTTAACAGCGCCTTGTGGAATGCAATTATTATTGATGACGATGCAGTCGAGTTTTCTTACAAGAGCCCTGACGGAAAAGAGGGCTTTCCCGGTAACCTTGATGTGACCGTCACTTATGTCCTTACAAGCCGTAATGAGCTTGAAATTCATTATAAAGCCGTTACCGACACCGACACCGTTATCAATATGACAAACCACGCATATTTTAATTTAGGCACTACCGCAAACGGCGACGTATTAGACCACGAGCTGATGCTTAACTGCGACTTCTTTACACCCACCGATGAGGACAGTATTCCCACAGGTGAAATAAGAAGTGTAAAGGGTACGGCCTTTGACTTTACTGAGGGCAAGAAAATCGGTAAGGACATCAATGCCGATGACGAACAGCTTATCAGGGGTCACGGTTATGACCACAATTTCTGCATTAACGGCGAGGCGGGCACCCTCAGGCTTGTTGCAAAGGTCAAAGACGAAAAAAGCGGAAGAAAGCTTGAAGTTTTAAGTGATCTTCCCGGTGTTCAGCTTTATACAGGCAATTTTATTGACGGCACTGAAATGGGTAAAGACGGCATTATGCTAAACAAGCATTACGGCTTTTGCCTTGAAACTCAGTACTATCCGGACACACCTAATCAGCCTGATTTCCCACAGTGTACATTTAAAAAAGGTGAGGCCTTCAAAAGTCTTACTGTTTTTAAAGTATAAATTAAATTTTAAAAAGGAGAAAAATTATTATGAATGTTATCAATTATGTAAAAGGTTTAATTGCAGTTATTTCGATTTTTTTGACAATGGTTTTTGTGCCGGGTTCAGGACAAGCTTATACAGCTAAAGACCCTGAGGCGGCAAAGCTTGTTTTTTCCGTTGTTTCCGACATTCACGTTGAAAGCAACAACCCCACTACCTACAGTGCTTTTAAAAACATCATAAACGACCTTAAAAATAACAAGTCTGCTGATGCAACAGTATTTTTAGGCGACAACACAATGAACGGACAGGGCATTGAAAACGCACTTTTCTTCGGCGCAGTTAAAACCATGAAAGATGACGGCAATATTTTTGTTATGACCGGCAACCATGACTTGTCAAACGGTGAGGGCAGTTATAAAGAGCACGTAAACCGTTTTATTGATTATAACAACAACTACCTTAAAAATAAAATTGACAAGCCTTATTATTACAGGGTGGTAAACGGTTACTATATGATTTTCCTTTCAACTGAAAAAGCAACCGTTAACGAAATGTACATATCACAAGAGCAGCTTACCTGGCTCAAGGGTGTTATGGACGAAGCGGCTCAAAGCGGAAAGCCTATCTTTGTTTTCTCACATTATCCTATGATTGATCTTGAGGGTGAGGACACAACTGTTCTTGCAGATATTCTTTATGATTATGATGATGTCTATTTCTTTAACGGACATACACACGAACCGTTTGATACTTATACTTATATGAGGGCAACTTGTGTTAATGTTCCCAGAACTGCTGAAAAGACCGAGGAGTCAACCTTTGAGGGTGTAGTGGTTGAGGTTTACGAGGACGAAGTGCTTATCCGTCAGAGAAATTTCTATGACGGACAGTGGGTTAACGAATAAGCCGGCCGGCCGAGTACCTCGGTCGATTACATCGACTCGATTGTCACGGGATAAAGTTATATATAGGGTAACTTTACACCGCTGTCGATTACATCGACTCGAATATTACGGATAAAAGTTATTTAAAGGAAAACTTTACACCGCTGAAAATAAGTATATCTAATATAATTTTTAGGTCAGCCTGATGCTTAGGTTTAAGTGTCAGGCTGATTTTTTGGTTTGGGATGCGATTAAAGATAGACGTGTGCTTTATGGGTATATTATGTTGTCGCGCAGTTAAATTATAAAAGAAAGATACAGCCAAAACCGAAAGTCAAGGCTGTATCTTTTAATTTATAATAAGTGACAAAAACTGCGAAACGCGAAGCGGTGAGCAGTATAACTGCAAAGCAACGCTTTGCAATACAACTCGGCGATAGCCGAATATAACTGTGCGTCAGCACAATATAACTGCGTAGCGGTGAAACCGCGAAGCAATAAAACTCGCCGTCAGGCGAATATAACTGTGCGAAGCACAATATAACTGCGAAGCAACGCTTCGCAATATAACTCGGCTTCAGCCGAATAAAACTGCTCAGCTACACAGTCGCTGAGCAATCTCCTCCACACATTCCTCTGCCGTCTTTCCCGTACAATCAATACTGATATCGGCATATTTTTGGTAAAGAGGGAGCCTTTCGCGGTAAAGGTCTTCAATTGTCATGGTCTTTTCCATGGCAACACCGCGTGTCTTTATGTTTGAAAGCCTTTTTGTAAGCTCCTTTGTGTCCACGTGGAGAAAGACAAAGACGGAGCTTTCTTTGAGCTTTTTCATAGCATCGCTTCCGTATACGGCACTTCCGCCCGTGGCAATGACGCAGTTTGTAAAGCTTTGGGCAAAAATTATATCGTTTTCAATTTTGAGAAAGCCGTCATTTCCCTTTTCTTCAATAATTTGGCACAGACTTTTGCCTGTTTGCTTTTGAATTATAAGGTCAGTGTCGCAAAAATCACAAAGAAGACTTTTTGCTAAAAGCACTCCTATTGTGCTTTTTCCTGCACCGGGCATACCTATCAGAACAATATTTTTCATTTTTGCTGCTCCTTTGACTTTTTATAGGTGAATTTTAACATATAAAATAAGTTTTAGCAAGAAAAACTCTTGACTGATATCGCAATTTGTGATATTATACCGCTGTCGAAAAAACATAAACTATAATATAAGGGGGATTAAGTTTTATGCGGCTTAAAGACATCCGCGAGGATAAAGACCTTACTCAAAGAGAGATAGCTGAATACCTTCATATAAGGCAAAATACCTATTCTCAATATGAAAACGGACAGCGCAGTCTGCCTACGGAGATACTCATTATGCTTGCAAAGTATTTTGAAACGTCTACCGATTATATATTAGGCCTTACAAATGAAAGGTCGCCTTATCCACCTGTAAATATTACAATTTAATATAATTAAAAAAGGAAGATTTTTTATGAACAAAATTACAATTATAGGCTCAGGAAGTGTTGGTTCAACAATTTCATATACTCTTATGCTTTCGGGTATTGCAAAGGAAATTGTTATGATTGACGTTAACAGTAAAAAGGCTTACGGCGAGGCTCTTGACATTCAGCAGGGCACACCCTTTTGTAACCCGTGCAGTGTTTATTCCGGCGATTTTCCCGACGCGGCAAATTCCAACATTGTTATTATCACTTCGGGTGCCGCCAGAAAGCCCGGTATGTCACGTCTTGACCTTGCACAGGTAAACATTGACATTTTAGAGAGCATCATTCCCAAAATTACACCTTATGCCGACAAGGCGGTATATATTATCGTAAGTAATCCCGTTGATATTCTCACTTATGTTTTTTGTAAAAAGTCAGGCATCCCTGAGGAGAGAATTATCGGCTCAGGTACTATTCTTGACACAGCAAGACTTCGTGCAAGACTTTCAAAGCTTTACAATATAAATCAAAGAAACGTGCACGCTTACGTTATGGGTGAACACGGCGACAGCTCTTTTGTGCCCTGGTCACTTGCGAACATTTCAAACATTCCAATTGCAGAGTGCAGTACTTCTATTTTGCGTGCTGACGGACAGCTTTATCCGGAAATTGACTTTGACATTGTTGAAAATTATGTAAAAAATTCCGGTGCAAGGGTTATTCTTGACAAGGGCGCAACTTTCTATGCGGTAGCAGCTTCTGTTTCTCACATTTGTCGCAGCCTTATGAACGGCATTGACACGCCCTTGACCGTTTCCACAATGCTTCACGGTGAATACGGTATTGACGATGTATGTCTCAGCCTGCTCAATGTTGTAGGTTCAGAGGGTGCAACAAGCAAGCTTCTGTTACCCCTTACAACAAGGGAGACCTTAGCCCTCAAAAAAAGCGCAGACTGCCTTAAAGAAATTATCAAAAACGTAAAAATTTAATTTCAGATAAAATTACTCTTAAAAAGGGGGGACGAATGTGGCAGGTTATAATATAGGCATTGATTTGGGCACTACCAACATCACCGCCTTTGTCAGCGGCAGAGGTATTGTGTTAAGAGAAGAAAATGCTGTTTGCTATGACGCCAATACCGACGAGTTCATCGCCTTAGGTAATGCGGCAGGTGCTATGTTCGGAAAAGCCCCCGACTGCTATAAATTAAAAAGACCCGTTGAGGGCGGTGTAATCTCTGACTTTTCCGTAATGGCGGAAATTCTTTCAAGGCTCATTGCCAAAATTTGCCGCAAGAGTATTTTTCGTCCCGACGTTGTAATAAGTGCTCCCAGCTGTAACTCTAACCTTGAAAAGAAAACGGTTATAGAGGCCGCCTGTGCTGCTGGTGCAGGCAAGGTTCACCTTATTGACGAGCCGATAGTTGCCGCTTTAGGTGCAGGCCTTTCAATTGACTTTCCTTACGGAGTTATGGTGGTTGACATAGGCGGAGGCACAACCGACATTGCAATTATTACAATGGGCACCGTGGCTTACAGTACAAGCTTAAAGGTTGCGGGTAACACTATGGACGAAGCAATTTGCCGCTTTTTAAAGCTTGACAAGGATATCATCGCAGGCAAGCAGACCGCACGTAAAATCAAGCACACTATCGGTTGTGTCTGTAAACGTGAGGAAGAATTTGAAATGGTCTGTACAGGTAAGGACACAATCACCGGTATGCCCCGTCCCTTTAATGTAAATTCAGGTGAGCTTTGCCGTGTGCTTAAAGACAGTGCCGAGAGCATATTTAACGGCATAATGGACGTGCTTGACCAAGCCCCGCCGGAGCTTTACAGCGATATTTGCAATCAAGGCATAGTCCTCACAGGTGCAGGAGCTAAGCTTTACGGCCTTGACAAATTCCTTGCCGATAAGTTAGGCATTGAAGTCAGGGTCGCTCCCGACCCGGAGCATTGCGGTGCAAAGGGTGCGGGATACGTACTTAAAAATATGAAAAAGCTTGAGGATAACGGCTACAACTTCCGCTTAAAGGACGGTGCTTACGCCCTTAGGGATTGACGCGTTTAAAGGTGGTTTCACCGTAAAGGGGACGGCTGACAGGCTTTTCGGTAGCTTCTTCTTTGAGGAGATAGGCATTTGAAGCCCTGAAAAAGCAGCCTATTTCATTTGAATAAAATATAAAGGTGAAGTTGTCTTTTTCAAGCTTCACTTCGCCGCATTTTGTATATTCGGCTCCCTTTTCAGGCAAAAGGGAGTCTGTTATTTTTTGTGCGTCGTCCTTGGAAAAATAGGTATAGGCAGTAATGATATTACAAACAGACTTTTTAAAAGCTAAGGCTTCTTTGTCGGTCACAGCTTTTTTCTTACCGATTTCATTAACCTTACTTAAAGTTACACGGAGGCTTTCAATAAGACCGTCATCATTTTGTTTGAGTGAAAGCAAAAAAGAAAAGCCATTCTCTTTTAAAAGCAGCTGATGCTCGCCGTCAATTATTACATAGTCGTTCAGGCTGTACCTGTCATTCTCGTAAAGGCTGTTCAGGTTGTCGGTGAAAAGAAGTATATTCATAAGCCTATCCCTTGTGCAGGAACACAAAAGAAAGCAAAAGCTGAGATAAATTGCAACACAAAGGTATAATTTTTTCATTTATGCCACCTCCTTAAATTTTATGGGGCAAAAGGATGTAAAATACCAATTAAATTTAATAAAAAAAGCTGTATTTCTTGACTTTTTTGCTGTTTTAGGTTATGATTAAAATAACCATAGGAATACTTTAATTTGAATGACGGTAAATTAACATTAAGGAGGCTATTAAGTATGAAAAAAACAATGAGAAAGTACCTTTCAATTGTGCTTGCAGTGTTAATGCTCACATCAAGCTTTGGCGTTGGTGCTTTTGCTGAAGCAACCTGTGATCACAACGGCGGCTATCCCAGTGACAATCCCGAGTATTACACTTATGTGAATGCAACTTGTGAAACAGGCGGTTACATAAGCTATCACTGTACAAAATGCGGCGCCAAAGATGTGCATCAGGGTCCTGTTATAGACGCACCCTTAGGTCATAAGTGGGATATTAACAATCCCGTTTATATTGCGGTTGACGGCAATAACATTGAACAGGGTGAAGCAGGCTTTAACGGGGCAAATGTTACACATTACCACAAATATTATGAGTGTATACGTGAATTCGGTGCGGCAGGCAGTAAAGAGAAGTGTACTCACCGTGAATATGAAAAGGTTATAAACGAAAAGGTTAACTATTATACGGTTGAATTTGTAAATCACAGAGAGACCGCTTCATATTATGAAGACGTGACTTACACAAAGGTGGCAAAAACCTTTAAAACAGGTGACGTTTTATACAGTGCCTATGTTAAAGAGGGCGAGAGTGCAGTTTATGACGCAAAAATTCTCCCCAAGCATGAAAAGACAAAGGAATATGCAGCTTATACATTCCTCGGTTGGTCAGATACGGCAGTTGAGCCTCTTTCCAATCCCTCTGCCGCAGAAAAGGAAGCGGCAGTAGCAGACTGTGAAAATGCAATGAGCAACATAACAGCTAACACTGTTTTCTATCCCGTATTTGCAGGCTCAAATCAGACCGATGACGGCGAAATCACTCACGATGTTAATATTTACATCTATAACGAGTATAATCAGCTTGTCCCCGGCACAAAGACACAGAAAATCGCTCACGGCGGCACACCTGCTTACGGTGTAGGCGGCACACTTTATCCCGACCCTGAAATGACCGGAAATATGGTTGAAGAATACGAGTTTACAGGCTGGAAATTCGGTGCTGACGGCGACGAAAGCAAACAGATTTCAACTGCTGAGCTTGTAGATAAAAATATAACTAAAATTTACGGCAATGTTTCGTTCTATCCCTGCTTTAAGTCCATTGCCAGAAATTATACAATAGTTTTCTGTGACAGTGAAGGTCACGTTATGAGATATCAAAGAGATAATAACGGTGACTGGCTTGAGGCAAAATTCAACAACATTAACTTACGTACAAACTTAAATAACAACAGCCTTGTTTCGGAGTTTACAAAAAATGCAGATAATATGTTCAAGCAAAAAGACGAGACATATATCTACGAATGGGCAGGCAACTTTAAAGTTTTAGGCTCAAATACGGTTACCGACCTTTCATACTTCAATATCAACGGCGGCGACTACATAGTATCTAAGGACCAATACGGCAACGTAATTTATGTTGACGAAAACGCAAAGGCCTATGAGATTATTACTGACAGCGAAAATGAAAATAAGGCTCTTTATTACAGAAATACTGCCGGTGAAATCTTCTATGTAAAATACGACAGCAAGGGCAATGTTGTTGGCTTTACAGACGCCAACGGTATCGACTCCCCCTTACACATTGAGGAAAAAAGAGTTATTTACTTAACTCCCGTGTATTATACAAAGGTACGCCTTTATGACCTCAACGTAAGAATGGTTGTCCCCTCAAGCGAAGACGTTGACTATTACCTCGGTGAAGCAATTGTGCAGGTAATCGATGTCAACGGTCAGCTTGTTGCTAAGGGCAAAACCGATGCAAACGGTGAGTTCAAGTGTCAGGTTTACCACAGCTTACCTATCAGTGTAAGCGTTGCCACTGCCGATGACAAGTACCTCGGTGAAAAGCAAGTCAAGTACCTTTTAAGCGATGACAATGCCGTAACGGTTTGCAGTGTTGATATGACACTCAATCCCAATTACGGTCAGCATTGTAACTGTATTTGTCATAACGCATTTATAAGACCCATTTGGGTAAGAATACTCAACATACTTTACAACCTCTTTAATGTTAAGTATGTATGCTGTTATGATATGTACGCTAACCTTGGACCTATGCTTGATTATACAAAATAATTATTCAGTAATAATTCAGGCTGCAAAAGCTCAGGCTTTTGCAGCCGTTCTTTATGCCCGTGTGTTTTGCCTTAGTGAAAAACACCCTGTTTATACCCATAGCTTTAATCTGTAACAACCTGTCAGGGCACTTGGCTGTGGTAGTCGGAAATGCTGTTCCACGTGGCTTTGTCAACCTGACCCGTAGGCGGTAAAAAGGCAATCTTTTGCCAGCGTATCACGTTTTCCTTTGTTATCGGGTCAAATATGGAATTACTTTCGGCAGGGAGAAAATTTGAAAAGTTACTTTGTGCTTTTTTCAGCATACTTTTCAAAGTGTATACTTGATTGTTTTCCATACCCAAAACAAGGGGTAAGTCCTCATTTTTAATATAAACCACCTGATTAGGCTCGCTGCCTTTGAAAACTGCCCTTTTGTTTTCTTCACGCAGTCTATCCCACGTTGCAAAATCGGCCTTACCTGTAACAGGCAGGCTTTCGTTTTTCTGAAACTCTTTGAGCGCGGTTTCGGTGCTGTCTGAAAAAATGCCGTCGGGGATAATGAGAGAGATTTCACCGAAAGCTCGGGAAATGTTGCGCAAAAATTGCTGAAGCTCATAAATTACAGTCTCTTTTTCTGTCAAAAAATCAACCTCCTACCTCATAGCCGGGGTATTGCCCCTCAAGACGCTGCTGACCCTCACGCAGAACTCTGTAAGTGTCCGCTATGGTGTTCCAGGTTTGCTCATTTACCTGACCTGTTACGGGCAAGGAAAAAATCCGTTGAAATTCACGGACGGCTATTTGTGTTCGCGGGTCAAAAACGCTGTTTTCGGGCACTTGGCTAATGTCATAAAAATATGACGCAATAAAATTTAAGTAGGTCTTAAAGGTAAACACAGAGGGACCTACATCGCCTCGGCGTAAAACTACACCGGGGTAAGGCTCTGTAGCTACGCTGAGGACTATTTTTTCCATTTCAAGGTAATCAACAACACCTTTGTAGGCGGCATAGATGCTCTCCCATGTCCTTTGGTCAACGGCTCCCGTAATCGGCAGACCCTTGTCGCGTTGAAAGGCTGAAACTGCGTCCCTTGTTTGGGTGCCGTATATTCCGTCAATAGTAACGGGCGGCTGATATGAATTGAAGAAAGCAAGAATTGCCAGAAAGTACTGCAAAGAAACCACCTGACCGCCGCTGTCATCTAAGCTTAAATCGCCTTGAAACTGCTTTGGTAAATTCTCGTAGCCTACACCCTCGCTGTCAAGCTCTGCAAGGCGTGTTACGGCAGTGTAGATGTAGACTATTTTATACCAGGTGGCCTTGCCTATAACGCCGTCGGGCGAAAGGTCGAATATGCGCTGAAAAGCTTTTACCGCATTGACGGTGTTTTCGTCATAAAGCCCCGTTACTGTTGCTATTTTAGGTATGGCAGGGTAGTTGGCGGAAATTCTGTTGAGATAAAGCTGCATACGTCTTACGTTTTCGTCAAGTCTGCCCTCGCTCAGGGGCGTTTCGGGGTAAGAGGGCAAATTATCACTTAAAGGAGCGTTTACCACAAGCTCGATGTTGTCGCCGTAGTAGTAGCGCAGAATTTCAATGTCGCTCATCCCCTCGTTGGCTCTGTCAACGGTGCCCCATTGAGAAAGTCCCTCACAGGTTACCGTTGTGCCGTTGCAGTATTGGGCAAAATAGGGATTTACCGTACCCTTTTGCCGTAGATAATCGTTAAAAATTTCGTCTGTTATACGGCTGATGTTTTCATAAATGTTTCTGCCGTTTATGAATTTTTGGTCGAAAGCGGTGTTATTGGTGATGTCAAAATCGTAACCCCGTGACCTGTACCATTCGGTGTAAACTCGGTTCAAGGCAAAGGAAACCTGTGCTATAATGTTGGCTCTTATGGCGCTTTCGGGCCAAGTGGAGTAAATTTCAGAGGACGCTACATTTTTAATGTACTCCGTAAAGGGGATTGTGACGTTAGGCGCGTTTGAATTAGGCGCACCTAAGTGTACCGTTATCATTGTCGGTATTGTGGGTATCACTGCCATGTCAGGTTATCCTCTCGCTTTCGGGTGTCAGCGGTACGTCGAGTACGATTTCGCTGTTACCCTCGGCACTTATCGTAAGGCCTTTTTTACTTTCAAAGCCCTTTGCAAAAACGTCTGCAAGGTAGTCGGCGTTGAGATTTTCTGCGGTCTTTTCCTGAGAGGTTGTTCTTATAAAGGCAGGTAATTCAACGGTTTTTGTACTGCCGTTTTCGTCGGTGACAAGAAAGGCATAAATCTTGTCACCCTTGTAGACAACCACTTTTGCATCAGGTACAGGGTAGGCTCCCTCGGCAACATAAACCCTTGCAGTGAAAGTGGCTGTGCTGTCAGAGGTGTTTTCAGCCTCGGGCTTTTCGGTAACAGCTTCTGCCTGAGTGGGTTCGGCATCCTCGGGAAGAGACGTCTTATCAGCTGTGTTTTCTTCGCTTTCGTCAAAAGCTTCGGGAGTAGCCGGTTCCGGGGAAGTCGGCTCGGGAGTAAGCGGTTCCGGGAAAGTCGGCTCCGGCTTTTTTTCGGGCACTTCGGCTTCGCCCGAGTAGGCTTTGCCCATTTCAAGAAGCTCTTTGCTGTATTGCTGTATCATTTTTTCAAGATTGTCTATATTCAAAATAATTCCTCCTTTTTCTTTACTAATTGTATTAAAAGCAGAGGTAAAATATGTTTAGGGTGAAAAATATAACCCTTTTATATTGAATTTAAAGGGCAAGTGTTATATAATGAAAGCAAGAATTTGCAAAGGAGAAAACTAAAATGGATAAAGAAAATGTAACAAAGGAACCCGAAAAAGCCAAGCTTACAAAAAAAGACAATATAATTATGACCATAAAATTCGTCTTTTTTTCGGCGGGTGCAGGTATTATTCAAACTGTATCCTTTACCCTTTTAAATGAGCTTGCAAAAAGAACGGAAATTTTTAATTTTTTACCCGAAAAGCTTATCAATAACGACTACGGACTTTTTTATTTCATAGCTCTTTTCCTTTCGGTGCTTTTCAACTTCACCGTAAACAGAAAGTTTACCTTTAAGTCTGCCGCAAACATTCCCATTGCCATGCTTAAGGTTTTCGGTTATTATTGTGTGTTTACTCCGCTTTCAATCTGGTGGGGTGTTGCTCTTACAAATGCCGGCTGGAATGAGTATATTGTGCTCATTATGACAATGCTTATTAACCTTTCAACGGAATTTTTATTTACAAGGTTCTTTGTTTACGGCAAGTCAATAAATACGGCGAAGAAATAAAAAAGTGCGCAGTTTTGTCACTTATAAATTAAAAGATACAGCCTTGACTTTTGGTTTTGGCTGTATCTTTCTTTTATAATTAACTGTGCGAAGCACAGTTGTGGAGGCGGAGCCGGAGCCGCTGAAAGCGGCGCAGGCGTAGCCGAAGGCGGCAAGACAGCCAAGCTTTAGCTTGGCGCGAAGCCTTTGCCGCCGCTTTGAGCGAAAATTCGGAGAATTTTCGCGATAGACGGAGTTAACGTAGTTGAGCTTTAACGGAAAAGCAAAACCTAAACCCTTGCGAAAATTTACGACATCCCCTCATAAAAAGGGGGTGACGGAAATTTTCGCCCTACGCCGCCGACCTATCAATTTACCGAACATTAAAAAAGCACTCACTTATGTGCAACCTGACTTGCATATCCCCCTGACGTAGAAGCACAACCTATCCTCCGCCTGAGATAGAAGCAGTTTGTAGCAGTCGGACTTTGCCGAATGAGCAGTGCCTTGTATCTTAAACATAGTTACGGAAATGAATTT
>JBJEOK010000020.1:0-2427 GCA_051880695.1 Acutalibacteraceae bacterium | reverse complement strand
TGACCGTTTTAGAACTTTTTTATAGTATTTCTTATTTAATTTCAGTTTTCCAAAGACCGTGAAGATTACAATAAGCATAGACGGCAACGGGCTTGTCGTCGCAAACTGCAAACGTAACTTCGGGTGCGTCAGAAGGCTTTAACGTTCTGTACTGTCCGCCGTTTTCGGTCTCCAAATAAATCCACTGAATATAATGTTCAGTCGCCATAGGATGAGTAACCTCACCTACGTTTACGTGAACGTTTCCCTCCTCTACCGTAACGAAAGGTAAGTGCTTTTCTCCTGCGCCCTCAGAAGTATTAGGTACGAGCGCAGTCATTTTTTCACCACAACATACAACGGGTACTTTGGCATCTTTAACCTTTATAATAATATTCCCACAGTGATTACAAATATAAAATTTCGGTTCCATAATAAAATTCTCCTTTATGTTTTTGATATTTTATTTATTATATCGTTTAATCCATTTTCTTCAATATCCTCGACTTTACCATCGTCACACAAACGGGCAATCTCCGACCTTATAGGAAGTTTTGCAACCGTATCTATCCGATATTCTGCCGCTAATTTATCAACACAGCTTTCGCCGAATATACTATGTTTTTCATTACATTTAGGGCATTGAAAAAAAGACATATTTTCAACAATTCCGAGCACGGGAATTTTCATCATTTCAGCCATTTTGACAGCTTTGCATACAATCATTTCTACCAACTCCTGCGGAGAAGTAACTACAATGATTCCTGCTATCGGCAAGGACTGAAATACAGTCAAGGGTACGTCTCCCGTTCCGGGAGGCATATCCACAAACATATAGTCCACGTCACCCCAAATAACGTCTGTCCAGAACTGCTTTACAACATTTGATATTATCGGACCTCGCCATACGACAGGGTCGCTGTCATTATCAAGCAAGAGATTGATTGACATTATTTTTATTCCATTTGCCGTTACAGCCGGCTGTATCCCGTCTTTTGTCCCTCCTGATTTTCCCTTAACACCGAACATCTTAGGAACAGACGGTCCCGTAACGTCTGCATCAAGTACAGCAGTCCGATATCCTCTTTTCTGCATACCTGACGCCAACAATGCTGTAATTAGTGATTTTCCGACGCCGCCTTTACCGCTTACAATTCCGATAACCGTTTTTACCGACGATTTGACGTTCTGTTTTTCCGATTTACTCTTAAGAGCAGTTCGTTCATTGCAGTCGCTACTACATTCCGAACAGTTATGAGAACATTTTTCCGCCATTTTAATACCTCCGTTTTAATTTCGCAGTCGATTTTAGCACAGGTATTTGGCAAATACAAGATACTATTAAATTAATTAGCGCAATATTTTAGCGATAATCGCATTTTCGACATTGAATCATTGTATTATCATTCTCCTCTTTATAAAAATGTCCCGCCCATTTGCAGATACTCTGCAAAATAGGCACAACGGATATTCCTTTTTCGGAAAGCGAATATTCAACACGGGGAGGAATTTCATCGTAAGACTGGCGAATTACGATTTCATTTGCAATCAGATCCTTTAGAGAAGACGCTAATACAGCGTCAGTGATGTTACCCATTTCTTTTCTCAGTTCGCTGTAGCGCAAAACATTTTTGGCAGCCAAAACGCAGATTATCCTTGAGTGCCACTTCCCTCCGAATATTTCTAAACCGTATTCTAACGGGCAGCGTATATCTTTTTCTAATTTTTTTTGATACATATCCTTTATCTCCAAATATATCCTTTATTTTTATTATATATTAAACTTCGTCAATTTCAAGTTACTATTTAATTTATTAGTAACTTATAAATTTGCTAATATATTGCTTTTTTTGAGCTGACAACATATAATTCAATCATCGCAAATGCGTAAATCTAATTCGGAGGTTTTTATATGTTAAACGACCATGTATTAAGAGTACTTGAAAAGAGCATGTGGGATCTGGCAACCTGTGCAAACGGAGACCCTAACGTCGTTCCCGTCGCATTCAAGTTTGTAACTGACGACGGCAAGCTGGCGGTTGGCGACGTATTCCTTGACACCACCTTAAAAAACGTAAAGATGAACGGCGGTAAAATTGCCGTTTCGGTTTACGACGCTAATACTTTGGAAGGCTATCAGATTCAAGGAACGGCAGTCTATTTGACAGAAGGCAAAACAGTTGAACAATTTAAAGCAATGGTTGAAAAAATGTTTAACGGTGCAGCCACTGCAAAGGGCGCACTTATCATTACGCCGCAAAAGGTCATTGTAACCACGCCGGGCGCCGACAACAAAAAAGTGTTGTAGTCAACAGATTCAGGCAAAACTTAAAGCCCTGCTCCAAAGCAAAGTTGCAAAGGGGCAGGGCAATTTTTATTCATTGATTATATAAATAAATGTCCAACACAAATGCCGACCGCTATTTCTATTAATAGTTTTCCTTTCTC
>JBJEOK010000019.1:0-14271 GCA_051880695.1 Acutalibacteraceae bacterium | reverse complement strand
ATCTACACCATATGAGGGGACTTTTGTACTGTCCGCACAATTTGGGGCAGTTCAAAACATACCGACGGGGTTTAATACTGCCTTTTTCATAAATATCACCTTAAAAATTTTTAAGCTAATTATCGGTTAGTGTGCTTACTCCTGTGAAAAATCAATTTTTAAGGAACCTACACCGCCGTCAATGTCAATGTGATTTTCGCCTGAGCCGTAAACGGAATCGTCTTTCATTTCCTCGCCTGAAAGCTTTGCTTCGCCTAAGCCTTTGTCAAGCTCAATCTGATAGTCTTCACGGCTGCCTATAAGGGTCAGCTTTGTTTCACCTACACCGTAATCGAGTTGGCTCTTGCCCTCAATACGGCTTTTTAATTTTAAGGAACCCACACCCATTTCAAGGTCAAGATTATTAAGCTTTCCGCCGTCAATATTAAGTTCGCCTGCGCCGCCCTCAATTTCGGCACGTGAATTTGCCGTAAGATTTTTAATGTCAGCTTTTCCTGCGCCGAGAGTAAGGTCCAAAACATCTGCACTTAGGCTGTCAATTTTAACCGTGCCGGCTCCCGTATCAATTTCCGCATTGTCAAAGGTAAAGTTTTGCGGAATATTCAAAATAACCGTAATATTGTTTGACGCAAAGTTAAAAAGCTCTTTGGCTTCTGTGATGCGGAGCTTGCCGCCCTCATTTTTTACCGAAATATATTTGTGGTTACTTTCTACAAAAAATTTATCTGCAGTTTGAATTTTCAATTGAGTACCGGCAAGGTCTATGGAAAGTGAGTTAACCTCACCGTCAATTTCATAGACCTTTGTTTCGCCGACGGGCTTTGCGTTTCCGTCACTGATGAACAGGGAAGAAATACTGCTAATACCTGTTATTATTCCGCTGAAAATGGAAACAATTAAGCAAAGTGCAAAAGCAATGGCTACATATTTAATTACTTTTTGAAATGCGGTCATTTAATTTCAACTCCTCCGAATATACAAGTTGCATTTACATATAATGTGGGGGCACCGTCAATAAAGGGACGCTTATTTTTCTCGGAAACTCCGCCGAAAATTGAGTTGGAGCTTACCTTTACATTGATATTGTCGGGGACAAAAATATCTATTCCGCCGAAAGTAGCAGATGCGGTAACAGCGCAGTCTTTTTCAATAATAGAATTTCTTAAATCGCACTTAACACCGCCGAAAACTGCAGTAAGCTCTGCGCCTTCAAATTTTTCGCCGTAAAAGTTTAAATCCTGACCTGAAAAAGTGGCACAGCCTACCTTGACATTATCACCTTTTTTTCGGGAGTCGCTAATCATTTTTGCCGCCTTGTCACCGAAAACAGCCGTTAAAATCAGCTTCAAGCCGATAATAACAATAATTGCGGGAACAGCCAGCTTCCAAAGTATGTCAAAGTCCAATACATTCTGACAGCAGAGAAGCAAAAATATACCGATTGCAATACCTATGAGATTGCCTGTTTTTTCTCTTTCATTGAAAAGACCTATAAAGCAGGGGACTATAATGAAAAATGTCCACCAGCCGTCAAAGAAAATGTCGATATCGGTTATTCCAAAGGCGTTTAAAGCAAAAATGCCGCCGATTGCTATGAGAGCTACACCCCATAAAATTTTACTTATCTTTTTCATGATTTATCAATCTCCTTTGATGTTATATTTTTGTTTTTTCTTATTTGAGCTAAATTTATGAAAATAGCAATGCAGTTAAGTGTTAATGCTAAGGGTAAAAACCAATTTGCGCTGCCGTCGGGGAACAGACCGAGTATGGCTTGAATTAAGAAGAAAATCGCGCCAAGCTCAAAGATGATTGTCAATATATTTAAGCCGGTTGCTTTTTTACAAAATGCAAGCATAAACATCAGTGCCGTTATATCAGCATACAGTCCGTAAATTATGCCTGTAACCCGGCTGTCAAAAGGCAGGGATAATTCAGGATGACCTAATGCATAAATTACAAAGCCTATTGCAGCAGCACTTAAAACACAGGCCGGTATAAAAAATCTCTTTTTCATTCCTATTCTCCTCTCTTATTTTTTATAAGTTTAATATCAACTTTTCCTTTTGCACGTCTGCCCTCAACAGCTACGGTATAATTACCGCTTTTTTTTATGTTGACGGTGAAATCCGTGACCTCTTTTCCCTTTCCGCGATAGACTTCGCTTCCGTCTTCTGACGTAATTATTACGGTCAAAGAACCTTTTAATTCTTCGAAGTGAATTTTCAGCCTGTCACCGCTATGAAGCTTCATTGTATGAAAATCATCTGTATTCATTTGCTCTATATCAAGTGAGTACCTGTCGGAGCTTTTAATAAAGCTTCCGTTGAAAGCTTCCCGATTAAATAAGCAGAAGCCTGACAAGGTTCCGAAAATGAGCAGAAAAGAAAGTCCGGTAAGAATTATTTCTTTAGTCTTCATCAGTTTCCTTTTCCTGCTTATCTTTTTTGATAAACAAACCGATAATATAGCCTATGAGCACTCCGAAAATAAGGCAAATACCGGAGTCAATTTTCAGTGAAGTGCTGATAGCTGTGCCCATTAGCAAACCAAAGCACATACCCTCTGTTGACCTTGTGGATTTGGCTTTCTCTTTTTTCGTGGCAAAAAATATTGCAAGGGTTAAGCCTATTGCAATCCAGGGCAAGGCAGGATGTAAAAATTCAAGAAGCTTTTCCATATAAGTTCACCTCTTTATTGCTTCGGTATTAAACAGTTGACTTTTTACGCGGTAATATTTTTTCGTCATAAGAGTTTAACATTGCTTCAGCTGTGTCAAAATCCAAGCTTCCGTCACGAAGCTTATCTGAAATTACCACTCCCAAACAGACCTTGCTCAGGTGGTAGCTGACCGATTCTTTTGAAAAGCTGTCTGCATCGGTGATGATAAATGCCGCAATACCGTTGGCAAATATAATCATTTCGTCAAGCAGATTTTCCGCATCGGCTTCAGACAAGCCAAACTGATTTTGGATTTCTTTCACAAGGGGAATGAAAATACTTTCAAACTCCGACTTAAATCTTGCGTATGGGCTGCGGTGGTCTTGCTGTGTTAAAAACAGCAGACGGTATAAATGAGGCTCTTCGCGAGCAAAGCTTACACAGCGCATACCGAATTCTTTAAAAGAGGGCGAGTAGTCAAAAATATCTGCCATATATTCACGGTATTTTATTATTGACAGCTTTCGCACCTCTGCTTTTAGCTCGTCCATACTGCTCCATACGGTGAAAATAGGGGAGGAGGAAGTGTTAAGGCGGTTGCCGACCTCCCTTGCAACAACTGCGTCAATGCCTTTTTCTCGGGTTAATTCATAAGCGGCAGCCACAATTTCCTCTTTTGTATACTTGGGTTTCGGTGCCATAATATCATCTCCGTTTCGAAGTTTGCGTTTTGTAACATACTTTATGTAACATCTGTTATGTATTATAGCGGATGCGATTTGTTTTGTCAATAGGTTTGGAGGATTTTTTTGTAATATAGATTTAACTTTTAAACCGTGAAAATATATTTAACAGTAATTTACTTATATTTTCCCAATTTTGAGCGATACTAATAAGGAAATTTCAACAAAAAAGGAGCAAGATAAAATGAAAGCGACAGGAATAGTCAGACGTATAGATGATTTAGGCAGGGTGGTAATACCAAAAGAAATCCGCAGAACACTGCGTATCAGAGAGGGCGACCCGTTGGAAATTTACACTCAAAGCGACGGTGAGGTAATATTCAAAAAGTATTCGCCTATCGGTGAGCTTGGTCCATATACAAAGCAGTATGTTGATGTGCTCAGCCGCACGAGCGGTATGACAGTTGCAATTTGCGACAGGGACAGAATTGTTGCCGTTGCAGGTATGCCTAAAAAAGAGGCGGTGGGCAAACGCATTTCACCTATGCTTGAAAGCTATATGGAGCGCCGCAGTGCCTTTGTGTCCGGTGCGGGTAAAGACGAGCTTGTAATAAGTGAGGATATGCCGGCAAAAATAGCTGTGATGAACCCGATTATAGGCGGCGGTGATGTTATGGGTGCTGTTGCTTTACTTTCTGACAAAGGGGATACTACGCCCAGCCAGACGGACATTAAATTAACGCAGGTTGCCGCCGGTTTTTTGAGCAGGCAAATGGAAGAATAATCTTTGATTTAAAAATGTGATTTTTTACAGTATTATATATTAAAGGCTCTGTTAGGTTGTTTGAAAAACTTAACAGAACCTTTTTGTTTGGTTAAAGTTATGGAAAAGGTAAAAGCTATGAGGGAATACTTGGAGAAAAATAGAATTACACTGAATGGGTAAGCACCCTCTTTATGCAAATAAATATCAAGAGGGTTTTGTTTATGCGCAAAAGGGATTTATACGGTTATAAAAGATATAACTGCTAAAACTCCCAAACAGCTTTATCGGAAGTACAGTTGTTTGCTGCTGCAACAATCTCATTCTTGCCTTTTTCAAGTTGAACCTTGTTAAAAATAAACACATTCAACTGTTTGTTTTGCCTGTTGTTAAGTGTGTAAAGCATTTTGCCGTTCAGAGACAAGGATACACTTTCGGCATTCGAATAGACCTTGACCGAAATGATTTTCTTTTCTCTTTTTGTAAATCTCTTTGAGGTTATATGAACGGTGGGAACATCACTCCAATAAGCCTTGTAAAGATAAAAAGCATCCTTTTTAATCTTTCTGTCGTATGTAACAAGCCCCTTATCGTTCATTCCCGGCATAGATCCTTCATTCCGGGAGTCAATGGCAAAGTCGAACATATTCCATACAAAAGTACCCCAGATTTTCCGTGAGCTCTTTTTCATAAAATATTTCAAAGCATTTTCATGCACAATGGACTGCCACTCTTCACTGTGAAAATCACATACTGTGTCTTTCGGCTGACTTGGATTTTCCGTGTGTTGCATGATGTTTGCGCCCGCACCGTACTCGGACACGGCAACGCCTCTGAGCTTGTTTGCCCTCCTATGATAATTCACCTGATAAGGAAAATGCGTAGCCTTGCCTCCGTACCAGCCCGGATAAATATTGCACCCGCGCAAATCGGCTTTCCAGCAATAGGAATCTATATGATTGGTAGCAATCGCTGAATAACGCTGACCGTCAAGAGAGTGGACAAGGCTGTCAAGCTCGCACATCATATACTGTGCCGTTTTACCAAACTGAGCCATAACCTCATTGGACATACTCCAGCAGAATATGGACGGGCGGTGCCCCTGCTGATAAATAAGCTCTGTCATCTGCTGTTTCGCGTTATTCAAAAAGCTTTTCTGAATATTCTTATCCTCTTTTGTATCACCGGACAGTCCCGAAATTCCTAAACCGCCTATACGGTCCACAAAGGGTATTTCAGCCCAGACAAGCAGTCCGTACCTGTCACACAGACTGTAAAAATGCGGATGATGCGGATAATGGGCAAGTCTCACGGCGTTGGCACCCATCTCATAGATAAGGGAAAAATCCTCATCGTGTTCCTTATCGGTAATTGCCCAACCCATATTTTTTCTGTCCTGATGGCGGTTAACACCACGCAGTGGATATGACTTTCCGTTGAGGTAAAAGCCCCTGTGGTCTTTAACGGTATAATAGCGGATACCGATATACTTTTCCTTTGTCTCCACTAATCTTTCACCGTCAAAAAGGGAGAACACTATTTTGTAAAGGAAAGGGTCGCTTTTGCCGTTCCATAAATGAGGATTGTTTATGGTAAGAAGTGCATGAAATTTTCCGCCGTTGATTCCGCCGGAAGCTGATGCAATCGGCTCACAGCGATTTGAAATAATACTTTCTTCATCAAAATCAGCTATGTCAATGCCTTCGCATTTTTTAAAAGCATCCGGTAAAAAAGCCTCCGCCCTGACGGAAAAGCCCTCCGTGTTCCCGGATACCGAAGCAGATAATACAAGCTCCGCTTTATCCTCAAGCTTTTTTGAATTTTCATAAGTAACATAAACACCGTCGGAGCCGTATTCGTCAAGAGCAAAATGTGTTTTTTCGCACAAAATCAGGTTGACTTCCCGATAAATTCCGCCGAAAAATGTAAAATCGGCAGTAAGAGGAATTACATCTAAAAACGGAGAATTGTCAGCACAAACCAAAAGTACATTTTCACCGTTTAAAATTGCATCGGTGGCGTTAAAACGAAAAAGGGTATATCCGCCTCTATGCTGACCGAGATGAACGCCGTTAACATAAACATCGGCAACAGAATTGACGCCTAAAAATTCAAGCCAGTATTCTTTGTTTGATTCCGCATTGATATTCAAAATGCGTTTATACCAGCCTTTTCCTCTGCGGTAATTGTCTCCTCCGTCCTGTCCGTCAAGATTATTCCAGGTATGAGGAATCCTGATTTTTTGCCAATCTGTTATATTATTTGCATAATCAATCGTTACGTCTTGAAAGGAAAACTCCCATTCATCATTTAAAGGCGTAACGGTTTTTATCTGTTTTTCTGTCATAATTTATCACTCAAATATCCTTATATTTTACATTATAATGACTTGTCGGATTTCAGGTTTATCAAAGAAATACTCCGGCTTTTCACCTTTTATGTAATTTACATTGATAAAATTATTCCCCACAGGAAGTCGGAATGAGACATCAAGCTTTTTGTTCCACGCAGGCAAAAGATAGATTTTTTCATCGTTCTCCTGCACAAGGGATTTTGTTACCGTCATCAATAGATTTGCGCCGTTGTCCTGGTCGGGAAGCCAGTCATAATTGGGTCCGTAAAAGGGCGGAAAAATACAGTCTTTGTTTGTGTTTTCACAGTTTTTCACAATTTCCCTATATGCATCTCTGCACAGACCGAGAAATGCCGCCTGAATACCGTGTTGTTGCCAGCCGCAGGAGACTCTTTCGGCACGCATTTTAAATGTGTTTATTCCGACTTTTAAATTGGGGTTGCCTATTTTATAAAGAGCATACGGAAATACGGAATACAGTTCGGGATTTTCGCAGTTGCGCTTTACTTTGTCTATATTCTTTTCAAAAGGCATGACCGCTTTACGCAAAAGCTTACGGCCTACGGGAACAGGCGGCAGAGATGCTTTGATTTTTTCACATAACTTTGCAAGCTCCTGTGGTATTTCCTCTGTGTGTAAAACAAAATCACAGACTGCACCCATTCCCGCAATATTGGGCGTGTCATTGATACAGTCTTGCCATGTTTCAAGCGAAGATGTGGGTTTGAAACAGACGGAACCGTCGTTTTGCTTGAAATGCTCATAAAAGAACAGCAATATTTCTTTTACAAAGGGCAGACATTCGTTTTGGAGAAACTCAGAATCTTGTGTATTTCTGCAATATAAAAGCATCATAAAGGCGAGCTCCAACGCAGAGCAATAATAGTAGCGGATATATGTATTGAGCGTCGTTCCGTCCGCCAGATCGTCTCTTTTGAAGCCGTAGTTGGAATCGGCATACGCCGCAAAAATACTTATTGTTTCGGGGTAAAATGCACCATTGTGCCCGAAATATTTTTCCGTCCTGTATTTTGCAAAATCAAGGTTATCTAAATAAAGCCGAAAAAACGGAAGCATTAAATCGTAATCGCCCGAAAAAAGCATACTCCAATAAATCAGTCTTGTGTTCTGGAACCAATAATAGCCGCCCCACAGCCGGTAATCATAATTTTCGTTGTTATGAGGTGAGGGCTGGCAAGTGAATATTGAGCCGTTGAACTTTACGGGAAAACGTCCCTTTCCGGCGCAGAGATTCATGTATCTTTGCAAAATACAGCCCTGCGTAATTCTTTCCGCTTGTTTGTTTCCCGAAATATAGACATAACTTTTCTCCCAGACGGATTTCCAATAAGCTTTGTGCTTGTCAATATCGCTTTCGGGGATTTGCTTGATTTTTTGCATCCATTCTTCAGCGGTTTCACAGGTGAGAGAATGAATGGATATAGACAGTTTTTCCGTGCCTTGTTTTGCTCTGAGCGTATTTTTTTCGGCATACATATCGCCGCAATAAGCAAGAAAGCCGAAGGTAAGTCCTGTCAGAAAATCTGATTTATTCGGATAATCGGAAAGGTGCTGATGCTCGAGGCTGAAATGATAAAGAGAGGTTGTATTTTCGTGCATTTGCCCGATTGCCGATTTACCTTCCACAAAAACGGTGTCGCTGTCCTCAGTACAGTCAAATCCTATGTCTTCGTCCGCTTCACAGTTCAGCTGATAATTACTGCGGTCATTATGGGCAAGGTGTTCCGGTTTTTCTCTGTAATTCACAATTTCAATGCACAGCTTATCTGCATACTTTCCGTCAACATCAATTTTATATACAGGCTTGAAAGCATCTGCATAAATTTGTATGCGGATGTTTTCGTTCTGGATTTTCAGTATTCCCTTGTTTAAAACGAGATGAAAAGCAAGGTTTTCATTCAGGACGCCTTTCGGGAAATTCAATCGGATATATCCTGTTTTCAAAAGACGGTGCAGACGGCTGAAGGCATCTGTTTTGGAAAGCAGAACGCAAACGGCATTTTCATCAGCCCAAACATTGGCGCCTAAGTCACCGTTTCCGATAGGAATAGACTGCATGGAATTTTTCATAAGACCTTTGTATCGGAAATCATAGCTCGAGGCAGTATTCAAGGCTTTTTGAACAATTGTTTTTTTCATGTTTTCTGTATTCACGGAGTTATAGACTGAATGTCATTTAGATAGCTAAATATCTCCGATTTCTCCTTGTTGTATTTTATAGAGACAGACTATCATAACGAAGCTATGCTGTCAAGCGCCTTTATCCGATTGTATCAGCAAGGCTGTACATTATTTTATATGTTCGTACGGAATATTCCATAAGGCATGATTTATGTTTGTTAAAATAAACATAAGAAAGCCGTAAATATCGCCACCCGAACCTATTTAAAGTATTGCACTCCATCAAGGAACGGCGTATCGTTGGCAAATCTCAGGTTTATTCCACGACCTTTAAAGGTATCTGCTTTTACGCCGACCGCTTCATATCCGTCGGGAATAGTAGCCGTATATGTCACATTTGCGCCGGACTGAAGACAGTTTTTGTCGAAATCGGTTATTTCTATCTCAATGAATTCATCGGTTGTTCTGCTTTTTGCAACAACCGCCAGATAGTTGAAATTCAGCGGTGCGGCAAAACCGTAGTTTGTCAGCCCGAATGATATTAGCTGTTGCTTTTCAACGTAATTGCAGAGTATGAGCTGATAACCGAGATGATAGCGTATTATATCATACACTGAAAGACGGACAGCCCTGCCATTTTTATCCTGAAAAAGAAACGGATTGACACTGATTCCGAGCCGTTCCGCCTCATAATAACTTAAAGCTTCAGTTTTCCATTTTGCCATACTGTATTCATTACCGTCTTCCCTGTAATTGTGCTCTAATGACAGCGATGTCATCGAATAGGTGCTCAACTGCTTTAGCACCGCTGCGCCGTCAAGGCTGCTTAAAGACGGCGCTCCGGGCTTATCATTAAGAGTAGCTCTGCCCCAGGGCATTTCTCCGTCATTTACAGTATATTTAGTGTGCTGCAAAGTGTCTGCAAACTGCTTTTTCTTTGTGCTCGGAACAAAGGACCACTGATGAGACATATCTCCGATAATATAGTCATCATGGATTCCTGTTTTCAGCTTGTTTTCAGGGCGAAGAAGCTTTAACATATCATAGGTTCTCACCTGTGTATATATGCCCTTTGGTGCAAGCTTGTGAACATCGTTAACAACTCTTTTCTTGTAACGGTTTTTGAGTTTTTTGTTTGAATGTCCCTCTCCCCAATATCCGATAATTCCCGTTTGCAGGCAATAAAGGGTGCTGTTGATTAAATCGCCGTTATCAATAAAAAACTCCTTTAGTTGTTCAAGATGGCGCTTAACTGTTTTGTATTTGGCATCGGGAATGCCCTCTACGCTATAGGCAAAGCGAAGAAGCAGACGAACATTTCTGTTACGAAACATTTGCAGAATTTCTTTAAGTTGTTCAAACGCTGTACTGTCAAGCGGAGACGACACATAGTTTGACAAATACACATATAGCTGACACAGAGTGGGGGAGTCCTCTTTATATTTCAGGAGTATTCTGTTTGCTCTTTCAAAGGGATCTTCATTTTCGGTCGGGTAGGCGCGAAGAGGTGTACCCAATGTGATGTATGTTTCTGTTCTGAGTCCCCGGTCCGGGTTAGAAAGTAACGCTTCACAAGTGTCATAGCTCATAGGTTTTATCGGTTTTGTTGTTTCGTAAATCACTTGCTTTTCACCTTAATCTCTCGATTCTTCCTTACATCACGGTGCTGATCGCTTTTGTACCAGATTGCCGTTTCTTTTTTTCTGTTAAAAATTCCGCGGGGCATAGAGACCTCATCTTCTGCATAATTTACTCCAAGGCTTGCGAGGATTTTTTTATGCTCATTCATTCTTTCCAAAAATTCATCCATATTCTTTTTTCGGTCGGTAACCCAACAGATTTCCGAAAGAGCTAAAACTCTCGGAAAAAGCTGAACGTCAATTTTTTCCCTGCAATCAACCCACTCTGTCCAAAGCTCTCCCTCCATACCCAAAACCTGTCCGACATATTTTTCGGGTATCATCCTTTTTGTCGGCTCGAATTGATAGGTGTTTTTTAACGGATACTGACTGTGGCACATATCGAAATAGAACGCTTGATGCTTACTTATGATTATTTTACCGCCGTTTTTCAGGTGTTTTTTTACATTGGCATCTTTTTTCTGTGTCCAATACTGACCGACGGTTCCGTTGTCAAGGTTATCGGCGCAAAGTGCTTCATTCCAAACAATCAGGCGCTTACCCTTTGATTTGAGATATTCGGATACACGGTTGTTGAAATATCCCTGAAGCTCTTCTTCGTTTTTAAGTCTGTTGTCTTTCATACGCTTTTGGCAATGAGGGCATTTTTTCCATTCATCTTTCGGTGCTTCATCGCCGCCGATATGAAAATACGGTGAGGGAAACAGCTCGCTTACCTCATCAATCACATCAAAAATAAATTGATACGTGCTTTCTTTTCCGGGACAGGCTGAACGGTTCCAATCTTTCCAGCCCATTTTTGTCGGTACATATCCGCCGAAAAACCAATGTACCTCACAGGGGATTTCACGGCAGGCAAGATGATTATAAGAAGCCATTGCGGCGGCAAAGTGCGCCGGCATGTCTATTTCGGGAATAACCGTTATATTCAGGCGTTTTGCATAAGCAACTATTTCCCGAATCTCCTCCTGGGTGTAATATCCTTCATGGGGCTTGCCAAGCATATCTGTTGATTTCCAGCCGTGAATGCCCGTGTCCTTCCTTTTTGAACCTATTTGCGTCAGAAGCGGATATTTCTTGATTTCAATTCTCCAGCCCTGATCGTCGGTAAGATGCCAGTGAAAAGTGTTCAACTTATACAGCGACATCAGCTTTAATATTCGCTTACATTCTTCCTTACCGAAAAAATGGCGGGATTCGTCAAGCATCAGCCCTCTGTGCTTAAACCTCGGTTGGTCATATATGGAAAGAAAAGGCACTTTGATTTCTTTTTCTGCCGCATCAAAGAAAAGTATTTGCTTAAGGGTTTGTACTGCGTAAAAGGCACCGGCATAACCGCTTGCCTCAAAACACAGACCTTTTTCGTCAATTGTGATTTTATATGCCTCATCTTCAAGCTCACGGCTATAAATAAAGCATATATCTGCCTTTTGCATATCGCCGTTCATATAAACCGCATTGCCTAAAACCGGAAATTCCTCTTTCAGGATATCCGTGATTTCACTGAGCTGATAACTGACATAAATGCTGCTTTCATCGCTTATTGTTTTATATCCTTTTGATGTTTCGATTATCTGCGGCCTCGGAATGATACTGTTCATTGTTTTCCTCCCTGTTATGACAAATCAAAGCTTCCGGTAAATTCGCTGTCGTCTTTTATATACGGCTCGTAATTTTCATTTTGCCAGACCTTAACATAATCAATCATAAAGTCTTCGTTATCCTCGTTGTTGTGGCTGAACTGACCGATATTCTGTCCGTGAGGGCCCCAGCCGTCGCCTGCGTCAATTTCAACCGTCAGGCGCAAAAACTGTCTGACTCTTGACACATCGCCGTCACTGCTTGCCCAGGTTGCAATGCCGTCAATATAAAACACATAATACTCTGGCGTCCACTTCAAAGCGTAGGTGTGATAGCCGTCATAGAGATCTTGCTCAAGCTCACCGATATAATCGGAAACCTTTGCGCCTTTTCCGTATCCGTCCCAAAGAAGAGCATGTCCCATTTTTGAAGTTTTGCTGCCTAAAAATGCGCTTTCATAGATATCAATTTCGGTTCCGTCCATGCCGGCGTTTCCGACCTGCCTCATATTCGAGGATTGAAGCCAGAAAGCCGACCACAAGCCCTGAGACGAGGGAAGCTTTGCTCTGCATTCAAAATAGCCGAAAGCCTGTGAAAACAGCATTGTGTCCGATGTGCCTTTGTTGCTGTTGTTGTCGCCCTCAATCAGTCTTGTTTCAATTCCGCCGGTAAATCGCCCTTTTGACGGACAATCTCCGCTGCAGGTATGATTTTCTTCATATCTTGAATGAATAACAGCGTTTGAATCTTTTACCTCAACCATTTCGGGGCACCACCAACAGGCTTGCTCGGGCTTGCTTTCGTCGTTGCTTGCCCAGCGGATTGCGTGGGGAGAGGTTGTCCATATCTCCCTGTTACCTTGATATTTCTTGCCGAATTTAATGTTTTCGTTCAGCTTGCCGCCCTCGAAATCATCTTCAAAAACCATATACCAGCCGTCCTGACCTAAAACCGGTACGGATAAATCATACCCTGCTTTTTTCCACGTCTGCGGTTTTCTTTTCATATATGCGCTGAATCCAAAAACTCCGCCTGCAATCAGTGCCACTGTTATTATGATTGATAATGATTTTTTCATATATTTATCCCTTCCTTACATTCAAAAAGCAATTGCCAATTTGAATAGCTTTCATACTGTTTAATAAGTTTGCGGGCAGCAATATATTTAAAGGCTTTTTTGTTAAAGTTATCAAGCTCCTTTTGAGCCGCCTTGATTGCTTTATCCTTTTGCTTTCTTTCCTCACCGGTGATTTCGCTCATTGCCTTTGCAGTATTATAAGCATCCATTGTCGGTTCGCTGATACCGTATAATTCTTCAACACTGTGTGAGAGCAGCTCCTGTGCTTTTTCAACCTTTTCTGCCATTTTCGGCTGATAGAAGCGTTCTTTTTCGTCAATTATGATTTTAAGAGCGTTAAGCTCTGCTTGAATCTTTCTTTTCGCTTTTCGGGAGCTTTCATTAAGCAGCTTTTCGGAAAGAAGAGTATATTTCTCCTGTGCGTCAATATAAATCTGCCTTGCATTTTCTAACTGACCCTCGGAAAGTGCACCCATTGCATAATCCTCTAATGCCGCCCTGATTTTAAGAACGGAAATGTGTGCATCATGCTCCTGTTCTGTAAGGGTATACATAAGAACAAAGGGGATTAAGGACAATGCATATCCCACTATGGCGATTACGATGACAGCCTTTGCCATAGGCTCTCTGAAGGATGCCAAATATAAGTCGTCGTAATTATCAACCAGACCGTATCTGTTTTGCAATATCATAGTCTGCACAAAGTATGTAACGCCCATGGTGATGAATGTTCCTATCAAACCCACAAACTGTCCCATAAGACCTTCAAGTCTGTCGCCGGTTTTGTATTGCTGATAGTCAAGAACATCGGCGTTTATTGCAGGGTCGCTGATAAGCGGGAAAGTGGTGAAAAAGCCCCTGAGCCAAATAAATATGAAAAGCAACCAAATATTTCGTACTGAAAAATACATTCCTATCATACAGATAATGTTGCACACGGTATACATAATAACAAGGTTTCGCTTACCGATTTTTTTAATAATAAAGGGAGCAACAAACATTGCCGGAGTAGCGGCGGCGCCGAGTATTGTCATTAAAGTACCGTTTAGTACGCCCTGCTGTTCTGTTGTAAGATTAAGAGTGTCCTTAATACCGTAGTAAAAATACCAGGTGGTAACATTACCTATACCCATTTGAAGCAGTACAAACCAAGATGTCAGGGAACGTGCCCATTGATACTTGTTTTTTATACCCTCAGCCACGCCGTAAAAAAACGGTACCTTTGGAGTGTAGTCCTTAGATACAATGATTTTTTCTTCGGTTCCCCCATAAGCAAAAAGACCGAGAAGCGCACCCACAATACCGAATAACGGCATAATTACTCTGTACGCATTGATATGCTCAAGTCCGCCGGTAAGACCTGCAATAAC
>JBJEOK010000018.1:0-57643 GCA_051880695.1 Acutalibacteraceae bacterium | reverse complement strand
ATTCACAAAAAGTGAGTCCCGGATTTTATTTCGGCTGTTTTTTTACAGCCCCTTTATTTCCACGCATGAATGCACCAATGATAAAAACCTGAGTTCAGTTGAACGCAGGTTTTTTTACCGAAAAGATACCGTATGTCTACCAAAAAGACAAACAATTGAATTATACTTTTTGCTGTGGTATTATGTAACCGCAGAATAATAATATATCCTTTTTGGGGAGTTGTTTTGATGATAAATATAAACATTTGCGATGACAGTCTGCAGGATATTGAAGTGCTGAAAAACGAACTGGAAAAATACGAGCTTAAAAAGCATATAAGATTTGATATTGCGGCTTTTCTGAAGCCAGAGCATCTATCATATGAGCTTCAGGATAACAGGCTTGCCGATATTTACATTCTGGACGTTTCAATGCCCGACAGAAGCGGCTTTGAGCTTGCCGACGAGATAAGAAAACACAGCGAAGATGCCGTTATTATATTTTTGACATCTATGGAAAGTCAGGCCGCAATGGGCTATAAGTCAAGAGCCCTCAGGTATGTGCTCAAGGTTAACATAGAACGGGACCTTGAGGAAGCTCTTGACAGTGCGGTTTGTCAGGTGGAAAAGCCTGACGATAAGATAATAACATTACACAGATACAGTGAATACTGGCGTGTGCATTACCGTGATATTATCTGTGTAAGCCGACTTTCAAGACAGCTTGTCATAACTACCGATTCGCAAGGCGAGCTTACGGATAACAGAGGTATAACGGAATTTTATAACATACTTGATGATAACAGGTTTTTATTTATCGACAGAGGATGCTTTGTCAATGTGGATTATATATCTCAGCTTACAGGCAACGAATTGAAAATGAAAAACGGAAAGGTTTTACAGATAAGCCGAAGATGTCTTCAGGGAGTTAAGAAATTTTTGCTTGAGCATTGGAGCTTATGATTCGGGGTGATAAAAATGGAAATGTTCTATAAAATTGTTGAATGGTTCTCTGTTTTTGCCGAAGGATTTATTGTTTTTGCTGTGTCGTGCTGTATGTGCGGAAAAAGGTGTAAAAATGGCAAGCACATTTCTATGCTGATTGCTTTTTCCTGCATTTATACTTTACTTGTAACAAGTATCGGAAATTTCACAGAACATATGGGCTTAGTGCTACTGGTTGCGGCGTGTTATTCCTTTGCAGTCAATTTTGCACTTTCAAGCGGCGGTATTCTTCTCAGGTGTGCTTCACTTACTACAACCTGGTTTTTTCTGCATGCACTTGACTATGTACTTACATACGGCTTTATGTTTATCGAAGAAAAGCTTAACGTAAGTGTAACCGGTCATATGGTGTTGATTGTTGCTTTGGAGATGATAAAGATTATCATATTCTGTCTTATGTGGAAAATTTATCCGCTTTTCTCCGACCTTGGTAGAAAATATCTCGGTTTGATTCTGGCGATTTCCTCAGGTGCGTATGCACTAATGTATGGCTTTGCAGGAATTATAATGAGTGAATCCGTTGTTGCGGTACAGGTGACTTCGTTTTTTTCAATTCTTTTTATCGTTGTGTCGCTTATTGCAACGGTTTTTGCCGTCACGGTGAAAACGGGCTACGAAAAGGAAAAGCGTGAGACGGAGCTTATGGCGATGACCAATTCAATGCTGGAGAAAAACTTCCATGAAGTCGAAAGCTCACACAGCACAATCCGTCAGCAGGTGCATGATTTTAAAAATCACCTTTTAACATTAAGAGGAATGCTTGAAAAGGACGGAAAGGCAAAGGAGTACATTGACGAGCTTTTGCAGGTATCTTATGAGCAGGCACAGTACTCACTTTGCGGAAACAGAGTGATTGATTCCATAATCAACTGTAAAATTGCAGAGGCGAAAAGGCTGGGGATCAATTTCACCCACAGAGTTTTGCTTTCATCGGAGCTTTATATATCTTCGGTTGATATCTGTGCTGTTCTTGCAAATCAGATTGATAATGCTGTTGAAGCCTGTGCTAAGCTTTCCGACAGCGAGGAAAAGAAAATAAAGGTTGAAATATGGCAGAAGGAATCCTTTGTATTTTTTAAGGTTACAAACACTTGTCTTGAAAATCCTTTTAACAGTAAAAAAGAACTTGTGAGCACGAAGAATGACCCGACGGGCTTGCACGGCTACGGAGTGAAAAATATCAAAAAAACCGCCGAAAGCTACGGTGGTACAGTTAAGAGCGAATATGTTGACGGAGTCTTTATTTCTGTTGCGATGATACCGAATAACAAGTAATTGAAGGAGGAGTAAAAATGAAAAAAATTAAGTATTTGTTAGCTATTGTTTCTGTTCTGGTGATGCTTCTGACATTTTGTATTGCGGCTTCGGCTGCCAATGAACAGTATAATAGCGGAGTTTTTACCTATACCGTTACCGACGGCGAGGCTACGATTACAAGGTGTGATTCTTCTGTCGAGGGACACCTTGTGATTCCCGAAAGCATTGACGGGTATAAGGTTACGGCATTTGCTGAAAAAGCTTTTTATTCTTGCGAAAAAATTGTAAGCGTTACAATTCCGCAGACAGTAAAACGAATCGGAGCACGTGCATTTTCATATAATATTGAAAATGTTTATGTTGACAGTATGGACTTCTGGTACGATATAGTTTTTGAATCCTCCAGTGCCAATCCGTTGGATCAGGCAGAGAGCTTTTATATAGGTGGCGAGCTTATGACAGAGCTGATTATTCCCGAGGGAGTAACCGAGTTGCACGATTATGCCTTTTACGGGTGTGAGTCGTTAATCAGTGTAACCTTCCCGAAAAGCCTGAAGGTGTTGGGAGAATGGAACTTCGCATTCTGTGACAATCTGCAAGGTGTATATGCAGACAGTGTGAGGTATTGGATAGATTTATATGAAGGTACTTATAAGGCAGGCAAGGAAGTTTATTTGTGTTCTCCTATACGCAAGAACACAAAGCTTTATCTTGGCGGTGAGTTGGTTGTTGATCTCGTAATTCCCGAAGGTGTAACAATGTTAACTCCTGACGTATTTTCCCATCTTAAAACACTTGAGAGTGTTACCTTCCCGAAAGGTTTTACCCGCATGATCGGAAATGCTTTTTCAGCCAGCTATAACATAAAAGAGATATATGTACCTGACCTGAAAGTATGGTTCAGTATATGCAGTGAAATCAACAGGGAAATCAAAGGCATTGAAACCCTGTATATAAATAACGAGCCTGTTATTGATCTCATAATTCCTGAGGATATTGATACAATTGTTGAGGATGCATTTTACCGTTACAAGAAGCTTCGCAGTATTACCTTTACAAGCCCGATAAAGCAGTTCGGAAACTTTTGGGCATACGGATGCGAAAATTTTGAAGCGATTTATGTTGATTCTTTTGAAACCTGGAACGGTTGCGAGTTTGGGTCGAATTCCCACAATCCGCTGAATATGGTTGATTATCTCTATATAGACGGAGAGCCTGTTGTTGACCTGGTTATTCCGCAGGGAACTACAAGTATAAGCGATAATGCATTTCAAGGTTACAGAGCATTGAAAAGTGTATCAATTCCGAAAAGTGTTCAGCATATAGGCAATTATGCTTTTTTTACGAATTTTGAAAGTGTTTATGTTGAAAGTGTAGAAGCGTGGATAAACACCTGCCTTGCTATGGGGGATAAAAACGCCTACGTATGGCATCCCATGCAGCACGCCGAGAATTTCTATGTCGGCGGAGAATTACTGACAGATCTTGTAATACCTGAAGGAGTTACGGAAATTTCGAAAACGACATTTTATTATGTCGATACAATAAAAAGCGTAACCTTTCCTTCAAGTATTTCAAAGATAAATTACAGTATTATTTATAATTCTGATGCTATAGATGTTTATGTTCCTGATGTTAAAACATGGCTCAATGTCAGCTATTTGCTTAAGAGTAACAAAATTAACACTATATTTTTAAACGGCGAAGAGCTGGAAGATCTTGTCATTACCGAGGATATAACTGAGTTGCCGATGTATAGCTTTTATAAGTACAAAAAGCTTAAAAGCGTAACCTTGTCCGCAAGCCTTATTAGTATAGGAAGTGAAAGCTTCACGGAGTGCGATGCTATTGAAAGGGTATATGTTGACAGCATCGAAACCTTGATGAATATTGAATTTAAAGGTCTTTCAGCCAATCCCATGAGTTTGGGTGCTGATCTGTATATTGATAATACCCTTGTAACAGAGCTGATTATACCTGACGGAGTTACGGATATAGGTAATTATACGTTTGCAGGATGCTGTTCAGTGAAAACTCTTGTTTTACCGACAACAGTTACCAAAATAGGCTCGGGTTCTTTTGCGGATGAAGCTCTTGAAAAGGTTTATGCACCGTCACTTGAAATGTGGCTTGAAATAGATTTCAAGGACAAAACCTCGAATCCTATGGCTTATGCGGAGGAACTGTATATAAACAATGAATTGTTTGAAGAACTCAGAATGCCTGAGGGCGTGTCGGTTGTAAAGCCTTATGCCTTTTACGGGTGTGACACGTTGAGGAAAATCATAATCACCGAAGAAACGATAAGCTTGTGTGACTACGCTTTTGCGGAGTGTTCGGATTTTGGAGTTTATGTTGATTCTGTTTCGGATTGGCTTAATGTTAAGTTTGGCAACAATATTTTAAGAAGGGAATGTAATCCCTTGTATTTCGGAGCAGATCTCTATATCAAAGGAGAGCTCGCAACGGAAATAGTAATTCCGAGCAGTAGCAGAAATATACCGTGTTGGGCTTTTATCAGATGTAAGAGCCTCAAGAAAATAACAATTCCTGCAACCACGTCAATCGGTGCGGAGGCTTTTGCAAGCAGTGGCCTTAAAGAGGCAGTGATCGGAAGTCTTACGGAAAAGGCTGAGCCTAAAGCCGTTATCGGATTTTATGACTTTGCTTTTGCCGGAGAACTTGAAAAAATAACCTTCGGTTATGGTGTGAGAAAAATCGGTGACAATTCGTTCAAGGGTTCTAAAAAGCTCAAAGAGGTTGTTTTTTATCCCGGTATTCTTTCAATCGGAAAAGAAGCTTTTTCAGAAAGCGGAGTAACATCGGTTTATATACCCTCGAGTGTTACAGTGGTGGAGGAATACGCATTCAGCTCGTGTCCTGATTTGGAAAGTGTAACTTTAGGCGAAGAACGTACAGAAAGAGTATTGTACACAGATCTGGAGAAATTTGTTTTTTCAAGGTGCGATAAGCTTGAAACGGTTATTTTCAATTCCGGTGTGTCAAAGGTATATGAGTATGCTTTTTATAAGTCTGACAATATAAAGAATGTTTACATAAACGACCTTGCGGCTTATCTCAATATTATATTTCCCACGGAAATGAGCCAGACTAAGAATGTAAACCCGGTCATGGGTGCGGAAAATCTATATGTTGAGGGTAAAATAGCGGAAAACATTGTAATTCCCGAGGGCATTGTATCTATTTGTAATTATGCCTTTAATAATTGCAAAACTCTTAAAAGTGTCACATTCCCTTCCACCTTACGCCAGATTGGCGACGGAGCCTTTGCAGGGTGCGTTAATCTCGGAAATGTTGTATTTCCTGATTCGCTTGAAGAAATAGGCGACTCGGGGTTTGAAGGCTGTTTCGGCATTACGGAGCTGAAGTTTGGTAAAAATTTAGATCGTCTGGGCTTTTTCACCTTCGGTGGTTGTAAGAATCTAAAGGTCATTTACCTGTATTCTGAAGAGTTGGTTATCTGTGAGGCAGCCTTCGATTTTAATCAGAATATTGAAATCGTATTTTACACCGGCTCAAAGGAGGCCTGGGATAAGCTTCTTGCCAAAAATAAAAAAACAGGTCTTGAAGGCGTTGCCGTTTACTACCGCTTCCGCCCCGAGTCTATGTACGCCCCTGCGTCGGTTACTTCCACTCAGACCGTTGACAGTATAACAGTTGCCTGGTCACCTGTAACCGGAGTAACGGGATACAGACTTTTCATGAAGCAGGATAACTCCTGGAAAACAATGAAAACCGTCAAGGATACTACCGTGAAGGTTACGGGGCTTAAATCGGGAACGAAGTACACCTTTGCCGTAAAGGCTTATATAAGCTCAGGTGCCTTTGTCCTCTGGTCACCGGAGTATATTACAATTGATACGGCAACCAAAGCCGTCAAGCCATCAAAGGTTATCTCCACACAGAGTTCAAGTACAATAAAACTTTCCTGGACTTCTTGCCCGGGTGCAACAGGCTACCGAATTTACTTTAAATCGGGCAATAATTGGAAGGTTGCTGTAAGCACAACGACTGCGACCTCGCACACCTTCAAGAACCTTAAGGCAGGTGAAAAATATACCTTTGCTGTGCGTCCTTACATTAAAAACGGAAGCACTGTAATATGGTCGGATTATACGACCTGCATTGCAGCAACAAAACCTGCAACAGTAACTGCAAAGGCAAGCTCACCCTCAAAGGGTAAAATAAATCTTTCGTGGAATTCGGTCAGCGGCTCGGAGGGTTATCAGGTATGGTATAAGAATGGCAACGGCTCCTATAAGCTTTATAAAACCGTCGGGGCAGGAGTCAGAAGCATGAGCTTTTCAAATCTTAAAAGCGGTAGAAAATACACCTTTGCGGTGCGTGCGGGCATTAAGACAAGCGGCGGTAATATCTTCGGCGGATATAAAACGGCTACGGTTACGGTTAAGTAGATCAATATCGGTTGCTCGAATTATATATTGATTTTTGATAAACTGAAGCTGATATAATTAAGGGAGGTAAGAGTATGGAAAGAAATATAAAAAAGCTTATTATTCTTGCAAGTGTTGTAGTAACAGTTATGCTTTGCTTTGCTTTTTCGGCAAGTGCATTGGATGAGACAGGACAGTGTGGTAAAAATGTTTACTGGAAATATGATTCATCAACAAAAGAGCTTATTATCAGCGGTAAAGGTGCAATGTATGACTACTTTACTGATGATATGCGCTATTATAACATCAACAGAGATTCCGACTCGCCGTTTTTCGACAGCGATATTGTAAGCTTGGTTATTGAGGATGGTGTGACAACAATAGGTGCATGGGCATTTGATGACTGCGCAAGTCTTACTGAGGTGACTATCTCCGACAGCGTTACATCAATAGGCAATGTGGCGTTTGACCATTGCAAAAGCCTTAAAGAAATTAAATTTTCCAACGGCTTAAAATATATAGGTGAAAAAGCTTTTTTCTATTGCACAAGCATTGAAAATATAATAATACCGGATAGTGTAATAAGGATAGGCTATAATGCTTTTGGGGGTTGTAAAAGTGTTAAGAGTATAACCTTGCCTTTTGTAGGCGGGATGAGAACTCAGGAGCGTTCATTTGACCATCTGGGACTCAATGTCTATCCAAATGCATCAAAATTAGAGGTAATACTTTCTGATGCGTGTACGGAAATTCCGGACGGAGCATTTGATCGGAATAAGAAGATCAATAGCGTTACACTTGGAAAAAATGTGACTTCAATAGGTGATATGGCTTTTTTCTATTGTGAAAATCTCACGGATATAACCATAAAAGGTAATGTGAAAACAGTAGGAATAGATGCATTTCACGGGTGTGCACCTTATGTAAATGTGTATGCGAAGGATCTTAGCTCCTGGCTCGGAATAGAATTTGCAGAGATTAGTTCATTTCTCAAATATTACAATCTTTACTTTGGCAATAAGCTCGTAACAAATCTCACAATCCCTGAAGGAGTAACCGCCATAAAGCCTTATGCTTTTTACGGTGCGGATTCGCTGAAATCGGTAGTTATTCCCGACAGTGTAACGTCAATGGGTGAAAACTCCTTCTCGTTATGCAGAAACCTTGAAGATGTAACGATAGGATACGGTGTAAATACAATAAAAAAGTATACATTTAAAGATAGTGGGCTCGTCACCTTAAGGATTCCGGCAACTGTAACAAAAATAGAAACGGAGGCCTTCAATTGCGTTCCCGGACCGGTTTTCAGGCAGGTTTACTATACGGGAACAGAAAAGCAGTGGAACGCAATAAATATTGGTGAATGTAATAATTTTCTGAAAAATGCTACGATTAAATTTAATGTGCCTCAGAGTATCACAGGAAGAACATCAAAAATTACAGCAATCCAGAACACATCGGCCGTTAAACTGACGTGGTCAGCTGTCAAGGGAGCAAATATTTACAGAGTTTATCAGAAAAACGGAAGCAAATGGAAGGCTCTGGGCAATGTTGCAAAGCTTGATGGAACAATAAAGAACCTTAAGGCAGGCACAAAGTATACCTTTGCGGTTAAGGCCGGTGTGAAAAATGGTAGTAATGTAGCGTGGTCAAATGCTTATAAAACAATCGACACCGCAACAAAACCTGCAACAGTAACTGCAAAGGCAAGCTCACCCTCAAAGGGTAAAATAAATCTTTCGTGGAATTCGGTCAGCGGCTCGGAGGGTTATCAGGTATGGTATAAGAATGGCAACGGCTCCTATAAGCTTTATAAAACCGTCGGGGCAGGAGTCAGAAGCATGAGCTTTTCAAATCTTAAAAGCGGTAGAAAATACACCTTTGCGGTGCGTGCGGGCATTAAGACAAGCGGCGGTAATATCTTCGGCGGATATAAAACGGCTACGGTTACGGTTAAGTAGATACGATAGATGCGTTTGTGGGTGATTTAGTATTGTAGGATAATACACTTATTGAAACAATGCTTGAATGGGCTGTATCAGATAATATCTGGTTAAGAAGAGTTGCAATAGATCATCAGCAGGAATATAAGGATAAAACGAATGAAGAAATCCTCGAAAAAATAATAGTAACTAATCTTGGAAGCAATGAATTTTTTATTAACAAAGCAATTGGATGGAACCTTCGAGATTACAGTAAGGTTAAATCGGAACGGGTTATTCAATTTATCGAAAAATATGGAAAGAAAATGAGCTCGTTAAGTATTAAAGAAGCATCAAAATTTCTCGAAACACCGGGGACGGTTCTATGTGTGACGAAAAGTGAATAGTAACACAGAGGACCGTCCCCTGTGTTCTATCCACTATGTTCTAAAATTCTTGAGAAAGATGTTGGGGATATTATATGGCTAAAAGAATATTTATTTTCATTGTAGCTTTACTATTTATTGGTCCGTATTTATGGGTAGAGATAAATACTTGTTTGTTTAAGGATGATTTTTTAAATTGTCATCAACAAGTAACAGAGATTTCTGAAACCTATGAAATAAAAGTTTATTATAAAACTCCCAAAAGAGCAAAAATTTTGTATCTTACAGATGACGGAACCTTTTTTTGCGACTTTGAAAAAAGTCCGACTCAAGACTGGGAACTAATATATAATGAAATACTTTGGAGTAGGAATGGTAACGCATCTGAATTATTCTATCCTTTTTATAGAGTAAAAGGTTGGAGAACGCTTGAATAGCATAAGCGGGACGCTTCTATACCTTAACTTAAAATAAATATCCACGGTGACTTGGGCGATGCATTGGGAAAAATCACGGGTCAACACACAGGGACGGTTCTATTTGTTTCTGCGTAAATGGATTTGATTTTTGTGGTTTGGCATTATATAATCAAATAAATAGGAGGTGTGTGATAAATGAAGCAAATAAGTTTATTTAAGCAGGATAAAAAATCGTATGCCGTTTTATTATTTTTTTCAGCTTTGATTGTTGATTTATTATCTGCAGTATTTGGTTTTGGTGGTGCTCAGTTTATCTTTCATTTTTCTGATTTTAGATTTTATATAGCGGAATTTATATCGCTGCCGATGTGTATTAGTTGCTTTACTTTTTTAAGTAAACTTAAAAAAGTAAGTGAGGATAAAGTAAGAAAGGATCTATCTGTTTCTAAACTTTCATTTATTATAATTGCGATCTTCGTATTTGTGAGTATTCTGGCACTGTATATTTGTAACACTCCTATGTCTGAATACTTTAATTATTCGGTGTTTGAATATTTAATAAAATCATAACTTTGCATCGTGGTTCTAAAGTGAGACATATTCCCAAAAATCCAAGTCTTCGGCTTGGATTTTTCATTTATGTCCGCAGGATATAACTTCATTCAGCGGCACCGCTGACGTTGACTTCGTTACGGCTGTCAAGCTGTACTTCATTGTGCGGACATAGACGAATGGAGTTGCCTTGCGGCAATGAAGTGCGTGTGTTGCTCATAAAGTCTATACGCGATAAAATATAATACATAAGACCTGTTTTTAGGGATTATATTTCCCCCAAAAAAACAGGTCTTTTTTAACTGTTGAAGGACACAAATTTAATAAATATTGTCTGAGAAATTTAAGCAATTACATTTCATTGAGCATATCTATATCTTGTTAAATTCCGATTTATTTTTCCTTTGATGATAGCGCCTTAACCTTTTCAGCTTTTATCACCGAGCAAATTCTTCTTATACATAATGTGAGCGCCGAGCATTGAAAGGACTACGCCTACGGGAATAAGCACACCGATACCGGGGTCTACAAATACAAGAAGAAGTGAAATTGCGGCAATTGGGAAGATTGAAATTCTCCAATGCTTTACAAAGTAGCTTGCACCTAAAGCACCGAAAATTGTGTATGTAACCTGTAAAAATGCAGGGGCGAAAGCATCGCTTGTCATAACCTCTGAAAATTTGGGATTAAGTGCGAAGAAAATAACAAATACTGCAATAATAATTGTTGTAGTTACAATTGATGCCGCGATAGCGATTGTTGTAATAACCTCGCCCTCTTCACTGCTTGCTTTAACCTTTGCATTTTCCATAGCATTGATAGCACAGGGCATTTTAAGGTTCATAATGTTACCTGAAATAAATGAGAGGTAAGTACCGCCTGCGCCTAAAAGAGGGGAGTAGGCAACAACCTCAATAATACCCGTTACAAAGAAGAATGAAATATTGCCTAAGCCGCCGAGAACAACCTCAGGTCTCGGTGTAACCTTAAAATAAAGGCAAATTGCAACAGGGATTGATAAAAAGAAAATAAGAGCAACAATAATCCAGATACGTCCCCAGGTATGGACCTTATCATAATATGTTTTGTTTGATTTATCCATTTTACTTCTCTCCTTTCTTTTAATAGCGCCACTCAATAGCGGCAAGCTCGGGCAGGAACTGATTTACGAGAATTACGCAAATCATTGCAAGTACAATGCTCACGGGCATTGCAAGGGCATCAATCCAATTCTTTTTTAGTTTCTTGTTCAAAAGTGTAAAGAATGTCATAAAGCCTATTGAAGTAATGAGTGCGGTAATTGAAAGCACACCGGCACCGTCACCGATAATTCCCTTATCCTTTGAACCCAAACCGGCAATACCCTTGCCTATAAAGGCGGAAATAAGACCGATAAAGGCGGCGGCTGTCATAACGTCCATCCACTTTGAGTTTTTATTTGCAACGTTAGTAACACCTTTTTGAATTTTTTTAAGTACAATGGGAATAAGTACAAGGGGCAAGCAGCTGCCTAATGTCATTACAATGGCGACTTCGCCAAACATTTGAGGGTCTGTTATGGGTACAAGCGCCTCAGAACCGGTAGCAGCTTTAAGTGCACCGATTACTGCGGCAGTTTCATACTGAATTGCACCTATGACAGTAAGTCTTATCCAAGGAAGCACATAACCGAGCGCAACCGAAAGGGTGATAACCGTAATTGCAATACCTATTGCAGGGGCAATTGAGAAAATTGCACTTGAAGTTACGGCATTTTTAAGCTTGTCTGTTGTTATGCCTAATTCTTTACCTCTTGTCCACGCTTTTTTCATAAAGAAAAGTGCTTGTGCACAAACGAAAATGATAACAGCGAGAACGAGAAGATACATAAACTGGCTGTTTTTAAAGTCTGAAAACATTTGTATACCTCCGCTTTCAATTATTTGCCATAATAATATCACATCAGCGTGATTTTAGTCAACAAAATTGTAAAAATATGTATTATTTATAATTGAGTTTCATAGTAATATACGGGTGATAATATGAAAGAAAAAGCTATTTTAAAATCCAAAGAAGCTGAAAAGAGTAAGGACTATTATTATACTGTGATTATTGTTCAACTGTTTTTGTGTATAATTATATCAGTGCTTTTTTTTATTTTAAAGGGCAGTGATGACGGAACCCTTATGAAAAGTTACCGTGAGCTTTTAAAGGATGATTTTTTATCCCGGGGTGCAACGCAAGTGGTAAACGCAGTAAAGCAGTATGTTTACAGTAACAATCAGTCTTATCCCGTATTTTCGGGCACGGCTGTTTACGGTGAGAATATGCTGCCTGAAGAAAAGTCCACTGACGGAAGCATACAAAAAGAGCAGACTACCTTTGAACAGGAAGCTTATACTACCGAAAAATCAGTTATTTCTTCTGCCGTTATTGAAACCGTAGGCTTACGCTATGAAAATGAAAATCCCCTTGATGAAGTGCTGACTCTCGAGAAAAAAGGCAGGTTGCTTTTTCCGTTAAACGAGGGCAGATATACCTCTTATTTCGGATCAAGAGATGACCCCTTAGGCGGCGGAAGTGACTATCACGGAGGTGTTGATATAGGGGCTGATTACGGCGACAAAATCCGTGCCGCCCATGACGGAATAATTACAGCCGTAGGTGAGGACAGCGTTTCGGGAAAATATGTTTTTCTTACATATAATCAAGGCTTTGAAACCTTTTACTGTCATTGCAGTGAAGTTCTTGTAAAAGAGGGAAATGTTATAAGGCAGGGTGAAACAATTGCACTTGTAGGCTCAACAGGTAAATCGACGGGACCTCACTTGCATTTTGAAGTGCGTGTAAACGGAAATAAGGTTGACCCCTTAATTTATTTGGAAAATGCTTCTTGATACAGGCAAAGTAAAAATCAAAATAACTTTTTCTTTTGCCGCTGTCATAACCTTAATGCTCCTTTTTTGTGATGAGGAAATAGTAGTACTGTCGCTGTTTTCTTCGCTTTTTCATGAGGGAGGACATTTGTTTTTTCTAAAGCTTTTTTCCGCTTCACTTGATAAAATTACTTTCGGAGCTTTCGGAATACGCATAGATAGGGCGGAAAATTCGATTTTAGAGGCAAAAAAGGAAGTTTTTATTGCTTTAGGCGGAATTTTCGGAAATATTTTTCTTATTATTATTGGAATATTTTTTATTTATGTGTATAATAGTCCTTGGGCAATTAAGCTTGTTATAGTAAATTCCTTTATAGCATTTTCTAATATGCTGCCTCTTGAGGCACTTGATTTTGGCAGAGCTTTAAGTATAATGCTGTTTTACTTTTTACCTTTTGAAAAAGCCGACAGAATTTTGAAACTGATTTCACTTGTTGTTGCGGTAATTTGTTTGGTTTTTTCAATTTGCTATAATGTGCTTTACGGCTTTAATTTAAGCCTTATTGCTTTTAGTGTTTATTTGTGTTTAATTACAGTAATTATGAAAGGCAGATAAAAATGGTTAGTAAAGAAGTTCAAAAAATACTTCCTCTTGTGCAAAAACCGGGCAGGTATACCGGCGGAGAGCTCAACAGTGTTATTAAAGATAAAAGTCAGGTTAAATTAAGGTATGTCTTTTGCTTTCCCGACAGCTATGAAATAGGTATGTCCCATTTGGGGATAAAAATTCTTTACAGTGGAGCTAACAGCCGTGATGACGTGTGGTGTGAGCGCTGTTTTGCTCCGTGGCACGATATGGAAAAGGAAATGAGGGAAAGAAATATTCCTTTATATGCCCTTGAAAGCGGTGATAAGCTCACCGACTTTGACCTTATAGGCTTTACTTTACAGTATGAGCTTTCATATACTAATGTTTTAAATATGCTTGACCTTGCAGGCATTCCTATTAAAAGCGCCGACCGCGACGAAAGCTATCCCATAGTAGTAGGCGGTGGCCCTTGTGCTTGTAATCCTGAGCCTATGGCAGATTTCTTTGACCTTTTTATGTTAGGTGAGGGCGAGGAAATGAGCAATGAGCTTTTTGACTTTATTATCGAATATAAGGAAAAGGGTGTAAGTAAAAAAGAATTTCTTAAAAAAGCGGCACAAATTGAGGGTGTTTATGTGCCCTCACTTTATGAAGTAGCTTATAATGATGACGGAACAATAAGCTCTGTTACAGCGGCAGACGGCGCACCTCAAAAGGTGACAAAACGAATTATCGCCGACCTTGATACTGTTCATTATCCCGATAAGTTTATTGTGCCCTTTATAGAAGTTGTCCACGACAGAGTGGTGCACGAAATTTTCCGCGGCTGTATAAGAGGCTGCCGTTTTTGTCAGGCAGGCTTTTTATATAGACCCATAAGGGAAAAGTCGGCATCTGTTATAAATGAGCAGTGTAAAAAGCTTTGTCACAGCACAGGCTATGATGAAATTTCCCTTTCGTCCCTTTCAACAAGTGACTATACGGGTCTTGAGGAGCTTATGGAAAGGCTTCTTTCCTGGACAGAGGATGAAAAGGTAAATATAGCACTTCCGTCACTTCGTGTTGATAACTTTTCAAAAAAGCTTATGGAGCATCTTAAAAAGGTCAGAAGAAGCGGTTTAACCTTTGCTCCCGAAGCAGGTACACAGAGACTTCGTGACGCTATTAACAAAAACGTGACTGAGCAGGAGCTTATGAATACGGCACGTCAGGCTTTTCAGGGCGGCTGGACAAATGTTAAGCTTTATTTTATGCTCGGTTTACCTACCGAAACCTATGACGATGTTGCCGGTATCGCAGAGCTTTCACAAAAGGTTGTTGATGAATTTTATCGTAATCCCGATAAACCTAAGGGAAAAGGTGTGCAGGTAAGCATTAGCGTTTCCTCCTTTGTGCCTAAACCCTTTACTCCTTTTCAGTGGGAGGCTCAGGATACTATGGATGAGCTTATCAGCAAGCAAAATCATTTACTTTCGTCGGTTCGCACTAAAAAAATCTCCGTAAGCTATCATAAAGTAAATATCAGCTTCCTTGAGGGTGTTCTTGCACGCGGTGACAGAAAGCTGTGTAAAGCCGTCGAATATGCCTGGAGGCACGGCTGTAAATTTGACTCCTGGGACGACAGCTTCCATTTTGATACTTGGCTTGAAGCTTTTGAAATGTGCGGCATAGACCCGCTGTTTTATTCAAGCCGCAAGCGTTCCTATGATGAAATTCTTCCTTGGGATCACCTTGACTACGGCATAAATAAACAGTTCTTGATTAAGGAAAGCAAAAAAGCATACGAAAATGAAACCACACCGCACTGCAGAATACAGTGTGCCGGTTGCGGAAGTAACAAGCTTAACGGAGGTAAATGTGATGCGCTTAATAAGAGTATGGTTTAAAAAAATGGGTATGAGCCGTTACGTTTCCCATCTTGACCTTATGCGTTCAATGACAAGAAGCGTCAGACGTGCAAAAGTGCCCTTATGGTATACCGAGGGTTTTAATCCTCATCCCTATATGACATTTGCGCTCCCGCTTTCGCTGGGAATGGAAAGCCTTTGTGAAAGTATGGATATTCGTATTGAGGGTGACAGCACAAATGAGGATGTTTTTGCTCTTTTAAAAGATAATCTCCCTCCGGGAATTGAGCTTATAAGTGTCAAAGACCCTATTTATGACCCGAAAGTCATTGCTTTAGGCGAATTTGATATTTTCTTTGAAGCCGAGGGCGCCGAAAAGCTTTGCGGTGAAATCAAAAAGATGCTTGACACCGATGAACTGACTGTTCAAAAGCTCGGGAAAAAGGGCAGACATAAGGTGTTAAAGGACATTAACCTTATGGAGCATTTGAAAAGCTTTGATGTAAGCTCCTTGGGCAACAGAGTAAAGCTTACGGTGGTTTTTCCTGCCGGAAGTACAACAAATATCAATCCCTCGTTATTAAGTGATGAAATAGTCAAGCGATTTGACCTTGATTTATCACCGCAAATAGTAAGAAAAAAGCTTATGCTTGAAAACGGAGAGGATTTTTGCTGATTTTAGCGGAATTTTTCCAAAAAAATGTACAAAAGCACTTGCATTTCTTTGTTTATTGTGATAAAATATCAAAGCATTTGTATTACAGGTGCGGTTGAATTCAGTCAATATTAAAGCAAGCGGTCCTCTTTTTCGGGTTACCGGGGAATGAACGTGGCAGAATTTAGGAGGAACAAAAATGGACGCACTCAAACTCATCTCAGACTCAAGCCTCAAGGCAGAAGTACCTGAGCTCAACATCGGTAGCACTGTTCGTGTTCACGTTAAAATTCGTGAAGGCGAAAGAGAAAGAATCCAGGTGTTTGAAGGTACAATCATTGCTAAAAAGGGCAGCGGAGTTTCATCAACCTTTACAGTTCGCCGTGTAGCTTACGGCTGCGGTGTTGAAAGGGTATTCCCCGTTCACTCACCCAATGTTGCTAAGGTTGAAGTTGTCAGAAACGGTAAGGTTCGCAGAAGCAAGCTTTACTACCTTCGTGACAGAGTTGGTAAGTCAGCCAAGGTTAAGGAAAAGATTGGTTGATAAAAGGCAAGCGAAGGAAGGGGACACCCTTCCTTTTGTTTCTTTTAGGTTAAATTTAATAATCGAATTTATTATTAAGTTATAAGAAAATGAAAGGTGGTTTCTGTAAAATGAAAGACCTTACAAAGAAAAATAAAGCACAGCTTACTTTCAGAGATAAAGTAATCATTAACGTCTATGATATTATGTCAACCTTTGCCGTTGCTCTTGTGACAATAATGCTGCTTTTCTCTTTTGTTTTCCGGGTAGTCGGCATTGTAGGTCAGTCTATGGAAAACACCCTGCACGATAAAGATTACGTTATTACAACGGTATACGATAAAAAGCCTGTTTACGGTCAGGTTGTAATCAGTACACAGCCGAATGCTTTTGATGACCCGATTGTAAAAAGAGTTATTGCAACGGAGAATCAAGTCGTTGACATCAACCCTGCAACAGGCGAAGTATTTGTTGACGGTGTACTGCTTGACGAGCCTTATATTAAAAATATTACAGACGATACAGAGGGTACCTCTTTCCCTGTAACCGTACCGGAAGACCACGTATTTTTAATGGGCGATAACCGTCAGCATTCAACAGATAGCCGCAGCAGTATGATAGGCTTTGTTCATGAGGACTATCTTTTAGGCGTTGTTAAGCTTAAAGTATTCTCTTTTGATGAGAACACACAAAGAATGAAAATAAATCCGCCGTCTGAATGGATTGTAAAATGATAAACGGGGCTGTAAAAAAGCGTAATTTTTTATGGCCCTTTTTCTTTAGGCAGAAAATATTCCGATAATAAAACGGATTTCGATTATATTTCACCCCTAAGTTAAGGAGGGCTTTTAGTGGCAGATAATCAAAAACAGGTTGTGCAGTGGTTTCCGGGGCACATGGCAAAAACAAGACGACTTATTAAAGAGAGCTTGCCTTTAGTTGATGCCGTAACTGAGCTGCTTGACGCAAGAATACCCTTATCTTCGAGAAATCCCGAGCTTGATGAACTGACAGGCAAAAAGCCGAGGATTGTTCTTCTCAATAAATGCGATATGGCTGACGATAATATTACCCGTCAGTGGATTGAATATTTCAAAAGTAAGGGTCAATATGCACTTGCCGTTGACTGCAGAACAGGTAAGGGGCTCAATTCTTACGGACCTCTTGTAAGACAAGTTCTCGCCGACAAAATAAAGAAAAATGAAGAAAAAGGAATGGGCGGTAAGCCGCTTCGTATGATGGTTGTGGGCATACCTAATACGGGTAAGTCTTCATTTATAAACCGTATGGCAGGCAAAAACCGTGCTAAGGTTGCCGATAAACCCGGCGTAACGCGTTCAAATCAGTGGTTTGCTATAGGCGGCGGTATCGAACTGCTTGATACTCCCGGTGTGCTGTGGCCAAAGTTTGATGACCCGCAAGTGGGTGACAGACTTGCTTTTATCGGCTCTGTTAAAGCTGAAGTTATGGACAGTGAAACTATGGCAGTAAGGCTTATTGAAAGCCTTGTGGGCGGCTATGAAGATAAGCTTCTTTCCCGTTACAAGCTTAAAAATATCCCTGATGTTCATGCTGTTATGCCCTGGGAAATTCTTGAAGAAATAGGCAGAGAAAGAGGCATGCTCATCCGTGGCGGTGAAGTAGACCTTGAGAGGGCTTCGGTAATGCTGCTTGATGAATACAGAAGCGGTAAAATGGGTAAGCTAAGTTTTGAAAAGCCGAATATGTAAAAGTTTTCGGCAAAAAAAACAACAATATAATAGGGGCTATGACGTTTGCATAGCCCCTTTGTTAATTCATTCTCCCGAAACTATCAGATAGGTTTTTCTAAAGTCCTCTTTTGCCCAACCGCGTTTCACACCCTCGTCAAGAGCCGCTTTAGCCGCTTTCATACCGGGCATTGAAAAATTTAAGCTTTCGGCAATATTGTTGCATATATTTATGTCTTTGTCCATATTTTCCATGGAAAAGGCGGTGGTCCAATCTTGACTTTTAAGCTTTTCGCGTTGAGCGTTCATATAAAAGTTTTGCGCACCGCCGGCGGCAACCGCATCGGCAAAGTTATCAATTGAAATACCGAGCTTTTGTGCAAGTATGAGAGTTTCGTTAACTCCGTTTTGAATTTGCGCAACAAGGGTGTTGTGGCAAATTTTTGCACTTATACCTTTGCCGTTTTCACCCATATAAATCACCTTGCTTCCCATATAAGAAAGAATAGGCTCAATTACCTTGAAAAGATCCTTGTCACAACCGGCAAGCACTCCTAAGGTGCCGGCAATAGCATCAGCTTTTGACCGCACAACAGGGCAGTCGGCAAAATTTGCACCGCATTTTTTAACCATATTTGCAACCTCAACGCTTACATCAGGCTCAATAGTGCTCATATCAATGCAAATTTTACCCTCTTTAAGGTAGGGTAGCATAAGTGTATAGGCATCTTTTACGTGTTTTGATGTAGGTATCATTGTGATAATCACATCAGCGTTTTGTGCTGTTTCAATTTCGTCTTTGCATGGCTTTGCACCTAAAGCGACTAACTTATCAATTTGACTTTGCTTGTGATCACAGGCGAAAACGGTGTCATTGTGTTTTTTTACAATGTTTTCGCACATACTTTCACCCATAATACCAAGACCTATAAAACCTATTTTCATACTATTACTTCCTTTGAAAAAATAATCGGCAGAGACAAAGAGCCTCTGCCGTGAATTATAGCAGATTATCTTTTAAAAAGCAATCTGTTAAAGGGTAAATCCTACAAGGGTCTCAACTTTTTTCAGTATACCCTCATTTGTATAGCGGTGATGGTAGTTTTGCACAAGGTCGTAGGTTGGCAAGTGATTTCCCTCAACAAGCACAGGACCGTCGGGTGTGATGCCAACATCCCAGCCTACATAGCGCACCTCGGGAACAAGTGTGGCGGCTTTTAAAATTAAGTCAACGGTTTCTTTGTAATAAGGTATTTCAAAGCCTACAAATTCAACTCCCGTTTCAGGGTGATGTGTTAAGCATTTGCCTGTTTTATTACAAAAAGCAGGCTTTGTTATAATGCCTTTTTCATTTACGGGACAGTACATACCGCCGCTTGTTATGTTGTCAACACAGCTTCCGCCCTGACCGACACGAAGCACAGAGTAGATTATGTTAATTTTTCCGTCAACGGCAATAGTTGTAATTCTAAGCGTGTTAAGGCTCTCTTTATAAAGGCTGTTCATTTTTTCGTGCTGAGGAATTACATCTTCAAGAATCATTTGATTTGCGGCGGAAAGCTCACAAAAAAGTACCTTTGGGTCAGTGTTTTCGTCAAGCTTTATTTTTGTAACACCTTGACCGCCGAAAAGGTCAACGGGCTTTACAAAAACTTCGCTTTTATTTTCAATGAATCTTTCAAGGTCAGCTATGTTGCTTTTTCTCAAGTCAAGCCAGTTTCTTTTTGTATAATCGGAAAAATTTTTGAAAAATAAGGTTTTATCTGAGAAAATTTTTCTTTTTTCGGGGTCATTTATCGTTTTTGCAAGGTGTAAATTGTGGTTCATTGTCATAAAAGTAAGTCTGTCTTTTCTTTTAAGTGATGCAAAGCCAAAAACTCTGTAATCCTGATAGCCGACACCGTATTTAAAGGCACAGTAGAGAATATCAATAAGTAACAGCACCTTTGATTTATTATATTCGTCAGACATTTGTGAAATAAGCAGAAACATTCTTTTGAAACTCATACTTTTCACTCGGTCGAAAAATACTAAAATACTATTAAACATATACACACTTCCTCTTCCTATTTTGGTTTTAGTATAATTGTCTTAACTTAAATTTGGTTAAAAAGTTGTAAGAATTATTACAAAGTTGTAATAATTTATTGTTTACTTTAATTTTGACTTGTGCTACAATGGGTTGAACACATTTGAAAGAAGGCGTTTTGATTGTCTGAGGCAATAATGAAAAACAATAATTCAGTCGATATGTGTAACGGTTCGCTTTTTAAAAGCATAATAAGGTTTTCTGTACCGCTTATGCTGTCCGGAATTTTGCAGTTGTTATTCAATGCCGCCGATGTTATAGTAGTAGGTAAATTTTCCGGTGACGAATCTCTTGCGGCGGTAGGTGCTACAACAACGCTCATAAATCTTTTGACAAATTTGTTTATCGGTCTTTCCGTAGGTTCAAATGTGCTGGTAGGAAATTACTTAGGCGCAAATCAAGAAAAAGATGTGAAAGAAACAGTACATACATCAATGCTGTTAAGCGTCATAAGCGGAATAATTTTAACGGTGGTAGGTTTTGTTTTTGCACCTGCTTTATTAAAGCTTATGCAAACCCCTGAGGATGTTATTAATCTTTCCGTTATTTATCTTCGCACTTATTTTTCGGGTATGACTGCCGTTATGATTTACAACTTCGGTGCCGCAATACTTCGTGCGGCCGGTGATACAAAAAGGGCACTGTATTATCTCTTTGCTTCAGGTGTAGTCAATGTATGCTTAAATCTTATTTTTGTTATTGCTTTCAAATGGGGCGTTTTCGGTGTAGGTCTTGCAACTGTAATTTCACAGATTATTTCGGCTTGTTTAATTGTAATGGCACTGATTCGAGAAAAAAGTATTATTAAGCTTTCTGTTAAAAAATTGTGTATTTATAAGCACAAGCTTTTACGAATAATGCAAATCGGTATACCGGCAGGATTTCAGGGTATGATGTTTTCCCTTTCAAATACGGTTATACAGTCAGCCATTAACAGCTTCGGAAAGGTTGTTGTTGCGGCTTCGGCGGCATCTGTAAGTGTTGAGGGCTTTGCCTTTACTTCAATGAACTCTTTTCATCAGGCGGCGGTTTCTTTCACAAGCCAAAATTACGGTGCAGGAAAGCGTGAAAGAATAAATAAAATCCTTTATATATCTCTTATGTATGTTTTCATTGTAGGTGCAATGTTCGGCGTTATTTTTCTTGTTTTCGGCAAGAACTTAATCGGCTTTTATACTGACAGCCCCGAGGTTGTTGCTGAGGGTGTAAAGAGGCTTACTATTATAGCTTGCTCCTATATGCTTTGCGGTATGATGGACGTTACAAGCGGCTCGTTAAGAGGTCTCGGCTATTCATTTATACCTATGATTGTTTCACTTTTAGGTGTATGTGTTTTTAGGGTTGTATGGATTATGCTGATATTTAAAATAGAGCAATTTCACGTTGTTGAAACTATCTATTATTCATATCCGATAAGCTGGATAATGACTTTTGCGGCTCACTTTATAACATTTATCATTGCTAAAAGTAAACTAAAGAAAAAGTTAATAAAAGTTTAGATAAAAATACACGGTCAATTATTAAAACTGACCGTGCATTTTTTATTCGGTTATATCATAATTGGAAACGTCTGTTACATCAAATTTTTTTGGCTTGATGATTTCCTTTTTCAAGGTCTTTTTATTTGGTCTGATAATTTCTCTTTTAGGGGGATAAGCATCTTCAAGCCGTCCTTCAAAAAGGTTTAAGTGAACACTGTCGACTATTTCCATCTGTCGTTTTTCATCGGCTTCTTCAGGGATTTCTATAATTACATTTTCGTTAAAGTCATCACTGATATTTGCAAAGGGAGCGATTGCCTTAAGACGTTTCTTTTTCTTTTTAAGAATACTGAAGAAAGCAAAGTTAAGCAAAATTAAAGCGGTAACTGTTGCGGAAATGATAACGCCTGCGGCTAAACCCGGAACAATATATTTTAGCTCAATGTTGTGACTGCCTTTTGTAAGGTTTATACCTAAAAGAGCACCGCCGATTTTAACAATTTCATTTTCGCCGGCTTTTTTGCCGTCAATATAAACCTGCCAACCCTCATCGTAGGGAATTGACGTATAAAGTAAGCAGTCCTCTTGTGCAACAACAGTGCCTTCGATGTTGGTTTCATCAAAGCTTGTAATATTAAACTGATTGCTCATAAGCTTTTTGTAGCCGGTGAGAATAGTTTTTGTGTCAATGTAGTAAGCGCAGAATTTTACAGTACCTGTGTTTTGCTCAAAGGGAATGTTGACTGTGGCAATCTGTCCTTTTTTGAGGTAGCCGATGTCAAGAATACAGTTTTGACTAGTACTTTGGGTTAAAGTACCGCTCGGTGTGTTTATTGTTGCGCTTTTTGAGTCATATCCCGTAACATGAAAGTAAATGTAAATGTTGCCGTTTACAGGAGCTTCAATTTGATAGGTTGCCGACGCATCAACATCATCGGTGGTTTTATCGTAGAAATTGCTGAATGCTGTCTTGTCAAAGAAAGGCTCCGCATTGGTATAGATTATATCACTTACGGGAATTTCTACAAAGGGTGTGCCTTCGCCCGTTGCCTTGTCAAAGTAGTCGCCTTGAAGCACAAAGGGATTTTCACCGCCTGCTGTCCATTGAGTGATATAGTCCTCCGTAGCCCAGGTGCTAACTGCTGAATTAACACAGTATGCAAGGGGTAAGTTCAGTCTGTTTTCGTATGCGGTAAATTGATTGTAGCTTAATGTTTCTGCATAGTAGGGTGAGGTCTTTAAAACATCAGGATATCTGTTGTTAACAAGGTATTTGAGGGAGAACATCATATTATAAACGGGCGTTTGGGGGTTATAGGTGTAGCTGTTGATTTCGTTGCCCATCATACCGAGGTAATGCTGTAAGTTAGAAAGCTTTTCATAAGCCATTGACGAGAATATTGAAACACCGTTATAGTAGTACCAGCTCGGGTCCATTCGTGTGCGCAGATTTGTAAGCTCCATACGGTAAAAACCGTTGTTTTCTTTTTCGTCAAGAGCTCTTTTAACTGCTTGAAAATCATCATAGTCTGAAATGTAAGGTGCTTTATCAACAGTGATGCTCACAGTGCTTGTATCACACATAACTGCTTCACTGCAGCAGCATATAAGCAGCAGCATAGCAACGGAAGCGGTTTTATATCTTTTATCTTTGAAAATTGTAAGGACGTATACATAAAGTACAACAAGAAGCAAAGAAAGTAAAATAGAAGTATTTTCAACATTTTTACTTGTTATTTTTTCAACCATTACAATAAATGTAACAAGGCAGGCACCTATTGCGGCAAGCTGTCTGTTTGTAAATTCATTTAACCTTACAAAGACCTTATAAGCCATTACAACAAGCACAAAGGAATACATAAACGATTGACGGTAGGGTAAATCGTTGACAAAATGAAAAGCGTGCCAGATGTAATTCAAACCGTTCATATTAAAGCCGATGTAAAGAAGCACAAGAAGAACTAATGTTGAAAGCTTTTCTTTTTTTGAAATTGACTTTGTAAAGAAGAAAAGGGGAGCGAGAATAATTGTAAGTATACCGCAGTATACATTTGGAAGAACATCCTCACCGCTGCTTCTTATGGTTGTCTCTACTGAAGCTAAGTGGTTTGCAAAGAAATCGAAATATGAAAAGTAGCTTTCGGCTTCAGTGGGGAATTTGCCTGAGGTTGCGGAACAACCGGTAAGAATTTTATAAACGGGAATTAACACACAAGCCATAATACCGGCGGCAGTAAGTGCACCCACAGCGAAAGTAAATGCTGAACGGAAAAACCGATTATTTGAAAGCTTGCTGATAAATCCGTGCTTTTGCTTTGAAAATTTTACATTTACAAGGCTGTCTGCGGAATAGTTGCTGATGTAATAATGGAAGAAGTAAATTACGGAAAAAATGCAAAGCATAAATGAAATATAGTAGTTTGAGAACATACTGACAGCAAGTGCTGTTACAAAGGTTCTCATTTTTCCGTAGTTGATTATTCTTTCTATACCCAAAACAACAATGGGCAAAAGCACCATGGCGTCAAGCCACATAACATTCCAGTAATATGCAAGCATATATCCGCAAAAAGCGTATAATACCGAAAAGGCACAAACGGCAAAGCTTTGATTTTTTTGCGACCTTTTTATGTAATAGGTAAAGGCGGCAGAGCTCAAAGCAGCTTTTAATAAAATCATAACTGCAATAGCTTCGGTTATATTTTTATGTCCGAAAAACATAATAATGGCAGAGATAGGACTAGAAAGGTAGTTGAAGTAGTTACCTAAAAAGCAGCTTCCTAAACCGCTTGTCCAAGAGTAAATCAAGCTGTCTCCGTTTACAACTCTTTCATAAAGCTCTGCAAACATGGGACCGTATTGGTGATAGAGGTCCATTCTCAGTATGGTTTTTTCGCCGAAAGGTACCATACCGTTACAGATGTAAATAATAAGCATAGTTACAGCTGCGGCAATGAAAGAAATAATGATATATTTATTTTCCTGCCACAGGCTCTTTTTTTCTTTTTGCATCGTTTACCTTCTTTCCAAAGATTAGTAATATTTTATATAATATCGTATTTATTGCTTTTCTTCAAGGGATTTTTTATTAAATTATTGTTTATGTTCTAATTCTTTTATATCTTTCATAGATTTTAATAAAAAATAAATGAGGTGATGACAGTGGCTGAGAATATACAGGACAAGGATTTTGTTTCGGCAACGGGAATTATACAAGGTGAACTTAAAACTAAACTTTTAGATTTGCCCGAGAAAATAATGAGAGAAACTACGGAAATCCGTTTGAGATTAGGAAGACCCATAATACTTTACGGAACTTACGGCGGCTTGTTTTTGAAAGCTGACGGAAGTGTTGACAAAAACTCAGCAGGGTCAATTATCTGTCAAAGAACAGTTATGCAAGACTGTTTTATGCGCCTTTGCCGTTTTTCAATTCACTCACACGTGCAAAACATAACTGAGGGCTACATAACCGTGCAAGGCGGTCATCGTGTGGGGATATGCGGAACAGCCGTCACCGACAGCAGCGGTAAGGTGTTATCGGTGAGGGATATATCATCTTTGAACATAAGAATTGCCCGCGAAAAGAAAAACTGCAGTAATGAGCTTTACGAAAAGCTTTTTTCAAAAGGGATACAAAGTGTAATAATAGCAGGTGCACCGCTAAGCGGAAAAACAACGGTTTTGCGTGACCTTGTCAGAAAAATATCCGACAGCAGTCCCGATAAAAAAATCTGTGTTATTGATGAAAGGCAGGAAATTGCCGCAATGAATTCCGGCATAACGCAAAAGGACGTTGGAGCAAACACAGATGTTTATGACTGCTTCCCTAAAGAAATTGCCGTAATAAATGCACTAAAAACAATGTCGCCGCACATTATTGTAATGGACGAGCTTTGCAAGGAAAGCGAAATTGATGCAATAAAGTTAGGAGTTAACAGCGGTGTTAACTTTATTGTTACTGTTCACGCCTCAGATTATTCCGAAATTTTAAAAAGGCCCCAAATTGAAAGGCTGTTGAGGGAGTATTCTTTTAATAAGCTTGTTTTACTTGAAAAAGGAAATAAGCCCGGTAAAATTCAAGGGATTTATGACGTGAAGGAGCTTTTAGATGAAATTTTCAGGTGCCGTATTACTTTGGACGAGCCTGATTTTGGCAGGGACGGCAGTATCTTATCGGCTTAAAATGAGAAAAGCTTTTTTGTCACAATTGCTTTTGTTTTTTTCAGCTGTAAGCGTTGAAATTGAATTTATAAGTTTGCCGCTTGCAGATATCATGAAAAAAATCAAAGAGGAAAAAACTTGCGGTAAGCTTGATTTTATTGCACCTTGTATTGAGTATTTATATATAGGTGAAAGTTTTTCTTCTTCGTGGGAAAAAGCTGTAGATAAAAGCCTTTTACCAATGAGGCAAGAGGAAAAAGAAAAGCTTTTGCAGTTAGGTTATCTTCTCGGTACAAGCGATGCAAACGGTCAAAAGGTTATACTGACCCTTTACAGCAATTATTTTACTGAATTTTACAATAAAGCAGAAGCTGACAATGAGCGTTACGGAAAATTGACGGTACTTTTAGGTGCGGTTTTAGGTATGGGTCTGTTTATTTTATTTTTGTAAGGGAGGACAAAACAATGGAAGTAGATTTAATATTCAAAATTGCGGGTATCGGAATTGTTGTGGCAGTTTTAAATCAAATACTTTCCCGTACCGAAAAAAGCGAATATGCCATGTTTACCACCCTTGCAGGTGTGATAATAGTATTTTTTATGGTTATACCCGAAATTAAAGATTTGTTTGAAGAAATAAAGGAGCTGCTTGATTTTTGATATGTTTATTAAAATATTATCCCTTTGCATTATGGGATGTTTTATGTTTGTCATACTTAAAAAATACAGTCCTGAGCTGGTTATTTTCTTTGAGATTGCCGTTGCGATAATAATTTTGCTTTTGCTTATTTCACAAATAAAGGAAAGCTCCGCTGAATTTAGAAAGCTGTTTTCGTTAGCTGACGAAAGCGATGAGATTTTTTCCTGCATTTTAAAAGGTGCAATAATCACTGTTTTAACAAAGCTGGGCACCGAAATTTGTTCAGACAGCGGAAATAAACTTATAGGCAGTATTGTTGAGCTTTCAGGCAGGACTATGCTTATTGTTTTGTGCTTGCCTTTCGTGCTTGACACCGTTAAAATTGCTTTTTCCTTTTTAAAATGAAAAAACTGTTATTTTTATTGATAATTATCTCGTCGGCATTTGTTTTTTCTTTTGACGTACACTGTGAAAGTGAGCTTGATACATTTAAAGACGAGCTTGAAGAAAGCTTTTTTTCATCTCTTGACGGTGAGAGCTATGATGTGCTGAAAAAACAGGGGATAGACAGCTTTGACGGGGAGGGCATTGTTGACGGTGCTTTTGAAAGCCTGAAGCAATATTTTTCGGAAACCTTTACCGATAAATTTAAACAATCCGTCACTTGGTTTTTTGTGATGCTTTGTGTGCTTTGCGTTATAAGTTTATTTCAAGGTGTGTACTCTTTTTCTCAGGGAAGCGACTTACTTAACTTTTTGAGCATAGTTGTGCTTACAATTGTTTTTACCGATAGGTTCAGCTCACTTCTTTCGGCGGTAGTGTCGGCTTCAAAAATTACCGGCAGCTTTATTTTGGCCTTTGTGCCGACCTTTACTTTGCTTGTTTCTTTTTCGGGAAATCCTGCGTCGGCACTGACTTATAACACCTTAGTCCTTGGAGTAAGTGAGATGTTTTCTCTGTTTTTAAGCAGTGGCTTCATCTCATTTGTGGGAGTATATTTTTCGCTTATAATATCTTTTTCTTTTAACAGTGCAATAAATCTCAATCGGTTTATTTCGGCGGTAAACAGATTTGTTAATTTAATCTTAGGTTTTTTCACATCGGTGTTTGTATCATTTTTTACGCTGAAAAATGTTTTTACTTCCACAGCCGATACAGTTACATCAAAGGGGACAAAGTTTCTTCTAAGCAGTCTTATTCCCGTTGTAGGTTCTTCCATAAGCGAAGCATATTCTGCCTTAAACGGCAGTATAAATCTTTTAAAAAGCTCTTTTGGTATTTTGGGCATAACAGCCGTAATAATTATAAATATACCCGTTTTTACCGAGGGTGTTGTGTGTTACTTAATGCTCTGTATACTTTCGGCAGTCGGCGAAATTTTAGGGCTTAACAGGGCAGGTGAGCTGCTTCGAGGATTTTCTTGCTGTGTCAGGTGTACACTTCTTGCGGCATTGTTGCAGGCTTTTATATTTGTAATTTCTGCCGGAATTATGATTACACTTAAAGGCAGTTAATGGGGTGAAGCTTACGGAAAAAATTATGCTTTATGTAAAAACACTTTGTGCAGTAAGTATTTTTTCGGCAATTATGGGACTTTTCATCAGCTCCGATAAATATAAAAAAGCTTTTATGTCCCTTTGCTCGGTTGTAATTATTTATACCGCGATTATGCCGCTTTTTAAAATAAAGTCAGGTGATTTTAAGTTGAATTTCAGCAAGAAAGAGGATACAAGCTTCAGTGTAAGTGAAAGTCAATATGAAATTGAAAAAAGCTTACAGCAAGAAGTTGTGGCACAGGAGCTTGAAAAGTATCTTTTAGGAAAAGGCTATGACGTAAGCCTTGAGGTGAAACTCGACGGAAAAAATGAAGATATCTGCCTTTCGGAAATAATAGTATTTTATGAGGATGATACCGTCGAAAAAGACAAAATAACTGCCTTAATAAAAGACAGTGTTTCAAAAAATGTGACAGTGGCTTTTAAGAAAAAAGGTGAGGAGGTTACCTCTTATGGATAAAGTCAGGGAGTTTTTGAGACGGCTTAAAAATGATAAAAAGGCACTTATCACAGTTTTTATAGGACTTTTCGGTATGCTTTTGATTCTTCTTTCCGAATTGCCCGATATTAAAAAAGATGATACTTCCGTTAAAGACATGTCAAACCTCACTCAGTCTGTCAAAAGCTTGCAAAATGAGGTTGAAGACCTGCTTTCAAAAATTGACGGAGCAGGGAAAGTAGATGTTCTTTTAACTTTTGAGGAGGGTGAGGAAAAAATCTTTGCAAAAAATACCGAAGAAAAATCAAACGGTCAGCAGGAAAATGAAAGCACCCAAAGCTACATAACCGTTGAAAGCGGTGACGGTGAAGACGGATTGCTGTTAAAGGTGATATATCCTAAAGTCAGAGGTGTGGCTGTTGTTTGTACGGGAGGAAATGATATTAGGGTTAAAAGTGAAATTACGGCATTATTGTCGGCACTTTTTGATATTGGCTCAAACAGGATAAGCGTTGCCTGCGGTAAGCCTCAATAATGACAAGAGGAGTTTGATTTATGAAAAAGAAACAGCTTTTAACGGCTACGTTGGTAATTGCACTTTCGGCGGCGGTAGCGGTCAATTGGTATTACACCAAAAATCCCACAAAGGAGAGTGCCGTAACCGAGGTGAGCGAAACGGTAAGCGGAGCTTTAGGCGATTCGCTTTCCGTCGGTGCTACGGCAAAAAATGAAAGTTCAGTTGAAACTACTTCCGCTTTGAGTGAAGCAAAGGAAAATGAAGAAGCAGTCAGCACTGTTGCAACAAATAATTTTTTTACTTCCGAAAGATTAAAACGTGATGAAACCTATGATGAAATAATCGAAAACCTTGAAGAAATGGCTGAAAATGAAAACTTGACCGAGGAGCAAAGCAAAAGAATTGCCGACCTTTGTGAAAAATATGCACGCAGTATGAAAACACAAAGTGATACCGAAAGCCTGATAAGTGCAAAGACAGGCGGTTTGTGTATGGTCATAATAAATGATGAAGCCTGCCAGGTTATCTTGGAAAAAAATACACTCAATGACCGTGTTATACTTCAAATTACCGAAATTATTGAAAAAAATACGAATATTTCTTCAAAAAATTTAACAATAATTGAGGCAAAGTAGTTGTGCGAAAAAAAATTTGTGATATAATATACTAAAATATAATGCCTTACTATGTTTAATTGATTTTTTAAAAGGCAGGAAGGATAAATTTATGACAAGACACGAAAGCAGAGAGTTAGCGTTTATTCTTGTTTTTGAAAAAAGCTTTCAGCCGGAAATTTCCGTTACTGAGCTTATAGACAGCGCAATTGAGCTTGAGGTTTTTCCAAAGGATGCCTTTGCCGAAAAGCTTGCAAAAAAGGTATTTCTGAATCTTGAGCAAATTGACAAAACCATTGATGAAAACCTGATTCGCTGGTCGGCAAGCAGAATTTCAAAAACAGCCAGGGCGATAATGCGTATCGGTGTTTGCGAAATTCTTTTCAGTGACGATATTCCCGTAGGTGTTGCTATTAACGAAGCTGTTGAAATTGCAAAAAAATACGCTTCCAAGGATGACGCTTCATATATCAACGGTGTTTTAGGCTCTGTTGCCAAAAAGAATAATAAATAAAGTGGGTTAAAGATACAGATGTCATCATTATTAACTGTTTCTCAAATCAATACATACCTTAAAAGTATAATTGACGGAGATTCTAATTTAAAAAACATTTATGTACAAGGTGAAATTTCAAATTTTACCAATCATTACAGAACAGGCCATTTATATTTCACTCTCAAAGATGAAAAGGCGGCAATCAAGTGTGTTATGTTTCGCACTTCTGCTTTAAGACTGACTTTTGAGCCTGAAAACGGTATGAAAGTTCTTGTAAGGTGCAGTGTTTCACTTTATGAGCGTGACGGTGTTTATCAGCTTTACTGTGAAGATATGCAGCCTGACGGTGTTGGTGCACTTACAATTGCCTTTGAACAGCTTAAAAAAAGGCTTAGCGAGGAGGGTCTTTTTAATGAGGAACATAAAAAACCTATTCCTAAGCTTCCCGAAAAGGTAGGTGTTGTTACCTCACCTACGGGTGCCGCAATTGAAGATATAAAAAATGTTATGTCGAGGCGTTTTCCTTATGCGGAAATTGTCCTTTGCCCCGTTCTTGTTCAAGGTGACAGAGCACCTGAACAGATAATTGCCGCAATTAAAAAATTCAACCGCTTAAAATGTGCCGACGTGCTTATTGTCGGAAGAGGCGGCGGCAGTATTGAGGATTTGTGGGCTTTTAATGACGAGGGTGTTGCAAGGGCAATTTTTGAAAGTGAAATTCCCGTTATTTCAGCAGTTGGGCACGAGACTGATTTTACAATAAGCGATTTTGTAAGTGACTTGCGGGCACCTACTCCCTCTGCGGCGGCAGAGCTTGCCGTACCTGATTACAGAGAGGTCATTTACGCTGCCGATAAGGAGCTTGACACAATGACGGAAAAGCTTACGGCAACTATCAATAATTACTATTTAAAGCTTTCCGCTTTTGAAAGAGTGCTCAGTGAAAAAAGTCCTATGAGGACACTTGAGCTTTATACACAGTGTGTAAATGTATTTGCCGATAAAATCAATTCGCTTATGAAAAACAGGCTCGATTTTTACACAAATGCTTTGTCCCATTATGCTGCACAGCTTGAAGCTACAAGTCCTTTGCGGGTGCTTTACAGAGGTTACGGTATTGTCAAAAACGAAGTTTTAGAGCCGATAAAGTCAGTGAAATCCGTTTCTGTCGGTGAAAAGCTTACAGTTATGATGAATGACGGTACAATCACTTGTACTTGTGAGGAAATTACCGATAAAGATGAAAACAACGAGGAAGAAAAGGAAGATTGATTATGGAAATGTATACACTTGATACAGCAATGATAAGACTTAAAGAGATTGCCGAAAGCCTTGAAAACGGAGATTATGACCTCGAAATGTCTATGAAGCTCTATGAGGAGGGCGTAAGAATAATTACGTTTTGTAACAAAGCGCTTTCAAACGCAAAACAAAAGGTAACAGAGCTTTCCGAATACAGTTCTCTTGAGGAAGATGAAGATGATGAACAGCAGGAAGTATAATATTAAAGAGTATACCGACCTTATAAATGTCGGCATAAGTAAGTATATCCTCGAGTGTAATTACGGTGAAAGTGTTGTATTTGATGCTATGAATTACAGCCTTTCAATCGGCGGTAAAAGAATCAGACCGCTGCTTGTGCTTGAATTTTGCCGTATTTGCGGCGGTGATATTGAAAAAGCAATGCCTTTTGCAGTGGCACTTGAAATGGTGCATACCTATTCTCTTATTCACGACGATTTGCCCTGTATGGACAATGACGATATGAGAAGAGGTATGCCCTCTTGTCATATTAAATTCGGTGAGGAGTATGCACTTCTTGCAGGTGACGGACTTCTCACAAGGGCTTTCGGTGTAATTGCCGAAAGTGACCTTGCAAAGGAAAATCCCGCTTGTGCACTTGAAGCCATAGGCGTCCTTTCACGCTGTGCCGGTGCAGAGGGTATGATAGGCGGTCAGGTAGTTGACCTTAAAAATGAGAATAAGAAGGCTTCCCTTGACGTCCTTGAAACTATGGACAGGCTTAAAACGGGACAGCTTATAATTGCGGCAGGCACTCTCGGCTGCTTAGCCGCCGGTGCCGACAGTGAAAAAATTACTGCGGCTGTAAATTATTGTGAAAAAATAGGTCACGCTTTTCAAATTATCGATGATATTCTTGATGTCGTAGGTGATGAAAAGCAATTAGGAAAACCTATCGGCAGTGATAAAGAAAGTGATAAGTCAACTTATGTGACTATTTTAGGTCTTGAAAAATCAAAGGCTTACGCCGAAAAGCTTACTGACGAAGCCGTAAAATCGCTTGAAGCTTTCGGTAATGACGGTGAGTTTCTCAAAGACCTTGCAGTAAAACTGATTACTCGTAAAAATTAAAGGGATGACATAATGGATTACAAGTTTCTTTCAAATATAAAATCTCCCGCAGATATAAAATCCCTTACAATTGAGCAGTTAAATGCGCTTTGTGAGGAAATACGCTTTAAGCTTGTTGAAACAGTCAGCAAAAACGGCGGTCACCTTGCACCTAATTTAGGTGTTGTTGAGCTTACTGTTGCACTGCATAAGGTTTTAAATTCTCCAAAGGATCAAATTGTTTTTGATGTCGGTCATCAGTGCTATACTCACAAGCTTTTAACAGGCAGATACGAAAGCTTTGATACCTTACGTACAAAGGGAGGTATATCCGGCTTTTGCAGACCCGGAGAAAGTGAGCACGATATTTTTTATTCGGGACACAGCGGTACATCTGTATCTTCCGGTTTAGGTCTTGCTCAGGCAAAGCTTTTACAAAATGATGACAGCTTTGTCGTTTCCGTAATCGGCGACGGCTCGTTTACCGGCGGTATGGTTTATGAAGCCCTTAACAACGGCGGAAGAACAAAGGCAAGGCAAATTATTATTTTAAATGATAATAAAATGTCCATTTCCGAAAATGTCGGTGCTTTTGCAAAATATCTTGCAGTTATACGCTCAAAGCCCGAATATAACTCCTTTAAAGCAAGCACCGAAAGAGTATTAAGTCATATTCCCATGGGCACGAAAATTGTTAAAAGGTTATATGACATTAAAACTGACGTGAAAAATAAGCTTTATTCTCAAAGTACATTTTTTGAAGACTTGGGATACAGATATATGGGACCTGTTGACGGTCACAATATTAAAACGCTTTGTGATGCCCTTGAAACGGCAAAAGCAGTTAATGTGCCCGTTGTGCTTCATGTTTTAACCGTAAAAGGTAAGGGATATGAGCATGCTGAAAAATCACCGAGCCTTTTTCACGGCATTTCAAAGTTTGACATTGAAACAGGTGAGCCTATCAGCTCGGGACTCAGCTTCAGCGATAAGTTCGGTCAGTGCATTTGTGAAAAAGCAGAGATTGATGACAGTATTTGTGCAATTACGGCGGCAATGGGTCTTGGTACGGGACTTAAAGCTTTCAGCGAAAAATATCCCGATAGGTTTTTTGACGTAGGAATTGCAGAAGAACATGCAGTTACCTTTGCTTCGGGACTTGCAAAAAACGGTATGAAGCCTGTTTATGCCGTATATTCAACCTTTCTGCAGCGTTGTTATGACCAGCTTATACACGATATTTCTCTGCAAAATTTAAAGGTGATTTTTGCTGTTGACAGAGCAGGCTTTGTAGGTGAAGACGGCGAAACACATCACGGTATATTTGATGTTGCCTTTTTAAGCACGGTGCCTAATCTTAAAATATACTCACCTTGCTGTTACCGCTCCCTGACCGCAGATATAAACAACGCACTTTATGCCGATGAATATTCCGTAGCCGTAAGGTATCCGAGAGGTGCTCCGAAAGAAAACGTAGAAAAGCTTAAATATAACAGTATAGAATATGCCTTTTATCCAAATGAAGATGCTGAAAATGTTATTGTAACTTACGGCAGAATTACCGGTTATGCTATTGAAGCGGTCGATGCACTTAAAGAAAAGAACATTGATATTTATCTCTTTTCTTTAAATCAAATTAAGCCATTACCCGAAGAAGTAATTGAAAAGCTTTTATTTAAGAAAAAGATATGGTTTTTTGAAGAGGGTCAAAGAAGCGGCGGTATAGGAGAAAAAATTGCATTTAGACTTCTTGAAAAAGGATATAAAGGCAAATTCAGTCTTACTGCCGTTGAGGATGAGTTTTCTCCTCAGGCAAGTGTGGACGAGCTTTTACAGCTTTACGGTCTTGACAGCACATCAATGATAAAAAAAATAAGTGGTGAAATAAATGATTGAAAAACAGAGACTTGATATAGCACTTTTTGAACGCGGTTTTACTGATAGCCGTGAAAAAGCAAAGGCGCTTATTATGGCAGGTCTTGCATATCTTAACGGACAAAAGGAAACAAAAGCCGGTACTCAAGTTAAGCAGGGCGATTGTATTGAGCTGAGAGGTGAAAAAATGCCCTTTGTCAGCCGCGGCGGTTATAAGCTTAAAAAAGCGGTTGAGGAATTTGGGCTTTTGCTTGACGGCTGCATTTGTATGGATATAGGTGCTTCAACGGGCGGTTTTACTGACTGTATGCTTCAAAACGGTGCTAAAAAAGTTTACAGCATAGATGTTGGCTACGGTCAGCTTGCGTGGAAGCTTGTAAGTGATGAAAGGGTTGTCAATATGGAAAGGACAAACTTCCGTTATGTTACAAAGGAGCAAATACCCGAGGAAATCGACTTTGCAAGTGTTGACGTTTCATTTATTTCTTTAAAGCTGATTGTACCTGTTATGAGAACTCTTTTAAAAGACGGCGGTAAAGCGGTATGCCTTATAAAGCCTCAGTTTGAATGCGGCAAGGAAAAAATAGGTAAAAAGGGAGTTGTACGCGAAATCAGTACCCACGTTGAGGTTGTTGAAGATATATATGACTTTGTTTTAAAAGAGGGATTTTCTGTTTTAAATCTTGACTTTTCACCTATTAAAGGTCCGCAAGGAAATATAGAATATCTCATATTTATAGAAAAAAGCGAACAACCGCAGTCTTATCTTGAAAAAACTCCTGAGCAAATCGTAGCACTTTCGCACGAAACTCTCGACAAGGGGAGTGAAAGCCTATGACAATAGCTGTTTATGTTAACTTGACAAGAAATAATGCTAAGGAAGTTACCTTAAATGTTTTGCGTGAGCTTGAAAAGCTGAAAGTTAAGGTGCTTATGAATGAAAAGTTCAAAGCTGAATTTTCCGGTGAGGCCGTTAAATTTTTGTCAAGGGATAATTTTATAAAAGAAAGCGACCTTTTAATCACAATCGGCGGTGACGGGACAATTATTCACTCGGCACATAGGGCGGCGGCTTACGATAAGCCTGTTTTAGGTATAAATGTCGGCAGACTCGGTTTTCTTGCAGGCCTTGAAAAGGAAGAATTGCACCTGTTAGCTAAGCTGATTGACGGTTCTTATAAGGTTGATAAGCGTATGATGCTTTCGGTAAAACATTATGAAAATGACCGTTTTATTAAAGAGTATATTTGCTTAAACGACCTTGTTGTTGCAAGAGGTTTTTCCCTTAGGCTTTGTGACGTTGAAATCAAAAGCGACGGCAGAAGTATTTTTGATTATCAGGCAGACGGTGTAATAATCTCAACGCCTACGGGTTCAACTGCTTACTCTCTTTCGGCAGGCGGTCCTGTTGTTGACACATCAATTGAAAGCTTAATTTTAACACCTATTTGTAACCATTCGCTTTTTTCACGTTCAATGATTTTCAGACCCGATTGTGAGCTTGAGCTTAGGGTTAAAAACTGTGAAGTAAGCCTGCCGCTTTTCAGCTGTGACGGTGAAAAGGGTGTAAGTATCGGCGAAAACAGCCGTATTACAGTTACAAAATCAAATAAATTTGCAAAAATTATCAGAATAAAGTCCGATAGCTTTTCCGATATTCTTTCACACAAGCTTATTGAAAGATACGGGCAAATCAAGGAGGATAAAAATGAAGAAAAACAGACATGAAGCTATACTAAACCTCATATCTACTGAGGAAATATCAACTCAGGAGGAGCTTATGCAAAAGCTCAATGAGCTCGGTTACAGTGTTACACAAGCCACTGTTTCAAGGGATATAAAGTATTTGAAGCTTATAAAAATTCCCGGCACATCGGGGCAGTATAAGTATTCTTGTGTAAGCGGTGATGCGGAAGATTTTACGGGAAAGTATCATTCCATAATTTCACACGCAGTAAATCACGTTGATTTTGCAGGCAATATTGCCGTTGTAAAGTGCTTTCCCGGTATGGCGAATGCCGCTTGTGCCGCAATTGACAGCCTTGAAATTGAAAATGTTGCGGGCACCCTTGCAGGTGACGATACGATTTTTGTCCTTTGCCGTAACGAGGAAAGTGCCGAAAGCTTTAAACAGCATATTATAAACATTGCAGAAAAGTACAGCTAAGGATAAATTTTAATTATGTTATCTACTTTAAAGATTGAAAACGTTGCCGTAATTGAGCAGTGTGAAATTGTCTTTGACAAAGGACTCAATATTTTAACAGGTGAAACGGGCGCAGGTAAGTCAATTGTAATTGATTCAATCAATATGATTTTGGGTGAACGTACTTCAAGGGAAATTATACGTGACGGATGTGACAAAGCAAAGGTTTCAGCTTTTTTTGAGAATGTTCCCGAAAGTGTGCTTGTAAAGTGCAGAGACCTTGAAATTGAAACAGAGGACAACACACTTCTTATTACGAGGGTAATCACTTCTGATTCAAGGAGCCTTTGCAGGGTTAACGGCCATACGCTTACTGTGTCAATGCTTCGTGAAATAGGCAGGGGGCTCATAACCATTTGCGGTCAGCACGACAGTCAGTATTTGCTTTCACCTGAAAAGCATCTTTCATTTGTTGATGCTATGGCAGATTCTAGTGAGCTTCTTGAAAGCTATCTCGAAGCTTACGGCGAATTAAAAAAGAACAAAAAAGAGCTTTTAAAGCTACTGAAAAATGAAGATGATAAGCAGGCAAAGTTAGATTACCTCTCTTTTCAAATTGACGAGTTAACAAAAGCCGATTTAAAAAACGGTGAAAAAGAAGAGCTTTTAACTGAAAGAAAAAAGCTTTTAAACATAGAAAAATATATGCAGCTTCTTCATTCTTGCGGCAATCTTTTAAACGGCGATGAGAACACACAAGGCATTACATCGCAGTTGTTTTCACTTGTACGCTTTCTAAGTCAGGTTGATGATATTTCCTCTGTTTTAGGTGAGCATTATAAAAAAATTGAGGAGCTTTCCTACATTCTTGAGGAGTGCTCGCGTGAAATTTCAAGTGAGATTTCCTCTTGTGACGGGCAGACAGGCGACCTAAACTTTGTCGAGGAAAGGCTTGACCTTATCACACGTCTTGAAAATAAGTATCAACGCGACGAAAGCGGTCTTATTGAGCTTTTAAATGAGCTTATATCCGAAAAGGAGGGGCTTATTTTAGGCAGTGAAAGAGCCGCTGAGCTTGAAGAAATTATTGCTGAAAATGAAGATGAACTTTTTAAACGCGGTTGTTATCTTTCGGACTGCCGCAAGGAAACAGGCATTGCTCTGAGCGAAAAGGTTACAAATGAGCTGCAATTTCTTGATATGCCCCACGCACGTTTTTATGTCAACTTCACTGATGAAAAAGCTACCTTAACAGGTATGGATGCTTGTGAATTTCTTTTCTCGGGCAATTCGGGACAGGATATGAAGCCTCTTTCAAAAATCGCATCAGGCGGTGAGCTTTCGAGGGTTATGCTTGCAATACGTTGTGTTTTAAGCGATAATGATGAGCTTTCTACAATGATTTTTGATGAAATTGACACCGGTGTCAGCGGCAGGGCCGCACATAAAATCGCTTATAAAATGCGTGAGGTATCAAAGGGAAAGCAGGTCATTTGCGTAACTCACTTAGCACAAATTGCCGCTTATGCCGATACACATCTTTTTGTAAGCAAATGCACTGTTGACGGCAATACCTATACAAAGGTTAAATCTCTTTCTTATGAGGAGCGTGTAAATGAAATTGCCCGAATTATGGGTGGTGAGCTTGTTTCCGACAGTACCCTTATTTCAGCAAGAGAAATGATTGAATATGCCGAAAACAGTTGACAATATAAAAAAATAAATGTAAAATAAACAAACATTGTTTATATATTGAAAGGAAGATTTAAAATGCAGATATATGAAGAGCTTGTTGCAAGAGGTCTTATTGCACAAGTTACAAACGAAAAAGAAATCAGAGAAATGATAAACGCAGGAAAGGCTAAGTTTTACATCGGTTTTGACTGTACTGCCGACAGCCTTACAGCAGGTCATTTTATGGCGCTTACACTTATGAAGCGTCTCCAAATGGCAGGAAATACTCCTGTTGCACTTATCGGCGGCGGTACAACAATGATTGGTGACCCCTCGGGCAGAAGTGATATGAGAAAGATGCTTACAATTGAGGATATTCAGCATAACGCAGACTGCTTTAAAAAGCAGATGGAGCGTTTTATTGAATTTGGCGAAGGTAAGGCAACTATGGTAAATAACGCAGATTGGCTTTTAAAGCTTAACTACGTTGATGTTCTTCGCGAGGTTGGTGCCTGCTTCTCTGTTAATAATATGCTTCGTGCAGAATGTTATAAGCAGAGAATGGAAAAGGGGCTTTCATTCTTTGAGTTTAACTATATGATTATGCAAAGCTATGACTTTTATCACCTTTTCAAAGAAATGGGTGTTAATATGCAGTTCGGCGGTGACGACCAGTGGAGTAATATGCTCGGCGGTACTGAGCTTATACGTAAAAAGCTTGGAAAAGATGCTCACGCTATGACTATTACCTTGCTCACCGATTCACAAGGCAAGAAAATGGGTAAGACCGCAGGCAATGCGGTGTGGCTTGACCCCCAAAAGACAAGTCCTTACGAATTTTATCAGTATTGGAGAAATGTTGCTGACGCAGACGTTCTCAAATGTATAAGAATGCTCACTTTCTTACCTCTTGAGCAAATTGATGAAATGGATAGCTGGGAGGGCGCACAGCTCAATAAAGCTAAGGAAATTCTTGCTTGGGAATTAACTAACCTTGTTCACGGTGAAGAGGAAGCAAGAAAGGCTCAGGAAGCTGCCAGGGCACTTTTCGGCGGCGGAACAAACAGTGATAATATGCCCAAAACAGCACTTTCTGACGAAGACTTTACCGACGGAGCTGTCAGCCTTATTGATATGATGCTTAAAGCAGAAATTATCAAATCACGCGGTGAGGGCAGACGTCTTATTGAACAAGGCGGTGTAACTGTTGACGATGAAAAGGCAAAAACAGCTTTTGACACAGTAAGCAAGGAAGCTTTCTCAAAGGGCCATGTTATTGTTAAAAAAGGTAAAAAAGTTTTTGTAAAGTTTGTATTAGCTTAATATGCTATGTCATCAACAGCAGTGTTGGTGACATTGTTTTTGAGGAGAAAAATTATGACAGAATATCAAAATCCTTTTATACTTGAGCGTGCCGACCCGTATATTACAAAGGGAAGTGACGGATTTTACTATTTTACCGCATCTTACCCTGCTTTCCACGATGAAAATCACGGCTATGACAGAATTGTTTTAAGAAGAAGTAAAACCGTTTCGGGACTGAGTGAAGCAGAGGAAAAAACAATATGGCTCGCTCACAGGCAGGGAATAATGTCAAAGCATATATGGGCGCCTGAAATTCACGAAATCGGCGGTAAATGGTACGTTTATTTTGCCGCAGGTGACAGTGAAAACAAGTGGAATATTCGCCCTTATGTTCTTGTTTGTGACGGCAAAAATCCTTATGATGACACTTGGACAGAGTTCGGAATGGTGCAAAGAACAAATTATGACGAAATTTCATTCAGAAGCTTCTCCCTTGATATGACACATTTTGAGCATAAGGGAAAGCATTATCTCATTTGGGCACAAATTGAGGGCGATTCCTCTCTGTTTATGGCTGAAACTACCGAAAGTGAGCCTTGGAAGCTTATAAGCAAACCTATCCTTTTAAGTAAACCCGAATATGATTGGGAAAAAATCAGGTTTCGTGTAAATGAGGGACCGAGTGTAACAAAGCTTGACTCCAAGGTGTTTGTGTTTTTCTCCGCTTCAGGTACAGGTGCGGAATACTGTATGAGTTATCTTTATGCCGACGAAAATGCCGAGCTTATGGACGCTTCTTCCTGGACTAAGCTTAAAACACCTTTTATTCAAACGAGTGACTTAAAAAATGAAGTAGGCCCCGGGCACAACAGCTTTGTTTATGACGAGCAGGGCAACTTGCTTCTTGTTTATCACGCAAGACCTGAAAGCCATTTAAAGGAGGAATGTGGCAGCTTTGACGAAGAAAGTCTCTATGACCCTTGCCGTCATACGAGAATAATGTATTTAAAAAAAGAGGATTTGATTTTTTGATTTGTTTATAAAATTCTTAAAAATTTTTTAGATGATATTGTCAAAAACCGTTATTTATGATATTTTATTAGGGTATAGATAAAATTTTTGTTGAAAGGCAATGATGCAACTATGAACATTTTACATCTTAAATATGCAACAGAAATTGCCGAAACCAAATCAATCAGCAAGGCTGCGGAAAATCTTTATATGGGTCAGCCTAACCTGAGCCGTGCCATTAAAGAGCTTGAGGAGCACATCGGTATAACGATTTTTAAACGCACCTCAAAGGGAATTATCGTAACTGATGACGGCGAGGAATTTCTCCGCTATGCGAGGCGTATTATTGCTCAAGTTGAGCAGGTTGAAAATATGTATGTTCACGGCAGACGAAAAATTCAGCAGTTTTCCATAAGTGTGCCGAGGGCTACTTACATTTGTGAGGCTTTTACCGAGTTTTCGCGTCAAATAGGTCTTGACAGTCCTTGCGAATTCTTTTATAAAGAAACAAACTCTAACAAAACTATTATCAATGTTACCAAAGAGGACTATAATCTGGGCATCGTCCGATATCAGTCGGCTTTTGATGACCATTATAGGCAGATGTTTCAGGAAAAGAAGCTCACAAGTGAGGTAGTAAGTGAGTTTTCCTATGTTCTTGTCACAAGTGAAAATTCCTCTCTTGCGAAAAAAGACATCATTACGGCAGAGGACTTGTCCTCCTGCATTGAAATATGTCACGCAGACCCTTATGTCCCCTCAATGCCTTTAATTGATGTAAAAAAGGCGGAGCTATCCGAGTTTGTTGACAAGCGTATTTTTGTCTTTGAAAGGGCCAGCCAGATGGAGCTTCTTTCAAAGGTTCCCGAAAGCTTTATGTGGGTTTCACCTATTTCACAGGAAAGCCTTTTGAAATACGGCCTTGTTGAAAAGGAATGTAATATAACAAACAAGCTTTATAAGGACGTGCTTATTTACCGAAATGATTATCGCTTGAGCGATTATGACAATAGATTTATAAATGAGCTTATTCGTTCACGAACAAAATATTTTAAATAAGGAGAAAAAATTTTATGAAAGTTACAGTGTGTATCGGTTCTTCCTGCCACATTAAAGGCTCGAGACAGGTTGTTGAGTCATTGCAGCAGCTTATTATTGACAATAATTTAAGGGACAGCGTTGACCTTGCAGGAACATTTTGTATGGGCAATTGTCAAAAAGGTGTTTGCGTAACCGTTGACGGTGAGCTTCACAGTGTTTCGCCTGAAACCGTTGAAGAATTTTTTAGTACGGTAATTCTCAAAAAATAAGCTTTTGTTTTGGGAGGCCTAAAATGAGTGAATTTTTAAGATTAAAAAAATCTAACTGTAAAAATTGTTATAAGTGTATTCGTCACTGTCCCGTTAAATCAATCAGATTTTCGGCAAACCAAGCTCATATCGTTTCTGACGAATGTATACTTTGCGGTCAGTGTTTTGTTATTTGTCCGCAAAATGCTAAGCAGATTGAAAGTCAGCTTGAAAGAGTAAACGTGCTTTTAATGAGCGGCAGTCCTGTTTATGTTTCACTTGCACCGTCATTTGTTGCAAATTATGAAAGTGCAGGTATTGAGGGTATGCGTCAGGCTCTTATGCAGCTCGGATTTGCAGGGGTTGAAGAAACGGCAATCGGTGCTAAAATGGTTAAAACGGAGTATGAGAATATTATAGAAAAAGAAGCTCCCGACGTGCTTATTTCCTCATGCTGTCACAGTGTGAATTTGCTTATACAGAAGTATTTTCCGACAGCTCTTCAATATCTTGCAAAGGTTAAAAGTCCTATGCAGGCTCATTGTGCCGACATTAAGGCACGCTTTCCCGGTGCAAAAACTGTTTTTATAGGTCCTTGCGTTGCAAAAATGGACGAAGCTAACCGTTACAGTGAAGTTGACGCGGTTTTAACCTTTGAACAGCTTACTTCATGGCTGAATGAAAAGGGAATTGAAATTCCAAAGGAAATTGACAGTAATGAAAACAGTAAAACCAGACTTTTCCCGACCTGCGGCGGAATTTTGAAAACCATGACTGAAAAAGAGGGCTATACCTATATTGCCATTGACGGTACGGAAAACTGCATAAATGCTTTAAGGGACATTGAAAACGGAAACATTAAAGATTGCTTTATTGAAATGAGTGCTTGTGTAGGCAGTTGTGCAAACGGACCTGTTATGGAAAAGTATCACCACTCACCGATAAAAAGTCATATTCTTATTGAAAAATATGCAGGCGAAAATGATTTTATTTGCAATCAGCCTGAAAGCGAAAGTCTTAAAAAGGCTATGGATTTCCTCGCTCCTCAAAAGCTCAGACCGGGAGAGAGGGAAATTGTGGAAACCCTTAAAAAAATGGGTAAAACCAAGCCGGAAGATGAGCTTAACTGTGGCTCTTGCGGTTATAACACTTGCAGAGAAAAGGCGGTTGCAATTATAAGGGGTAAGGCTGAAATATCAATGTGTCTGCCATACCTCAAGGAAAAAGCCGAAAATTTCTCCGATAATATTATCAATAACACACCTAACGGAATTATTGTTCTCAACGATAGCCTTGAAATTCAGCAAATCAACGCTTCTGCCCTTAAAATTTTCAATTTAAGACGTGCAGATGATGTAATGGGCGAATCGGTAGTACGTGTTCTTGACCCAAAGGTATTTCTTGACGTGCTTTCTTCAAAAAAGAAAGTTCAGAATGAAAGAGTTTATCTTGCCGAATACAACCGCTATATTGAACAGTCTGTAGTTTATGATAAGGCTTATAATATAATCATCTGTATTATGAAAGATGTTTCCGACGAAGAATCCGCAAGAAAACGCAAGGAGGATTTAAGTCGCAGTACAATTGAAGTTGCAGATAAGGTTGTTGACAGACAAATGCGCATTGTTCAGGAAATAGCCTCCCTTTTAGGTGAAACGGCGGCTGAAACAAAAATAGCACTTACAAAACTGAAGGAGTCGATTAACGATGAATGATTTATGTGCTGATATCGGCTACTTTAGCGTAAATCACGTAGGCGAGGAGCTTTGCGGAGACAAGGTTGAGATTATTGAAAATCAGGGAGACGTAGTGGTGGTTTTAGCCGACGGCTTAGGCAGCGGAGTTAAAGCAAACATACTTTCTACCCTCACTTCAAAAATAATTTCCACTATGCTCTCTGAGGGTCTTACAATTGAAGACTGCGTTGAAACTATTGCGGCTACCTTACCTGTTTGTTCGGTCAGGGGAGTTGCATACAGCACCTTTACAATTATTAAAATAAATCAAAGCCGTGAGGCAGAGATTTTTCAGTACGATAACCCGCACGTTATAATGTTTCGTGATGGACAAAATTATGAGTACAAAAAAACGGAAATGAATGTCTGCGGAAAAAAGATTTTCAAATCCTCCGTATATCTTCACGAAGACGATATATTCATAGCTATGAGTGACGGTTGTCCTCACGCAGGTGTAGGCAATCTTTATAATTTCGGCTGGCAGTTATCTGACATTATTTCCTTTATGGAAACCTTTACAACAGTAGGCTTCACTGCAAAAGCACTGTCAAAAATTCTTGTTGACGAGTGCTATCGGCTTTACGGTGGTGAGCCCGGTGACGATGCTACTGCTTGCTGTGTGAAAATCAGAAAACGTGAGGTTGTGAATCTTCTTTTCGGCCCGCCTATGGACAGAAATGATGCTGACAAAATGATGTCGCTGTTTTTTTCAAAGGATGGTCAGCATATTGTTTGCGGCGGCACCACCTCAACAATTGCCGCGTCATATTTAGGCAAGCCTTTGAAGCCATCGTTGAATTTCTTTGATAAAGATATACCCCCAACGGCAGAAATTGAAGGCGTTGACCTTGTTACAGAGGGCGTTATTACAATAAACCGTGTTGTGGATTATGCTAAAGATTACTTGGCTGCAAATGAAAAATATGATTATTGGTCGGTAGGTCGTGACGGTGCTTCTCTTATAAGCCGTGCACTTTTTGAAAGCGCAACGGACATAAACTTTTATGTGGGCAGAGCTATAAACCCGGCACATCAAAATCCCGACCTCCCCATAAACTTCAACATTAAAATGAACCTTATTAAAGACCTTTCCGAGGCTTTGGGTAAAATGGGTAAGCGAGTAAAAGTAAGCTATTTTTAATTAAAAAAGAGGTAAAATATAAATGAGAAAATTTGATACAAAGGTTCAATATTTAAAATATAAGGTACTTCGTGAGGTCGCTTCTCATGCTTGGGACGGTACACTTATCGACAGTATTTTTGATATTCCAAAGAAGATTGTTCCCGGAAATGAGCCTACAATGCGTTGTTGTGTATACAAGGAAAGAGCTATTCTCAGTGAGAGAGTTAAGCTTGCTATGGGTAAAAGTGAGGATGAAAATAACATAATTGAGGTTATCGACATCGCTTGCGATGAATGTCCCATGGGCGGCTATGAGGTTACAGAAGCTTGCAGAGGCTGTTTGGCTCACCGCTGTGAGGATGTGTGTAAATTCGGTGCCATTAAATTTGACGGGCATCAAAAGGCACACATTGACAAAAGCAAGTGCAAGGAATGCGGTAAATGCTCAAAGGTTTGTCCTTACAGCGCTATTATAAATCATACAAGACCTTGTGAAAAATCATGTAAGGTTAAGGCAATTACAATGACTGAAACCAAGGCGGCGGCAATTGACCGCAGTAAGTGTATCAGCTGCGGCGCTTGTGTATATCAGTGCCCTTGGGGTGCAATTACCGACAAGTCCTTTATTCTTGATTGTATCAATCTTATTAAAGGAAGCGACAACAATAAGAACTACAAGGTATATGCCGTTGTTGCTCCCTCAATTTCAAGTCAGTTTGTTTATGCAAAGTTAGGTCAGGTAATAACAGGTATCAGGGAATTAGGCTTTTACACAACAATTGAAGCTGCTTTAGGTGCTGATATGGTTGCTTTTAAAGAATCAAAGGAGCTTATTGAAAAAGGCTTTCTTATGAGCTCTTGCTGTCCTGCGTTTGTTACTTATGTTGAAAAGAATTTCCCTAACTTAAAAGAACATACAAGTGAAAATCTTTCGCCGGCGGCAACAATTGCAAAATATATCAAAGAAACAGATGTCGGCTCAAAGATTGTTTTTATCGGTCCTTGTACGGCTAAAAAGGCAGAATATCACCGCCCCGAGGTGAGATCTTATATTGATTGCGTAATTACCTTTGAGGAGCTTCAAGCTCTTTTTGACAGTAAGGGAATTGACATCACTTCCTTGGAGGAAGACGTTCTTGACAATGCCTCATATTTTGGCAGAATTTTTGCGCGTAGCGGCGGTCTAAGTGATGCCGTTAAACAGGGTATCAGTGAGCACGGCAGTGATTTTGAGCTTGAAGCGGTGCCTTGTGACGGTATTGAGGAGTGTAAGGTTGCTCTTTTAAGAAAAAGCAAAAACTTGTTAGACGGCAATTTTATTGAGGGTATGGCTTGTGTTAACGGCTGTATTGGCGGAGCAGGTTGTCTTACTCACGGTGAAAAGAACCGTGCCGAGGTTGATAAATACGGCAAGCTTGCTTTTGAAAAAACAATAAGTGATGCCATAAAGCTTATGAACATAAAATGAACATCAAAAAAATTTGAAAAATTACAGAAAAAACACTTGACATAAGAAATTTATAGTGATAAAATACATAAAAATCAAATAAAAAGCTGTGACGAAGACGGAAGAAGTAAAGATTTCACAGAGAGTCGGCGGTGCTGCGAAGCCGACAAATTCAGCTTCATTTCCCATCCCTTCCGAGCTGAAGGTCCGAAAGTTTTAACTAGTAGGCACCTTTCGTGATTGCTGCGTAAATGCATAGAGCTTGTTGGAGCTTGAGGTGGCGATTATAATCGCAATTTGAGTGGTACCGCGGGTTACTTAGTCAGTTTCTCGTCTCAAAGTTATTTCTTTGAGACGAGTTTTTTTATTTGATTTTTGGTCTCATAAATTTAAACGGAGGACAAATCATGGAAAACTTAAAAAACCAACTTCAGGAAGTCGCATCAAGAATTAAGGAAATGCGTGAAATTGCCGGCTATTCGGTAGAAGAAATGGCAGAAAAAACCGACTTAACTACTGAGCAGTACACAAAGTATGAACAGGGACTTGCAGATTTTCCTTTTACCTTTATTCATAAGTGTGCAAAGGTTTTTTCAATCGGTATGACCGATTTGCTTGAGGGTAAAAGCTCAAATCTTTCGGCCTACACCGTTACAAGAAAAGGTATGGGTAAAACCGCCACAAAAGAAGACGGTATAACAATTGATAACCTTGCACCGAGATTTCACAAAAAATTAGCTGAGCCTTATCTTGCAACTTATGAGTATAAGCCTGAATTACAGGACAAGCCTATTGCAACAATCACACATAGCGGTCACGAGTTTGACTTTATTCTTTCAGGCAAGTTAAAGGTAAGAATAGGCGACCACACCGAAGTGCTTTCAGAGGGTGACAGCATTTATTACAAAAGCTCAACACCTCACGGTATGATTGCCGTTGACGGCAAGGATTGTACCTTTATCGCTGTTGTTGTTTCAGGCGACGAGGTTAAACCTGCACAAGAGATTGAAAGTGCAAAATATCACGTTGCTCCAAATAATTATGAGCTTGTTACGGAAAAATTCATCACCACAAAAGAGGACGAAAACGGCACACCTGTATCAGTTGAGTTTAAGGATGAAGATAAGTTTAACTTCGCTTTTGATATAGTTGATGCTATTGCGGATAAATATCCCGATAAGCTTGCAATGCTCCACATTTCAAAAGATAAAACAGAAAGACATTTCACATTTAACGATATGAAGAAAGAGTCTGCCAGAGCAGCAAACTATTTCAGAAGTCTCGGCATTAAAAAAGGCGACAGAGTAATGCTTGTTTTAAAGCGTCATTATCAGTTCTGGATTTGTGCACTCGGACTTCATAAAATCGGCGCAGTAATGATTCCCGCAACAAATCAGCTTGTTGAACACGATTTTGACTACCGTTATAAATCAGCAGGTGTTAAGGCTATTATCTGTACTGCCGACGGTGAAACGGCGGTTCATGCAGAAAAAGCCGGTGAAACTTACGGAAAGCTTGAACAAAAAATTATGGTCGGCGGTGAAAGAGACGGCTGGCACAGCTTTGATACGGAATATAAGCTTTTCAGAAGCATCTTCCCCCGTGAAGACGACTCAGCCTGCGGTGACGATTCAATGCTTATGTTCTTTACTTCCGGTACTACCGGTTATCCTAAAATCGCATGTCATTCTCACAAATATGCCTTAGGTCATTTTGTAACAGCAAGATATTGGCACACAATTACACCCGATGATTTACACCTTACGATTTCAGAAACCGGCTGGGGTAAGGCCATGTGGGGTAAGTTTTACGGTCAGTGGATGTGCGAGGGTGCAGTTTTTGTATATGATTTTGACCGTTTTGACGCTGCCGATATTCTTCCTATGTTTGCAAAGTACAATATCACAACTTTCTGTGCGCCTCCTACAATGTACAGAATGTTAATTAAAGAGGATTTATCAAAGTATGACCTTTCTTCAATAAGATATGCAACAACAGCCGGTGAGGCTCTTAACCCCGAGGTGTTCTATCAATTCCAAAAGGCAACAGGTCTTGTTATTATGGAAGGCTTCGGTCAAACAGAAACAACACTTACCATCGGTAATCTCATCGGTACAACTCCCAAGCCGGGAGCTATGGGCAAGCCTGTTCTTACCTATGATGTTGACATTGTTGACCCTGACGGAAATCCCTGTCCTGTCGGTGAAACAGGTGAAATTGTTATTCGTACAGACAAAAAAATTCCCTGCGGTTTATTTAAGGGTTATTATAATGACGAAGAAAGAACTGCTGAGGTTTGGCACGACGGAATGTATCACACGGGTGATACTGCTTGGTGTGACGAAGACGGATATTATTGGTATGTAAGCCGTATTGATGACGTTATTAAGTCATCGGGTTACCGTATCGGACCTTTTGAAATCGAAAATGTAATTATGGAGCTTCCTTATGTTCTTGAGTGCGGTGTTTCTGCTGCTCCCGATGAAGTAAGAGGTCAGGTAGTTAAGGCAAGCATTGTGCTTACTAAGGGAACTGAGCCTACTGAGGAGTTGAAAAAAGAAATTCAAAATTACGTTAAAAAGAATACGGCTCCTTATAAATATCCGAGAATTGTTGTGTTTAAAGATGAACTTCCTAAGACAATCAGCGGTAAAATTATGAGAAATAAACTTTAATAAAATATAATAATTAACAGATTTTCTAAGAGAAATATATTGAAAAAAGTTGTTTGTTGTTTTATAATTAAAATTCGTGAGGTGAAAAAGTGAAACGCATAACACTTTTTGCAGGGCATTACGGCAGCGGTAAAACAAATATTGCCGTAAACTATGCACTAAAGCTTAAAAATGACGGGTTTGACGTAGCTGTATATGATTTGGATATTGTAAACCCTTATTTTCGTACAAAGGACAGTGAAAAGGATTTGAACGAAAAGGGGATTGAGCTTATAAGCTCTGTTTTTGCAAACAGCAATGTAGACTTACCCTCACTTCCTCAGCAAATGTACCGTACGGTCTGTGATAAAAGCAAATTCGCCGTTATGGATATAGGCGGTGATGATGCAGGTGCAATTGCTTTGGGACGTTTTGCTCCCTTTATAAAAGAAGAAAATAACTTTGAAATGGCTTATGTGCTTAATTTTTACAGGCCTCTTTGTCAAACGGCAGAGGATGCCGCAGAAATTATGGCTGAAATTGAAAGGGCGTCTTCTCTTAAATTTACTTGCCTTGTTCACAATTCAAACTTAGGTGAAGAAACTATGGTAGAAGATGTGCTTTCAAAAGAGCCTGAAGTGAAAAGACTTATGGAGTTGACAGGACTTCCTCTTAAAATGACAACTGTAAAAGAGAGTCTCTACGAAGAAATCAAAGGAAAAGCTGAAAATGTTTTTCCTTTAATGTTACAAAAGAAATACTTTTAAAACGGAGGTAGATTATGGCAAAGGTTATCATTAAAACAGACTCATGTAAAGGCTGCGGACTTTGTGTCGAAGCCTGTCCTAAAAAGATTTTAGTAATCGCTAAGGATAAAATAAATGCCAAAGGACATTCGCCTGCCGAAATGACTGACGAAAGCAAATGTATAGGTTGTGCTTTTTGTGCAACCATGTGTCCCGATTGCATAATTACTGTTGAAAAGTGAGGTTAGAAAAATGGCAGATAAAGTACTTATGAAAGGTAATGAAGCAATTGCCGAGGCCGCTATCTTAGCAGGCTGCCGTCATTACTTCGGTTATCCCATCACACCGCAAACAGAAATTGCGGCTTATATGGCAAAAAAAATGCCCAAAATAGGCGGATGCTTTTTACAAGCTGAAAGTGAAGTTGCCGCTATCAATATGGTTTACGGCGTATCTTCCACAGGTAAACGTGTTATGACATCATCTTCAAGCCCCGGAATTTCCCTTAAAGCTGAAGGGCTTTCATATATGGCAGGCAGTGATCTTCCTGCACTTGTTGTAAATGTTCAGCGCGGCGGTCCCGGTCTTGGCGGTATTCAGCCCTCACAGGCAGACTATTTCCAAGCTACAAAGGGCGGCGGACACGGTGACTACAAAATGATTGTTCTTGCACCCTCCTCGGTTCAGGAAATGGCAAGCCTTACTGTTAAAGGCTTTGACCTTGCCGATAAGTACAGAATGACATCAATGATTCTTGCTGACGGCACACTCGGTCAAATGATGGAGCCTGTTTCACTTTCTGAAGTAGAGATAAATTCCTACGATAAATCATGGGCAGTTACAGGTACAAAATGCGAAAGAGAGCATAATATCATCAACTCACTTTCACTTGTTCCCGAGGAGCTTGAAAAGCTTAACTTTGCCCGTTATGAAAAATACAAGGCAATTGAAGAAAATGAAGTTATGTATGAGGAATATATGATGGACGATGCCGAGGTTTGTGTTGTAGCTTTCGGTATCACTTCAAGAATTGCTAAAAATGCTATTAAGCTTGCTCGCGAAAAGGGTATCAAGGCAGGTCTTATCCGTCCCATTACCCTTTGGCCTTTCCCAACAAAGGTATTGAAAGCAGCCGCAGATAAAGTTAAGGCTTTTGTTTGCGTTGAAATGAATATGGGTCAAATGATTGAGGACGTTAAGCTTGCAACTGAATGTAAGAAGCCCGTAGCTCTTTGTAACAGAGTAGGCGGTATGATTCCCTCACCCGACCAAGTACTTGCTGAAATTGAAAAAGCTAATGAAGGAGGTAACAAGTAATGGTAGTATTTCAAAGACCAAAATCATTTGCCGATGTACCGCTTCACTATTGCCCCGGTTGTACACACGGCATTATTCATCGCCTTGTTGCCGAAGCCATTGATGAATTAGGCATTGAGGGCAGAACAATCGGTGTTGCTCCTGTAGGTTGCAGTGTTATGGCATATAATTATTTCACTTGCGATATGGTTGAAGCTGCACACGGACGTGCTCCTGCTGTTGCAACAGGCTTAAAGAGAGCCGATCCGGAAAATCACATTGTTTTCACATATCAGGGCGACGGTGACCTTGCTTCAATCGGTATGGCTGAAACCGTACACGCCGCCGCAAGAAATGAAAATATCACAGTTATTTTTGTAAATAATGCAATCTACGGTATGACAGGCGGTCAGATGGCTCCCACATCACTTCCCGGTCAGGTTACACAAACTTCACCTTACGGCCGTGATACAAGTCATTGCGGTTTCCCAGTAAAGGTAAGTGAAATGCTTTCACAGCTTGACGGTGCAGGTTATATTGAAAGAGTTGCCGTAAATAATGTTAAAAACGTAAGAAACGCAAAGAAAGCTATTAAAAAGGCTTTCCAAAATCAGGTTGAGGGAAAGGGCTTTTCACTTATTGAAGTTATTTCAACTTGTCCCACAAACTGGGGTATGACACCTGTTGACGCCCTTAAGTGGGTTGACGAGAAGATGATTCCTTATTATCCTCTCGGTGTATATAAAGACAGAGCTGCAGAAAGTGAGGAAGCATAATATGAGCACAACACAAATTTTAATTGCAGGATTCGGCGGACAAGGTGTTCTTTTTGCAGGTAAGCTTCTTGCTTACAAAGGTCTTCTTGCCGACAAGCAAGTTTCCTGGCTTCCCTCATACGGTCCCGAAATGCGTGGCGGAACAGCTAATTGCAGTGTTATAATCAGTGATGAGCCTGTCGGCTCACCTATTATTTCAACTCCCGATGTACTTGTTGCAATGAATCTTCCCTCATTAAAGAAATATGAAAATGATGTTGTTCCCGGCGGAACAATTATCATTGACAGCACTTTAATTGAAGAAAAAGTTCAGCGTGATGACATAAATGTATATTATGTTCCCGCAACCAAAATGGCAAACGACGAGGGCTTTTCAACTCTTGCAAATATGATACTTATGGGTAAGGTTATGGCTGTAAGGGAAGAAATCGGCTTTGACGGTGTTGATGAAGCTGTTGCAAAGGTTGTTCCTCCCAAAAAGGCAAACCTTATCGGCATCAACCTCAAGGCACTTAAAACAGGTTACGAGTTTTAGTTAAATGAAAGGTGTGTTATAAAATGGATATCAAAATTACCAAAACAACTGCTCCAAAGGCAAAGCCTGCAAAGGGCGAAAAATTAGGCTTCGGTCACATTTTCACAGACCACATGTTTATTATGGATTACACCGAGGGTAAGGGCTGGCACGATGCAAGAGTTGTACCTTACGAAAACCTTTCAATTGCTCCCTCAGCAATGGTTTTCCATTACGGACAGGAAATGTTTGAAGGCTTAAAGGCTTACAGAGGTGCTGATGATACAATTTATCTTTTCCGCCCCGATATGAACGCAAAAAGAGCCAACGCATCAAACGAGCGTCTTTGTATTCCGGAAATTCCCGAAGATATGTTTGTTGAGGCAGTAAAGGCTGTTGTAGATGTTGACCGTGATTGGGTTCCATCTGACGAAGGCACATCACTTTACATCAGACCCTTTGTTATTGCAACTGATGAATTTTTAGGTGTTGCACCCTCAAAGACATATATGTTTATTGTTATTCTTTCACCCTCAGGTGCTTATTATGAAAGCGGTCTTGCTCCTGTCGGCATCTGGATTGAAGATGAATATGTGAGAGCTGTTAAAGGCGGTATGGGTTTTGCAAAAACAGGCGGTAATTATGCTGCTTCACTCATTGCACAGGTTAAGGCTCACGACAGCGGATATTCACAGGTGCTTTGGCTTGACGGTGTTGACAGAAAGTATATTGAAGAAGTCGGCGCTATGAACATTATGTTTAAAATCAACGGCAAGGTAGTTACTCCCGCACTCAACGGCAGTATTCTTCCCGGTATTACCCGTAACTCAATTCTTCACGTATGCCGTGAATGGGGCTATGAGGTTGAAGAAAGACGCATCAGCGTTGATGAGCTTGTTGCCGCCGCAAAAGACGGCAGCCTTGAAGAAGTTTGGGGTACAGGTACAGCGGCTGTTGTTTCACCTGTCGGCAAGCTTCGTTATATGGACGATGTTATGACAATCGGCGAAGGCGGTATCGGTGAGCTTACACAAAAGCTTTATGACGAACTCACAGGTATTCAGTGGGGCAAGAGAAATGATCCCTACGGCTGGAGAGTTGAAGTAAAATAATTTTATTGTTTTAATCTTAACGGAGACTGTGTAGGTCTCCGTTAAAATTATGTTTAGTATTTTTATGCAGAAATATGCGAAAAACTCTTGACTTTTATGCAAAATTATGTATAATTAGTCCTATTGATGTATAAGAGGAATGATTTATAATGATTAACGTATTCATTGACGGACAGGCGGGGACAACCGGTCTGCAGTTAAAGAACAAGCTTTTAAAACATCCTTACGTAAAGCTTATTGAAATTGATGAGAGCAAGCGCAAGGACATTGATGAAAGAAAAAGGCTTATGAACAGTGCCGACGTTGTTTTTCTCTGTCTACCCGACGCGGCAGCAATAGAAGCAGTTAAGCTTGTTGAAAATGAAAAAACAGTTGTAATTGACGCAAGCACTGCTCACAGAACAAATGACCTTTGGGCTTACGGCTTCCCTGAGCTTTCAAAGGAGCATTTTAATAAGGTTGCTTCTTCAAAAAGAATTGCAAACCCAGGTTGTCACGCCACGGGCTTTATCAGTTTAATTTTTCCTCTTATTAAAGAGGGGATAATGCCGAAAAACTATCCGGTAACAGCTCACAGTATTACGGGTTACAGCGGCGGCGGAAAGAAAATGATTGCCGATTATGAAAGTGAAAGCCGTCCTGTTTGCTTTGACAGTCCGCGTCAATACGGTCTTAACGGAAATCATAAGCATCTGCCCGAAATGCAAAAGGTTACGGGACTTGATTTTCCGCCGGTGTTCAATCCCATTGTAAGTGATTACTTTTGCGGTATGGCTGTGAGTGTGCCTGTGCACACAAGCTTACTTAATAAAAAGCTCACTGTTTCACAAATTGCAGAGTTTTATGATAATTATTATAAAAACAGTAGCTTTATTTCGGTAGAAGCCTTACCCGAAGACGGCTTTCTTTCGCCGATGGGTCTTGAGGGTACAAATGAGTTAAAAATATATGTCAGCGGCTGTGATGAACGCGTTACTTTAACGGCGATTTTTGATAATTTAGGAAAAGGCGCTTCATCGGCGGCAGTTGAAAATATGAATATTGCAATGGGTTTTCCTGCTCAAACAGCTTTATAATTTTGGGAGGTTTATTTATGAATTATATTAACGGCGGTGTTACTGCGGCAAAAGGATTTACAGCATCGGGTATTCACTGCGGAATCAGGAAAAATCAGTCTAAAAAGGACCTTGCTATGATTAAGAGCGAAGTCAGAGCTGTATCGGCGGCGGTTTATACACAAAATAAGGTTTACGGTGCACCTATTACGGTTACAAGGCAAAATATTTCCGACGGCTATGCACAGGCTGTTATAGTAAACAGCGGTAACGCAAACACTTGTAACAGTGACGGTGTTGAAAAGGCAACAGAGATGTGTCATATTGCTTCAAAGGCCCTCAATGTTGACGCAAAAGACGTCATCGTAGCTTCAACGGGTGTTATCGGTATGAGCCTTGATGTTACACCTATTGCAAATTCGGCAGAATCACTTGCTTTACAAATGAGTAAAGACGGCGGAAATGACGCGGCAAATGCTATTATGACCACCGACACAATTCCAAAGGAATGTGCCGTCAGTTTTGACATTGACGGAAAAACCGTTACCTTAGGTGCTTGCTGTAAGGGCTCGGGAATGATTCATCCCAATATGGCAACAATGCTTTGTTTTATGACAACGGACTGCAATATCAGTGCGGCTTTACTTCAAAAGGCACTCAGCGATGTTGTAAAGGATACTTTTAATATGATTTCTGTTGACGGCGACACATCAACTAATGATATGGTTTGCATTATGGCAAACGGACTTGCCGAAAATAAACAAATAAGTGAAGAAAACGAAGCTTTTGAAATATTCAAAGGGGCGTTAAAAGAAGTTTCGGTTAAGCTTTCACGCCTTATTGCAGGTGACGGTGAGGGTGCACAAAGACTTCTTGAATGTAAGGTAAGCGGCGCCCCCGATGAAGCTACAGCAAAGAAGATTGCAAAAAGCATTATCTGTTCTTCACTTGTTAAAACTGCTATGTTTGGTGCAGACGCTAACTGGGGACGTATTCTCTGTGCAATCGGTTATACCGAGGGCGATTTTTCCGTTGATACAATTGATGTTTATTTAAGCTCCTGTAAGGGTGAAGTAAAGGTTTGTCAGGACGGCTTCGGAATTGAGTTCAGTGAAGAAAAGGCAAAGGAAATTTTACTTGAAAGCGAAATTACTCTTACAGTTAAAATGAATCAAGGCGATTTTGAGGCTACTGCATGGGGCTGTGACCTTACATACGATTATGTAAAAATCAACGGTGATTACAGAACATAAGATTATACTTTTCGCCTTAAGGAGAAACCAAAATGGATATGCAGAACACTTTAAAAGCACAGGTACTCACCGATGCTTTGCCTTATATTCAAAAGTACTACGGTAAAACCGTTGTAGTCAAATACGGCGGAAATGCTATGATTAACCCCGAGTTAAAACAAGCTGTTATGAGCGACATAATTCTTTTAAGCTTAGTCGGTATTAAAATTGTGCTTATACACGGCGGCGGTCCTGAAATCAGCAGTATGCTTAAAAAGCTCGGTATTGAAAGTAAATTCGTAAACGGACTTCGTTATACCGATAAAGAAACCGCTGAGATAGTACAAATGGTTCTTGCCGGTAAAACCAACAAGGATTTGGTCTCGCTTATCGAATGTGGCGGCGGTAAAGCCGTAGGTCTTTGCGGTATTGACGGAGCTATGATTAAGGTTAAGCCTTTAGCGGATGAATTTGATTACGGTTTTGTAGGTGAAATTACGGAAATTGACCCTGCGCCTATTGAAAAGGTACTTGAAGAAAATTATATCCCCGTTATTGCCACTGTCGGCATTGACAAGGAAGGTCAGGTTTACAATATAAATGCAGATACTGCGGCGGCAGAAATCGCTGCGGCTCTCGGTGCTGAAAATATTATTACCTTAACTGATATTCCCGGACTTTTAAGGGATGTAAATGACCCGTCAACGCTTATATCCGAAATTCACGTTGATGAGGTTGAAGCTCTTATTGACAGAGGTGTAATTTCCGGCGGCATGATTCCTAAAATGAAAAGCTGTGAAAAGGCTGTCAGAAGCGGTGTAAAAAAAGCGGTTATGATCGATGGCAGAATACCTCACTCCATTTTGATTGAAATGTTTTCAAATGAGGGTATCGGCACACTTATGAAAGGTTGAGTTAAATGAGTAATTTTGAAGTAATAAAGCAAAAGGATAAGACTTATGTGGCCAATACTTACGGCCGTTTTGACGTTGCCGTTGAAAAAGGCGAGGGTGCTACTTGCTATGACTTTGACGGCAAAAAATATATTGACTTTTCAAGCGGTATCGGTGTAAACTCTCTGGGCTTTTGTGACAAAGGCTGGACAGAGGCTGTTACAAAGCAGCTTAATACCTTGCAGCACATATCAAACCTTTATTACACGTCTCCTTGTGCTGAGGCGGCTGAGATTCTTTGTAAAAGAACAGGTATGAAAAAGGTGTTCTTTTCAAACAGCGGTGCCGAAAGCAATGAGGGTGCAATCAAGTGTGCCAGAAAGTACAGCTTTACAAAATACGGTGAGGGCAGAAACACTGTTGTAACACTTAAAAATTCATTTCACGGAAGAACTGTAACAACTCTTGCGGCAACGGGTCAGGACGTTTTTCACAATTACTTTTTCCCTTTTACAGATGGCTTTAAGTTTACGCCTGCAAATGATATTGAGGCACTGAAAGCAGCCTTAAATGACAGCTCGGTTTGTGCTTTGATGATGGAGCTTATTCAAGGTGAGGGCGGTGTTATGCCCCTTGATGTTAACTTTGTAAAAGAAGCTCAAAAGCTTTGCAAAGAAAAAGATATTCTTCTTATAATTGACGAGGTGCAAACAGGTGTAGGCAGAACAGGTGAGCTTTTCGCTTTTCAAAACTTCGGTATTGAGCCTGATGTTGTTTCCACCGCAAAGGGAATAGGCGGAGGACTTCCCTTAGGCTGTGTGCTTTTCGGGAAAAAAACGGAAAATACTCTTGTTGCAGGTGACCATGCAACCACATTCGGCGGCAACCCTGTTGCAACTGCCGGGGCAAAGTACATCTTAAATAAAATGGATGACGCTTTTCTTAAAGAAGTAAAGGAAAAAGGCGAGTACATCAAAAGTAAGCTTTTAGAAATGCCTCACGTTGTAGGCTGTGACGGTATGGGTATGATGATAGGTGTCCGTCTTGACGAGGGCATTAAGGCGGCTGATGTTGTTAAAAAGGGCATAGAAAACGGTGTGCTTACTTTGACTGCAAAGGTTAAGCTTCGTTTACTTCCGCCGCTTAATATTACTTATGCAGAAATTGACGAGGGATTAAAGTGTATTGAAAAGGCACTCAATGAATAATAAAAAAGATTGTAAGAACGTGAGTTTTTACAATCTTTTTTTGGTGCATTCATGCGTGGAAATAAACCCCCAGTTGAACTGGGGGAGGGA
>JBJEOK010000017.1:0-15327 GCA_051880695.1 Acutalibacteraceae bacterium | reverse complement strand
AACTTATAGTTGTTTCCTTGCTTATAGTAAGGTCGGCAAATGTTCGCTCCTGCGGTTGGACACCGACAAAGAGCGCTTTTTGCTTACTTTTTGTCGCTCGGGACAAAAAGTAAGTGCCCTAGCGGGTCGAGCGTCCGGGGAAATAACCTATAAAAGACAGTAAAACTTTCGTCGGCAGAGCTGAAACGAAGTATATAAACCCCAGCGAAAATGCAACGCTCGATGCGGTGTTTTTTCGCTTATTTACAACAAACCTATCAAAAAACCGCCCACTTTCATACAATCCCAACTAAAAACAAATAAACCTAAATAATCTCCCTGACGTATAAGCACAGCCCCAGATCAAAGAAAATTTCCGCAAGGGGAAATTTTCGTACCCACCTCAAGTCAGCCTGCATTTAATAAAAAAGTACAACCTATCCCACACAAACCAGCTTGCCGTCAGCCGAATACAACTGTGCGAAGCACAATATAACTCGCCGCAGCTGAATAAAACTGCGGAGCAACGAAGTTGCGAAGCAATATAACTGTGAAGCAAAGCTTCACAATAAAACTGCTCAGCGCATAAACGCTGAGCAATATAACTGCGAAGCCCTGCTTCGCAATATAACTCGGCTTCAGCCGAATATAACTGCGAAGCCTTGCTTCGCTAACCTAACAGCAGCCTTATAAAATGCCTGTTATCATCATAGTCGAAACAATTTCCGCCGCCTCGTTTTCATTCATATTATCATCGTAGTCTTGCGGCAAATCATATAGCTTATCGCCGCAATCAAGGCAGAATTTTTCTTCTGTATCACATCTCTTTTTACAGCTTGCACAGTATTTCATCACCCATCAAAACTCCTTTTTCTGCAAAATTGATACGCTGATTTTTATGGACAGCAGTACAACGCACAAGGTTAACACAGCCGCACCGAAAAGTAAAATACCTATATTGAGATTAGTTACTGTATTTACTAATTTTTCCACATCAACTTTCAAAAAAGTAAGAAGCTTTATAGCTACATAACCGAGGGCGGCTATAACACCGCTGACGGCAATGATAACGAATCTGCTTTTTTCTGAGCCGAACTTTATTTGCACAGGAATGAATATTGAAAGCAGAACCGTCATTGCTAAAAAGATAAACGGTGCAGAAAGCAATATATCCGAAAAATTACTTCTTCCTTTTACGCTTGCCATACATAAGGATAATATAATTGATAAAACAAGTGAAGCACTTCCTAACAGCACACCGAAACAGTATTTTTCAATTACATACCCCTTTCGGCTGACAGGAAGCGAAAAGAGAAATGCACTTCCGTTATCAAATTCATCATAGCTGATTGTGCTTAGTACAAACAGAGGTATAATAAAACTCATATATCCGCTGATGAATGAGATGTTGTCCATTGAGAAAGCCATAACAACTGCCATAATAATGATTACGAAAAAGAAGTTTCGCTGCACTTTCATCAGCATAAAATCTTTTATTAACAGCCCTTTCATTTTCTTGCCCCCTTTAATACCATAGTGATAATACTGTCTATGCTGCTTTTTTCTATGGCAATTTGCGGATAATTTTCCAGGTAAAACTGCCTTTGATTAGTAAGACAGCTATAGCCGTAAGCTTCATCCTTACAGTAAAGAATGTATTGCTTGTCAAGGCTTTCGTACTGACCTTCATCAACTTTAAGTATGGCATAATCGCTCAAAAGCACGTCAGTATCCTCGTGTAAAATAATTTTTCCGTCGTCAATCATATATAAATCATCACAGATTGTTTCCAAGTCCGAGGAAATATGGGAGCTTATCAAAACAGCTCTATCCTCGTCCTGTTCCATATATTCTCTGAGCATTAAAAGCAGTTCATCTCTTGCCACAACGTCTAACCCTGCTGTAGGCTCGTCTAAAATAAGAAGCTTGGCATTATGGGTTGTGGCAATCAAAACTTTCAGTTTTGCTTTCATTCCCGTAGAAAACTCTTTGATTTTCTTGTCAAGCGGCAGGTTAAATCTTTTCATTTGTTCGGTAAATAACCGGGAGTCAAATTCACTGTATAAGCTTTTCAAAACAGGAATGACGTCCTTTACCGTCAGGTATCCGCTAAAGCCGGAATCGGAAAGCACAACACCGATTTTCTCCTTGTCTTTGGGTGAAAACTCTTTTATATCCTTGCCGAAAACAGTGATGCTTCCGCTTTTAAAAGAAATCAAGCCCAAAATCAATTTAAAAGTGGTGCTTTTGCCTGCGCCGTTTTGCCCTATAAGTCCCGTAATTTGTCCCTTTTTAACACTCATGGAACAGTTTAAAGAGAAGTTTTTATAGTCTTTTTTTATATTTTTTATCTCTAACATCTGTCAGCCCTCCAAAATAAGCTCAAATAAGCTTTTAATATCTTCGTCACTGATGCCGAAACGCCGTCCCTTTTGTACGGCGTTTTCCAAATCAGCTTCCAGCTCTTTTTTCTGCTCTTCAAAAAGGATTTCCGAATTAGTTTCAGCAACGTAGGTGCCTTTTCCGTGTACTGTTACGGTAAAGCCGTCACTTTCCAGGATGTCGTAGGCCTTTTTTACTGTCAGGGCACTGATTTTCAGCTCCTTTGACAGTGTGCGAACTGAGGGCAGAGCATCATTTTCTTTTAGCTCGCCTTTTCTTATCAGTGTTTTTATTCGGTCAATAATTTGTTCGTATATGGGCACCATTGAAGAAGTGTTTATTATAATTTTCATTTTAGCTCCTCCTTGTGTATAACAGTATATAACAGTTTATAACTGCTGTCAAGAGTATTACAAAAAAAATCAGCCTGACACTTAAAATTAAGCATCAGGCTGACTTCATTCTATCGTATTATACTTTATTTTAATGCCGTCTTTTTGTTAACAACCTCATTTAATAAAAACAGCCCTGCCGTAAAAGCCACAAGCACAAAGGGAGTAATCTTAAAGCTTATTCCCGTTGCGGCAAAGCCGTAAATAAGTTGACTTGAAAAGCCTATGGCATAAGCACCGCCCATGTGAAAGCCGGTAATGTCTGCCGAGTAGGTTTTACCGAAACGCTCAGGTATGCTGTGAAGAATACTTGGGAAAATAGGACCGAAGCCGAAGCCTATAAGTATAAATCCGAAAAGAGAAGCTATACCTAAAGGCAGGCTCAAAAAGACCACACCTAAAAAGGCGATTATTATGCCTGACCTTATCATAATTTTATCATTAAGCTTCATCGAAGCAAAGCCTGCAACAAAGCGACCTGCCATAATACCGCCGTAATAAAGTGAAACCCACTTAGCCGCCTCTTCGGGGGACAGGGCAAAAACATTTACCGCATAAGAGGCTCCCCAGGTACCTAAAAGAAACTCCATACTGCAATATAAACCGAGAGAAAAAATTGCAGGGATAACTCCTTTTATTTTTACTATGTCAAGAAAGCTCTTTTTTTCGGTGGAATCTTCCTCGGGTAAGTCCTTTTCTATTTGACTGTTAATACTATTTTCAACATTTTGCCACTTTTTAAGTGAGAAAAGAATAATTACCGAGATAATAAGCTGAATTATTGCAACGGCCCTGTAACCGCCGCGCCAATTTGAGCTGCCGTCACCTAAAAAAGCGGACATAATAAGGGGGCTGAGTGTTACACCCACACCCCAAAAGCAGTGAAGAAAATTCATGTGATGAGCCTTAAAGTGAAGTGATGCAAAGTTATTCACACCGGTGTCAATGGCACCTGCACCGTAGCCTAATATTATGGCAAAAATCATCATAACTACGATATTATTTGAAAAGCTTATGCCAATGAGGGCAACAACTGTTAAAAGTGTGGAAAAAAGTGTAACCTTGCCTACGCCTAATTTTCTTATAAGCATACCCGAAATGAAGCTCACACCGCCTGTTGCAAGGCCGACTATGACACTGTAAACCGAGCCGAAGCTTTCAGCTATTTGAAATTCATTGTGTACAACAGGCCAGGACACTCCGAAAAGGGAGTCGGGAAGACCTAAGGATATAAATACTATGTATATAATTATAATTATGAACGTCATTTTTTACCTCTGCTTTGTTTTTTGCTATAGTAATTATATCACGAATTAAATTTAATTACAAGTCTTGCAATCTTTAGTCAAAGTAGTATAATAAAAAAGTCTCAATCTCATTATAAGAACATAAACCCTTAATTATTTCCGTTACATTTAATTATCACTTATCACGGAGGTGATAAAACATGCCACCACCCGGAAGATATGTACGGGACAGAAGCGTTAAAGTAAACATCTTTAAAAACACTGCCTTTGCTTTGAAAATCGTTTGTCAGGCAGATAAAAGACTGTTTTTAGGCTATCTGCTCGAGTACATAGTAGAGCTTCCCTTTGAAAGCTTTTTGAAAAACATTTTGTTTCTTCAGGTTGTTTTAGGTGTCATTGACAGTAAGGGCAGCTTTGAAGATTACTTAGGAAAGCTTATTTTGTTTGCAGTGCTTTCGGTACTGCTTACGGTCTTTTGCTGGGTCTGCACTTATATGAGGCAGGCGGCAACCAAGACTGTTTTGAAAAATCTTAACAACAGGATTTTTTCAAAGGCCATTTCCCTTGACGTGTCCTGTTATGAAAATCCGGAATTTTATGACAAGTACCAACGTGCAACCCAGATTTTAGCCTGGGGTTGGTTTGATACGGTCTGCTCATGCGTTTCGCAGATTTTGGGCTCGGTTATTACACTTGCCCTTGTAACAGGCACAGTTGCAAGTATCGACCCTATGTATCTTTTGCTTCTTTTCCCGGCTGTATTTCTCTTTGTAATAGAAGCGTACATAGGAAAGCTTTTCTATGAAAGAGACAGGGAAATGACAAAAAACAACCGTATGAAGTCCTACATTCAAAGGACGGTCTTTTTAAAGGACTTTTCCAAGGATATGAGAACATCAAACATTTTTCTCGTGCTTATGGAAAAGTTTAAAAATGCCATTGACGGAAATTTGCTTATACTTAAAAAGTACGGTGTGAAGCTTTTTCTTGTAAGCTTGTTCAAGTCCCTTTTCAGTGACTTTATACCCATAATCGGCACTTATGCTCTTGCCGCTTATCAGTTTGTTGTAACAAAAACCATGAGCATTACCTCGTTTTCCGTTGTGCTTTCTTCTGTCACATCCTTGCAGGGAGCCATTATGTCAATTCCCATGCAGTTTGAAATACTCGGTCAGGGCGCCTTTCATTTTCAGAATATGAAAGACTTTTTAGAGTATGAGTGTACCGTAAAATCAGGCAGCTTAAAGTGTGATGAATTTGAAAGCATTGAGTTTAAAAACGTCTGTTTCCGTTATCCCACAGCAGAAAAAAACACTCTCGAAAACGTCTCCTTTAAAATAGAAAAAGGGGAAACAGTTGCCCTTGTGGGTATAAACGGCGCAGGCAAAAGCACAATAGTAAAGCTTCTTTTACGTTTTTATGACGTCACTGAGGGCGAAATACTCTATAACGGAGTAAACATAAAGGAGTATGACCTTGAAAGTCTGCGTCACAGCTTCGGTGTTGTTTTTCAGGACTACAAAAACTTTGCAGTTTCCGTTTATGAAAACGTAATGTGCCACGAGTGTACCGCCGAGGAAAAAATCAAGGCAGCAGAAGCCTTGAAAGCCGGCGGTATCTGGGATAAAATTTCCTCATTGCCAAAGGGCGGAGACACTGTGCTTACAAAAGAGTTTGAAAATGACGGCATAGGTCTTTCAGGCGGTGAAAATCAAAAGGTCAGCGTTGCAAGGCTTTTTGCAAAAGATTTCAGCCTCGCCGTTCTTGACGAGCCGTCGAGCGCCCTTGACCCCATTGCCGAGTACAAAATGTACGAAAGCCTTATTGAGGTTACAAAGGGCAAAACCGTGCTTTACATCTCTCACCGGCTTTCAAGCGCGGTGCTTTCAAGCAAAATTATTGTCATAGGTGACGGAAAGGTTGTTGAAACAGGCTCACATCAGCAGCTTATGGAAAAAGGCGGTCTTTACTGTGAAATGTTCACCTTACAAGCCTCAAGCTATAATAAAGAGGAGGTTGGAAGCGATGAATAAGAAAGTAAAAAACGGTCATTCAACCTTTTCCAATATTATGTTCTTTATAAAGCTTTTGTGGCAGTGCTCACCTAAGCTTGTTATAGGACAGCTCTGTGTAGGTATTTTTGACACCTTGCCCGGCGCTCTTATTTCCGTAATAGGCGTCAAGTTTATAATTGACGTTGTGGCTGAGGGCGAAAACCTGCAAAGGGTGTTTTATGCCGTAGCTCTTATTGCAATTGTCATAATTACAAAGTATGTTTTTATGTACTTTTATAACCACTTTTTCCTTGAACGTCAAAGGGAAAAGGTGCATTATCTGCTGAACAAAAATCTTTATGAAAGAGCCGTAAAGCTTGATGAAGAAAAATATGATGACCCTGAATTTTACAACGATTTTATTCTTACAATCGAATCTTCATCGGATAACATACAAAACCTTTTAGGTCTTGTGCAGGGTTATGTGGGTAATTTTGCCTCACTTGTTGCAGTAGGCGGTGTGCTTTTTACAATTGACCCGGTCTGCCTTGTGATAATCGGCTTTTTTATAGGTGTATTTTTGCCCTTGAGCCGTAAAATAGGCTCGCTTCAAATGGACAGAAGACGTGACAACACCATGTATCACAGACGAAGCGACTATTTTCAGCGTATTTTTTACCTGCAGGACTACTGTAAGGAGGTGCGTATGAATGACATATCACCGCTTTTAATTGACCGATACAATGACGCGGCAGATGATGTTATAAAAAATCAAAAGCATTATATGAAACGCATTGACTTTCTTTATATAATACAGGAGTCGGGCATACAGGTTTTAGGCTTTATGTTTGTGCTTCCGCTTTACTTAGGCTACTGCGTGCTTGTTAAAGGAAGCCTTTCAGCCGGTGACTTTGTTGCCACCTTTAACGGAGCACATTCAATTGCAATGAGCATCAATTTTCTCACTATCTGGGCGGTTGCCGTATTCTCCGAAAGAGGTAAAATGATTGAAAAATACCGCGAATTTTTAAACGCGGACTTTAAAATCAAGGACGGCGAAAAGGTTGCCGAAAAGAAAGAGCCGAAAGAGATTAAAATTGAAAACCTCTCTTTTACTTATAACGGAAACAGTGAGCCGTCGCTTAAAAACATAAACTTAACTATAAAGCCCTACGAAAAAATTGCCCTTGTAGGCTATAACGGAGCCGGCAAAACCACCCTGACAAATCTGCTTTTGCGCCTTTATGACCCCACAGAGGGCTCTATCAAAATTGACGGTGAAGACATCCGTGAGCTTACACAAAAAAGCCACAGGGACCGTTTTGCCGCAGTGTTCCAGGACTTTCAGCTTTTTTCCTGTACCTTAGGACAAAATGTTGCCCTTGACAGGGATTATGATGAAAAGAGGGTGAAAGAGGCACTTTCCCACAGCGGATTTAACAAAGAGATGAAAAACGGCACAGAAACAGAGCTTCTTCGTGAATTTGATGACGAGGGTGCAATGCTTTCGGGCGGAGAAAGTCAAAAGGTTGCAATATCCAGAGCCTTTTATAAAGACTGCCCTTACGTTATACTTGACGAGCCCTCGGCAAACCTTGACCCGATTGCCGAGTACAATCTCAACAGAGCTATGATGGAAGCCGCCTCACACAAAACGGTAATATTTATCTCTCACCGCCTTTCAACAACTGTCGGTGCAGATAAAATTTACGTTATGGAAAAAGGCGAGATTATCGAAAGCGGCAGTCACGAACAGCTTATGGCAAAAGACGGTACTTATGCCTATATGTTTAAGCTTCAGGCAGAGAAATATCAAAATAGCCTTGACAAATAAATTTACGCCGTGTTATCATTGACACGGCGTAAATGCTTATTTTAAAAATTAAGGAGAGCAAAAATGATAAAGTGTTGGTTTGATTATAAAACCGTTATAATTTCAGGTGCTTCAAGCGGTATGGGAAAAGGTCTTGCAATGCGCCTTGTGAAAGAGCATAACTGTAAGGTTATAGGTATTGCAAGAACAGAGTCTAAGCTTCAAAAGGTAAAAGAGGAGCTTGGTGAAAAGGGTTACCTTTTTTCATACTACACCTTTGACGTTGCAGAAAAGGAAAAGTGGTACGAATTAGCCGACACTTTGAAAAAAGAGGGTATCATACCCGATATGCTTATAAATAACGCAGGTATTTTGCCGAGATTTGACCGCTTTGACCACTACAACAACGAAGAAACAGAAAAGGCAATGCAAATCAACTTTTACTCTGCCCTTTATTCATTAGATGCTCTGCTGCCCCTTGTTTTGCGTTCAGACAGCTCGGCAGTTGTAAATGTGGCTTCCTCGGCGGCACTGTGCTCACTTGCAGGCACTTCCGTTTACTCGGCAAGTAAAGGCGCCCTCAAAAGCTTCACAGACGCCATAAGAGAAGAACACCGCAAGGACTGTTACGTGGGTCTTGTTTGTCCCGGCTTTACAAAAACAGACATCTTCCGCAGTCAGGGTGAACGCGGTGAAAGTACCGACAAATTGCTTGATATTGTCAGTACCGACTGCGATAAAATGGTTGATATGATAATCAAAGGCATTTGGAAAAAGAAAGAGGATATGATTTTCGGCGTGGACGCTCACTTGATGAACATCGGATATAAGACATTGGGCACCCGTTGCTGTCACATTGCAAGCAAAGCAATTGAGCTTGTTGATATGAGAATGTTCAGAAATGTATTCAGACCATAAACACAAACCCACCGGTTGAACCGGTGGGTTTGTGTTTATTGCAAAGCGTTGCTTTGCAGTTATATTGTGCTTCGCACAGTTATATTCGCCTATCGGCGAGTTATATTGCTTCGTGGCTTTGCCACTACGCAGTTATATTGTGAAGCTTTGCTTCACAGTTATATTTGCCTGTCGGCAAGTTGTATTGCAAAGCTTTGCTTTTCAGTTATATTGCTCAGCGATTATTTCGCTGAGCAGTTTTATTGTGCTTCGCACAGGTATAATTACATAACAAAAAAATACAGCTTAAACAATAAGTTCGAGCTGTATAATAAAACTCGCCGCAAGGCGAATATAACTTGCCGTAAGGCAAATAAAACTGCGTAGCAACGAAGTTGCGCAGCAATATAACTCGGCGACAGCCGAATATAACTTGCCGTAAGGCAAATAAAACTGCTCAGCAACGAAGTTGCGCAGCAATATAACTCGGCGACAGCCGAATAAAACTTGCCGCAGGCAAATAAAACTGCGTAGCAACGAAGTTGCGCAGCAATATAACTCGCCGCAAGGCGAATATAACTGCATAATCAAGATGATTTATTTTAAAATCATCTTGATTATGCCTACCTGTGCGTGGTCGGGCATAGCGTTGAGAAGCCTGAGCAAGGGATTTCTGTTGACGTTATAGACATACTTAGGGCGTTTATCCGTCAGTGCGGCATCAACGGCATCGGCGATGGCTTCAGGCGGAACATTTTTTGCTTCAACGCTGTCAACAATCTTCTTAAAATGCTTTGCGTTGGCATTATAAAGCTTTGTGCTGTTTACAAAGCGGTCCAAAGCGTCGGTCGAAACATTGAGAAGTCCTGTTTTAACGGCACCGGGCCTGATAACGGAAACACTGATACCTAAGAGATTAAGCTCCTGACGCAGAGAAAAGGCATATTTTTCAACTGCCGCCTTTGTTATACCGTAAATTCCCGTAAAGGGAAGCGGATCAAGGGGAGCAAGCTCACTTGAAGTAATAATAATACGGCTGCCGCTTTTAAGCAGCGGCTTGAAAATTTTGTTGATACGGTAAATACCGAAAAGGTTGATGTCGAAAATTCGGGTAAAGCGTTCCTCCGACATTTCGATAAGTGAATCAAGGTCATAAATGCCTGCCGTGTGAACAATGGCATCAAGATTAGTACATTCCTCTTTAATGGAATTGAAAACACTGTTGATTGACTCGGTTTTTGTTACGTCGCAGGTAAAAAACTTAGTGCAGATTTTTTCATCTGTCTCACGGTAATCAAGTCCGTAAACTGTGTATCCGTAGTCTAAAAGTCGCTTACATATTGCTTTTCCCATGCCGCCTGCGGCACCTGTTACAAGAATGTTGTTCATTTTATTTTGCTCCTTTGTTACAATTTGTAAAATTATAACATAGCTTTAGATATTTAACAAGGTGAATATGAAATATTTGCCGGGAAATATTTTATATTGCTGTGCGGCTTTGTCGCTATGCAGTGTTATTTCCTATCGGCAGTTGTTTTTTTATCGGACTTGACAAAAAACATTTGCAGTGTTATCATTGCAGCAACAAGTGAAAGGAATTTTTTCAATGCTTACACAAAGGTTTGAACGTAACAGAGCTATGAAATCTATGCGCAGAAGGTATAGATTTAATTTGTTATGTTCATTTTCGGCGTAGGTATATAAAAATACTGACAAACCCGTTGATGAGCGTATCGTCAACGGGAATATTTTTATTTTAGGAGGACAAATAAATGAAATTAGTTTTATTATTCGGTGATGCGGCGGTAGGAAAAATGACAGTTGGTCAAGAGCTTACCAAAATAACGGATTTAAAGTTATTTCACAATCACATGAGCATAGAGCCTATTTTGGAAATATTCGGCTCTTTTAACGGAGAGGCAATAAGGAAATTCAGGGAAATTGTCTTTGAAGAGTTTTCTAAAACCGATAACTACGGTTTAATATTTACATATATGTGGGCTTTTGACTGCAAAGATGATTGGGATTATGTTGAGCATATTAAAGACATATTTAAACCGTACAACACAGAATTTTATTATGTTGAGCTTGTTGCTCCTCAAAACATAAGGTTAAATAGAAACATATCTGAAAACAGGTTGAAAAACAAACCGTCAAAACGGGATATAGAATGGTCTAATAAAAGACTGATTGCTGATGATAATAATCATAGAATGGTTAGCTGTGAGGGAGAAATACCGTTTGATAATTATTTAAAAATTGATAACTCAAGTATTTCTGCCGAGGATACCGCAAAAATGATAAAAGAAAAATTTAATTTGTAACGAGGTAAATTTATGAATTACATTTTGAACAACCGAATGAAATATTGCTGTGTAATATGAAATAAAATTCGCCTATCACATTTGCCAAGCAAATATTTCATAGCGTCAGCTATTTCATATCCGCAGGTATTTGCTCGCCGCAGGCGAATTTCATTGAAAAAAGCACTTCCGAAGAAGTGCTTTTTTCATGGAGCTGATAGTCGGACTCGAACCGACGACCTACGCATTACGAATGCGTTGCTCTACCAACTGAGCTATATCAGCATTTGCTCAGTTGATTATACATTAAAACCCGACTAAAATCAAGAGCTTTTTATAACTTTTTAAAGGTAAGCTTTCAAATCCTCAATAAGCCGTTCTTCGCTTTTGATAAGTCTTTTTGCAAGCCTTTTGGCTTTTTCGTCAGCGTTTGTGTACTCGTTTAAGTAGGAGCTTAACTGCTTTATGCCCATATTACAGCCGTCTGTCATAAGGTTGGCAATTGTTTTGTCGTCGCCCTTTTCAAGCATTTTAAAGTTAATCTTTATCCGGGACATTGCCCTTGCCATAGGATTAGGCTCTTTACCTTGACTGTTGTTTTCTTTTAACAGCTCGTCTATTTCATTGCCTATTTCTTCGTGCTCGTGTAAGCACTCTGTAAGCTTAGTGAGAAGCTGTTCACTTTTCACGTTGTCAAGGACTTCCTTGATTGAATTTACCGCCGTCTTTGTTCCTGCATCACATTCTTTTAGTAAGTTAACAGTATCTTCCATAATTTCACCCTTTCTTTTTCTTATTATTGACACGTTAAGAAATTTTATTATAAAAATTCAAAAAAAGTTTAACCGTAATTGACTTTTAAAATTTTTTATTATATCATTAAGTGTAAATCAATTACAGGAGGAATAAATATGGTAGCAAATTTACTCATTTCAATTATTTCAGGTTTTTGTGCAATAATCTTTAATATTACGGCTCTTTTCGGCGGTGTTTCAGGTCCGTCAACGGAAAATCCCATAAAATTAGCGGACGCTTCTTCTTGCAACGCTTCTTTTGTTGTTCTTTCCGACACCCATCTCAGGGACACTTCGTTCCAGCCGCATTATTTCAGCTGTGCCCTTGAGGACATTGACAACGCAGAAGATGAAATTGACGCCCTTGTTATTTCGGGCGACATTACCGAAATGGCAGACGATGCGGCGTTCAGAGTAACCTTTGAAGCCCTTGACAACAGCAACATCGGCAACAGAAAGGTTTTACTTGCAGCAGGTAACCACGATATCCGTCTTGCTTACAAGGCCCGCACCGAGCTTATTATGAGCAAAAACGAAAGCTATCTCGGTATTGATATTGACAAGCCTTACTATTCTTACGACCTTGACGGCTGTACCTTTATTGTTATGGGCAGTGACGCCTGGCAGTTTGAAAAAGCAGTTATTTCAGACGAACAGGTTGCATTTATTGACAGTGAGCTTTCAAGGGCTGAAGCTTTAGGTCAGCCGGCATTTGTAATTTGCCATCAGCCTCTTGACAACACCCACGGTCTTCCCGAGGTTTGGGCAAACGGCGGTCTTGGTGACGATTCCGCTAAGGTTAAAGAAGTGTTTATGAAGCACAGCAATGTATTTTATATTAACGGACATCTTCATGACGGGGTTTACGAAAAGTCCTTGGAAATCTTTGACGGGGAAAAGGGTGTTTATTCAATTAACCTGCCTTCTTTCGGCAAAACAAATGACTACGGCAAGTATAATCAAAAGGGTCTTGGCGTAATTGTTGAGGTTTATGATGATGAGATTATTTTCACCTTGAGAGATTTCATTAAGGGTGAGCCCTGTGAGGGATATACATATACTTTTGATGTAAAATAATCAGGCTTGTATCTATATATAGTATAGAAAACATACAGGGTAAATAAAATGAAAGCTAAAAAAATAATCGCATGCTTGCTTGTTGCGATTACACTGTTTTGCTTCAGCAACTGCGGAAACAGCGGTACTGTAAGCACGCAAGAAATTACCGCAAGTGAAGATGCTGCTTCGGAAGCTTCTCTTTTAACAACAACTACTCAACTTACTACAGAAGCAACTACTTTGCCCGATGATGAAAAAGTAACAATAAGCTTTTCTAATGAAGATGCCTTAAATAAGAGCTACGATTTGGTGTATAATAAGCTTAAACAGCTGGGCTTTACAAATATTGAACTTTCTCAAAGCGAAATGGATTACCAAAACCAAGAAGAGTTTAACGGTGCAGTGACGTCTGTTTCTGTTGGCGGTAAGTCAGAATTTTCTAAAGACGAAAGCTTTGAAAAGGATATTGAAATTGTTATCAGCTATGTAAAGGATTACCGCATTAAGATTTCAAAAGAAAGCGAGTTCTTTGAGGGTTATGACTATGAAAAAGTTGTAAGTGTATTTAAAAATGCCGGTTTTACCGATATTGATGCAGTTTCGGTAGAAACAGAGTATGACGAGAGCTATAACGATGGTAGCGTTATTCGTGTTGAGGTTGACGGCGACGAATATTATGACGCAGGAGAGGTATATTTTGCGGATACTCCTATTGTGATATATTATCGCGATATGCAGGCAAAGCCCGTTGAAACAACAGCTTACACTACTACAAGAGCAACTACTGAAGCTACTACCGAAAGAGCCTATTCTCAAAGCAGTGACAGTGTCTGGATACCTCAATCCGGTTCAAAGTATCATAGTTCGTCATCATGTTCGGGCATGAAAAACCCGAGCAAGGTTTCAAAAAGTCAGGCAATAAGTTGGGGTTATGAGCCTTGTAAAAAGTGCTATGGCTGATAAGTTTTAGCTCTTGTAGGTAAAATAAAAATTCTTTTTATATTAAAAATAACAGGAATTGATTTGCTTGCAACGGTATAAGAAAACACTACCCGAGAATGAGAAAACAAAACTCATTTTTCGGGTAGTGATTTTTTGCTGTGCGAAGCAAGGCTTCGCAGTTTTATTGTGCTTTGCACAGTTTTATTCGCCTTACGGCGAGTTATATTGCTTCGTGGCTTTGCCACTTCGCAGTTATATTGTGCTGGCGCACAGTTATATTTGCCTGACGGCAAGTTATATTGCTCCGCGGCTTTGCCGCTACACAGTTATATTCGGCTGACGCCGAGTTTGTTTGTGTGGGTAAGTTTGTGCTTTTTAATAAAATGCAGGCTAATTTAATGTGGGTGCGAAAATTTCCGCTTACGGAAATTTTCTTTGGTCGGGGGCTGTGCTTCTACGGGAGTGACTGCCACCGTTTCCCCTTTGGTGCGTACGCTTAATATGGCTACGCGGCGCTTTTTGATAGCTCCTCTAAAGGCAAGGCGGATATTCTACGTCAGCAATATATAACCGCCATTTTTCCCGCACGTGACCATTTTGTTCCAACTAATGACAGCGATATTGTAACTCCCCGTCTCCAGTTGGTTAGAGATAGGCTACTTTTAGGCTTCGGGTTTATACCCTTTCTTCGGTTAAACTCTGCCGACTGAAGCTTTACTGTCTTTTATAACTTATTTCCCCGGACGCTCATGTCGCTAGGGCACTTACTTTTTGTCCCAAGCGACAAAAAGTAAGCAAAAAGCGCTCTTTAGCGGTGTCCAACCGCAGGAGCGAACATTTGCCGACCGTACTATAAGCAAGGAAACAACTATAAGTTCATTTCCGTAACTATGTTTAAGTTATAAGGCACTGCTTATTCGGCAAAGTCCGACTGCTACAAACTGCTTCTATCTCAGGCGGAGGATAGGTTGTGCTTCTACGTCAGGGGGATATGCAAGTCAGGTTGCACATAAGTGAGTGCTTTTTTAATGTTCGGTAAATTGATAGGTCGGCGGCGTAGGGCGAAAATTTCCGTCACCCCCTTTTTATGAGGGGATGTCGTAAATTTTCGCAAGGGTTTAGGTTCTGCTTTTCCGTTAAAGCTCAACTTCGTTAACTCCGTCTATCGCGAACATTCTGCGAATGTTCGCTCAAAGCGGCGGCAAAGGCTTCGCGCCAAGCTAAAGCTTGGCTGTCTTGCCGCCGCCCACGGCTCCGCCTCCAACTGCCGTAGGCAATATAACTGCGAAGCAGAGCTTCGCAATATCACTCGGCGTTAGCCGAATATAACTGTGCGAAGCACAATAAAACTGTGTAGCGGCGAAGCCGCGAAGCAATAAAACTGTGCGAAGCACAATACAACTCGCCGCAAGGCGAATAAAACTGTGCGTCAGCACAACATCTATTCACAATCTATCCGAATCTGTGTCTACCCCAACATATAGTGCCCCGCAGTGCAGGGCACCCCAAACACACACGGCGGGGT
>JBJEOK010000016.1:0-154392 GCA_051880695.1 Acutalibacteraceae bacterium | reverse complement strand
GTACCTCGACGCGATTGTCACGTGATAAAGTTATATAATGGATAACTTTACACCGATTAAAATAACGTCAAGTAAGCGTCCGGGGAAATAAGTTATAAAAGACAGTAAAGCTTCAGTCGGCAGAGCTGAACAAAAGAACATAACCCAAAGCGAAAAATCACCGCTCGATGCGGTGATTTTTCGCTTATCGGCAACAACCTGCCATAAAATCTCCCACTTAGCCTAAGTATCCACCTCAAAAAACAAAAAATCAGCCTGACACTTTTAATTAAGCATCAGGCTAACCAAAAAATTATATAAAATACCTATTTTCAGCGGTGTAAAGCTATCAATTAAATAACTTTCACCCGTGATATTCGAGTCGATGTAATCGACAGCGGTGTAAAGTTATCCTCTAAATAACTCTATCCCGTGACAATCGTGCCGAGGTACTCGGCACGGTTACATAAATAAGCCCTCACCACCGTTGATTATCAAAAACAGCGGTGCAAAAACAAGGGCAACAACCGTCATAAGCTTAACAAGTATGTTGATTGACGGACCCGAGGTATCCTTAAAGGGGTCGCCTACGGTGTCACCCACAACAGCAGCCTTGTGTGAGCTTGAGCCCTTACCGCCGTGAGTGCCTGTTTCAATAAACTTCTTTGCATTATCCCACGCACCGCCCGAGTTAGACATAAATATGGCAAGAAGTACACCTGTTACAAGTGCACCTGCAAGAAGTCCGCCTAAGGCTGAAACGCCAAGAACAACACCTACGGCAACGGGGGTTAAAACGGCGAGCAAGCCGGGAATAATCATCTCTTTAAGGGCGGCTTTTGTTGAAATGGCAACGCAGGTTTTGTAGTCCGGCTTTGCCTTGCCCTCAAGTATGCCGGGGATTTCCCGGAATTGACGGCGCACTTCTTCAATCATTTCGTAAGCGGCTTTGCTTACGGACTCCATAGTGAAAGAGGAGAACACAAAGGGAAGCACACCGCCTATGAGAAGACCTATAACCACTTGATAATTGAGCAGGTCAATGCCTCTGCCGTCAAGGTTAACAGCCTGTGCATAGGAGAAGAAAAGAGCAAGAGCAGTAAGGGCGGCGGAGCCTATTGCAAAGCCTTTGCCGATAGCCGCCGTTGTGTTGCCTACGGAGTCAAGCTTGTCAGTGATTTCACGGACGGACTTGTCAAGTCCGCTCATTTCGGCAATACCGCCTGCGTTGTCGGCTATGGGACCGTAAGCGTCAACGGCAACGGTGATACCTGTTGTTGAAAGCATACCTACGGCGGCAAGCGCAACGCCGTAAACGCCCATGCCGTCACCTAAGCTTTTGCAGAAAACAAAGGAGGTAAAAATACCGACACAAATAAGTATAATGGGAAAAGCGGTTGATTTAAGACCTACTGCCATACCTGAAATTATGTTTGTAGCAGAGCCTGTTTCACTTTGCTCGGCGATTTTTTTAACTGCCTTATAGCGGTCTGAGGTGTAAATTTCAGTGAGCATACCGATTGCAGTGCCTACGGCAATACCTGATACAATTGCAAGTCCGTAGCCTAAGGTGCCGAACATAGCATAGCTTAAAGCTAAGGCTGAAACAAGCACAATGGCAGATGCCACATATGTTGATATTTTAAGTGATTTGTGCGGGTCGGATTTGCCGCCGCGGACAAAGAAGCAGGAAATAATGGAAGCAATAATACCTACTGCCGCAATCAAGAGGGGGTAAAGTGCACCGTAAAAGGAGTTGTCCCTTTTCATAAAGCAGCTGATACCAAGGGTGATTGCCGAAACAATTGCACCGGCATAGCTTTCAAAAAGGTCGGCGCCCATACCGGCAACGTCACCTACATTGTCACCTACGTTGTCAGCGATAACTGCGGGGTTACGGGGGTCGTCTTCGGGGATACCTGCCTCAACCTTACCTACAAGGTCGGCGCCTACGTCTGCGGCCTTTGTGTAAATACCTCCGCCTACACGGGCAAAAAGAGCAATTGAAGAAGCACCTAAGCTAAAGCCGAAAAGTGCATTTGTGCCGATTTCTTCAATTATACCGAAATGTAAGAGAATATGCGCTATAGCGTGAAGTCCTGCAATACCTAAAAGACCTAAGCCTACAACGCTCAGACCCATAACAGCACCGCCGGAAAATGCAATTGAAAGCGCCTTTTGCATACCGCTTTTCATGGCGGCTGAGGTTGTTCTTACGTTGGCTTTTGTGGCAACGCTCATTCCGTAATAGCCTGCAAGAATTGAGAAAAGCGCACCTAAAACAAAGCCTGCGGCAGTAAACCAGTCAAGGGCTATACCGATAACTGCAAAAAGTATAAGTATGAAGTAAACAAGGATTTTATACTCTGCAAACAGGAAAGCCTTAGCGCCGTCGTGGATTGCGGCGGAAATCTCTCTCATTCTTTCACTGCCCTTGTCGTGCTTGCTTATTCTTACTGTAAGAAAGGTTGCAAAAAGCAAACCGGCAATACCTACAAAAGGAATAATATACACTAACTTATCCATATAATCAAACCTTTCTTTATGGTGTTTTAGTATAATGATTATAATATACTAATAATACAAAAAAGTCAACAAATGATATAAAATTTTGTATAACTTGTCAGGTTGTTTTATTTATTTTATATATCGAATAATATATTTCCCTTAAAAAAGCGATTCTTTTTAAATATATTACTCCTATTACGGCAAAAATCACTTTATATGCATAAATATTATAGCGCTATGCTAAAAAAGCCTTGAAGAAGAAAAATAAATATGGTATTATGGATTTAATGTTTTGAGAAACGGAGTTTAAAATATGGACGTATTCGATATATTAAGCCTTATCGGCGGACTTGCCCTTTTCCTTTTCGGTATGGAGGTTATGGGAACCTCCCTTGAAAAGCAGGCAGGCAGTAAGCTGAAGACTATTTTAGGCAAAATGACTGAAACACCGCTTAAAGGCTTTCTTTTGGGCGTGACGGTAACTGCCGTTATCCAGTCATCTTCAGCAACAACGGTTATGGTTGTCGGCTTTGTTAACTCGGGTATTATGACCTTGCACCAGGCCATTTCAATTATTATGGGCGCTAACATAGGTACAACCGTAACCTCGTGGATTTTGTCTCTTTCGGGTCTTAGCGGTGACAGTATTTTTGTCACACTTTTAAAGCCAACCTCTTTTGTGCCTGTTCTGGCGCTTGTAGGTGTAATTTTAATGTTAAGGGGCAAAAATCCCAAGCAAAAAACCACAGGCTACATCCTTTTAGGCTTTGCAACGCTTATGACCGGTATGACCTTGATGAGCGACGCCGTATCGGGACTTAAGGATGTGCCTGAATTTACAAACATTCTTACTCTTTTTACAAACCCGATTTTAGGTGTGCTTGCCGGTGCGGCGCTTACTGCAATTGTTCAGTCCTCGTCAGCTTCTGTGGGTATTTTGCAAGCTCTCTCGGTTACGGGTGCAATCTCTTACGGCGCGGCTATTCCGATTGTTATGGGTCAGAATATAGGCACAACAGTTACGGCTCTGCTTTCGTCAATGGGTGCAAACAAAAATGCCAAGCGTACTGCTGTTGTGCACCTTTACTTCAACCTTTTAGGTACGGTTGCCGCTATGGTTCTGTTTTACAGTGTCAATGCAATTTTCCGCTTTAACTTTACGGAAAATATTGTAGACGGCGTGGGTATTGCGGTGCTTCATACAGTGTTTAATGTCTTCTGTACCCTTTTGTGGGCTCCCTTTACAAAGCTTCTTGAAAAATTAGCTTTTGCAACAGTTAAGGATAACGAAGAAAAAGAAAAGTACGAAATGCTTGATGAACGTCTTTTTGCAACACCGGCTATTGCCGTTCAAAGATGCACAACGGTTGCCGGGGCTATGGCGGAAATTGCAAAGGGCTCGGTAGAAAGCGCTCTTTCGGTTCTTGCGGCTTATGATGAAAGAGTAGCCGAAAAAATCCGTCACGACGAGAAGAAAACCGACAAATACGAGGACAAGCTGGGCAGCTACCTTGTAAAGCTTTCCGCAAGGGAGCTTTCCGAAGAAGACAGCGCCGAAACTGCCAAGCTTCTCCACATAATCGGCGACCTTGAAAGACTTTCCGACCACGCGGTCAATGTACTTGAAAGTGCCGAGGAAATAAGGGAAAAGGGACTTGAATTTTCCGGCGACTGTGAAAACGAGCTTTCGGTTATGATTGACTCGGTAATGGAAATTTTAGACCTTTCCTACACTGCATTCATACAAAATGATATGGAAAAAGCAATGCTTGTAGAACCCCTTGAACAGGTTGTTGATGACCTTAAGGATGAGCTTAAAGCCCGTCACGTGAAACGCTTGCAAAAGGGCGAATGTACAATAGAGTTAGGCTTTGTTCTTTCCGACCTTTTGCGTAACCTTGAAAGAATTTCCGACCATTGCTCAAACATTGCCGGTCTTGTGCTTGAAATGGACCGCAAGCACGACCTTTCAATTCATAAGTACCTTAAAAAGGTCAGAAAAGGTGAAAATGATTATAACGGAAAATATATGGAGTTCACTAAAAAGTACGAAATTTAACAAAACGCTAAAATGTGTCTCGGATAAATATTAAAAATTATAGTAACTATTGACAAACAGTGAAATATTTGTTATCATAAATTTACGGTACATAACCGAAATTACTATTGGAGGTAACAATAATGGAAGCATTACAAAAAGTATTTGAAACAATGATGGGCGTTATCAATATCATCAAGGAGTTCTTTGAGCAGCTCTTCGGTAAGAAGGAAGAAGAAACCCCCGAAGCACCCAGCGAAGAAGCATAATTAAATTTAACGCTGAAACGGAGACCGATAAGGTCTCCGTTTTTTCTTTGGTGCATTCATGCGTGGAAATAAACCCCCAGTTCTACTGGGGGAGAATTAACGAGTAGTGCTACAATAAAATCGGCGAGCTTTATGCAAGCCGAATATGTTAGTGGCAAGCTCTAAAATTAGCAGAAACTAATAATCAAAACATTCCGACCCGTTCACGGGTAGCGGGGCGTGTAATGCTATGATATAATTCAGTGCCCCTTTTAGGGGTCACGCCAGTAATAGCCCCCCTTGAAGGGGCAGAGCAAACCACCGGTTCAACCGGTGGTTTTGATTATATTTTTTACACAGTTACGGCTGTTTCCCAAAATCAACAAAAATTTAATTTTGGGAAACGTTTATTTATCAAGCAGCCAGTCTGCTACATCAACAATTTTAACACCCTCATATTGAAATTCGGGGTTTCTTGTCCGTGCTATCACCATTTTAGGATAAGCGTCTTTTATTTTAAGCAGTGGCTCAACTTCTCGTTTGAATGTTTCCGGCAGAGTTATATTGTCAGAAACTTGAATATAAAGCTTTTCGCTTCTTTTAAGCGCCACAAAGTCGATTTCTTTTTTGTACAAGACGCCGACATAAACTTCGTAGCCGCGTCTGAGCAATTCTATCGCAACGATGTTTTCGATTACTCTGCCGTTATCCAAGTTTTTTGTGCCGAGCTTTGCATAACGGAATGTATGGTCGCTCAAATAATACTTATCGTTAGAAGTGAGATATTTTTTGCCTTTAATATCATACCTGCGCGCTTTGTAAAAAGCAAAAGCATTGCAAAGATACTGAAGATAATTACCGACCGTTTTATGATTGATTTTATCTTTATTTGATATGAGCGTATCTGTGATACTTCTTACGGAAGTTAAATTAGACACATTATCCATTAAAAATCCTGAAATGCGGTCCATTAACGCGGGATTTTTGATTTTATACTTTTGTCTTATGTCTCTTAAAATCAATGTGTCAAAAACATTTTCAATATAATCAAATTTGTCTTCCTGTTCTTTATACAGATATGAGCCGGACATACCGCCTTCAAGCATATATCTGTCGAAAGCAGTATATTTGTCTGTAAGACCGAAGTACTGAACATACTCGGCAAAGGAGAAAGGATAAACCTTGATTTCAAAGGTTCTGCCGGTAAACAGAGTCGCTAAGTCGGAGCTGAGCAAAAAAGCATTTGAACCTGTGATATAAATATCGTACATTTCGGTTGCGTGCAGATTGTTTATGCACAGTTCAAAGCCGATACACATTTGAATTTCGTCAATTAAAACAAAATTTTCCTTATCCTCTGCATAATTGCTTTCGATATATTTGTTAAGAGCCTTGTACTCTTTTAGATCGTCATATTTAGACAGATTAAAATTGATGTGAATTATATTAGCGTTTGAAATGTTTTTCTGTACATAGGATTTGAAAGCTTCCAACAGTTTCGATTTACCTGAACGTCTTACACCTGTCAGTACTTTAATATCGGGAGTTCCTATAACACCCACCATTTTATCTAAGTATTGTTTTCTTTCAATCAGCTTCACAGACTATCACCTCGTAAAGTTATTATACCACGCTTATTTCCCAAAATCAACAAATTTTTAATTTTGGGAAGTTGACTTGCAATATAAAAAGAGTTTCTGAAGTCGGTTTAAAAACACAAAAGCAAAAAACCGCAACACCCTGAGGCGCTGCGGCTTTTTGCTTTTGGCTTTATCGAGAAAAGAAGAAATCTGTTTTAAGGAAGTATACTTCCTACACTTTCGGCGGCAAATAATGCGCTGTCATAAATTCCGCCTGTTGCGGTTTGCAGGTCGGTAAGAATGTCGCCTGTATAATTGTTGATGTCGGCAGGATTGATTGTAAGGTAGCAAGCACTGTTACCTGTGCCGTTAGCGTCTGCAAAGTAATTTTCCGGCACCCATACAAAGTATTCGGTGCCCTTTTCAATTTTTTGTGCCTTTAACTGGAACATAAAGTTTGTTTTGCTGCTTTCAAAGGTAAGACCTACCCCGCTGAGCCCGCCTAAAATTGAAGAAAGCTCGTCACCGGTTGAAACAGTGTAGTCTGTTCTGCCGCCAAACCATGTTTTAACGTTTTCTTTTGCGATAGTGTGAACGGTGCTGAAAGAACCGTCTTCATTTTGAATACACACCTTTAAAGGCTCTGCGGAGGTACCGTATTGAGTGAAGACGTTGTCAATACTGAAAGCCACCGCACCTTTCATAGAGTTGTCGTTATAGTAGGCAAAGTAGTTATTGTAACTGCTGACGGCAATTTTCGGTGTGCTTTGAGTAAGCTCTCCCGTAGCGTAAACGGCAATGCCGAAAACACAGCTGAGGGCAAGCACAACGCTGAGACCTATCAATAAATTTCTTTTCATAATCATCAGACTCCTTTTGAATTTAAGTATTGTATATTATCCTCGTTCCCGTATTTTTGAGCTATTTCATAAATATTATTGCCGTGGATATCGGTAAGGTCAGGGCTGAAGCCTTTTTCCAAAAAGCTGTTCAGCACCTCGCTGTCACAAAAAGCTGCGGCAAAGAAGAAAGCGAGCCTTTCAGCATAAGAGGTGAGCACTTCCCCTCTTTTTTCAAGCTCCTCAAGGGCTTTTTCCGTGTCTCCCAGAAGCGTGCTTTCCAAAAGCGGATCAAGACCCGTTGTGCCGCGGTATTCAACAACCGTTGTTACTATATTATGCAGTGTGCCGTAAGAAATGTATTCCACACAGTCAATTGCAAGGTTTATGATTTCATCGGAAAAAATTGAGGGCGCAACGGCAAGTATTTTTTCAATGAGACCTTCGTCACCGCTGTTTATTGCAATTTTCAGCATATCGGTGCTGAAAAGGCTCTGACTTTTTGTTGCAGTCACGGCAGTTGTTGTTGTGGGTACGGGCTTATTCGCATCGTAAATTCTTACCCCTAAGGCGGCACAAATTGTAACGGCTGATACTGCCGCAATAAGTCCCACAGCTTTTTTTATCGGAAATTTGATTATCCTGCCTTTGCTTTCAAGCTGTAAGTTGTTTTTAATTCTCTCAGAAAGCTTCGGGTCTTCTTCGACTTTTATATCTTTTAAAAACATCTCGGCTTCCTCTTCGCTTAAAGAGGAAAAGAAAAGTTCAAGCTCTCTGTCATCCATTAAAAACACCTCCCAACTCTGTTTTAAGCTTTAGCTTGCTTCGCTCAATTCTTTTTTGTACAGCCTCTTGTGAAAGACCCAGAGCCTTGCCTATTTCCTTTGCCGTTTCGCCCAAAAAGTACCGCCTTGTGATAATTGAGGTATCAGGCTCGCCTAAGGCTTTTACGGCTTTCATAATTGCATTTTTTCTTTCAAAGGTGAGGGTGAAGCTTTCTTTTTCACTTTCGCTGTCATCAAAAACCGCCTCATTTTCACTTCTCTTTTTAAGTGTGCGGTAAAGGTCAATGGCTTTTCTTTTGCCTATGACAGCCAGGTAAGTTTTTATGCTTGCCTTTTCAAGGTCAAAGCGGTCAACAGCCTCATAAAAGGCTAAAAAAGTGTCACTTACACATTCCTCTGCGTCTTGCTTACTGCCTACGGGAAGAATAACGCCGCTTACCACCTTGCAGACAAGCGGAGAATAAAGGTCAATAGCCTTTGACAGACCCTTATCTTTATTTTTCTTTATAAGTCCAACAAGCTCTTTATCTGTCATTTTCTCTCCTCCAAGGGGCTTTCACTTATATATACGGTGTAAAAAAGTGAAAACCGACAGTAAAAATAAAATTTTTCAAAAAAATTCGGACATGACCCCTGTCACGCCCGAAAAACATCAGACTGTATATTCATTGAAGAAACCCAGCATTTCATCTATTGCCCTTTTACCGCTTGCACTTTCAGGATAAAGAACAGGGAAAACGTGAGGTAAAGCCTTGCCGTCAGCGCTTGAAAAATTCATAAGCCGGTAAGGCACACCGAATTTTTCAAAAATTTCTGCGGTATAAAGTGTTTCACCTTTTGCAAGAATATCACCGCTTGAGGTAAGCAAAAATGTGGGAGGCATTTTACCTAAGGTCATAAGCTTGTCCACATTCATATAAGGTGCCCATATTTCTCTGCGGAAGTTTTCACCGAGCATAATTTCGGTGTAATACTTCATAGGCTTTACACCACTCATACGTGTGACGGGGCAAGTAAGGCCTACTGCGTTAAAACGCAAGCCTGTATCGGCAATACGGAAAATGTCGCGCATTTCAAGGCTTACACTGAGCATAGCCGTAAAGCAAGCGAGCATACCGCCGGCAGAATCGCCTGTAAGAAAAATATTCTTTTCATCACAGGGGAATTTTTTAAGGTTAGCTTTAATCCAGGTAAGGCAGGCAGCCACATCTTCAAGCTGCTGCTTTGCGTTAACCTCAGGATAAAGGCGGTAGCTCATATTAAATACAACGTAACCTCTTTTTGCAAGGTTAAGACAGTAAATTTTGTTAAGCTCCTTATCGCCGTACATCCAGCCGCCGCCGTGTATATCAATAATTACAGGCAGCTTGTCACTTTCCTTTGTTCCCTCGGGATAGTAAACGTCAAGCAAATGCATTTTGTTGTCACCGGGGGTATAGCGGAGGCTATTTATTTCCTTTATACCCTCGGGGATTTTCAAGGTGGCAATACGTTTATCGTCCATTCTTTTTGTATTGAGCCAAAACAAAGCTAAAAGCTTATTTAAAAAGTTTCTCATAAACTATTCTCCTTTTTCCAAAGGCATTTTTTACATCGGAGGAATACCGCCGCCCTGCTGTGCCATAGCCTGAGCGAAAATGCCGGGCTTCTTTTGTTTTTTGGGCTTATATGCCGGTGGATTTTTAAGCTGTTTTTTTGCCTTTTTACCTGCGGCAGAGGCAAGATAACGGTTGACCTCAATTACGGGCGGAGCCATGGTTTCACTCATATAGTCAACACAACGGGCAAGCAAAATCTTATCGTTATTAAGCTCACCTAAAATTGTAACGGCAATAAGGCTCTGTGTATCGTTAGTGCCGTCCTCATAAATTTCGTTGAGAATCTGGAAAAGCTTTTTCATAGTCTGAGGGTTATTCTCTTTAATTGCACCGATGATTTTTTCCGTTCCGTACTTTGTGAAAAATTCCTCGCCGAAAAATTCTTTATATTCACCGAGCATTTCTTTATAAATGGGTCTGAGCTCAGGGAAAACAAGGCAAAGCTTGCTTGCAAGAGTGTTTGCGTCATAAAACGAGCCGTTTTTTACAGCCGTCTTTGAAACAGTCTGCTGTGCTCTTTGGCTGCTCTTTTTAACTGTTGCCGCTTTTTTGCCGAATTTATCGTTCAAGGCTTCTTTTGTGTCAGCCGCAACGTATTTTATGTCATCCGAAGAAGCGTTTTCATCAAGCAGGGAAGTGGAAAGCTTTTTGTCACAGGTTTCTGCTTCATCACCTGTTAAAATTAAAAATTTACCGTCGGCAAGTTCAAATTTAACGGCACCTTTTTCGCTTACATAAACTTCGCAAAGGGGATTTTCATTGTTTTCAAGATCTGCCTTTTCAAAGCCGAGTGAAGTGAGAGTTTCTTTTATTTCTTCCATTACACCGGCAAAATTGTTTTCAAAATTACTCATTGGATTGCTCCTTTAAACACATCAAAATTTATAATTTCAATAAAGTATAGCATAAAAAACAGAAGTTGTCACCATAAAACGCAAATATTTTTATATTTTTCACATTGAAAATAAAGGCATATACGTGTATAATGTAAAATAGATGAGAATTTACGTTAATTAAGGAGCATATTTTAATGATTTCAAAAATTACCGCAATAATTATGGCGATTGTTTCCGCCATAAGCAATATTGCAATGCTTGTACCTCAAAAGCAGGTGGTTTATACCGATGTTGCTTACGGTACACATGAAAGACAGGTTATGGATATCGTTTTCCCTGCCGAGCTGAAAAAGAATATGGGCGCTGTTGTTTATATTCACGGCGGTGCATGGGTTTCCGGCGACAAAAGCATATTCCAAAACAGGATACAGTCCACTTCCTCCGCTGTAAATTGTATTTCAGCTTCGATAAATTACCGCTACGCCTCTGAGAACATAAAATGCACCGATATTTTAAAGGATATCGACAAGGCCCTGGCAAAAATAAAGTCTATGGCCGAAACAAGGGGAGTCAATTGTAACAAAGTGATGCTTGTGGGCGTTTCTGCCGGAGCGCACCTGGCACTGCTTTACTCCTATGCTAAAAAAGACACCGCCCCCATAAAGCCCTGTGCCGTAACCTCTTACTGCGGACCTGCCGACCTTACAAGTGACGAATTTGTTTTTAACAGCACTGCCGGCACTCCGAGTCAAATGGCTCAAGTGCTTTCTTATCTTATAGGCGCAAAAATCACCTCTGCAAATTACCAATTATCAAAAAAATATACGGCAAAAATCTCTCCCGTAAATTATATTGATAAAAACACGGTGCCTACCCTTGTGGTTCAAGGAACACTTGACACCGTTGTAAATGTCAATGACACCCGTACCTTTGTTAAAAAGCTTCAGGCAAACAAGGTTGACTATGCTTACTATGAGCTCCCGGACTCGGGTCACCAGCTCAATAATGACACTCTTCTTATGGATAAAACCAATAAAACCCTCATTGATTTTATAAACCGTTACTTAGGGTGAATAAATTTCTTAATAAATCGTTGACAAAACAGTGCTGTTGAATTATAATGAAACTGTATAATTACAGAAAACTGTAAAAAATAATTCTGAATGGAGGAAATTTTATGAAAAAAGCAGTATCAATTATTTTAACACTTCTCATTGCACTTTCCTGTTTAAGCGTTGCAGCCTTTGCTGAAGACGGTACACAACCGGCAGTAACAATCTACTATGTTGTAGATGACGTTGTTGTTTCAACCGTTTATGCTCAGCCCGGCACAGTTCTTACTCAGCACACACCCGAAAACCCTGTAAAGCAAGACACCGAAACCACACGCTACACTTTCAAGGGTTGGCGTTCAAGCCTTGACGGACAGCTTTATTACAAATCAACTCAGCTTGTCGTTCCCGAAGTAGCCGAGGGTGAAAGCCTCGAAATTACAATGACAGCCGAATTTTCCGAAAAGGACATCAGCGGACGTCAGAGCTTCTTCCAGTTTATTGCTTCCATATTTGAAAGAATAAACCTTATCTTTGAATACTTCGCAACAATCTTCGGTTAATATGTAATCAGCTTATGGGCTGTGAAAGCACTGCTTTCACAGCCTTTTTTGGTATGAAAAGCAGAGCAAATATTTTCCAAAACCTTTTTCCCTTTCAAGCATTAAAAATATGTTTTCCTTTTGTTTTAAAAAATATGCTCAAATTCACTGTGTAAAAATTGTCAAAATTTTCCTTCAGTTAATTGCAACAGTTATAAGAAATATGTTGTATTTGTTACACCCTTTTATAAATTGACAATTGATTTTTATAAAAATATTTTATATAATTCTACTGTTGCAAATTGTAAGAATTGTTACAAGGTGTAAGCCAAATTAAAAGAAAGGATAAATCCAAAATGAGTATCAAAATGACAATTGCCGATTACGGCGCCCATCCCGAGCAATATCTTTTTCAGCCCACAACAGAATCTTGTTATGAATATGTACACGCTTGCTATGACAGAGTAAGAAAAGACTTAGGTGACGATTACATAGCCTTTATGATTCCCGTAGCCGATGCAGAATCCGCAGTAAGAATGCCCCGCCTTTTTGCCGATGTTGAAAAGCTTGCAAGCTACTTCCACTCAATCGGCCTTAAAAGAGGCGATGTTTACACCGTATTCCTCCCCACCTGCGGCCACGCAGTTGTTGCCCTTTACGCACTTAATAAAATAGGTGTTATTGCCAACTACGTTCATCCCATGACTCCTCCTCAAGCTCTTGAGGGAATTATGCAGCACACAAAAAGTAAGGGCATCTTAACCCTTGACCTTTTTGCAACTCCTTTTGCAAGCGTACTTGCTAAGTACCCCTCAATCGTAGGCTCCGTTTCAGATTTCTGTGACGGCGTAGCACTCAAGTATGCAATGTACAATGAAATGCAAAACGGCAAGGTACCCGACCTTGACACCATAACAATTTACAAAGATATTCTCAAAATGGATTTACCCGAGGCTCCCCTTGCTGAAAATATGGGTAAGGACGACGCTTTCTATATGCACGGCGGCGGAACAACAGGCAAGAGCAAGACTATCCGCCTTTCAAGCTATGCTTTCAACAGCCTTGCATATAAGTTCTATCTTCTTGATATCCCCCACGACTATGCAAATTGTCACTCAATCAGTGCTATTCCCTGCTTCCACGCTTACGGACTTGCAGGTGTTATCCATTACAGTATCTGTAATGCTTATAAGCCTTTCCTTTGCCCGAAATTTGACGCACATCAGACAAACGAAATCATCCGCAAGTACAAGGTTATCGAATTTATCGGTGTTCCTGCCATGTTCCAAAAGATGATGCTTGAGGACAACTTTGAAAATGAGGGACTTAAAAACCTTGAAATGCTCTTTGCCGGTTCAGATATCGTTAGCAAGGCTTTCGTTGATAAGTTTGACGCATTACTTAAAAAGAACGGCTCTAAGGGTAAAATGTGCCGCGGTTACGGTCTTACTGAGGTTTGCGGTACTGTTACTTCAAACGGTGCTTCAGGTCCTTACAGTAAAGACTCCGTCGGTTACCCCCTCTACGGTCTTACCGTTGAAATCTGGGACGATGAGTGCAACAAGCTTCCCATCGGCCAACAGGGTGAAATCTGCGTAAGCGGTGATATTCTTATGAACGGCTATCTTCCTGACGACGTAATTCACGACAGCGGTATTTACACCGATGCCAACGGTGTAGACTGGATTCGTACCGGCGATATGGGTTACATGGACGAAGACGGCTTTATCTACTTCTCAGGCAGAAAAAAGAGAATTATCATCATTTCCGGCTACAACATTTATCCTGCAACTATCGAAGAAAAAATCGACACACTTCCCTTTATCAAGGAAGTATGTGCAGTTCAGGGCTACAGTGACGATGGCAAGCCCCTTGTTAAGCTTGTTGTTTCACTTAAAGATAACAGCCTTGACCACGATGAGATCAAGGCACAGCTCAAGAGCTTCTGCGAAGCAAACTTTGAGGGAATTTCCGTACCCAGAAAGTATGAAATTATGGAGCTTCTTCCCAGAACAAAGATGGAAAAGATTGACTTTATGAAGTTGAGCGACCCCATTCCCCAATAAGATGTAATAAAAAATTGTTTGCCCAAGGATTTTTCGGAACCCTTGGGCAGTTTTATTCGCCTATCGGCGAGCTTTATTGCGAAGCGGTGCTTCGCAGTTATATTGCCTGCGGCAGTTTTATTCGGCTATCGCCGAGTGATATTGCTCAGCGCTTCGCCGCTTCGCAGTGATATTAGCCTATCGGCGAGCTGTACATATTTTTTTAAACCCTTTTACCCATTTCATAGGCTTCTTTTAAAGCGGGATGATTGCAGATTTCACCTTTTTCATAAACGCCGTTTCCGTAAATAACACCCATTTCCTTTGCACCGTTTACACAGTCGGCATAACCTCTGAAACAAGCGAGGGTTGTGTTCATAGAGCTTCTGTCTTCATCGGCGGCAGTCATAATGTAATAAAACTCTTTGTTCTTAACCTCGAGCCAACGTGCCACTGTTCTGTCAATAAGTGCCTTTAACTGTGCATCAACAGAGTAAAAATAAACGGGGCTTGCCAAAACCAAAACATCTGCGTCAATCATAGCTTGTAAAATGTCCGCCATATCGTCCTTAATGGCACATTTGCCGGTACCTTTGCAAGCGTAACAGCCACGGCAAGGTGCTATTTTTTTGTCGGCTACACGAATTTTTTTCACTTCGTTGCCTGCTTCTAATGCCCCTTTCATAAATTCATCACACAAAACATCGGAATTTCCGCCTTTACGGGGACTTCCCGATAAAATAAGTACATTTTTCATTTTGTATATTTCCTTTCATTATTTATTTATGCTTCTTACCCATTCCAAAACATCTTCCTCACTGACGCCGCTTCTGAAACGGATGCCCTCTTGCCAATTTCCTGTTCCTGCCATTTCTTTAAGTAATTCACCGCTTCTGCCGATTCCTGAGTCGGAGGATGTACAAAAGGGGATAACGGTTTTATCTGTAAAATCATTGTTCTTTACAAAATTATTCACAGGCCAGGCGGCGATAGCCCACCAAATCGGATAGCCGATATATACAGTATCATATTCCGCAAAATTGTCGGGTGAATCTTTTATAAGCGGTATATCACGCTTGCTCTCGTCCTCGTGCTCAATGTTGACACGGCTGCCGTCTACTGTCCAATTAAGGTCGTCGGAGGTATAAGGCTCCGCCGGCGTGATTTCAAACAAATCCCCATTTGTTTCTTTTGCGATATATTCAGCGACCTGCTTAGTGTTGCCGGAAGCAGAAAAATAGGCAATAAGAACTTTGCGGTTTTTGTTTTCTGTGGAATTTTCAGTAGGAGTATTGCTTTGCTTAGTTTGTGAATTGTCCGCTGATGCGGTTTCATTCATAACTTTCTCATTACCGCAGGCCGCCAAAGATAACACTGCTAAAACAGCCAAAATAAGCGAAAATATCTTTTTCATTGTCACCACTCCTTTTTTTCTTTGCGGCAGTCATTGTTTTTCTTACGCTGCTCAACCATCTTCGCAAACCATTCCACCATATTAGGGTCACAGTGAGAAAAGAAAGCACTTGTTTTTGTATCGAGCCTTGCTATTTTTTGCATATCCCCGTCTGTCAGAGCAAAATCAAAAATATTTATATTTTCCTCCATACGCTCAATGTGAGTAGATTTAGGAAGTACAACAATTCCGCGTTGAAGCTCCCAACGCAAAATTACCTGTGCAACGGTTTTGCCGTGCTTTTCGGCAATTTCTGTAAGCACGGGGTTTTCAAGCAGTCCCTTTCTGCACTCTGCAAGCGGTGCCCACGCCTCTATCTGAACACTGTATTTTTCCATCCATTTTTGTGCCTCAATCTGTTGATTGAAAGGATGGGTTTCCACTTGGTTTACCATAGGCTTTATGTGTGAAAAAGAGCAGATATCCACCATTCTGTCGGGATAAAAGTTTGAAATACCTATGGCACGGATTTTTCCCTCCTCGTATAACTCCTCTAAAGCTCTCCAGGCACCGTAATAATCTGCAAAGGGCTGATGGAGCAAAACCAAGTCTAAGTAGTCTGTTTTCAATTTCTCTAAGGATGTATAAACAGACCTCTTTGTTTTTTCATAGCCGTAATGCTCAATCCACACTTTTGTTGTCAGAAAAATTTCTTCACGGGCAATGCCTGACTTTAAAACAGCAGAGCCGACCTCCTCCTCATTAAAATAGCTTTGAGCCGTATCAATATGACGGTATCCGGTCTTTAATGCGTCAAGCACACAGCGTTCACATTCTTCCTTTGATACCTGATAAACACCGTAACCTATCTGTGGCATTTTTACACCGTTTGAAAGTTTTACATAGTCCATAACCATGCCTCCTTGACAGTTTTTTAATATTCACTATAATAAGTGTAAGCATATTATAAAAGTTAAACATAACTTTAAGTCAATAGTTTTTTAAAAAATTTTTTCGGAGGATTTATAATGATTTATACAGTCGGCGAAATGGCAAAGAAATTAAATGTGCCGCCGTCAACCTTGAGGTTTTACGATAAAGAGGGCTTGCTTCCTTTTGTAGAGCGTTCAAGCGGTGGTATGCGTATGTTTCGGGAGGAAGATTTTGAGTGGTTACAAATTATCGGTTGCCTGAAGCAAGCGGGAATGAAGCTGTGTGACATAAAAAGCTTTATTGAAATGGCTATGCAAGGTGACAGTACCATCGGTGAACGTCTTGAGCTTATCACCGCACAAAAGAAAAGGGTTGAAGAAGAAATTGAAACGCTTAACAAAACCCTTGCTACCCTCGAATTTAAGCAGTGGTACTATGAAAATGCAAAGCAAGACGGCACAACTGACAAAGTCAGAAATATGCCTTTAGATGAGCTGCCCAAAAAATTCCGTGAAGTTCGTAAGAATTTACGGGGCAATTAACTTTGATTTATTTTAAAATTCGGTTGTTTTTTTTACTTTGATTTGATATACTTGTATAGAATAGACTTGGTTAAAAAAAGGAGGAGTGAAAAATGGAAATAGGAGCTTCGTCGGCTTGCTTTTATCCCCTTGAAACGGAAAAGGCCTTTTTGCATATAGCAGAGTTAGGCTTTACCCACAGCGAAATTTTTTTCAACTCCCGCAGTGAGCTTGAGAAAAGCTTTATAAAAGAGCTGAGAGCCATACAGCAAGCTTATAAAATTGATGTCACTTCCTTACACCCTTATCGCTCCTTTGCTGAGGGCTACAACCTTTTTTCAAGCTATGAAAGGCGCTTTATTGACGGTGTTGATAATTATAAAAGATACTTTGAAGCCGCGGCAAGTCTCGGCGCAAAATATATTGTGCTTCACGGCGCAAAGGATAGAATTGACATAACCTTTGAAAAATATGCCGAGCGTTTCGGCAGATTAAACGAGGTTGCCAAAACCTTTGGCTGTAATGTTGCCCACGAAAATGTTGTAAATTTTGTAGGTGCAAATCCCGAATTTATGTTTTTTATGAAAAAATATCTCGGCGATGATTTTAAAGCGGTTCTTGACATTAAGCAAGCTCGCAGAGCAGATGCCGACCCCGAGGATTTCATCAAAGTTTTAGGTAAAAGCATCGTTCATTTACATTTGAGCGACTTTGATAAAGACCATGACTGCATACCGCCGTCAGGGCAGGGACTTTTTGATTTTGAAAAGCTTTTCACCTCACTTCATAAGGTGGGTTACGGCGGAAAATATATAATTGAGCTTTACTCAAACAATTTTTCAAAGGAAAATCAGATTTTAAAATCTGCAAAATACCTTGAAGAAATACTTAAAAAGGTAAGACAGGGATAGAAAAACCGAAAGGGGTAATATAAATGAAGTGTCCGTTTTGCGGCTTTGAAGAAAGCAAGGTTATAGACTCAAGACCTACCGACGAGGGTGAAAAAATCCGTCGCCGCCGTGAGTGTATTTCCTGCTCAAAGCGTTTTACAACCTATGAAATTATTGAAAGCGTGCCTATCGTGGTTGTTAAAAAGGATAAGTCACGTCAGGCCTTTGACCGCGTGAAGCTTTTTAACGGTATGCTGCGTGCCTGTGAGAAAAGACCTGTTTCAATTGATCAGATTGACAAAATAGTCAGTGAGATTGAGCAGGAGCTTCAAAACTCCCTTGACAGGGAGGTCACCTCAATTCACATAGGTGAGCTTGCAATGGATAAATTAAAGGTACTTGATGAGGTAGCTTATGTCAGGTTTGCCTCGGTTTACCGTCAGTTCAAGGACATTAACACCTTTATGGACGAGCTTGCAAAGCTTTTGGGAGAAAAGTAAAAGATGGCAATTAAAAAGAATTTTTGCGACCTTGTGGGTAACACACCTCTTTTAGAGGCGGAAAATTACCGAAAGAAAGAAAATATAGGGGCACGTATTCTCACAAAGCTTGAATATTTTAATCCGGCAGGCTCTGTTAAAGACAGAGTCGCCGTTAATATGCTGCTTAAGGCGGAAAGTGACGGTCTTATCAAAAGGGGTGCCACTGTTATTGAGCCTACAAGCGGCAATACGGGTATAGGTCTTGCGGCGGCGGCAGTGAGCCTCGGTTACAAGGCTATACTTGTTATGCCCGACACCATGAGTGTTGAACGGCAACAGCTTTTGAAGGCTTACGGTGCAGAGATTATACTGACTGACGGAGCACTGGGTATGGCAGGCTCTCTACAAAAAGCCGAGGAGCTTAAAAACAGTATAGAGGGCAGCTTTATTCCCTCACAGTTTGATAATTTCCGTAACCCTGAAAGCCATATACTTTCTACGGGTCCTGAAATTTATGCCGATACCGACGGAGAGCTTGATATTTTTGTCGCCTGTATAGGTACGGGCGGAACCGTTTCGGGTACGGGCCGTTATTTAAAAGAAAAGAACAGCAGTATAAAAGTAGTAGGTGTTGAGCCTTATGAGTCTCCGCTTATTACCGAGGGTAAGGCAGGAAAGCACGGCATACAGGGTATAGGTGCAAACTTTATTCCCGAAAACCTTGATATGAGTGTAATTGACGAGGTGCTCACTGTTAAAACCGAGGACTGCTTTGCCCAATGCCGCAGCTTTGCACAAAGTGAGGGACTGCTTGTGGGTATATCCTCGGGCGCGGCCCTTTGTGCGGCTAAGGAGCTTGCAAAAAGACCTGAGAACAAGGGCAAGTGCATTGTGGCACTTTTGCCTGATTCGGGCGAGAGATATATGAGCGTTAAGCTGTTTGGTGAATGATTGCTTCAGGGTGAAAAGTATTGTTTTAAGGCTGGGTTAGGATAACCTGACTAAATAAAAGCTTTTAACTACAACACAAAACCGCTGTGACAACTGTCACAGCGGTTAAACTTTTTCTTCCCTGATATTAAAGACCTAATTCTTTTGAGGCAGTGAAAAGTGCTCTGAATAAGCCGAAAAGCTCGTTAATGATGCTTAAAATTACATCGATATTCATAATGTCTTCCTCCCTGAAAAAAACACTTTTTCCAAAAGTGTAGTGTAATTTAATTATATACAACAGTTCAGGGAAATATGTTAATAAAATGTTACACTTATGATAATAATTTGTATATTGTTGAAAGATTTTATGAAATATACACAAAATAAAACTTTGCTTTTTTGGTGTAGCGGTTAAGAATTTTTAATTAACCTTACTCATAGCGCCGTCAATGTCACCGTCAACCATAAGCTCAAGAGCCTGTGCCGCTTTTTCTGCGGCATCTTTTATTTTTACCGCCTCATCTTTTGTAAAACGTGACAGTACCCAGTCGGCAAGGTCATATTCGGGGTCAGGCTTTGCCCCCACTCCGATTTTAATGCGCGGGATAAGGTCGCTTTTAAGGTGGTAGATGATGTTTTTCATACCGTTGTGACCGCCGTCGGAGCCTTTTCTTCTCACACGGAGCTTGCCGGGCTCAAGGCTTATGTCGTCAAAAATAACAATGATGTTTTCCGCCTTGATTTTGTAAAATTCAGCCGCGTCGCGCACAGCCTCACCGCTTAAATTCATAAAGGTCTGAGGCTTGAGAAAAAGACAGCGATGCCCCTTAATTCTGCCCTCGCCCATAAGTGATTTGAATTTGAGGCGGTCGATTTTAAAGCCGTATTTTTCGCTTATGATGTCAAGGCAGATAAAGCCTGCGTTGTGCCTTGTAATTTCGTATTGCCTGCCGGGGTTTCCCAGGCCGACAACAAGGTATTCGTATGTGCCTGTGTCCTGAAATTTCTTTTTGAAAATCACTGTAAAATCTCCTTAATTTTTTGTACCTGCCTATTATATAAAATTTCCCGTGAAACTTCAAGTGCCCGATGAATTTTTATCCCCGCTATTATAGTATATAAAAAAATTTACTTTCAAAGGCTTTATAGGGAGTTATTATTCCGAAAAGGAAATTACTTTTATTTTCACTGTGATATAATACACAGTAAATTAAACTGTAAAATTATGCCTTTTTATATAAATCAAAGCGGAGGTATCCGATATGGAAAAATTTAAGGGCAGGCAAAGAGCCTTTGATGAAAATAAAAAAAGAGAAAAACAAAGCGAAGACGACGTTGAAAAAAGAAACGACCTGATTATAGGCCGCAATGCCGTAAGCGAAGCCTTGCGCAGTGAAAGAGCCATTGACACCTTACTTGTTTTAAAAGGTGAGCGAAACGGCTCTGTAGGAAGAATTATTGCCCAGTGCCGTGAAAAAAGCATTGTTGTAAAAGAGGTTGACAAAAAGAAGCTTGACTACCTTTGCGGTCAGGGTAATCATCAGGGTGTTGCCGCCTGGGTTGCCGCCCACGAATACAGCACTGTTGAAGACATTTTTGCCCTTGCAAGGCAGAGGGGCGAGGACCCCTTTATTATCATTTGCGATGAGCTTGAAGATCCCCACAACTTGGGTGCAATTTTGCGTACTGCCGAAACTGCGGGCGTTCACGGTGTGATAATTCCCAAAAGACGTAACGCTTCCCTTACGTGGGCAGTGGGAAAAGCTTCTGCCGGAGCAGTGGAATATGTACCCGTAGCAAGGGTATCAAACCTTGCCGCAACAATTGATGAGCTGAAAAAACAGGGCTTGTGGATTTACTCAGCCGATATGGACGGAAAAAATTGGTGCGAAACCGATTTTTCAGGTTCCGTAGGTCTTGTTATAGGCTCAGAGGGCAACGGTGTAGGCAGACTAATCAGGGAAAAAAGCGACTTTGTTGTTTCGCTTCCCATGAGGGGAAAAATAACCTCACTTAACGCTTCTGTTGCCGCAGGTGTGCTTATGTATGAAGTGGCAAGACAGCGTCTTGGCATTAAAGCAAAATAATCATCTTGGAAAATTCAGCATTATCTCCTATTTTAAGTGAAAGGATTTGACTGTTATGTCTGAGAATAAAGACAAAAACTTACCCGGAGAGGATTACTTCCGTACATACAAGGGAAATGACGGAAAAAAGAGAGAGCATATTGAAGTAACTCAGCAGGAGAAAGAAGAATTTGATGCCGCTTTCAGCGATGAAGAAATGTCCGGCGGCACCGCCGAAGCAGAGGACGGTACAGTGGCATTTAATTTAAAGAGCCAAAGTGAAAAAGCACAGGATAGCGCGCAGGAGAAAGCGGAAAATGTCCCTGAAAATACTGCGCCGGACTATTCAGCCGAGGATTTATACAAGCTTCCCGAATTTAACGCAGACGAGTTTTTTGCTTCGCTTCCCAACGGGAAGCCCCAAAAGCAAGAGGAAAAGCTTGAAACGGTAACAGTACACGAAGAAAGCGTTGACGAAAGTGAAAAAACCGATGACGTAAAGCTTGCTGATGACAGCAGAGGTAAGGACAAGAAAGAGGGTAAGCCCTCTTTTGCGGAAAAAACAGTTGCCTTTAAAAAGCTGAAAAGTGACGGAACTAACACAAAAAGCTTTGAAAGCACTCAGCTTTTCAGCCTTAAAAAGCAAAAGGGTGCTTCTAAGGATAAGAAAAAAACATTCATACAAAATTTCCGTGTCCTTTCAAAGGAAAAAGAGGACAGAGCCATTTTGGAAGCTGCTCCTGTGGGAAAAGGCGGAAAAGGCTTTGCAGATTCGGTAAAAGCCGAAAAGGGCGAGGGTATTTTTGATGCCGTTGAAAAGGCATACACCGACAAGTCCTCTGCCGCAGACAGCAAATCCGCCGCAGAGGTGAGGGCTAAAAAGAAACGTCAGCATTATAAGGCAGGTCTTGAAAAAAGTGAGACAATAAAAAAGGAGCTTACTAAAAAGTTTACTTATGCTCAAATTTCAATTTACATTCTCACTGTTATATTTGCAATGAGCTTTATTATGACAGTCTTTTTCTCAAAGGCAGGCTTTTATCCCGTTATAAGCATTATTATGCTGATAGCTTCAGTTGCCGTAAGCTTTAAATTTTTCTTAGAGAGCTTTAAAAACATTAAGTCTTTTACGGCGGCGGCAGATACAGCACTTTTTATAATGTGCTATTTTGCGCTTTTCCATAACATCAGCGCTATGGTGCTTTCAACTGCGTCAAGCCTTTATACCTTGCCTGTAATTTTCGCCTGCCTTGCAAGAAGTGTGGCAGAATTTTATAAGTGCAGGAGCAAATACAGATACGTTTCTTTGGCATCAAAGGGCAGGAGCCTTTCTGTTTTGCAGGGCATTTCGGTAAAATCCGATACGTCTTCCTCAGCAAAGAATGTAGGCGATGAGGGCGAAGCAAATATCTTTTATTGCAGTGAAGCAGACCTTGATACTGCCGTAGAGGAGCCGAAATTTGACAGCACAAAGGAAAACAAGTATTACATCTTTTCAATTTGCCTTGTGCTTCTCTCTGCCCTTATTATGGGCTTTATAAGCTTCGTCACAGAAAAAACCGGCTTTTCCTTCATAACCTGCCTTACGGCAACGGTGTGTATGCTGATTCCTGTAATTTATGACCCCCTCAGCAGATTTTTCTTCTACAACGAGGGCGACGGAATGTTCAAATTAGCCGCGGCGGTAAGCTCAAGGGAGGCGCTTTCAAAGCTTGACGGTGCCGAGGGCTTTGTCCTTGACGCAAGTGATGTCTTCACAGGCGAGGTAACACGCTTCAGAAAGTCCTCACTTTCGAGCATATCACAAAGTGACAGCGCGGTTTTTGCCGCAATACTTCTCAAAGCGGCAGGCTCAATTTTAGCACCCTGCTTTGACAGCTTTATTGAGCAAATGAAAATAACTCTTCCCGAAGCGGAGGACTTACAGTATGAGGAAAGGCTCGGCTATTCTGCCTGGGTGTTAGACAGAAAGATTCTTGTAGGTAACAGAAAAATGCTGGAAAGTCACAGCATTGCAGTACCTCCCTTAGAGCACGAAAAGGCTTACGGCAAGGGCAAGTTTGTTATGTACGTTGTAATCGACGGCGAAATCACCGCAACCTTTTTGGTGGCTTATAAGGTTATTTCCTCACTTGAAAAGTACGCAAAGGATTTTAACAAAACGGGTTATGTGCTTATGCTTTCCTCAAGGGAGGCTTTCCTTGACGAAAAGGTTGTTGCAAACAAGCTCAGGGTTGACATTGCCGGCGTAAAGGTGCTTTCCTCAAAGGCCGCGGCAATTATGGAAAGATACAACAATAATCAGGAGACGCAAACACCTACGGGTCTGCTTTTCTCAAGGGGAAAACGCAGCTTTATGCACCTTGTTATGGGCGCATTTAATATGCAGAACAATGACAAGCTTTTACACTCTTTGAGTGTTTTAGGTCAAATTTTAGGCTTTATACTTATTGCGGCGGCACTTTTTATTAAAATACCCGCAGTGTTAAATCCCATTTTTATTGTGGCAATCAGAGCAGTTTGGATAGGCGTTATTATGCTGGTATTTAAAATTAAAAAATCCCGTGCTTTATAAGGAGTAAAGGAAAGTTATGTCTGAAATTATTAAAGTAAGCGGTCTTAAAAAGTCCTACGGAAAAAAGGTTGTCCTTGACAACATCACTTTCAGCCTTAATAAAGGCGAAATTACCGGACTTTTAGGTCCTAACGGATGCGGTAAAACCACACTTATAAAAATACTCACAGGTCTTATAAAAGACCATGAGGGCACAGTTAAAATTGACGGCGAGGACATAGGCGCTCACACAAAAAGCGTTGTCGCCTACCTGCCCGATAAATCTTACCTGCCCGACTGGATGCGTCCTGTTGATGCGATAGATTACTTCGCTGACTTCTACAAGGACTTTGACAAAGAAAAGGCCCTTGATATGATGGGCAAATTCGGCATTGATTTAAAGCAGAAGCTTAAAACCATGTCAAAGGGTCAGCAGGAAAAGGTAAACCTTGTCCTTGTTATTTCAAGGAATGCAAAGGTATACATTCTTGACGAGCCCTTAGGAGGTCTTGACCCGGCGTCAAGAAGTGCAATGCTGGACCTTATTATGAAAAATTACGCAAAGGATTCGGCGGTGCTTATTTCCACCCACCTTATAAACGATGTTGAAAGAATTTTCCACCGTGTGCTGATGATAAACAGAGGCAGTCTTATTGTCAACAGTCACGTTGACGAGCTTAGAAAAAAAGGTCAGAGTGTTGAGGAAGTTTTCAAGGAGGTGTTCATAAATGTTTGGCAAGCTTTTGAAGCATGAAATCCGTCACAGTGCAAGGTATAACCTTTTAGTTTACCTTGCGGCGGCAGGCATTACGGTTATTATGGGCATCTCACTTATATTGGAGTCTGATGCAATCGGTTTTTTAAGCTGTTTTGCCCTTTATATAACAGGTATTGCAACAATCATTATAACAATGGTTTCCATAATCAAAAATTTTTATGATACGCTTTTTTCACGTCAGGGATATTTGACCCTCACCTTGCCCGTCAAGGGCAGTGCCCTGCTTCTTTCAAAAATACTTATTGCTGTTTTGTGGATTGTGGTGTCTTACCTTATTATGGCACTTACTATTGTGCTGATTATGTTTTATACTCAGCAAAAAAGCGGCAGTTCAATTTCAAATATATTAAGTATGATTGACAGTATGGGACTTATGGAGCTTCTGCCGTCAAAAGCGGTAATGGTTCAGGCGGTTTTAGTTCTCAGTGTTCTTGCAATTGCAAAAATGATTACCTATATAGGTTATATTTATTTCACCGTAACAATAGCTAATACAAGGCTTTTGCAGGGTCACCCCAAAATTTTCGGAGGCTTGACATTTTTCGTTTTATTTCTTACCGTTTCAAGGCTCAGTTCAGTTATAACAAATGTTTTGCCCATATCCTTTAACGTAACTGCCGATAAGGCATACTTCGCCTTTGAACAGGCACAGCAAATAGGCGGCATAGGCGTAAGCGGAACAATTTTTGAGGGCCTTGTTGCAGTGGTGCTTCTTGTACTTACAGGCTACATTATTGAAAACAAAGTTAATTTAAAATAAATCCGAGGAGAAAAAATATGCAAATTAAAATTGACGGCTTTAACGAATGGCAAAATCAACCGGAGGTAACCGGCATTAACCGCTTACCCTCAAGGGCAACATTTATGCCTTTTGACAGCATTGACACAGCAAAAAAAGGTGTAAAAGAGAAAAGCGAAAGGTACTTTGACCTTTGCGGACAGTGGAAATTCAAGCTTTTTGACACCTACCGCGATAAAACAGAAGGTTTTGCCGATACTTCCTTTGACTGCAGTCAATGGGACAGTATCAAGGTGCCGTCATCCTGGCAGTGTGAGGGCTATGATTTCCCCATTTATGCAAATGTGCAGTACCCCTGGGAAAGATGGCAGGAGCCGGATATGCCCCAAGCGCCCACGGAATATAACCCGGTAGGCTGTTATATCAAAAAATTCACCTTGCCTGCCGGCTTTAAAAAGGATAAGGTTATACTTTGCTTTGAGGGTGTTGAAGCAGGCTTTTACCTTTACGTTAACGGCACAAGAATGGGTTACGGCGAGGGCACCTTCAGAAGAAGTGAGTTTGATATTACAGACTACCTCACCGACGGCGAAAATGTTATTGCCGTTGAGGTTTATCACTGGTGTACGGGAAGCTGGATGGAAGACCAGGACTTTTACCGCCTTGCAGGTGTTTTCAGGGAGGTTTACCTCTACACGGTAAATCAGCAGTATATCAGGGACTTTACCCTTAAAGCACTGCCCGACACAAAAAGCTACAAGCAGGGCGACATTGACCTTTTGGTGCTTTTAGGCAAGGCAGATCTTTATACCGAGGTTGAAATGACTGTTTTTGACGATAACGGCACAGTTGTTGCCACTGACAACGTAACAGTTACCGAGGGTGACGAGGCAAGGCTTTTTGCAACGCTTCCGTTTATTTCACTTTGGAGTGCCGAAAAGCCTTACCTTTATAATGTAATAATCACCTTGCGTGACGAAAAGGGAAATGAAATTGAATTTACCGGCTGTAAAACCGGCTTCAGGCACATTGAAATCAAGGACAGCGTCATTTACTATAACGGAAAAAGGCTTATTTTAAAGGGTACCAACCGTCATGAGTTCTCCTGTGATACAGGCCGTGCCGTTTCAAAAGAGCAGATGATTGAGGACATCAAAATTATGAAAGCGCACAACATCAACGCTGTGCGTACCTCACATTATCCCAACCACCCCTTATGGTATCAGCTTTGTGACGAATACGGCCTTTATGTTATTGACGAAAACAACCTTGAAACCCACGGCACAAGGTTCATGGGCAAGGAAACTCCCCTTATTCCCGACGGTCAGGCTCAATGGACAAATTCTTGTATGGACAGAATAGAGGCTCTTTACAAAAGGGACAAAAACCACCCCTCGGTTATTATCTGGTCGCTGGGTAACGAGTGCAGCGGCGGTGAAAACTTCCTTAAAATGCACGATTACTTAAATGAGGTTGACCCCTCACGTCCCGTACATTATGAGAGTATATGGCACGATGAAACCTTTGATTACGATAAAAACGTCACCGACGTTTATTCTCAAATGTACCCGAAGCCCTGGGATTTGGAAAGGGATATGAACAAGCACCCGGAAAAGCCCTGGATGCTCTGTGAATTTTCACACGCTATGGGTAACTCCTGCGGTGCAAACGAAAAATATCTTGAGCTTATGGACAGGTATCCTTGTTTCTTCGGTGTGTTTGTATGGGATTTTGTTGACCAGGGCTTCAGAAAAACTCTCCCCGACGGCACCACCTTTATTTCCTACGGCGGTGAAAACGGCGAAATCACTCACGACGGTACATTCTGTGCCAACGGACTTGTTTTTGCCGACAGAGAGCTTACTCCTGCCATAAAAGAGATTAAGCGCCTTTATCAAAATGTGCGTTTTAAGGCTGTCAATGCCGAAAAGGGCATTTTTACCGTACAAAACGATTTTCTTTTCACAAACCTTAATGAATATAATCTCCACTGGCAGGTCATAAGCGGTAACAAGGTTGTTTTAAGCGGTGACCTTATTACAGACGTTGCACCGGGTAAAACAGAAGCTTTCGACTTAGGTCTTTCGGGTACACCGGAAACAGAGTGGTACTTAAACCTCATTTATGAGCTTAAAGAGAGCACCCTCTGGGCAAAGGCAGGTCACACGGTTGCAAAGGCTCAGTTTATTGTAAATGAGCTTGAAAATAAAAAGACCGACCTCAGCGGTGAGGAGATGTCCGTTAAAACAAACTACGGTGCCGTAACCGTTACAGGCGGTGACCTTGAAGTCGCTTTTTCAAGGAGAACAGGCACACTTTATTCAATTAAAAAAGGCGGCGAGGAGCTTCTTGCAGACCACCTCAGGCTCAACTTCTGGCGAGCACTTACCGACAACGACAGAGGCAGTAAGCAGGAGGTACGCTGTGCCACATGGCGCAAGGCAGGGGACTACGCCTGGATGGGCATTAAAAATGTTGAAAATGAGGGCAGGAAAGTAACAGTCAGCGTTGATTTTTACATTCATACCGACCCCGGCAGCAGAGGTAAGCTCACATACGAAATCACAAGCAAGGGTATTCACGTTTCCTACAGCTTTGACGCTGAAAAGGGGTTGCCTGAAATTCCCGAGGTGTCAATGATACTTCCCCTTAAAAACACCTATGACAGCCTTGAATTTTTAGGCAGAGGTCCTCACGAAAACTATATCGACAGAAAAGCAAGCGCCGACTTAGGTATTTACAGAATGAAGCTTGACGAGCTTTATGTAAACTATCAGAAGCCGCAGGAATACGGCGAAAGAACAGATGTCAGATATGCCTCACTCAAGGGAGAAAAGAAAATCACCTTTGAAGCAGACACACAAATGGAGTTTAACGTGTCTCCCTACAAGGCAGAACAGCTTGAAAATGCACCTCACAGACACAATCTTCCCGAAAGCGACACCCTTTATGTAAGACTTATTGCCGCACAAATGGGTATCGGCGGTTATGACAGCTGGGGTGCCCATACCCTTGACGAGCATAAGCTTTTCAGCGGTAAAAATTACAGCTACGGCTTTAGCATTATTCCCTGATAAAAATTTAAAAAAGGAGATGCCGGAAATGAAAAAATCAGGCGAACCCGTTGCAATGTTTTTTGCAATTACCACCTTAATAGGTTTAAGATTTATGATAAGACGAATGGTTAAAAGATATTCGGGAGTAAAACTGTAATATTAACGGGTATTTTAACACAGAAAGTGCGGAAATATTCCGATAAAAACTGAGTATGGAAAATAATATGAAGCTTAATGAAATAAACATAAGGGACCCTTTTATTGTGCCGTACGAGGGCAAATACTATATGTACGGCACAAGGGGAAAAAACTGCTGGGCAGGTAAAAAGACGTCCGGCATGGGCTTTGATGTTTACGTAAGCGATGACCTTGAAAATTGGTCTGAGCCTAAATGCGTTTTTTCACAAAGCAAGGACTTTTGGGGAACGCACAATTTTTGGGCGCCGGAGGTTCACTTTTATAACGGCAGATTTTATATGTTCGCCTCTTTTAAAGGCGAGGGTAAAAACAGAGCCACTCAAATTTTAGTTTGTGACACTCCCGACGGCACATTCCTGCCCCTTACCGACGGGCCTGTCACACCTAAAGAGTGGATGTGCCTTGACGGAACACTTTATGTTGACAAAGAGGGTAAGCCCCACATCGTTTTCTGTCATGAGCACAGTCAAATCGGTAACGGTACTGTTTGCGAAATGGAGTTAAGTGCTGACCTTAAAGAAGCGGTAACAGAGCCGAGAGTGCTTTTCAAAGGCTCCGACCCTTGGTGGGCAAGAAAAAATCATCATAACTACGTCACCGACGGCCCCTTTATGTATCGCGGCGAAAGCGGCAGACTTTACCTGATATGGTCGTCTTTTACCGACAGCGGTTATGTTCAGGCGGCCTGTTACAGCGACAACGGTGATATCAGCGGAAGCTTTAACCACGATCTGCCTCTTATTGCAGAAAAAGACGGCGGTCACGGTATGATTTTTACCGCATTTGACGGTAAAACCTACCTTGTGCTTCACCGTCCCAACAGCAATCCCGACGAAAGACCCGTTCTTACCGAGCTTGCCGAAAAGGACGGAAAGCTTGTACTTATCGGGTAAAACCTCTGCCTAAAAAGAGTAAAAGGTAAATAACGTATGGAAAACAAAGCCAACAAGATAAAAGCGGTAAAACAGAACAAATCCGCAAACAAAAAAGCGGGCAAGGGCAACGGCTGTCCACTTTATAAAAAGTGCGGCGGCTGTCAGCTTCAAAATATGACCTATCCCGAACAGCTCAGCTTCAAGCAGGTCAAGGCTATAAAAAGCCTTGGCCCTTTTGGTCATGTGGAAGAAATCATCGGTATGGAAAAGCCTTTTCATTACCGTAATAAGGTGCAGGCCGCCTTTGGTTTTTACAGAGGTAAAATTATTTCAGGGGTCTATCAAAGCAGCAGTCACAATATTGTTCCCGTTGACGAGTGCTTTCTCGAAGACAAGCTTGCCGACAGAATAATCGTAACAATCAGGAAAATGCTGCCTAAATACAAGCTCACCGCCTACAACGAGGACACGGGCAGAGGCTTTTTAAGGCACGTGCTTGTCAAACGGAGCTTTACCACGGGGCAGACTATGGTTGTTCTTGTAGCCGGCACAAGTCTTTTTCCGAAAAAGGACGAGTTTATCAAAGAGCTTTTATCTTTTCACGGTGAAATTACCACGATAGTTTTCAACGTCAACAGTAAAAAGACAAGTCTTGTTCTCGGTGAAAAAGAGACGGTGCTTTACGGAACCGGTTATATAGAGGACATACTTTGCGGTAAACGCTTCCGCATTTCGGCAAAGTCTTTTTATCAGATTAACCCTGTTCAAACAGAAATTCTTTACAATACGGCAATAGGCTTTGCTTCGCTCAACGGCAGTGAGAGAGTTCTTGACGCCTACTGCGGTACAGGTACAATAGGTCTTGTGGCATCTGACAAGGCTAAAGAGGTCATCGGTGTTGAGCTTAACGGACAGGCTGTGCGTGACGCTAAGGCAAATGCAAAGCTTAACGGTATCACCAATGCAAGGTTTTTTGCCGCCGATGCGGGCAGGTTTATGGTTGAAATGGCAAAAAGCGGTGAAAAGGTTGACGTTGTTTTTATGGACCCGCCGCGGGCAGGCAGTGACTTGAATTTTCTCAGAAGCGTTTGCACGTTAAAGCCGGAGAAAATAGTGTATGTGTCCTGCAATGTTGAAACTCAGGCAAGGGACCTCAGATACCTTTGCAGGAATGGGTATAAGGTGAAAAGGATTCAGCCGGTGGATATGTTTCCGCATACGGGGCATGTGGAAAGTGTTGTCCTTTTGTCCCAACGCAGACCGGACGAACATATTGATTAAAATTTGACCTTTCAAAGCTTGCCGCCGAAATCCGACAATACAAAACAGCCGCAGTGCCCGAAAGATAAAGAAGATGCGATAATGGATGCGTTGAGGCATTTTCGAATGGTAAACATATAAGAGAAAAAAGTGTTTTATTAATAATCTGTCGTTAATATAATAATATATTAAATTATAAAAATAAGGCTTGAAAAAATTTTAATCTTATGTTATAATGCTTTTGTAGAATTTTGTCGGAGGGTTTATAAGTTGAAAATAATAAAAAAAATAGTAGATAGTATAGCTTTTAAATCGATTGTTTTAACTATATTGCCGGTAGTTTATTCAGTTGTGTTTCCTCTTGCTATATCAATATCCAAAGAGAGCGAAAGTCCAATTACAGTAGTAAATGAAAATCTTTTAAAAGTAGGTGTTGTGTTATTAATTATACATATAATCGTTTTAATTTATTATGGTGTGAGTGAAAAAAGAAGAGACGATAGACTGGATCAATTTGAAAAAACGAATAGAAAGTCGCCGAAAGAAGTTAAAGCTGCTGCCGATTTGTTGAAGAAATATAATAAAGTTATAAAAGACAATGCTGATAAGGTTTACGAGCATGTTCGTTTAGATCATGGACACAGTGATATTATAGACTGGCAGTGGATGGAATCAAAAGGCGATGAAATATGCGAAGAATTACATAAGTTTTTAAAAGTAGTTGCAGAACGGGGGGATGTTTTTTCGGTAAGTATAATGTTTGCTAAAGAGGAAAATGGTACGCAAGGATTTACTATGATGTCGCGAGATTCTAGTGATGCAGCTACACACACGCCGCGTTCATATCGAAATTTTGTTTCTGTAGAAGAGGCAGAGGGAACATATTATAAATCAATATTTGATGACGGACCCACAACAGCTCAAATTTTAATGAATAAAAAAGAGATTAAAAGAAAATTTATTAATATTGGAGATGTTGATTATTCACAATTTGTAGCGATTCCCATTTCTTGCAAAGGTAAGGTTGTCGGAGTTTTACAAATTGCTGCATATAATAATACTGTTATTTCTAACAATCTTTCAGAAATGAAGCGTTTGTGCAATAATTATTTTTCAATAGCAGCAAACACTATACTTTTGACGGATAAAGTTGAAAATGTTACTCAAAACAAATGAGGCTTGTATGAATTATATTAATGAACTAAAAAAACAGAATATTACATTTAATATATTTAATGAGCAACAAGCAATTACTATAATAAAAAAAGAGTATTCTTATTATAAGTTAATGAGTTATTCGTGTCTTTTTGAAAAGTATAAACAAACAAATAAAGAAGGACAATTTGTGAATTTAGACTTTTCACAGTTGTATTATTTGGCATTAATAGATTCACAGTTGAGCAAGATATTAATGACTATGTGTTTGGAAATTGAAAACACTATAAAAACTATATTTATATTTGATGCTGAAATGATATGTGACACAAAAACGCTGTTACATGAATACTATGATAATGAAAATGAATTTATTGATATGAATTATACCGCAGATAATAATGATATAATCAATGAATATAAAAATAAGGTGTCAATTCAGGAGTTGTCATTAAATGAATTTTTGGAAGTTATACAATTTGGAACTTTAGAGAGATTTGTACATTTCTTTTATAAAAAATATGGTAATGTATTATACTGCGAATCTTTTTATAATGTTGAGTTTCGGTTGTCTTCTATTAGACGAATAAGAAATATTGTTGCACATAATAATTCTTGTATGAGCAGAATTACAGAAGAAACAGAATATAAGGATGTAAAATTGTTATCTTTTTTAGGAAGCAGAGGCGTTAAAAATCGATCGTTAACAACAAACATGTCAAAAAAATTTGTTAGTGATTTTTGTGGAGTGTTGGATGTATATTTTAGATTGGTGGAAAATAAAAATATAATAAATGATTTTAAGGAATTTGATATAAACTATTGTTTGAAATATAAGAGTTACTTTGAGAAAAACGATAAGATACTATCTTTTTACAATTTTGCGAAAAAAGTTATTGAAATTTATAATAGTTATTGACAATTCCAAAAAAACGTGATATAATTGTAGATGCGCGTGAGAGTAGAAAATGTTTTTTTGGGAAACTGGTGCCTGCATCAGTTTCTTTTTTGTTTGGATAATTGAACAATAAGTTGAAAGTGATGCCTTTTTGATCTTGCTTTTTCTTAACACATTCGACTAACCTTTCGTTATACGGTAGAATACAAAATGAATACCTCCTTGTAAAATGGTATTACCAAATTACAAGGAGGTTATTTTTATCCAAAAATCATTTATAAATGTCTCTTATCTGTAATCTTCCCTTGTGTTAAGGAACTTCTTTTCTTCCGGCTTTAAATCAAGACCGATTGTTCCGCCCGGATTCATCAGATACTCGGGGTCGAAGTAATTTTTAAGCATCTTGAACACACCGTATTCTTTTTCACCGATGTAACCCTCAAGCCACGGAGCAAACATTTTGCCGATACCGTGGTGGTGGGAAATTGCCGCACCGGATTTTTGGATGGCGTCAAGAATGGTGGTGTGATAATCCTTGAAAGCCTTTTCATCGTTCATTTTTGTGATGAAAATGAAATAGAGGTTTGCACCCTGAGGATAGCAGTGTGACATGTGGGTTGTTACAACCGTGTTGGGAAGTGCATGGCATACCTTTCTTACATCACGGTGAACCTGTGCCATATTAGACCAGTTAACAGTACACTCCAGCGTGTCGGTAACAATGCTGAAATCCATCATTGAGTCGCGGAGATAGGGGTCGTTGAAGCGGCCCTTTTCCCAGCTTTTTGTAACATAGCCGCTCATAGGCATTGCACCGTGCTTGAGTGCAATTTTTGCTATGTTCTTTGCAACATTCTTTGAAAAGCCTTTTTCACCGTCTGTAAAGCCGAGGAACATACAGCGCTCCATATCTTTATAGCCGAACTTGTCAAGCATAGGCTCAAGAGGTGTTTCGTCAACATTATAGAGCTTGAGCATAAGGTGGGTTTCCTCCGGGTCGGAAAGACGGAAAACAGAGGAATATCCGCATTCGCACTGCATCATTTCTCTTGCCGCGTCCATTGCGATTTCCCAGTTTTTGAACATATAGGAAAAACGCTTGCGGTTTTCGGGCATCCAACGGAATACCCTTAAGGTAACCTCTGTAAGAACGCCGAATGTGCCCTCGGAGCCCATCATAATCTGATTGAGGTTCGGACCTGTGGCTTCACGTGAATAATGGCTTGTTTTGATTGTGCCGATCGGTGTGGCATATTTTTGTGAAAGCACGATATCGGCAATTGTTCCGTAATAGGTGCTGTTCTGACCTGCACCTCTTGTTACTGTCCAGCCGCCGACTGAGCTGTATTCGAATGACTGCGGAAAGTGTCCGCAGGTGTAAGGACGCTTTGCTCCGAAAAGTCTCGGTGCGTTTTGAAGTGTCTTTTCAAGGTCGGGGCCTGACATACCTGCCTGAACGGTAATGGTCTGGTCGGTTTCGTTGAAGCTGATAACCTTGTTAAAACGCTTTCTCATATCAAGGGTGATGCCGCCTTTGACTGCCTCCATACCTCTTGTTACCGATGAACCGCCGCCGTAAACATAAACAGGAATCTTGTTTTCGACCGCGTATGCAACAATTTTTTCAACGTGCTCGGTTGTGTCGGGATAAACAACAACATCGGGTACATTTTCAATAACCTTGTGACGGAGTCTTAAAAGGTCATAAGCCGTGCAGCCGTAAGCTACGGCAAGACGGGGATAGTCTTCGGTTGTTACAAATTCATCACCGACAATTTTCTTCAAAGCTTCAACGTGCCTTTTGTCAATCTTTGAGGGATGATCGGAAAGGTCTACCTTATCAAAGCCGATGTCATCGGTGTAGTCCTTGAAATCATCGTCGGTCATTTTGAAGGTCTCTTTCATCAGCTTGTAAAGGGACTCTTTGGGATATTTGAAAAATTCGGGATCTCCCCAACGGAAGATTGAACGGTAGCTGTCCTCCGGGGCGGGTTTTAAAAGCCATTTAGGCTCGAAGCCTTTATAAGGTTTTGTACTCATTGAACATTTCTCCTTTTTGTGATTTTAATTATTTTTTTGTAAATCGGTTCAAGCTTGCCGAAAATTTTACTGTATGCGCCTTTGTAGATATCCATATATGTACCGTGTGCCGTTTCGTCGGTTGTGAAAACGTCTTTTTCGTGCACCATACTTGCAATTGCTTCGTCATAGTCCTTGAAGACATCTTTTGCAATAAAGGCAACCATGGAAGCGCCTATTGAACATGCTTCATGGGTTTGAATACGCTTGACGGGAAGACCCGTAATGTCGGAAAGAATCTGACAGACTATGTCGCTTCTTGCTCCTCCGCCTCCGACAAAAATTTCATCAACGGTAAGCTTTGCACGCTTTTCCATAAGCTTCATTGACTGATAAAGCTCAAAGCCCAAGCCTTCAATAATCGCTCTGTACAGGTGATAACGGGTGTGATAATCGGCAAAGCCTACAACTGCGCCTTTTGATGTGGGGTTGATGACGCCCGGCGTCCAATAGGGCTGTAAAAGCAAACCTCCACAGCCGGGCGGAAGCTTTTCAATACGTTCGTCAAGCAGTTTTTCAGGTGAACAGCCAAGCTTTTTTGCTTCTTCAACCTCGGCGGCGCCGAATTCCTTGATAAACCATGAAATAAGCCAGAAACCGCGATAAATTTCAATTTCGGGGTTAAACATATCGTTGGGTACGGCAGGATAGGCGGGCATAAACTGCTGGGGTTCAACATATCGCTTCAAAGCAAGCTGAATGGTTGCGGTTGTTCCCAGTGAAATGGCGGCTTTGTTTTCGTGAACAACGGAAAGGCCCAGGGTTTCGCAGCCCTTGTCAGAGCCTGTTGCAATAAGCGGTAAGCCCTCGGGCACACCGGAATCCTTGGAAAATTCAGCCGTGATTTTACCGATTGTTTCGCCGGACTTCACAAGGCGGCAAAGCTTTTCGTCGGGCACATCGCAGATACAGCGTGTGATGTCGCTGTGAGTTCTCCACGTGCGCCGCTTATAGTCAAAGGGAATGTGACCTATCATGTTTGCTTCGCTGTCGCAAAGCTCGCCGGTCATTTTGAAATTGAGATAGGTCGGGAGCATAACATACTTTGCGGTTTTTTGCCATATATCGGGCTGATATTGCTGAATCCAGTTGGAAACGGAGGCCTGATAAAGGATTCTCGTGGCATCCTGCATACCGGCTACCTTGAACAGAAACTTTTTGTAAAGCGGAAAGGGATCGTTGAAATCTGCCTGGCGCTTGTCAAGCCACAGGATAATGTCCCTGAGCGGCTTATTGTCCTTATCAAGACAAAGAACCGTGTCGCGAATTACCGTAAGGGTTACGGCTATAACCCTTGAAAGCTTATCGGAGTTTCGTTCACAGATTACCTTTGCGGCTTCGCAGATACGGTCATAATAGAAGTCAGGCCGCTGTTCTGCCCAGCCGGGCTTACGTGAATAATAGGCTTCGTCATATTTTACCTGACAGATGTCTTCAAATTTTCCGTCAGGTCTGACGAGCAAGCACCGTGCGCTTTGTGTGCCGACATCAAAGGTCAGCACAAGCGGTTGTTCCATATTCTTGTCCTCCTTTTTATTTGATGAATGAAAGTGCACTGCTTGTTGCAATTACATCAGCCCCAAGTCCGAGCACATCTTTTATAATTATGTCCCCTCTTTTGACTTTCTTTTTAACGGTCACCTTGTTAATCTCGTTCATAACATCGAAAATCCTGTCTTTTGGAATATCCTGCGAAACTCTCACAGGTAAAACAGGGATTTGTGCAAATGCCGTTTTTACCGTTGTGCATATAGTTCTTTTCGGCTCTGTCATCTCCGAAACAGCAAAGGCAGAGCCTCTTTTACAAAAGTTTCCGCTGACCTTGATGTCCTTGCCCTCGCCCTCAACAGTCATTGTACAGCCTCTGGGGCAAACGATACAAACAAGCTGTTTCATTGGCTCATCACCTCGATTTCAAGTTCAATTTTGCTGTCCTTTGTAAGACCGTATGACGAAAAATCAATGACAAGCTTTTCCATTTCAGGCGGACGCAGGAACGGATATTTTTTTGAAAATACCTCCTGTCCGTCCTTCTTGATTTTAAAGACGCACTTGTCAAGAATGTCACGGCTTCTGAAATAAAGGACCGTCTGACTGTTATCACGGTTCAAATCGAGCTTCTGGGGTACGGCGTAAAGAAATTTATCCGAGGGTGTGACGGCAATTTCTTTTCTTTCGCTTTTTGAATATTCGGCTGCATTTTTACCGGCAATTTCACCGCTTTCCGAAACATAGTCAACAAGGTCGTTGACGTGAAGGGCGTTTCCGCAGGAAAAAATGCCGTCCTGTGTTGTCATGAGCTGTCCGTTGACCGCAGGACCTTTCGTCCTCGGGTCGATTTTTACATCCAAGCTTTCGGCAAGCTCATTTTCGGGAATAAGACCGACGGAAAGAATAAGTGCGTCACACTCAACAATTTGCTGTGTGCCCTCAATGGGATTCATTTTTTCGTCAACCTCTGATATTTCAACAGCCGTCAGTCTGTCCTGACCGAAGACCTTTGTTACGGTATGGGAGAGATACAGGGGAATGCTGTAATCATTGAGGCACTGATGAATATTTCTCGTCAGTCCCGACGGAGTGGACTTTGCCTCATAAACGCCGATAACCTGTGCGCCCTCAAGGGTCAGGCGGCGAGCCATAATAAGACCTATGTCGCCGCTGCCGAGAATGACACATTTTTTTGCCGGCAGCTCACCTAAAAGATTGGTGAAGTGCTGAGCCGTACCGGCAGTGAAAACTCCTGACGGTCTGGTACCGTGAATCATTACCTGCTTTGCCGTTCTTTCGCGGCAGCCTGTTGCAAGTACAAGAGCCTTTGTGAAAACAGACTTAACACCGTCACGGTTGACAAGGACAACATTGAAGCCGTTTTCCTTTTTTTCAATTCGTGTAACAAAGGTTAAAACGGAAGCATCAATGCCCTTTTCGTTGAATATATCAATAAATCTTTCGGCATATTCGGGTCCTGAAAGCTTCTCCTGAAACCGCACGAGGCCGAAGCCGTCGTGAATACATTGCTTTAATATACCGCCGAGCCTGTTTTCGCGTTCAATGAGCAAGGTTGAAGCGCCGTTCTCATTTGCACTTATGGCTGCGGCAAGTCCTGCGGGACCTCCGCCGATTACAATAACATCATAATTATTTTTCATAACAACCACCGATTTGTTCATTTAGTTTTTCCGAAAGTAATGACTGAATCTTCAGCGGATTTTCTCACTTCACAAAGCGGTACGCCGAGAAACTCTGCAATAATCTGCGTAACAAGGGGAGAGCAGAAGCCGCCCTGACAGCGTCCCATACCGGGACGTATACGCTTTTTGATGCCGTCAACAGTCGGAACACAAATATTTGATTTCAGGGCATCTAAAATTTCGCCCTTGCTTATTTCTTCACAGCGGCAGACGATAACGCCGTAGTCGGGATTTTCTTTAATAAGCTTCGACCTTTCTTCGTCGCTCATTTCACGAAGCACAGGTACACCGTGACGAATGGGAGAAAATTCAGGGTTAGTTAAAACCGGCTTTTCTTTTTTCAGCATTTCAACAGTCATTTTTTCAATGTCAAGGGCAACAGCCGGCGCGGTTGTAAGACCCGGTGACTGAATACCTGCGCAATGAATGATGTTTTTTGTGCTTCTGCCCTTTTCGATGATGAAATCTTCTTCAAAGGTCGGGGCGCGTACGCCTGTAAAGTATGTGATAATGTCACGCTGTGAAACTGACGGCATTGTTTTTGTCTGTTTGTCAAAAACAGTTTTTATGCTTTCTTTTCTTGTTTCGGTGTTTTCTTTTTCAAAGGTTTCAACGGCGTCGGGACCGAGAAGCAGATTATGGTGTACCGTGTGAAGTATACCACCGCCCTTTGAATGGTTTTTGCCGAAATCAAGGCCGACAACAGAGGCGATAGAGTGCATAAACGCACCGGCTTTTTTATCTAAAATTGAGTTGGTGCCGCGTCTGGGATGAATGGAGAAGAAGCGGTCCTCTGCCATTTGTGCAACGTCCTCAGCGAACACACCTGCGGCATTGATAACGATTTTGGGATATAATGTACCGCGGTTGGTTTCAACGCTTATGATTTTACCGCTTTCAACCTTCATACCCGTAACCGCCGTGTTAAGGGCAATTCTTGCACCGTTTGCAACGGCATTTTCCGCATAGGCTATTGTCAGTCCGTAGGGGCAGACACAGCCCGACGAGGGATTGGAAATGGCAAATTTAAAGTTTTCTCCGAGATTGGGTTCAAGGCGGTGGAGCTCCTGACCTGAAATAAGCCTGGTATCACTGATACCGTCATGCTTTCTTCTCCACAGGCAGTAAAGGGCGATGGCAGGCTTCATCCACGTTTTGTCAAAGCAAACATACTGTCCTACCCTTTCAAAGGGGACGTCAAGCTCACGGCAGATTCTGTCATACATTTCGTTGCCCTTGCGGATATAGTGGTGCTTTACCGAGCCTTTAGAAAGGTCAACACCGGGGTGCACCTCGCCGTCATTTCTGCCGGAAGCCTGCAAAGCAAGGTCAGGCTCCTTTTCAACAAGGAGTATGTCAAGCTGCCATTTTGCAAGCTCCCTTGCAATTGAAACACCTGAAATACCGCCGCCGATAATTAAAACATCAGGCTTGTCACCGTCAAGGGCGGTGTCGCTTATTTTGGGCATTTTCATTTTTTGTTCCTTGACCTCGTCACAGACGATGTCATTGACAACATGGGTTTTACTGTATTTGGTTGCAGCGGTGCGGCAGGCATCCACAACATCGCTCCACTTTGCCAGATGACCCGAAACGGTTATGGCGCCGTTTTTGAGTGTTGCTTCAACACTCGGACCGAACTGCTTACTTAGCTGTCGGTTAATCTTTTTCAGATTCATGCAATTTTCTCCTTCCGTATTCTTCAAAAATCGCTGAGCTTCAAGTCGGCTACTTGACCGACTTCAACATAAACTATAATACCTCAATAACGGCGTTTTGTCAATAGTCGATAAAAAATTTATATAAACTTAATATTTTATATGGATATTTGACTTGTTTTGAATTATTTTTTTGCAATTGTAATCATAAAAAGTAGACAATATAACGCGGATATGCTAAAATATGGCATATTGAATAAAGAAAAGGAGAAAGCTATGGCAGCACCGAGAAAAGAAAACATTCGACAAAAAGTTATGGACTGTCTGCTGGAGCTTCTTGAAACAAAAAGCTTCAACGACATTTCTCTTGCGGAGGTTGCAAAAACCGCAGGGATTTCAAAAGGTACCCTTTATTATCACTATAAAACCAAGGGCGATATTTTTTTTGATTTGACCGACCGATATTTAAGCGAGCAATGGGACGATTTTATAAGCTGGACGGAAAATAAGGAAAAAGACACGTCAATCCACCGCCTTGTCAAGTATGTTGTTGAGAGAAATGTTGCCAATGCGTCCTTCAGAATGCAGCTTTACAGTGAAGCGCAGTTAGGAAATGAACAGCTGAGAAAAAAGCTTTCAAAAAGATATGATGAATTTCAGCATCTAATCAGTGAAAAAATTGCCGAAAGGACAAACCTTGACGCAGATTTTCTGACGTGGACCATATTGCTTTTATCCGACGGTATTATTGTTCAGTCGGCAATCGGAAACAGTGAGTTTGATATGGATAAGTATATTTATGACGGCACGGAATATCTGACAAAGTTTTCCGAAATGAAAAATAAGCTTTCATTTTGAAGCAGAGCGAGGAAAGCTGTTGTTTTGATTTACAGATAAGGCTTCAGTGATAAAGTGCTGTTTAATAAACTTTTTCAGCCGCTTGCTTCATTTTGTAATAGGTTCTGTTGTTAACAATTTGTTACCAAACTCTTGACAAAGAAAAGCATCAATGTTAAAATTTATATATAAATATGGCCGATAACACGGATTTTTTATGCAATATGTAAAATACAGTGCAGCTCGATTCGGTTATCGGCTTTTTAAATAAAAAATGCAAATTTTTAAGGAGATGAAAGAACCGTGAAAAAAAACAACTTATTCAAAAAGTCTATGTCCGTTTTGCTTTCGCTGATGATGGTGTTCGGTCTGTTTGTACCTGTTTCGGCGGCAGATGAAACCGTCAGTGGCGATATGATTCGCCTTGAAGACGGTTATGCAATTTCAACAGGTCTGCTTGAGCCTGAGCTGTATGACAGCAATTCATATTCTCAGGATTTTGCCGGCCTTGAGACATTGGTTGATATTGACGAGTTTTCGGATTATCTTGTTCAATCGTTTTACAGCTGTCCGAAAACAGTTAATATTTCTCAATTTCAAATACCTTATACTTCGGAAAACGCATCGGCAATTGCCCGTTTAATGTGGCACGAGCTTCCTGAGCTTTTCCAGATAAGCAGCGTGGGATATTACATCGGCGCATCAGATACTATCGTCTCCGTTTATTGTTCGGAATATTATTATACAGTCGATGAATATCATCAGATGTATGAACAAGCCGAAAAAGCAGCAAATGAAATGGTTGCCGATTTAATCGGCAGTGACCTTTCCGATGTTGAAAAGGCCCTTCTTATTCATGACCGTATAGTCGGCTTTTGCGAGTATGATTATGACAACTTGTTGGCAGGTGATATTCCCCGGACATCAAGAAACATTTACGGTGTGCTTGTTTTAGGTGATGCCGTTTGTCAGGGATATGCCTTGGCTTATGAATATCTTTTGAAAAAGGTCGGCATTGAGGCTCATTATATGAGCTCAGACTTGCTCAACCATGCTTGGAATAATGTTTGTATTGACGGCGCATGGTATTATGTTGACACAACCTGGGATGACCCGGTATGGGATGTTAACGGCAGAGTTGAGCATGAGGATTTTCTTCAATCCTATGAAAAGTTCAGTGTCAGTCACAGCATAAACGGTGAAACAGATTACGAAGTTCTTGAACCGGCTAACTGCACTTATGATGATTTTTACTGGCAGGACGTAAATGCAGGCTTCCAATATCTGGACGGAAACTACTATTATATTGCAAATAATGCCCTTAAAAAGACGAGCGATTTATTAGACAGCTCAAAAAGTGAAACCCTGATTGACTTTGGAAGATGGACAATAAATTCGTCAGGAACATATTACAGCAATAATTATTCTAAATTGAGCAGTGACGGTGAAAATTTGCTTTATTCACTTCAGGACGGTGTGTACAGATATAACATAAAAACCGGCACAAGTGAGGCTGTATGGAAGCCCACAGCACCTGAGGGAATGTCAAATCCCTGCGTTTACGGCTTTAACTATGACGGCACATACCTTGTATGTGTATTTAACAGCTCACCAAGCTTCAGCGCCGATACAAAGAAGCTTTACACACAAAAAAGGCTTTATGATAAAAAGGCTCCTTACGGTGAAATCACATCAACAAATGATGTTACAGACAGTCAGACTTTAACTCTCACCCTTTGGGACAATGTTGAAGTTGACGGTTACTACTGGGGCACAAACGCAAACTATAGGGAAAATACTTATTTTGAGGTTACGGCAGAGAGTGTTGAAAAAACAGTTTCACAAGAGGGTACATACTATCTTACCGTTAAGGATACGTCGGGTAATATTTCACAAACCGTAAGTATAACCATGCTGAAAACAACACTTGATGCAAAGGGCGGCTCTGTAACGCCCGCCTATGTTTTAACACAAATGGGTAACTCCTTTGCACTTCCCAATGCAGAAAGAAATGGCTATAATCACCTCGGCTGGGAAGCAGGCGGCAAAACATACGAGGCAGGTGAAAGCTACACCCCTGAAGTGAACGCTTCTTTGACCGCCAAATGGAGCTGTAAGCACGAAAAATATTACAGCAAGGTTACATTAGCGGCAACCTGCACAAAAGAGGGTGTTATGACCTATACCTGTACAACTTGCTCTTACAGTTATACTGTTTCAATTGAAAAGCTTCCTCACACAGAAGTAACAGATGCAAAGGTTGAAGCAACCTGTTCTAAGACAGGCTTGACTGAGGGCAGTCACTGTTCGGTATGCGGCAAAGTGTTAGTTGCACAGCAGACTGTTCCCACAACAGAGCATAGTTATAGCGGAAAGGTTACAACAGAGGCAACCTGTACAAAAGAGGGTGTTATGACCTATACCTGTACAGCTTGCGGTGATAGTTATACCGCTTCTATTGCAAAGCTTCCTCACACAGAAGTGACAGATGCAAAGGTTGAAGCAACCTGTTTTGAGACAGGCCTGACCGAGGGCAGTCACTGCTCGGCTTGCGGTAAAGTGTTGGTTGCACAACAGACTGTTCCCGTTAAACAGCACGCTTATGAAACAGTTCATACTATTCCCGCCACTTGCACAAGTGAGGGTGAAAATACTTCGGTTTGTGCAGTATGCGGTAACTCTAAGACGGAGAAAATACCTCTTGCAAAGCACAGTGACGGTGACGGTAACGGTATTTGTGATGAATGTGGACTTGTATTAGAAAACCCGATTGAAAATTGCTCATGTATGTGCCATAAGACGGGTATCAGTTCATTTATTTATAAGATAGTACGTTTCTTCTGGAAAATATTCGGAACAAACAAGACTTGTGCTTGCGGTCAGGTGCATTATTGAGTAAGCCGATGATGTTTAAATAAAAGCTTACATTTAAAATTAACCGGCTATTTGTAAATAGTTTGGGTAAAAGTTAAAACGGATTTTTTGTTCAAGCAGTTGTGATTTATGCAGCTGCTTGTTCTTTATTTAGTTTTTGATGTAAAAATATATTTAAAATGCGGTTTTTGAATCTATAAAATTTTCTCCCATTTGAATTATAAAACAAGAAAAATATTGATTAAAAACATCTGTTTTTTTCGGTGCCACTATGGTATAATGTATAAAATTTACTCATACACAGGAAAATGAAAGGCGGAGGGCAAGAAATGACAGTAAACGAATACTTAAATCATATAGACAGTGTTATCGCAAAGGGAAAATATAAGGATAACTGGCAGTCCCTTTCAAACCATAAAACTCCCGACTGGTATTATAAAGGCAAGTTCGGAATTTTCATTCATTGGGGTGTTTACAGTGTTCCTGCCTTTGGCAGTGAATGGTATTCACGCAATATGTACATAAAAGGCAGGGGTTACGAGTACGACCATCACGTAAAAACCTACGGCGACCCGAAGGATTTCGGTTATAAAGACTTTATTCCTATGTTTAAAGCGGAAAAGTTTGATGCAAATAAATGGATTGAGACATTTAAAAATGCCGGTGCAAAATTTGTTATGCCCGTATTTGAACATCACGACGGCTTTGCCATGTATGACACTGAGTTTAACCGTTGGAACGCTAAAAATATGGGGCCGTGCCGGGATGTTGCAGGGGAATTAAAGGCAGAATGTGAAAAGCAGGGCTTGACGTTCTGTGCGTCAACACACAGAGCAGAGCATTATTTCTTTATGAATATGGGCAGAACCTTTGAAAGTGATGTTAACCCTGAGGCAGAGTGGTTTGATTTTTATGCTCCTGCTCATTATGAAGATAAATTCGGCCTTACAATGACTGCAACCTGCGACATTGTTGACGAGGTTGGTGCAAGCAAGCAATGGCTTGAAGACTGGTTAGTCCGCACCTGTGAAATCATTGATAAATATCAGCCTAAGATAATGTATTTTGATTGGTGGATTCAGAATAAATCTTTCAAGCCATACTTAAAAAAGCTGGCAGCTTATTATTACAACCGTGCAGACGATTGGGGCGAAGAAGTGACAATAGATTTCAAGCACAACGCTTTCCCTCTGGGTACTGCAACCTTGGATATTGAGCGCGGTGCACTTGGCGATATTTTCCCGTACCCCTGGCAGACCGACACCGCAATCGGTAAGCAATCCTGGGGTTATCGCAGAGATAATACATATAAGTCAACCTATGAGGTTGTAACTACGCTTATTGACGTTGTTTCCAAAAACGGTATGCTTCTTTTGAATATAGGTCCTAAGTCGGACGGCACATTTACCGACGAGGAAACGAAAGTTCTCAATGAAATGGGCGAATGGCTGAAAATCAACGGTGAAGGCATTTACAAAACCGTGCCTTATAAATTCTATAAAGAGGGCGAAAATCAGGTAGGATCGGGTATGTTCAGCGAGGGTGATGTAAATTACAATGAACATGATTTCAGGTTTACATACAAAAACGGTATTATTTATGCATTTCAAATGAAACCCTCAAAGGAAGTTAAAATAAACTCACTTTATACAGACAGATGCGGCATCTGTATTGAAAATGTTACAGTTTTAGGCGACAACGAGGTCGAGCACTTCCTTTGCAGTAAGGACGGACTTTCAATAGAACTGAAAAACGAGCCTGCAACAGATTTGCCCTTATGTATAAGAATAGAATTGGAGTAAATTATGGACAATAAAATGACGGGCGCAGAGCTTGCGTCGATGATGAAAAGCAAGCTTGCCGCAAAAAACAATTCAAATGTGCGGATAAAAATAATGGGCGGAATTGACGATGAGTCACTGCATTTAACCGATGATGATGTCCGGTGGTGGCGTGACGCAAAATTCGGTATGTTCATTCATTGGGGTGTATATTCCGCTATAGGTCATGGTGAATGGGCATATTTTAATGAAAAATGGGACGAAAACGATTACCGCAATGTTGCAAAAACCGAGTTTATTCCCAATAAATCTGCCGATGAGATTATGAAAAGCTGGACGGACACAGCAGTAGCGGCAGGTATGAAATATGCAGTTATGGTTACCCGCCATCACGACGGCTATGCTCTTTGGGACAGTAAATGCTCATACAGAGATTTTACAAGTGTAAAATGCGGCAGCGGCGAGGATTATGTTAAGGCTTTTACGGAAAACTGCAGAAGTCATAATCTCAGAACCGGACTTTACTATTCACCCATGGATTGGCGGTTTGACGGCTACTTTCATCCGAAAAGAAAGCCTGAAAGCGCCTTAGCTATGAAAGAACAATGCTACGGTCAGGTGGAGGAGCTTTGCCGTGATTACGGCAAAATCGATATTTTGTGGTATGACGGTGCATGGTTATCCCATAAGGGTACAGATGCGGACGCCGCTTGGCTTTGGGAGCCCATCAAGCTTAACAAAACGGTGCGCTCATATAATTCAAAATGTATGGTAACTCCCCGCTCGGGCTACAAAGGTGACTTTGAATGTGACGAGGGTCCCCATGAGATATACGGTGATAACGCCCCTTTTATTTGGGAAAAGAATATGTCTTTGACGGAGCATTGGGGGTATGCGCCTGATGACAGGGGCTGGAGCTTTGAATATCTTATTCGTATGCTTGTCAACGCAGTGGGAAGAAACGGAAATCTTCTTCTCAATATCGGTCCCGACAGAAACGGAGATATTCCCGAAAAGACAGTGTCAACTCTTAAAATTATTGGTCAGTGGCTGAAAATTTACGGTGAAAGCATTTACGGTACAAGAGTTGGTTTTGCGCCTGTTGACGGTATTTATGTCAGCACGAAAAAGGGCAATAATATTTATGTTCACGTTCTTGATGTCAAAGAATTTGAAAAAATAACACTTCCGGCTATTGAGGAAAAAGTCCTTTCAGCGGAAATACTCAAAGGTGAAAAGTTAGATTTTGTGCAAAGCGGTGACGGAATTAAGATTACGCTTTCTGAATTTGCACTGAGAAACAACGCAGTTGATACGGTAGTAAAATTAACCGTTGAATAAACGGGCAAACACAAGCGTGCAGTAAAATAACAGGTGAAAACATCTGCCGTACATATCGATTTTTAAAGTGACAAGCTTAATTTTACAAGCAAAATACTAAATAATATAAAAGGATGATGAAAGAGTGACTGTACGTGAAAAAGAATGATATAATCGAACACTATGACCTGCTTATAGAAGAAAACAACGACCCCGTACACGATCCGAAGCCGTTGCGTGATTATATGGACAAATGGGACGGTCAGGGCTTTATTGATAAAATGGAGCTTGATAAAAAGAAAACGGTTCTTGAAATCGGTGTAGGAACAGGCCGCCTTGCTGTTCGCACAGCACCTTTGTGCGGTGAATTATGGGGCATTGATATTTCACCGAAAACCGTAGAGAGAGCAAAAGAAAATCTTGCCGATTTCAGCAATGTCACATTACTTTGCGGCGATTTTCTCGACTTCCGATTCAACAGTAAATTCGATGTTATTTATTCCTCGCTTACATTTATGCATATTGAAGAAAAGCAGAGAGCCGTGAAAAGAATTGCCGAACTGTTAAATAATGCAGGCAGATTTGTTTTATCTATTGACAAAAACCAAAGCGAGTTTATAGATACAGGTACCCGAAAAATCAAGGTGTATCCCGACACTGCGGATAAAATTACACAATACATCAAAGATGCCGGGCTGACTGTTTTAAATCAGTATGACACGGAATTTGCGTGGATATTTGTCGCTCGGAAATATGATGAACCTATAAAGCAAGAAGCTTCGAAATTGTTTGAAATGTTTGGTATGGACGCTTCAACTTCGGTAAATATGTTTTTTGAAAAGGTTCTACAGACTAAGGCTATTCCTTTTGACAATTCAGTTGCAGACACTCAAAAGAGTACTACCTATGATATGTCTAAAAAAGAATTTATGAGTAGAGTTCAGTCTGTAATTGATAACAGGAAAATTTGAAATTTAAACGATAGGATATAAGATATGAAAGATACACCGCAGGATAGTTCTGCAAAAAATTAAACTAAACAGACCGATTTATATATTCAATGTGAAATATTAGTTGTTAGATAAAAAACGCCTCCCTGTACGGCTTTTTTGCCGATATAGGGAGGTTATTCTTATTCTACGAATATGTTTTAATAATAGTCTCGGACACCTCACGCTTAGAAACACAGCGGTCCATGGCTTGCTTTTCTATATAGCGGTGCGCTTCGGTTTCCGACATGCTAAGCTCACTTACAAGCAGGATTTTAGCACGGTTTACAATACGGATTTCCTCCATACGTTCTTCTACCGATAAGGTTTTCTTTTCTAATTTGCGGAGCCTTTCCCTGGCACTTGCAAGCCAGCTGAGAGCTTGCAATATGGTAGGCTTTGAAGTAGGCTTAGGTAAGGTGAACACACCGTGAACGACCACTTTCTTATGCACTTCTTCGTGTATATCCGCACGGGCGAGAAGTAAAACAGCGGTAGTCATAGACCGACAGCAGTCAATGGCAAAACGAATACCGTTGTCATCGGGCAAGGGGGAGTTGACTATGACAAAGTCAAAGCTTCTTTCAGCAAAATAACGCTTTGCCTGGCTGATGTCCGAGGTGAAACAAACGGGGTTATAATAGGACTGCGGTAACAACTCACGGGCTGCGTTATTAAAGGTTTCCGATGAAGAAACTACGAGAACGCTGTACATATTGATTGTTAAACCCATTGTTACCACTCCTTTCCTATTTTATTGCTTTAAGGCTGAGTTCGGATTATCTACAGTAAATTTGCAACACCTTTTCGGGAATATGTGCTTTGATAAAGTCACTGCCTGCGGCTAAAGAGCAAGCTTCTTTTAAAGTGTGCGGGATTTTTTGAAAATCTTTCAATGTTTCTTCGTCAGCCACAAACAGATTTATGTCTGCCGCAGGCATAAGCGGAAGCTTGCTTTTAAGCCCCTCAAGTGCGGCATAAATGACCAATGCAAATGCGATGTAGGGGTTTGCTGACGGGTCGGGGGAACGCAGCTCTGCTCGTCTGGCAAATTCAGGAGAAGCGGGGATACGGACAAGCTGTGAACGGTTTTCTCTTGACCAGGAAACGTAGGCGGGAGCTTTATTTTTTCCGAAACGTGCGTAGGAATTTTCCGTAGGATTAAGGAATGCTGTCATTTCACAAACACGGCTTAGTACGCCTGCAATCATATAATGTAAATTCTCAATGTTCTGCTCGGGTGAAACAGAAACATTGATATGAAAGCCGTTGCCCGGTTTGTCTTCAAGGGGCTTTGGAGAAAAGTCCACATAAAGTCCGTTTCTGCGGGCGATTGTTTTAACAACGGTTTGGAAAGTCATGGTATTGTCTGCGGCAGAAAGGGGATTTGAGTACCTGAAGTCGATTTCGTTTTGACCCGGGCCCTCCTCGTGATGGGAGGATTCAGGCTTAATGCCCATTTGTTCAAGTGTCAGGCAGATTTCACGGCGGATATTTTCGCCGCTGTCATCGGGTGCTAAGTCCATATATCCTGCTTCATCATAGGGGATTTTTGTAGGCTTTCCGTTTTCGTCGAGCAAGAATAAATAGAATTCCTGCTCTGCGCCGAAATAAAAGTGATAGCCCTCTTTTTTTGCGTCTTCAATGGCTTTTTTCAGTATGCCCCTTGAATCACATTCAAAAGGTGTGCCGTCGGGGTAGGTGATGTAAGTAAACATACGTACAACCTTGCCGTGCTCAGGTCTCCAGGGAAGCAGCATAAGTGTTTCCGGGTCGGGATGCAAAAGCAAATCAGAGCGCGTTTTATCACCGAAGCCCGTAATTGCCGACGCATCAAAGGCGATACCGTATTCAAAAGCACGCGTAAGCTCTGAGGGCATAATAGCTATATTCTTTTGTCTGCCGAAAACATCGCAGAAAGCCAGGCGGATGAATTTTACATCCTCCTCCTCAACAAACTGAATAACCTCTTGCTTTGAGTACTTCATAAGTTATACCTCCTTTTTTAATTCGCCACATACATTTGTTTATAGGGATTGTTGCTGTCGGGCACTGCCACGGTAAAGGGCGAATTCAGTATTTCTTTTTTATCATAACCGAATATTTCAGCATATTCCGTAAGTTGCTTTTCTATAGCTTTCATATCTTCTTCATTTGCAGGTCTGAGGCATATATTTTCGGGAAAAGCTTTTTTTGAAACCTCACCGCGAAAATATACTTTTCCGCCGTGCATTCCCGTACAAGGGAAATTGCTTACGAGCTTTCCGCCGGTGTTAAGCCCTAAAACAATGATGATTCCCCCTGCCTGATACTCACCGAGAAAGCTTCCTGCCGAGCCGCCGATAATCATAACGGGAACTTTATCCTTGTACTCTTTCATGTGAATACCGGCCCTGTATCCTGCGTTGCCCTTGATATATATTTTTCCGCCGCGCATAGCATAGCCTGCGGCGTCGCCGATATTTCCGTGAATGATAATTTCACCGTCGTTCATAGTGTCGCCGACGGCGTCCTGAGCGTTGTCCTTGACGGTAATGGAAGCACCGTTGAGGTAGGCGCCCAGAGCGTTACCGGCAATTCCCTCAACAGTGATTTTCTTGTCTTTCATACCCGAGGCAATAAAGCGCTGACCTAAGCACCCTTTAAGTGTGACGGTGCTGCCGCATTCACGCAACTTTTCGTTAAGAACATTAAATTCAAGGTTTGTTACATCTAATACCATAATATTATATCACACTTTCAAGTATATTTCTATGAATTTTGTAAGAAAATCCAAGGCAATTTTTAAAATTATTCTCCCGCGTGAGAAATGCCGAGAATTTCAAGCTCCTTGCTTGTTAAGTCTATTCCGCGCAGCATAAGACGGTTACCCTTTAGCGCCTCAATGGAATTTATACCCATTCCTCCCATGAGCTCTTTTATTTCGTGACACCAAGCCGTCATAAGGTTAACAAGCTTTGTTTTGCCTGCCTCCGGGTCGAGCCTTTTAACAAGCTCGGCTCTTTGTGTGGCAATGCCCCAGTTGCATTTGCCGCTCTGACAGGTTCTGCACAGGTGACAGCCCAAAGCGATAAGGGGAGCCGTAGCTATATAACAGGCGTCGGCGCCTAAGGCCACCGCCTTTACAACATCGGAAGCACAGCGAATACTTCCGCCTACCACCAAGGATACGTTGTTTCGTATGCCCTCGTCTCTCAGTCTCTTGTCAACTGCGGCTAAAGCAAGCTCAACGGGAATACCCACATTGTCACGTATTCTTGTAGGTGCGGCTCCCGTACCGCCTCTGAAGCCGTCAATGGCAATGATGTCGGCGCCGCTTCGGGCGATTCCGCTTGCAATTGCGGCAATGTTATGAACAGCCGCTACCTTGACAATTATGGGCTTTTTATATTCTGTTGCCTCTTTTAAAGAGAAAACAAGCTGACGTAAGTCTTCAATGGAATAAATGTCATGATGAGGGGCAGGTGAAATAGCGTCACTGCCCTCGGGAATCATACGGGTACGGGAAACGTCGCCTACGATTTTTGTTCCAGGAAGATGACCGCCTATACCGGGCTTGGCGCCCTGACCCATTTTAATTTCAACCGCCGCACCTGTTTTCAGATAATTCTCGTGAACACCGAAACGTCCCGAGGCAACCTGAACAATGGTGTTTTCGCCGTAAGCATAAAAGTCCTCGTGAAGTCCGCCCTCACCTGTATTATAGTAAATACCCAATTGCTTTGAGGCGGTGGCGAGGGCCTTGTGAGCGTTGTAGCTTATAGAGCCGTAGCTCATGGCAGAAAACATCACAGGCATGGAAAGCTCAAGCTGAGGCGGCAGGTCGAATTTGATTTTACCCTTTTCGTCATGCTCAATTTTACCCGGCTTTTTACCGAGGAATACCTTTGTCTCCATAGGCTCACGCAAGGGGTCAATAGAGGGATTTGTAACCTGAGAGGCGTTGATGAGAATTTTATCCCAGTATACAGGCAGGGGCTTGGGGTTACCCATTGAGGATAAAAGCACACCGCCCGAATTTGCCTGCTTGTAAATTTCTCTGATTGTATCGTCCTGCCAGTTGGCATTTTCTTTAAAGGTACAGTTGCTTTTGATTACTTTTAAGGCCCTTGCGGGGCACATATTTACGCATCGGTGACAGTTGACGCACTTTGTTTCGTCGGCTGTCATAAGTCCCGATTTGCTGTCAAAAATATGCACTTCATTTGCACACTGCTTTTCACATATACGGCAGACAGTACACCTTTTTTCATTTCGGACTATTTCATATTCGGGATAAAAGAGAAAAGCCATTAAAATGCACCTTCTTTTACTTTAATAATTACCGGCTCACCGCCTGCCGGAGCATAAATATTTTCGGCATCAGGCTCCATTACACGGATTGCCGCTTCTTCACTTGCGATAAACACCTTATCATCTTTTTCTCCCACAACCATAGAACGAAGCTTCAGGCGGTCATTGAGCGCCATAAGACCGCCGTTAAAGCCGAAAACAATGGAAAAAGGCCCTGTTATGAGCAGTGACGGAAAAACTGTTCGCAGATATTCGTATTTTTGCTTTTCATAGGGGTCGCTTTTATTTTCAATTGTGCTCCAGAAAGGAGCGGCGATAACATTTGCCGCTTCGGTTAAAGAAAGCTTTTGTATGCGAAGCAGATAGTCCATAATATAGGTTATAACCTCGGTATCCGTCTGCAAGGTGCATTTGTAGCCGAACATTTCAATGAAACGGCGGTTAGCGTCATAAGATGAAATTTCGCCGTTGTGAACAATTGAGTAATCAAGCAGTGTAAAGGGATGCGCGCCGCCCCACCAGCCGGGTGTGTTAGTGGGATATCTTCCGTGAGCAGTCCAGCAGTAGCCCTCGTATTCGTCTAACTTATAAAACATACCCACGTCCTCGGGAAAGCCCACCGCTTTAAATGCACCCATATTTTTACCGCTTGAAAAAACAAAGGCGCCTGTCATTTCGGCGTTGATTTTCATAACCGTACGGGCAACATATTCCTTTTCGTCAAGCTGAAAGCTTCTGAGATTTGACTGCAAAGGGGCAACAAAGTAGCGCCAGATAACAGGCTCATCGGTAATTTCAGGAATTTTTCTTGTGGGCATTATTTCGCTTTTGACAATTTCAAAACGCTCTTTTAAAAATGCCTCGCAATTTTTCCGTGTGTTTCTGTCGGTAAAAAACATGTGCAAAGCGTAAAAATCCTTATATTCGGGATAAATGCCGTATCCGGCAAAACCGCCGCCCAGACCGTTTGAACGGTCATGCATTGGCTTCATAGACTCTATTATTTTTTCACCGGTCATCCTGTTTCCGTCTTTTGATATTACTGCGGCAATAGCACAGCCTGAGGGGATTCTTACTTTTCCTTCAAGCATATTCATAAAGTGCCCGGCCCCTTTCTTTAAACAAAATAAAAGAAAGGCGTTCATTTCGGTACAGAAGCTTTCTGCACTAAAATGAACGCCTTTGCTCATTGTGGAAATTTTACACCAAAAAATTTCGCTTGTCAATCACAAAACATAAAATTGCAGAAAATTTCAAAAAAAATCGAAAAAAGGGGTTGACAAACGTTTTTTTCGGGTGTAAAATGCGTAACATAAAAGGCAAGGGCGTCTTTGAGAATTATTCTCAGGGACGTTTTATCTTTTATCGGGACAAAATAATAATGCAAAAAGGCAAAGACGTCTTTATCGGTGGCTCGGCAGTCACTGATAGAGCGTCTTTTTATTTTAGGAGGATTATCAATGAGTTATGTTGATGAAGTTTATGAGCGAATAGTCAGGGAAAACCCTCAGGAGCCGGAATTTCACCAAGCGGTTAAAGAGGTTCTTGATTCTTTAAGACCTGTGGTTGAGGCAAATGAAGAACAGTTCAGACGTGACGCTCTGCTTGAAAGAATCACAAACCCCGAAAGACAGATTAAGTTCCGTATCCCCTGGATTGACGATAACGGTCAGGTGCAAATCAACACAGGCTACCGTGTTCAGTTTAACAGTGCCATCGGTCCTTATAAAGGCGGTCTTCGCCTGCACCCGTCAGTAAACCTCGGTATTATAAAATTCCTTGGTTTTGAGCAGATTTTCAAAAACTCCCTTACGGGACTTCCCATAGGCGGCGGTAAGGGCGGCGCTGACTTCGACCCCAAGGGTAAGAGCGACCGTGAAATTATGAAGTTCTGCCAAAGCTTTATGACGGAGCTTTGTAAGTACATCGGTGCGGATACGGACGTTCCTGCCGGCGATATCGGTACAGGCTCCCGTGAAATCGGCTATATGTACGGTCAGTATAAGAGAATCAGGGGCCTTTTCGAGGGTGTTCTGACAGGTAAGGGCTTATCTTACGGCGGCTCCCTTGTCCGTACGGAAGCTACGGGCTACGGACTTCTTTATATAACAGAAGAAATGCTCAGATGTAAGGGCATAGATATTGCAGGAAAGACAGTCAGCGTATCGGGCTCGGGTAATGTTGCAATTTATGCAATTGAAAAGGCACAGCAGTTAGGCGCAAAGGTTCTCACCTGTTCGGACTCCAACGGCTGGGTTTATGACCCCGACGGCATCGACCTTGAGGCATTGAAAGAAATTAAGGAAGTTAAAAGGGCAAGACTTACACAGTACAAAAATTACAGACCCAATTCAGAATATCATGAGGGCAAGGGTATTTGGTCGGTTAAGGTTGACATAGCGCTTCCCTGTGCAACTCAAAATGAATTGACCCTTGAAGATGCAAAGCTGCTTGTAGCTAACGGTGTAATTGCCGTGGCAGAGGGCGCTAATATGCCCACAACCCCCGATGCGGTGGATTATTTTCAGGAAAACGGTGTTTACTTCTTACCCGGTAAGGCAGCAAACGCAGGCGGTGTTGCAACCTCCGCTTTGGAGATGTCACAAAACAGCGAAAGATTACAGTGGAGCTTTGAAAAGGCAGACAGCACACTTAAATCAATTATGATAGATTTGTTCCACAACATTGATGTTGCCGCTAAAAAATACGATATGGAAGGCAACTACGTAGTAGGTGCAAATATTGCAGGCTTTGAAAAGCTTGTTGACGCTATGAATGCTCAAGGCATAGTATAAGTTAATAAGCAATATAATTAAACATTAAATAAAAGGCAAAGGCGTCTTTGATTTCTCAAGAAGTCAAAGACGCTTTCGCTCGTTTTGAAAGGACGGCATAATATTATGAGTACAGTATCAACCATTTTTGCAAGCAAGGTTTTTGATGACAGAGTTATGAGGGCAAGGCTGCCGGGTAAAATTTATAACTCGCTGAAAAAGACAATTGATGAGGGCGTTGACTTAGATATAGGTGTAGCAAATGCCGTGGCATCGGCTATGAAAGACTGGGCGGTAGAAAACGGCGCAACACATTATACCCATTGGTTCCAGCCTTTGACAGGCATTACCGCAGAAAAGCACGACAGCTTTATAGCACCCTCTCCCGACGGCAGTGTAATAATGGAGTTTTCCGGCAAAGAGCTGATTAAAGGCGAGCCCGACGCTTCTTCATTCCCCTCAGGCGGTATCAGAGCAACCTTTGAGGCAAGAGGCTATACTGCCTGGGACCCGACTTCTTTCGCTTTCATTAAAGGCAAAACCCTTTGTATTCCCACAGCTTTTTGTTCATACAGCGGTGAGGCATTGGATAAAAAAACTCCCTTGCTTCGTTCAATGCAAGCGCTCAATGTACAGGCACTTCGTATTTTGCGTTTGTTTGGCAACGATACCGTAAAATGTGTTAAGACCTCTGTCGGTCCCGAACAGGAATACTTCCTTGTGACAAAGGAAATGTACGACGCCCGTCCAGACCTGCGTTTCACAGGCAGAACACTTTTCGGTGCAAAACCGCCTAAGGGTCAGGAGATGGATGACCATTACTTCGGTGTTATTAAGCCTAAGGTTGCCGAATTTATGGAGGATTTGAACGAAGAGCTCTGGCAGCTTGGTATTCTTGCAAAAACGGAACATAACGAGGTTGCTCCCGCTCAGCATGAGTTAGCACCCATTTACACCACAACGAACATAGCAACAGACCATAACCAATTGACAATGGAGATTATGCAAAAGGTGGCTTCCCGTCACGGACTTGTATGCTTGCTTCACGAAAAGCCCTTTGCAGGGGTTAACGGAAGCGGTAAACATAACAACTGGTCAATTTCCACCGACACAGGCGTAAACCTTTTATCCCCCGGTGAAACTCCCTATGAAAACGCACAGTTCCTTTTATTCCTTTGCGCCGTAATAAAGGCGGTTGACGATTATCAGGATTTGCTTCGTATTGCAGTTGCCACCGCAGGAAACGATCACCGTCTCGGTGCAAATGAAGCACCTCCGGCCGTTATGTCAATGTTCCTCGGTGATGAGCTTGAGGGCATTTTAAAAGCCATTGAAACAGATACACCTTATGTTGCCGCAGGTAAAACCAAAATGAAGCTGGGTGTAAGCGTGCTTCCCAAGTTTACAAGAGACACTACCGACCGTAACCGTACCTCACCCTTTGCATTTACAGGCAACAAGTTTGAATTCCGTATGCTCGGCTCATCAAACAGCATTGCCTGTGCAAACATTATGCTCAATGCCGCTGTTGCCGAGTCCCTTAAAGTATATGCCGACCGCCTTGAAAATGCAGAGGACTTTGAAACCGCACTTCACGAGATGATTAAGAAAACCATTAAAGATCACAAGAGAATCATCTTTAACGGCAACGGATATGACGATAAATGGATTAAAGAGGCTACCGAAAACAGGGGACTTCTCAATTACCGCACAACAGCAGACTGTATGCCTCACTTGCTTGATAAAAAGAATGTTGACATGCTCACCGCACACAAGGTTTATTCTGAAAGAGAGCTTCAGTCACGTGAAGAAATTATGCTTGAAAATTACTGCAAGACCGTCACCATTGAGGCAAGTACAATGGTAGATATGGCAAAGTGCTCCTATGCTCCGGCTATTGCAAAATATACCGCTTATATGGCAAAGAACGCTTCCGCTAAAAAGGTTCTTGACGCTTCTATTTCCTGTGAATATGAAATTCAAACAGTAAAGCATTTATCAGTTCTTTGTGACAGAATATCGCAGGCAGCTGCAGAGCTTCAGGACGCCGTAATGAAGCTCAGCGATGCAGAAAACATTGAAAGCGAAGCATATATGATAAGGGACACTGTTTTACCGAAAATGGCCGCCTTAAGAGTTGCTGTTGATGAAGCGGAAACTATTACCGCAAAGGAATTCTGGCCCTTCCCCTCTTATGCGGATATGCTTTTCAGTGTTAGATAATTGTTTATGTTAATTTAAAATTTGAAAGGATGATTTGAATGGATGGGGCAATTATGGAACTTGTTACCGGCGAAGTTTTTTCAGTCTGGTTTTTAATCGGTGCGGCACTTGTGTTCTGGATGCAGGCAGGCTTTGCGATGGTGGAAGCAGGCTTTACAAGGGCAAAAAATACAGGTAACATCATAATGAAGAATCTGATGGATTTCTGTATCGGAACGGTTGTCTTTATTGTCATAGGCTTCAGCTTGCTTATGGGTGAAGACCTTGTAGGCTTTATCGGAAAGCCGGGATTTGACATTTTCACAAGTTATGCAAATTTCAATTTTTCCAACTTTGTATTTAATTTGGTATTTTGTGCAACAACGGCAACAATTGTTTCCGGCGCTATGGCAGAAAGAACAAAATTCCTTTCATACTGCGTTTATTCGGGTGTAATTTCCGCCTTGATTTATCCCATTGAAGCTCACTGGATTTGGGGCGGCGGCTGGCTTTCCGACTTAGGCTTTCACGATTTTGCAGGCTCTTGTGCAATTCACATGGTAGGCGGTATATCTGCTCTTATCGGTGCCAAAATTTTAGGACCGAGAATAGGTAAGTTCAAGAAAGATGAAAAGGGAAAGGTTGTTAAGGTCAACGCTTTTCCGGGTCACAGCATTGCTTTAGGTGCTTTGGGTGTGTTCATTCTCTGGCTTGGCTGGTACGGTTTTAACGGTGCGGCCTGCACCTCAACTAAGCAGTTAGGCTCAGTCTTCCTTACAACAACCGTAGCTCCTGCCGTTGCAACCGTTGTGTGTATGATATTTACCTGGGTTAAATACGGCAAGCCTGACGTTTCAATGTGCCTTAACGCTTCACTTGCAGGCCTTGTTGCAATTACCGCTCCCTGTGATGTTACGGATGCTTTCGGCGCTTGTGTAATAGGTGCCGTCTCCGGACTTTTGGTAGTATTCGGCGTATGGCTTTTAGACCATAAGCTTCACATTGACGACCCTGTAGGCGCCGTTGCAGTTCACTGTATGAACGGTATTTGGGGCACCGTTGCCGTTGGACTTTTTGCAACCGATACGGCACCGGGATATTCAATTGCAAATGCTTCGGGGGAAACCCTCACAGGTCTTTTCTACGGCGGCGGCTTCGAGCTTTTACTTTTACAGCTTACCGGCTTTGCTGCAGTTGCTCTTTGGACGGCAGTTACAATTACGGTTACGTTCCTGCTCATTAAAAAGGTTATGGGACTTCGTGTTACCCGTGAGGAAGAAATCGAGGGTCTTGACTCTACCGAGCACGGTTTGCCCAGTGCTTATGCAGGCTTTGCAATGCTTCCCGAATATATTGACCAGGACGATGTTCCCGTTGTTGTAAGCGGTGAAGTTCCTGTTTCAGAAGCCGTTGAGGTTAAGAAAATGCCCACTTTCCACGACGAAAATTCACCTAAGTTCACTAAGGTGGAAATTATATGTAAGGAGTCCCGTCTTGAAGCGCTTAAAACCGCTATGTTAAATATCGGTATCACAGGTATGACGGTGTCTCACGTTCTCGGCTGCGGTGTTCAAAAGGGCAAGCCGGAATATTACCGCGGTGTTCAGGTGGAGCCGACACTCTTGCCTAAGGTGCAAATTGACATTGTGGTAAGCAAGGTTCCTGTCCGCAGTGTTATTGAGGCGGCAAAGAAGGTTCTTTACACAGGTCATATCGGTGACGGCAAGATTTTTGTTTACGATGTTGAAAATGTTGTAAAGGTTCGTACCGGCGAGGAGGGTTACGCTGCTTTGCAGGACGAAGAATAAATTTTAAATTAAGGAGTTATTTTAGCGTGTGTGAAAAAGAAAATAGTAAATTTATTCCTACTATTGATTTTAAAGAACAAACTCCGGCTCAGCAAATCACCCGTGTTCAACAAAGCGAGCTTTATAAAAAAGCCTGGCTTGAAAATGACAGCGGTGTATCTGACGGGTATGTTCAAAACACATCTGCTTGGGATTAAATTAGAACAAAATTATGCAGAAGCTGTGAAAAAACAGCTTCTGTATATTCATTTTTAAAATTAGGAGGAATAGACTATGTGTTCTATTATGGGTTATTGCGGCGAAAGTGCCACAAAAGAAAGCTTTGAAAAAGGATTTAAAACTACTGTTTCACGCGGCCCCGACGACAGTAAAATTATTGATACGGGTAAAGGCTTGCTCGGCTTTCACCGTTTGGCTATTATGGGTCTTACACCCGACGGTATGCAGCCTTTTGAATTAAACGGAAGCTATGTTGTTTGTAACGGTGAAATTTACGGCTTTGAAAAGCTTAAAAATCAGCTTTCGGAAAAATATACCTTTAACAGCGATTCCGACTGTGAAATACTTTTACCCCTGTATGAGCAGTACGGCTTGGATATGTTCCCTATGCTCGACGCGGAATTTGCACTTATTATTTATGACGGCAAAAGCAAGGAATATATTGCCGCACGTGACCCCATAGGCATAAGACCTCTTTATTACGGATATGACAATAGCGGTACAATTGTTTTTGCAAGTGAGCCTAAAAACTTAGTAGGCGTAACGGAAAAAATTATGCCCTTTCCTCCGGGACATTATTACAAAGGCGGTAAGTTTACCTGCTACTGTGATATTGCAAAGGTTGACAGGGTCTTAGATGATACATTGGAGACAGTCTGCGAAAACATCTATGAAAAGCTGACCGCAGGTGTGGAAAAAAGACTTGTTGCCGATGCTAAAGTAGGCTTTTTGCTTTCGGGCGGACTTGATTCCTCCTTGGTTTGTGCAATTGCCGCAAAAAAGAGCAAGGCTCCCATCAAAACCTTTGCCATAGGTATGACAGAGGACGCTATTGACCTTAAATATGCCCGTCAGGTTGCAGATTTTATCGGCAGTGACCACACTGAAATATTTATGACGCCCGAAGAAGTTATTTCCTCTCTTGAAACGGTTATTTATACTCTCGGTACCTTTGATATTACAACAGTCAGGGCAAGTATGGGTATGTATCTGCTTTGTAAGGCAATTCACGAAAAAACCGATATCCGTGTCCTTTTAACAGGTGAGATTTCAGATGAGCTGTTCGGATATAAATATACCGACTTTGCACCCTCGCCCGAGGCTTTCCAAAAAGAGTCGCAAAAGAGAATAAGAGAGCTTCACATGTATGACGTGCTCCGTGCAGACCGTTGTATTTCCGTAAACTCCCTTGAAGCAAGAGTACCTTTCGGTGACATTGATTTTGTAAAATATGTAATGGCAGTAAATCCGTCGCTTAAAATGAACGTTTACGGCAAGGGCAAGTATCTGTTAAGGCACGCTTTTGAGGATAAAAAGCTTCTTCCCGATGAAATACTGTGGCGTGAAAAAGCCGCATTTTCCGACGCTGTGGGACACTCAATGGTTGACTATCTCAAGGAGTATGCCGAAACAAAATATACCGACGGGGAGCTTGAAAAGGAATGTGCAAAATATTCACACGCACGTCCCTTTACAAAGGAGTCCTTACTTTACCGTGACATTTTTGAAAAGTATTATCCCGGTCAGGCAGAAATGATAGTTGATTTCTGGATGCCCAACAAGGCGTGGGAGGGCTGTGACGTCAACGATCCCTCTGCACGTGTGCTTTCAAACTACGGCGACAGCGGAAAATAAAAAACCTTTTGTTAAGCAGTTGACAAATTTCCTTAAAAAGAGTATACTATCCCGGTAAAGGCAAAGGCGTCTTTGAGTTATGTTCTCGAAGTGCCTTTGTCTCTTTTTTTGTAAATTTATATGACGGAGGAAAAATAATGGACAACTGCGCAATAGTAGGTATTAACTGGGGTGACGAGGGTAAAGGCAGAATGGTAGACCTTTTCACCGAAAAATATGATGTTGTAGTGCGTTATCAAGGCGGAGGAAATGCAGGTCATACCGTAATAAATGACAAGGGCAAGTTTGCACTTCATCTTTTGCCCTCGGGTATTTTCAGAGACGGTGTTGTAAACATTCTCGGCAACGGTGTGGCTCTGGACCCGGAAAACCTTTGGAATGAAATCTCCGGCGTGAGAGAACAAGGTGTTGAAATTACACCTGAAAACCTTAAAATCAGCGACAGAGCTTCTCTTTTACTTCCCTGGCACAGACAGATGGACGAGCTTGAAGAAAAGCGTCTTGCCGATAAAAAGTACGGATCAACAAAACAGGGTATAGCACCCTTTTATTCGGATAAATACCAAAAGAAAACAGTTCTTGCAGGTGAGCTTTTCTATCCTGAAAGGTTAAAACAGCACCTTGCAGACCTGCTTGAATGGAAAAATCTTACTCTCACAGGTGTTTACGGTGCTAAGCCTATTGAAGAAGCAGAAATTACCGAGTGGGTTACAAATTATTGCGAAAAAATCAAGCCCTTTATCTGTGACACGGGCGAATTTTTGAAAAATGCCTCAAAGCAGGGTAAAAAAATCCTTTTTGAAGCACAGCTTGGCTCCTTGAGAGATTTGGACTACGGTATTCATCCTTACACCACATCTTCAAACACAACTGCCGCCTATGCCCCTATCGGCTCCGGCTTCCCCGGTGCAAAAATTGACAGGGTTTTAGGTGTTGTTAAGGCATATTCAACCTGTGTGGGTGAGGGACCTTTTGTGTCGGAAATGTTCGGTGAGCAGGCAGAGACCTTAAGAAAAGCAGGCAATGAATACGGTGCAAAAACAGGCAGACCCCGCCGTGTAGGCGCAATGGATTTGGTCGCAACGGCTTACGGAATTGAAGTTCAGGCGGCAACGGAAATCGCACTTACTAAATTAGACGTGCTTTCGGGCATGGAGCAAATTCCCGTTTGTACGGCTTACACGGTAGACGGCAAAGAAACAAAACGCTTCCCGTTCCCTGCGGCATTAAATTCGGCAAAGCCCGTGATAGAATATGTTAAGGGCTGGAAAGAGGATATTTCCAAAGCACGTAAGTGGGAGGAGCTTCCCAAAGAGGCTCAGGACTACGTAATGTTCATTGAAAAAAATGTGGGCTGTCCCATTAAATATGTATCAGTGGGCCCTGAAAGGGAAAGTATTATTATCAGGTGAAAATTAAATGGCGTATGAAATAATTGAAAAAAGAGACTTAACCAAGCAGATATTTTTAATGACAGTGAAAGCTCCCGCCGTGGCTCACAGAGCTGAGCCGGGTCAGTTCATCATTTTAAGAACCGATGAGCGCGGTGAAAGAGTGCCCTTTACCATTGCCGATTTTGACCGTGAAAAGGGTACGGTTACAATTATTGTGCAGGCTGTGGGAAAAACCACAAGGGATATGCAAAGCTTAAAAAGCGGTGATACCGTTCTGGACTTTGCAGGGCCTCTCGGCACACCAACACCCCTTGAAAATCTAAAAAATGTTTTGGTAATCGGCGGCGGTCTGGGTACGGCAATTACCTATCCCCAGGCAAAAAAGCTAAAGGCCTTAGGTGCAAGGGTGACAATGATTGCCGGCTTTAAAAATAAAGAAAGCATCATTTTGGAAAAGGAGCTCTCCGACGTTTCCGATAAGCTGATTATCACAACCGATGACGGCTCAAACGGCTTAAAAGGCTTTGTCACCGACAGATTAAAGGAAGAATTGCAGTCAGGGGAAAGCTTTGACGAGGTTATTACAGTAGGTCCTCTTATGATGATGAAAGGCGTTTGTGAAATTACAAAAGAGCAGGGCATACACACAACCGTTTCAATGAATCCCGTTATGATTGACGGTACGGGAATGTGCGGCGGCTGTCGGGTTATAGTTGACGGCAAGCCAAAGTTTGCCTGTGTTGACGGCCCAGATTTTGACGGTCATAAAATAGACTGGGATATTGCAATAAAAAGGCAGGGCGCTTTGAGACCTCAGGAAAAAGCAGCCTGCGAGCAGGGCGAATGCAGAATAGGAAGGAGCAACGGACATGGCTAATATGCAAAAAGAAAAAAATCCGATGCCCGAGCAGCCGCCCGTTCTTCGCTGTCAAAATTTTTCCGAGGTTACCTTAGGTTATTCTCCCGAAGCTGCCGTAAGTGAGGCACAGCGCTGTTTGAACTGTAAAAACAAGCCTTGTATGAAAGGCTGTCCCGTCGGTGTGAAGATTCCTGAATTTCTCTCTCTTGCGGCAAAGGGTGATTTTATAGGCGCCTATGAAAAAATCAGCGAAACAAACTCTTTGCCTGCAATTTGCGGACGTGTCTGTCCTCAGGAAAAACAGTGTGAGGCTTCCTGTGTAAGAGGCATCAAGGGTGAGTCCGTTGCCATAGGCAGAGTTGAAAGATTTGTAGCTGATTACTATTTGAAAAATCACAAGGAGACTTCCTGTGAAATAAAAGCTAACGGAAAAAAAGTGGCAATTATCGGCTCGGGTCCGTCCGGGCTTACCTGTGCCGGCGATTTAGCTTCCCTCGGCTATGAGGTGACGGTTTTTGAGGCGTTTCATACTGCCGGCGGTGTGCTTATGTACGGCATACCTGAGTTCAGGTTGCCTAAGAGTATAGTAAAAAAAGAAATAGAAAAGCTGAAAAATAAAGGCGTAAAAATAGAAACCAATGTAATTATCGGCAAGTCCTTTTTAGTTGAAGAACTGCTGGACAGTATGAGTTATGATGCCGTATATATCGCTACCGGTGCAGGACTTCCCTCGTTTTTGGGCATAGAGGGTGAAGAATTAAACGGTGTTTATTCGGCAAACGAGTTTTTGACCCGTATCAACCTTATGGGCGGTTATCGCTTCCCTGAATATGACACTCCCGTTTACTGCGGTAAAAAAGTGGGTGTTTTCGGCGGCGGCAATGTTGCCATGGACGCGGCACGCTCGGCTTTGAGAATGGGTGCCGAAAACGTATACATTATATATAGGCGCGGTATGCAGGAGCTTCCTGCCCGTGCGGAAGAAATTTCACATGCCAAAGATGAGGGTGTAGAGTTTCTTTTACTGAAAAGCCCCACAAGGTTTATAGGCGACGAAAAAGGAAACCTGAAAGGTGTGGAGGTTGTGGATATGCGCCTGGGTGAGCCTGATTCAAGCGGCAGACGCCGCCCCGAAGCTGTTGAAAATTCAGAGCATACTATTGAAATAGATACGGCCGTTATAGCTATCGGTCAGTCACCTAATCCCCTTATCCGTAAAACAACAGACGGACTTGAAACAACAAACCGCGGCTGTATTGTGGCCGATGAAGACGGTGCAACCTCAAAGCCCTTTGTATATGCAGGGGGAGATGCCGTAACAGGCGCCGCAACGGTAATTCTTGCAATGGGTGCGGGGAAAAAAGCGGCGGCGGCTATTCATAAGCAATTAGAGGGCTGAAAATTACGCTTTCATATAAATAATTAACAAATAACGCAAAGCAAGCTTGGGTGGAAAATATAAAGAAAAGGCGGTAAAAATATGCAGGAAAAAATCCTTGTTTTAGATTTCGGCGGTCAATATAATCAGCTTATTGCCCGCCGTGTCCGTGAGCAGAATGTATATGCAGAAATTAAACCCTACGACAAAATATCCTGTGAAGAAATCAAAAATATCGGCTACAAAGGTATTATTTTTACCGGCGGCCCCAATGAGGTTTACAATGAAAGCTCCCCTCATTATGACAGGGAGGTTTTGAATTTAGGTATTCCTATTTTAGGTATCTGCTACGGGGCACAGCTTATGGCTTTTATGGCAGGCGGTACAGTTTCTCCCGCCGGGGACACAAGTGAATACGGTAACGCTGTTTTATATGTAAAAGACAGCCTTTTATTTGAAAATGTACCCGAAAAAAGCAACTGCTTTATGAGCCATACCGATTATGTGTCAAAGGTGCCCTGCGGCTTTACCGTCACGGCAACTACGGACAACTGTCCTGCGGCGGCCTTTTCAAACAGCGAAAAAAAGCTTTATGCCGTTCAGTTTCACCCCGAAGTAACTCACACACAGTACGGAAAAACCGTTATCCGCAATTTCCTTTACAATGTGTGTAATTGCTCCGGCGACTGGATAATGGAGGATTTTATTGACAAAACCGTTGAAAAGTACAAGACGGAGCTTAAAGGAAAAAAGGTGCTTTTGGCGCTTTCCGGCGGTGTTGACTCATCTGTTGCGGCGGCACTTTTATATAAAGCCGTGGGCAGTAATTTAATTTGCGTTTTTGTTGACCACGGACTTCTCCGTAAGGATGAGGGCGATTTTGTGGAAAACACCTTCAAGGATAAATTCGGTATGAATTTAATTCGTGTAAACGCGGAAGAAAGGTTTTTAAATAAGCTTAAAGGTGTAACCGACCCTGAAGAAAAGCGCAAAATAATCGGTGAGGAATTTATCCGTGTTTTTGAAGATGAAGCTAAAGCGCTCGGAAAAATTGATGTTTTGGCGCAGGGCACTATTTATCCCGATATTATCGAAAGCGGCAAAGGTGATTCGGCGGTAATTAAAAGCCACCACAACGTCGGCGGTCTGCCTGATGTAATAAGCTTTGAAAGTATAGCGGAGCCTTTGAGCGATTTGTTCAAGGACGAAGTCAGACAGGTCGGCATGAAGCTTGGCTTACCTAAAGAGCTTGTTTACCGTCAGCCGTTTCCGGGGCCGGGACTTGCAGTGCGCGTAATCGGTGAAATAACAAAAGAAAAATTGACTGTTTTAAAACAGGCAGACGCAATTTTAAGAGAAGAAATTGACGGTATCGCATCACAATTACAGGTAAGTCAATATTTTGCAGTGCTTACGGATACTTACAGCGTAGGTGTAAAAGGTGATGCCAGAGCATACGGATATGTTGCGGCACTGCGTGCAGTTACAACCGATGACTTTATGACAGCCTCTTGGACACATATCCCATACGATGTGTTAGAAAGGATAAGCGGCCGCATAACAGGTGAAATTAAAGAGATTACAAGAGTTGTTTATGACATCACATCTAAGCCTCCGGCAACAGTAGAGTGGGAATAAAGGAGCGATTATTATGACAAAATATATATTTGTTACAGGCGGAGTTGTGTCGGGTCTGGGTAAGGGCATTACGGCGGCATCACTGGGCAGACTTTTAAAAAGCAGAGGATTAAAGGTTGCGGCACAAAAGCTTGACCCTTATATCAATGTTGACCCCGGTACCATGAGTCCCTATCAGCACGGTGAGGTGTTTGTTACCGTTGACGGTGCTGAAACCGACCTCGACCTGGGGCATTATGAGCGTTTTATCGACGAGGACTTAAACAAATTCTCAAACCTTACCACAGGCAAGGTATATTGGAATGTTTTAAATAAAGAGCGCAGAGGCGAATACCTCGGTTCAACGGTTCAGGTTATTCCCCACATCACAGATGAAATTAAAAATTTCATTTACAGAGTGGGCAAGCAAACCGATGCAGATGTTGTAATTACGGAAATAGGCGGTACTATCGGTGACATTGAGTCTCAGCCTTTTCTCGAGGCAATCCGTCAGGTATCACTTGAAATGGGCAAGGAAAACAGCCTTTTTATTCATGTTACCTTAGTGCCCTTTTTAAGCGGCTCTGACGAGCACAAATCAAAGCCCACCCAACATTCGGTTAAAGAGCTTCAAGCGATGGGCATCAGTCCCGATATTATTGTGCTTCGCTGTGACAAACCTCTTGAGGAGTCTATTTTCAAAAAGATTTCGCTTTTCTGTAACGTAAAAAAGGACTGCGTTATTGAAAACATCACCTTGCCTATACTCTATGAAGCACCGCTTATGCTTGAAAAGTCCAATTTTTCTCAGGTTGTTTGCAGGGAATTAAACCTTGAAACAAAGCCTATTGACTTAGCCGAGTGGAGTGAAATGGTGGATAAAATCAAAAATCGCTCTTACAGTGTGGATATCGGTCTTGTGGGAAAATATACTGAGCTTCACGACGCATATCTTTCCGTTGCGGAAGCGCTCAGACACGCAGGCTATGTATATAACACCCACATAAAAATTCATTGGATAGACTCGGAAAAGATTAACACCGAAAATGTCAGCGATGTTTTAAGCGGTCTTGACGGAATTATTGTCCCCGGCGGCTTTGGTGACAGGGGCATTGAGGGAATGATACTTTCCGCAAAATATGCCAGGGAAAACAATGTTCCCTATTTCGGCATTTGCTTAGGTATGCAGATTGCCGTTATTGAATATGCAAGAAACGTTCTCGGCATCACCGACGCAAATTCAGGTGAATTTGATGAAAAGTGCTTACATAAGGTTATCGATTTTATGCCCGGTCAAAGTGACGAGGTAGATAAGGGCGGAACATTAAGGCTCGGCTCTTACCCCTGCGTTGCTAAGGCAGATACGGTTATTGCAAAGCTTTACGGAAAAACGGACATCAGCGAGCGTCACCGCCACCGCTATGAGTTCAACAATGATTACAGGGAACAATACGAAAAGGGCGGGCTTACACTTGCAGGTACTTCTCCCGACGGAAAGCTTGTTGAAACGGTAGAATTAAGTGACAGACCCTTTTATATAGGTGTTCAGTATCACCCTGAATTTAAAAGCAGACCCAACAGACCCCATCCGCTGTTTAAGGGATTTATAAAAGCGTCATTTGATAAAGCGAGGGAGAAATAATATGAGTGTCCATGAGGAATGCGGTGTATTCGGAGCAATTGCAAAATTAAATATTGATGTCGGAAGCCTTGTATATTACGGCCTTTATGCACTTCAGCACAGGGGTCAGGAAAGCTGCGGTATAGTTGTCAACGATGACGGCGTTTTTGCGTCGCACAAAGATTTAGGACTTGTCAGTGAAGTTTTCGGCGGCGGAGAGTTAGCCTGCCTGCCCGAGGGAAAAATGGCAATAGGTCACGTGCGTTACGGTACAACAGGCAAAAATAACCGGAATAACTGTCAGCCCATTGAGGTTAACCACCAAAAGGGTCGAATGGCAATTGCCCACAACGGAAACTTATCCAATGCGGCAGAGCTCAGAAGTCAGCTTGAGCTTTCCGGCGCCATATTCCACACAACAAGCGACACTGAAACCATCGCTTATATTATAACAAAAGAAAGGCTCAGCAGCGGCTCAATTGAAGAGGCCGTAAGCCGGGCTATGAACATACTTGAGGGCGCTTACTCCTTAGTGCTGATGTCACCGCAAAAACTGATTCTTGCCCGTGACCCTTACGGTTTCAGACCCCTTTGCTTTGGTAAAACAGCCGACGGAGTTTATGTTGCCGCTTCTGAAAGTGCCGCACTGTCAGCGGTAAGTGCAGAATTCATAAGGGATGTTATGCCCGGCGAAATTGTTGTATTTGACGGTGAAAATGTAATTTCACTTAAGGAACATTGCGGCAAAAAGCCCAAAAAGCTATGTTCTTTTGAATATATCTATTTTTCCCGCCCCGATTCTGTTATAGACGGGATATCGGTACATAAGTCAAGATTTATAGCCGGCGAGATATTGGCTCAAAGTCACGGTGTGCAGGCGGATGTTGTTATAGGTGTGCCCGATTCAGGGCTTGACGCCGCACTCGGATACAGTCACGCTTCAAAAATTCCATATACAATCGGTCTTATCAAGAATAAATACATCGGCAGAACCTTTATTTCTCCCGGGCAGAAAACAAGGCTTGACCAGGTGAAAATCAAGCTTGCGGCTGTTGAAGAAAATGTAAGGGGCAAAAGAATTGTTTTGGTTGACGATTCTATTGTTCGCGGCACGACCTCAGGAAGAATTGTAAAGCTTTTGAGAGATGCCGGTGCAAAGGAAATTCACATGCGAATATCATCGCCGCCCTTTTTGCACCCCTGCTATTACGGAACAGATATTGACAGTGAGGAAAATTTAATTGCCTGTAAGCACAGCGTGGAAGAAATAGCCCGAATTATCGGCGCGGACAGCTTAGGATATTTGCCTGTGGAGGCCTTAAAAGAAATGATAGGCAACGGCTTTTATTGCAGTGCCTGTTTCGACGGAGCTTATCCTACTGCAATACCGTCAGACACAAGAAAAGACCGATTTGAGAAAAAGTTATCCGAAAAGAGAGGCAGTAAAGATGATTAGAGAATTTGACCGTAAGCTGATATTGGAAGACGGCACCGAAATTATGGGTTATTCTTTCGGCGCTGAATGTGAAAAAGTATGTGAGCTTGTTTTCAACACCTCAATGGTCGGTTATCAGGAAATTTTGTCCGACCCGTCCTATACATATCAAGCGGTGGTTATGACCTACCCTCTCATCGGTAATTACGGCATAGCAGATGATGACTTTGAAACCGAGGTGCCTACAATAGGTGCCTTTATTGTAAGTGAAATTAACAGTCGCCCCTCAAATTTCAGGAGCACCTCCTCCTTGTCCGATATAATGAAAAAATACGGTATCCCCGGTGTTTCGGGTGTAGATACAAGAAAGCTTACCCGTCATATCCGTGATAACGGAATGTGCAAGGTGCTCCTTTGCAGTGCCGAAACGCCTGCCGATGTCGGTCTTGCAAAGCTGAAGGAAACTGAAATTTTAAAAGATGCGGTGTCAAAGGTAACCCCAAAAGGTATTAAGCTTAAGGATATTCCAAATGCTTCTTTAAACGTAGTTGCCGTGGACTGCGGAATGAAAGAAAATATAGTCAGATCTCTTAATAAAAGAGGCTGTTCGGTAAAGGTTGTGCCATTTAACACAAGTGCCGGGGATATTGAGCGTTTATCACCTGACGGAATTTTTCTTTCAAACGGTCCCGGAGACCCCAATGACGTCCCCGAGCTCATAGAAACAGTAAAAAAGTTTCACGGCAAGTACCCGATGTTCGGCATTTGCCTGGGGCATCAGATTATCAGCCTTTCCTACGGAGCTTCCTGCTACAAGCTGAAATTCGGACACAGAGGCGGTAATCACCCTGTAAAAAACCTTGAAAGCGGTAAAATTGAAATCACCTCTCAAAATCACTCCTATGCCGTGGATAAAGAAAGTCTGAGCGGAACACCGCTTACCGTTACACATATAAACCTGCTTGACAACACCGTTGAGGGCGTGGAAAATAAGGAAGACAGGGTGTTTTCGGTGCAGTATCACCCCGAAAGTGCTCCCGGTCCCGAGGACAGTACTTATCTTTTTGATAAATTCATAAAAATGATGGAGGACGGAAAAAATGCCTAAGAGAACCGACATAAAAAAGATATTAGTCATCGGCTCCGGCCCCATTGTTATAGGTCAGGCGGCAGAATTTGACTATGCGGGAACAGAGGCCGCCTTAGCCCTTAAAGAGGAGGGCTACGAGGTAGTGCTCTGTAACTCCAACCCTGCCACGATTATGACAGACACTTCTATTGCCCATAAGGTGTATATGGAGCCTTTAACATTGGAATACATTTCAAAAATTGTCCGTTTTGAGCGCCCCGATGCCATTTTGCCCGGCATAGGCGGTCAAACGGGCTTAAACCTTGCAATGCAGCTTGAAAAGAAAGGCGTTTTAAGTGAGTGCCGTGTGGAATTATTAGGCACACCGTCTGCAAGCATTGAAAAAGCCGAGGACAGGGAGCTTTTTAAAGAGCTTTGCACCAAATTAGGTGAGCCTGTGCTTCCCTCGGATATTGCAAATTCCGTTGAGGACGGCTTAAAGGTTGCAAAGGAAATCGGCTTTCCCGTTGTTTTACGTCCTGCCTTTACTTTAGGCGGTACAGGCGGCGGCTTTGCCGACAATGAAAAAGAATTTTTATCTCTTCTGAAAAATGCTCTGGCACTTTCTCCTGTAAATCAGGTGCTCATTGAAAAAAGCATTAAGGGATATAAAGAAATAGAATATGAGGTAATCCGTGACGCAAATGATACGGCTATTACCGTTTGCAATATGGAAAACCTTGACCCTGTGGGTATTCATACAGGTGACTCTATTGTTGTGTGTCCGTCACAAACCCTCACCAACAAGGAATATCAAATGCTCAGAAACAGTGCCCTTAAAATAATCCGTGCCTTAGGTATTGAGGGCGGCTGTAACGTACAGTTTGCCTTAGACCCCAACTCTTTCAATTATTATTTGATAGAGGTAAATCCCAGGGTTTCACGTTCATCTGCACTTGCCTCAAAAGCAAGCGGCTATCCCATTGCGAGAGTTTCGGCAAAAATAGGTGTAGGTATGACCCTTGATGAAATTGCAATTGCCAACACCCCCGCCTCCTTTGAGCCTACACTTGACTATGTGGTGTGCAAAATGCCCCGTTTCCCCTTTGATAAATTTACAGATGCCAACAACTCCCTTTCAACTCAGATGAAAGCAACGGGAGAGGTTATGAGCATCGGCAGAAATTTTGAGGAAAGCCTTTTAAAAGGTGTGCGTTCACTTGAAATAGGTCTTTATTATCTGTACTACAAAAAGTTCGACGGTGAATTGACAGAGGACTTATTAAAATACATTGAAACAGGCACCGACGACCGCATTTATGCCATAGCGGAGCTGTTGCGCAGAGGTGTTTCGGAAGAATGCATCTGCCAAAAAACAAAAATTGACTTTTTCTTTATCAGCAAGCTGAAAAATATTGTCGATACGGAAAAAGAGCTTAAAAATTTACCTCACAACGAAAAAGCTTTAAAATACGCAAAATCAATCGGCTTTTCAGATAGGTTTATAGCAGACTTATGGAATGAAGACGAAAACGATATAAGAAATTTACGTAAAGAGCTTGGTATTACTCCCGTTTATAAAATGATTGATACCTGTGCTTCGGAATTTGAAAGCTATATCCCTTATTTTTACTCGGCTTATGAGGACGAAAACGAGTCGATTATATCAAAAAGCAAAAAGGTTATTGTGTTAGGCTCGGGACCTATTCGTATAGGTCAGGGTGTTGAGTTTGACTATTCAACGGTTCACGCCGTAAAAACAATTAAGGCGGCAGGCTTCGAGGCAATAATAATCAATAACAATCCCGAAACGGTTTCTACCGATTACACCTGTTCGGATAAGCTTTACTTTGAGCCCTTGTGCGTTGAAGATGTTATGAATATTATTGATATGGAAAAGCCCTACGGCGTTATTGCAACCTTAGGCGGTCAGACTGCAATAAACCTTGCAGAGCCTTTGTCAAAGTTAGGTGTAAACATAATCGGTACGGATAAGGACGCCATTGATAAAGCAGAAAACAGAGACAGCTTTGAAAAACTACTGCGCAGTCTTTCCATTCCTCAGCCTAAGGGCAGGGCGGTGACAAGTATTGAAGCAGGACTTAAAGCGGCAGAGGAAATCGGATATCCTGTGCTTGTGCGTCCCTCCTTCGTTTTAGGCGGCAGAGCTATGCAAATTGTGGCAAAGCCTCAAGCACTGAAAAATTACCTGAAAGCCGCAGTAGAAATTGACGAGGATAAGCCTGTTTTGGTAGACAAATACCTGCGCGGCAAAGAGGTTGAGGTTGACGCGGTCTGTGACGGTACAGATGTGTTTATCCCCGGCATTATGGAGCTTGTTGAACGTACCGGTGTTCATTCGGGCGACTCCATCAGTGTTTATCCCTCATTCAGCATATCCGAAAAGGTTAAGCAAACGATTATCGACTATACTAAAAAGCTGGGTCTTGGAATAGGAATTATAGGTCTTTATAACATACAGTTTATTGTAGATGAAAATGAAGATGTGTATATTATCGAGGTAAACCCCCGTTCTTCAAGAACAGTGCCTTTCCTTTCAAAAGCAACTGGCTACAGCCTTGCCGACATTGCAACCCTGGTAATTCTGGGCAAAACCTTGAAAGAGCAGGGAATAACCGAGCTTTATCCTAAAGAGAAAGAGCGTTATTATGTAAAAGCTCCTGCATTTTCTTTTTCAAAGCTTCACGGTATGGACTCTTACCTTTCGCCTGAGATGAAGTCAACGGGTGAAGCTATCGGTTATGATAAATCCTTGCCGAGAGCTATGTACAAGGCGATGATTGCAAGCGGAATGAAACTGCAAAATTACGGCACACTGCTTGTCACTCTCGCCGACGAGGACAAGATAGAGGCACTTCCCTTAGTCAGAAAATTCTATAATCTCGGCTTTAATATTGAGGCCACTGTCGGTACGGCGATGTTCCTTAAAGAGCACGGTATCCGTACACGTATTCGCCGTAAGCTGTCTGAGGGCAGTGAAGAAATACTTGATTCCATAAGGGCAGGCTATGTAAGCTATGTTATATGCACAAGGGCGATTTTGTCAGGTGTTCATTATGAGGACGGTGTGGCAATAAGACGCTGTGCTACGCAAAATAATGTTACTATGCTTACAAGCCTTGATACGGTGAAAGTACTTCTTGAGGTTTTAGAAGAAACTACAATGGGAATATCCACAATAAACGAGGAGTGAGAACAATGAAATTTACAAAAATGCACGGTCTCGGTAATGACTACCTTTATGTCTATGGCGAGGTGCCAGAAAATATAGCAGAGCTTTCTCAAAAATTATCCGAAAGGCATTTCGGCGCAGGCAGTGACGGTATGATATATATCAGTCCCTCAAAAACAGCCGACTTTAAAATGAGAATTTTCAACGCAGACGGAAGCGAAGCAAAAATGTGCGGAAACGGCATAAGATGCGTAGGCAAGTACGTTTACGATAAGGGCTATACCGATAAGACGAGCCTGAAAATAGAAACCCTTTCGGGAATAAAGCATTTAAGCTTAAAGCTCAGCTGCGGCAAGGTTAAAAATGTTACGGTCAATATGGGCACTGCAAAGGTTGAAGCGGAAAAAACCTTGAACGTCTGCGGTCAGGACATTACTTTTATTCCCGTGTCCGTGGGCAATCCTCACGCAGTTATTTTTTGCCCCGATATTGAAAAGGCTCCCATTTTACAGGTAGGCCCCGCCTTAGAGCACCACGAGGAATTCCCTGACGGAGTTAATGTTGAATTTGTGCAGGTAATATCCGACGAGCAGCTGCGTATGCGTGTTTGGGAGCGCGGAAGCGGTGTAACAATGGCTTGCGGAACAGGAGCCTGTGCAACGGTGGCGGCGGCAACAGCAAAAAATATCTGTGAAAAGGAAAGCTTAATTTCAGTTAATCTTGACGGCGGAACCTTGAAAGTACAGGTTGATTATGATAATACGGTTACTATGACAGGACCGGCAGAAACTATATATGAAGGAGAGACGGAAATATGCTAAAGCCAAATAAGAGATACGGGGATTTAAAGGATACCTATTTATTTAACACAATTTATCGCAAGACAAATGAATATTTGGATGCAAATCCCGATAAAAAAGTTTACAGAATGGGTGTGGGAGATGTGTCACTGCCCCTTTGCAAGGCAGTTGTAGATGCCTTACATAAAGCCGTTGACGACCAGGCAAATGCCAAAACCTTTCATGGATATATGCCCGAAGTAGGTGCGGCAGAGCTTCGCAAAGCAATCAGCGGATATTACAAAAAAATGGGTGCTGACGTCAGCGAAAAGGAAATTTTTGTTTCAAGCGGAGCCTGTGATGATTTGGGGGATATTCTTGAGCTTTTTGAAAGGGACAACACCGTTATGGTTATTGAGCCTGCTTACCCCGAGTATGTTGACACAAATATTCTGGCAGGCAGAAAGATTATTCACTTAAATTCAGGTGAAGAAAACGGATTTTTGCCAAAGCCTTGTCAGCAGGCGAAGGCGGATATTCTTTATATCTGCTCACCTAATAACCCCACAGGTGCCGCATATAGCCGTCAGGCACTTAAACAGTGGGTGGACTTTGCAAATGAAACAGGTGCCGTAATCTTGTTTGACGCGGCTTACGAAATCTTTATCGAGGACGAAAATGTGCCCCACAGCATCTATGAAATAGATGGTGCAAAAAAATGTGCCATTGAAATATGCTCCCTTTCAAAAACGGCAGGCTTTACGGGTACCCGTCTGGGTTATACCGTTGTACCCGAGGAGCTTATAAGAGACGGTATGAGCTTAAACGAAATGTGGTCGCGTAACAGAGAGACACGTACAAACGGCGTTTCCTATATTCTTCAAAAGGGCGCTCTTGCAGTCTTTACCGATGAGGGACAAAAGCAAATCCACGAAAACTTAAGCGTTTACAAAGAAAATGCTTCTTATTTTATGAAAGCACTTGACGAGGCAGACATCTGGTACTGCGGCGGCAAAAACTCCCCTTATATTTGGATGAAGTGTCCTAACGGTATGAGCGGCTGGGAATTTTTCGATTATCTTCTCAAAGAAATTCAAGTGGTCGGTATACCCGGTGATGGCTTCGGCGCTTGCGGAAAAGGATATTTCAGATTTTCAACCTTCGGCGACACAGCGGAAACAAAAGAGGCGGCAAACCGTCTTTGTAAATTATTAAGGAAGGACTAAAAAATGAAAATTTCCTGTTTGCAAATGAATATGGAGCTTGGCAATCCTGCAAAAAACTTTGTAATTGCCAAATATCTTATAGTCGAAGCCATGAAAGAAAAGCCTGATGTGCTGGTTTTGCCGGAAACCTGGAATACAGGCTTCTTTCCGAAAGAAAACCTTGCCGTCCTTTCCTGCAATAACGGTGCAGAGGTTAAAGAAGAAATCGGCTCACTTGCAAAAAAATACGGTGTTAATATTGTGGCAGGCTCGGTTTCAAACAAAAGGGGAGACAGCGTGTATAATACTGCCTTGGTCTTTAACCGCAGCGGTGACTGCATTGCAGAATATGACAAAACTCACCTTTTTTCTCCTATGGGCGAAAATGAGTTTTACACTCCGGGCGACAGCTTATGCCGTTTTACTTTAGACGGGGTAAATTGCGGAATAATTATTTGTTATGACCTGCGTTTTCCCGAGCTTGCAAGAACACTTGCTCTTAAAGGTATTGATGTGCTTTTTGTTGTGTCTCAATGGCCTGAAGCGCGGGTGAGCCACTTGCGTACGCTTACAACTGCAAGGGCAATTGAAAATCAGATGTATGTTGTGTGCTGTAATTCCTGCGGCAGGGCTGACGGCACAGTCTTTGGCGGTAATTCTGCAATAATTGACCCCTTAGGTGAAACCTTAGCCCTTGCAGGTGAGGATGAGCAGATTATTTATGCACAGTGTGATTTAGACAGCCTTTGTGATATTCGCAGTAAAATACCTGTTTTTCACGACAGAAAAAAGCAGTTGTATGACGTTAAATAAAAACATGAATAAAAAAGAGCCACTCCTTTGTGATACAGAGGAGTGGTTTTGTGTTGCAATCCATCGTTCATTTGCTTCATAGTTCACAATTTATTAACAAATCGTCTATATAGGCATATCAGTTTATATTTATAATAATATTGTTAAAAATTTATAAACAATTTGTTAAATAGGAGTTTACAAAATGAAAAAGATAATTTCTTGTTTGCTTGCATTTGTAATGATTTTTACGCTGTTCGTTCCTGCTTTTGCGGCAGAAGAAGCCGAACCCGAAAAGGGCACACCCATAATCTTCCTGCGCGGTGACGGCAACGGTATTGTCAATACTGACGGTGAAATAGTTTATCCCGTAAATTATGATTCAAGTCAGTTGCCACAGGCGGTTGCAAGGGTAATTTTTCCCTATTTTATCAATGCAGTGCTTTTTGATAAATGGGATGAGTATTACGATGCTTTTGCCGCCGAGGTCAGAGCAATTTTTAAGGATTGTCAGCTTGACGAAAACGGTGAAAACACAAACGGAACAGACATCAGTGTAGGCAGTTACAGAGAAAACTATGAAAATATGAACACCGATAAAGTCGGTGAGGACGGTACATACCCCCTTTACGGCTATACCTTCTGGTACGATTGGAGACGTGACCCTCTTGAAATAGCCGACAGTCTCAATGAATACATAAAAGCAATTATTAAAACAACAGGCTGTGAAAAGGTCGGTCTTGCAGGCAAATGCTTAGGCGGTTCATTTGTTTTGGCATATCTTTCAAAGTACGGTTATGATGATATTAAAAATATAGCTTTTGATGCTACCGTTGGTAACGGCAGTGAATTTTTCAGCGATACTTACAGCGGAAAAATCCGTGTAGACTCCGAAGCTGCCGAAAGATATTTTGCCGATATGCTTTACGGAAACACCGGTGACGGCCCCACTGATGAAGCACAGAGATTTTTATATGAATTTATTGCCGCTTCCATGGATCTTCTCAGTGAAAGCGACAGATTGAACCTTACCTCTAAGCTTATTGACGCCATTTATAAAAAACTCTATGAGGGCTTGACGCCGAGATTGGGTATGGAAGTATACGGCACCTGGCCCGGATATTGGAGCACTGCCACGGCAGAAGATTATCAAACTGCCAAAAAGCTTGTTTTCGGTGATGAGGGCTCAGAATTTTATGAAAAGTACAAAGGCTTAATTGAAAAGCTTGACCGCTATGACACACAGGTAAGACAGCGTATACCTGAGATTTTGCAGGGCGCACAGCAAGCAGGTTTAGGTGTTGGTATTGTTGCAAAGTACGGCTATCAGGCTCCGCCGATAATTGACAGCTGTGATGAGCTGAGCGATTACCTCGTTTCGGTAAACAAGGCAAGCTTTGGTGCCACCTGCTCAAAGGTTTACAACACCTTGAGCGAGGATTATATCGCTGAAAGAACAACTCTCGGATATGAAAAATACATCTCTCCCGATAAGCAAATTGACGCGTCAACCTGTCTTTTCCCTGATTCAACCTGGTTTATTAAAGGTATTCATCATGATACCTGGGCAGTTGATGAGGACAACCTTGTTTACAACATTTGTGTAAGCGATGAGCCTTTAAGCATTACTGCCTTTGACTGTTATCCGCAGTTTTTGGTCTATGATCAGGAAAGCGGTTACACAAGTGTGATGACCGAAGAAAACTCAAATGTTACCGTTTGGGACGCCGAGGAAATTCACGAGCATAGTGTTAAAACATATTTTACTGCAATTATAAATATGTTTAAAAAAGTAATTGAATTTTTTAAAATGAAAATAGGGGAAATTTTTAATTTTGTATATTAACACGGACAATAAAGTTCAAGACCTTGGCTTTGGTTGAGGTCTTGAGTTTTTTATTTTCAAAAAACTTAAAATCAGCTTGGAATTGTGTTTTGACAATATATTTGTTTTGCTGCTCTAAAAATTAAAATTTTAATGAACAAATAAGGAAAAGTTAATAATTTGTTCAAAAATAGCATTGACAAAAGTAGACAAAAAGGGTATATTTGATGTGAAAAATTTTAGGAGATGATTTAATGAAGCTTACTAAAAAAATCTTGTGCATTGTGCTGTCATTGATGATGATATTTTCAATGTTTGCCGTGTCATCGGCGGCGGCTTACGGCTCAATTACGTCTTTTAAAATCAATGCTTACGGCAATGGTGAAAGCTCAATTGACAGTATAAGCTGGCACAAGGGAAACGGCGAAAATTATTATATGTTTCTTCCTGCAGATGCCGACCTTAATTCTCTGACTGTATGGTATCAGGCAAGCATAGACGTTTATGTCGGCGACAGCAAGCTTGTAAGCGGTGAAAAAACAGATGTTTTTTCAAAAACCGGTTTATATGACCTTACGGTGGGAAACAAAAGCTATTCACTTTATGTAATGCGTTCTGCCGAAATTCCGTCAGTGTATATCAGCACCGAGTCGGGAAGTCTCGACTATATCCATGCAAGCAAGGATAATAAAGAAGCCGGTGCAATCAAAATCGTTGAAAACGGCGAAGTGACTGTTGACAAAGAGCTTAAACAGATTAAAGGCAGAGGCAATGCTACATGGAAAGATCCGAAAAAGCCATATAATATTAAGTTTGACAAAAAAACAGACCTTTTCGGTATGGGCAAAGCAAAAAAGTGGACACTTCTTGCTTCTTATCGTGATCCTGCACTTATAAGAAACATACTTGCACTCGGTCTTGCCGATGAAATCGGTCTTCCATATACTTCTGAAATTCAGCCTGTTGATCTTTATATTAACGGAGACTATATGGGCAACTATTTGGTCTGTGAAAGCGTTGAAATCGGTTCGGAGCGTGTTGATATCAACGATCTTGAAGATGCCAATGAAGAAGCAAATCCTGACATTGAAATTGAAGACTGTTCACGCGGCGGTACAGGAATTGACGGTTCTGTCGGTTCAGCTACCGAGCCGGGCAGTATGAAGTGGGTAAACATTCCGAATAATCCGGAAAATATAACCGGCGGTTATTTGATGGAATTTGAGTTTCCCATACGTTACGAGCCGGAAATCAGCGGTTTTGTTACAAATCAGGGGCAAAATGTTGTGCTGAAAAGCCCTGAATATGCGTCACAGGCAGAAGTGGAGTACATAAGCTCATTTATGTGTGAGGCAGAAGATGCTATTTATTCCGAGGACGGTTACAATTCTCTCGGAAAGCATTACAGTGAATATTTTGATATGGATTCCTTGGTAAAAATGTACATTTTTCAGGAATTTGTTATGAATCTTGATGCCGGTACATCAAGCTGTTTCTTCTATAAAGACGCCGATTCGGACAAAATTTTCGCTTCTCCTGCATGGGACTTTGACTATTCATTCGTAGAACAGCTTATACGTTTTGGTGTGGATATCGGCGATCCGAATATATGGTGGGCAAATTCGCTTTATTATGATCCGGGAATTGAATACGGTGTCAATCAAATTCCTACAATTTTTACTCAGGTTTATAAGCATGAGGATTTCAGAGCGCTTGTTTCGGAAAAATGGGCTGAAATTTCCGGTGCTTTTGACAGTGAGAAAATTTCAGACACTGTTGACATACTGAAAGAGACAATGAGTGCCTCTGCCGTGATGGACGCCTATCGCTGGGATAAATTTGCAAATTCCTCCGGATATGACGGCAAGCTTGCCGCATACTGTGAAAGCACAGAAGTTGTCAAGAACTTTGCTGCCGCAAGACAGATATCACTTGATAAAGGCTTTAGCAGTGAAGGCGCAATGCTTTATTATGATTTAAACGGCGCTAAAGGAAATGTATTCAACTACGAAATTGCTGCAGTGGGAGAAACTGTAACTGTAAGAGGTATTGAAGGCGGAGGAACTGTGCCTGTTTCTCCCAACGGCTATCCGTTTGCTGGTTGGAATACGGAAAAGGACGGCTCGGGTACTTCCTATGCTGTCGGTGATTCAGTTACATTAAACGGTAAAACGACCGTGCTTTATGCGCAGTGGAAAGTGACAGAAGAAACTAAAAAGTGTGACCATATATGCCACAAGGGCGGTATTGAAGGCTTTTTCTGGAAAATTATCAACATATTCAATAAGCTTTTCGGAATTAACAAAGTTTGTGAGTGCGGTATTAAACATTACTGATATTTATATAATTTAATAAAGTAAAAAGGTCAGCTTTTGAGTGAAGCTGACCTTTTTGCTTGTCTGCCGTTATATTAAGGTGTGTAAAATTATTTAACAGCATACTTATTTTAAGCGGTGTAAAGCTATTTTTCAAGCAACTCTAACCCGTGATACTCCTGCCGATGTAATCGGCTCGGCTAGAGGGAAAGTGTTATTATTTCAAAGGGGCTGTATTCAATTACGTCGCTTTCACCGATTACTTCTTCAAGCATATTGAGAAGCTTAACTTTTTTATCAAGGACGATTTTACCGCGTTTGCCGTCCTGCTCACTTAAACGGATAACTGTACTTTTACCGTCCTCACTTCTCTTTGCACTTTGTAAGTAAAGGGGCTCAAAGGTGGGGAGCGACCATTTTGCATCGGATTTTACAAGGGGAGCATTATACTGCAAAGCAAGGTTGTTGACCTTTGCGGTAACTGCGTCACCCTCGTGGGGGAAAATCATATAGCAGAAGTTGTGCTGTCCCATATCGCTTGTAACGTCGGGGCGAATTGTTGCACGAAGAAGTGACAGGCTGATTGTGTTTTCGTCAAAGCCTGCACCGTATTTGCACTCGTTGATTATGGCAATACCTGCGTCGGCTTCGGAAATATCACACCATTTATGGTGACAGCATTCAAAGCGAGCCTGTTGCCAGGTGGTGTTTTTGTGGGTTTCACGCTCAATGTAGCCTGCCGAGGTGTCGCAAAGAGCCTTGCGTGAAAGAATGTTGCAGGAAAATTCTGCTTTTACAAGGCGATGCTTTATGTTTGTCCAGTCAACATTGTGCTCGGCTTCAATACCGCGGCTTTGCCTGAAAAGCTTGACTGTCATAACCCAAGCGGCATTTTCAATTTTGAGGCTGACTTCAAATTCCGCGCACTCACCGTCAATGCTTTTGAGGGTAAGAGGTGATACCACTTCAACGGGGATTTGCTTGTCCTTGTAGTTTGGCAGAATATCCCACGCATCGTAATTGCCCGGGTGGTCGGTGTAGCATTTTAGCTTGTTGAAGTCGCCCTTTACCCATTGTCTGCCGTCTTTTTTCTCAATAAGGCTGTCAATTGAGCCGTCAGAGTTAAAGCTTACATAATAAAAAGGAGTTTCGTATTGGTTTTCGCCTGTTTTCTTGAGCCAATCGGCTCCTTTTTTTGTGCTTCTTAAAGAGGCTGAGGACATAGGGGCAATATTCGGAATGAGCCAGTTGCCTTTTTTGCCGTGACGGCTTGAGGTTCCCTTTTTGTTTTCAATAAAGTGAAGCGCATCACGTTTGATGTTGAGGCTGTTGAAGTACTTACTGCCGCTTCCTATAATTTCATCAAGAGCCTTTTCTATTTGGGCGTAGTCTTCCATAGCGTCAGTGAAAACAGGGTGGATGTGTGAACCGGGAAGTATATCGTGGAATTGATTTACGAGAAACTTCTTGTAAATTTCGGTGATTTTCTCCTGATTGTTTTCGCCGCGCATAAGGGAAAGAATTTCCGCATCGCGCAGCTTATATTCAAGGCGTCTGTTGGCTTTTTTCAGGTCACTTTTCGTTGTGAATGTGCCCCTGTGCATTTCAAGGTATAATTCGCCGTCCCAGGTTTCAAGGGCTGTGTTGTTTTTAAGATTTTTTTCCAAAAACTCACTGCCGCCTACGTGCTCACACTTAGGCATAACGGAAAGCTTGTTAAAGCGGTGCATAAGCTCAATCATTTCCTCGGTGCAGCCGCTTCCGCCGTCACCGTAGCCAAACATATTTAAAGTTTGTCCGCCGCTGTCTTTGTCAATGTAGGCCTCCCAGTTTTCCTGAATTTGCGAGGGCATATTCCAGGTGATAAAGTGAGTTGGGGGCACGCAGGCTAAAACTTCACTGCCGTCAATGCCACGCCACTTAAAGTTGTTGTGGGGGAAACGGTTGGTGTCGTTCCAGGTGGACATTTTGTTTGAAACAAAGTAGTCTACACCGCTTTTTTTGAGTATCTGCGGTAAAATCCAACTGTTGCCGAAAACGTCGGGCAGCCAGGCGTTGTTTACGGTTTTGCCGAACATTCTTTTATAGGTAAGCTGACCGTAAAGGCACTGACGGATAAGGCTTTCTGCCGAGGGGATGTTGCAGTCGGGTTCAACGTACATAGCGCCTACCGGTTCAAACTGACCCTTTGCAACCTTTTCCTTTAACTCTTCGAAAAGGTCGGGGTAGTATTTTTCCAAGGTTTCATAAACATAAGGCTGAGTGTGGGTGTACTTGAAATCCTTATATTTATCCATAAGGCGAAGCTGAATAAGTACAGTGCGGAGATTTTTTTGTACCGAGTGAATTTTTCGCCAATAATATGCAATGTCAAGGTGAGAATGGGCAATAAGCGCAACATCACCGCTGCCTTTGTAGGTGTCGTTTGCATAAATAACATTTTCAACGTAGCCCTTTGCCTCAGTTACACCTTGAAGTGTGTCACTTTCAAAGTCAATGAGATTCATAGCATTATTCAGCTCTTTGTTCAGAAAAGCTCTGTAATCTTCATTGAAAAGGTCGCTTTTGGCTATGTCTAAAAGAAGCTCAAAGTCCCAGACTAAGTCCTGCACCTCGTGGTTTACGGTGGCAAGGTAGGCGCCCTCAAAAATCTGACGGCAGCCGCGCACCGAAAGGGATTCGGGATTTCTTTCATCGTCGGGCTTGCTTCTGTTATAGCCCATCATTTCAAGGCGGAGCACTTCGTTTTCATTGATGTAAGGGGAGAGGAGGATTCTCTCTCTGTTAGGGTCAACACCGCCTACATATTTACCGTTAACCTTAAGGCAAATTTCTGCCGCTGTTTTAAGGGTAAACCACAGCTCTTTACCTTTCAGATCATCGGGTACGGTAAGGTCTGCTTTGATAAGGGCGGTGCCGTCGGGCGTGAAGTACATATCACCCTTTTTAAGAGGACGGTAATCCCCCGGATAAAATTCAAAGTTCATCTCGCTTGTCTGACGGGCATCACGGATGAAAAGGTTTTCTATTTCCCGCTTTTCATTATATATATGTCTTTTAAGCCAGCCGAAACGTAAGTCAGTCCATTCCTCGGGACGCATGGAGCGTCTTACAACTTTAATATGTGCCATAGCCTTAACTCCTTATACATCCTGAAAATAGGGCCTTTTTCTTATGGGGAAAATTTTGACTTTAAGCTTTAAGTCCCTTTCAATTTCACTTTCAAGCCACTCAACGCATCTGTGAAGAATAAGACACTTGGAGCACTCTCCGCGGAAAATAACAGTCAGGATGTTTTTTTCAAAGCTGACAAATTCTATCCATCCGCCGTCACCCTGTAATTTAGGGGCAACTGCATTTTCAATGTAATCCTGCATTTTCATAAATGCACCTCTTATTTAATTGTATCGAGAATAATGCTTCTGATTTCATCAAGTCTCTTTTCGGCAAGAGCCTTGTTGTCCTGCTTTACGGAGTAGTAAACTTTGATTTTAGGTTCTGTACCTGAGGGGCGAACCGCCATCCATGTGCCGTCAAGGAAAATGAATTTGAGCACGTTTTCCTTAGGCAGGTCGGCAATGCCCTTGCTGTAATCAATAACCTCTTTTACACCGCTGAACATCTCTGTGCCTTTTTGGCGGAAAAGTACCATTAGCTCGGCAATTTTTTCGGCGCCGTCCTTGCCCTTTAAGGTAAAGGAGTCAAGCTTATCAAGGTAGTAGCCGTATTTATCGTAGATTTCGTTGAGACCGTCAACGAGGGTCATATTTCTGTTTTTGTACCAGGAAGCCATTTGACAAATAAGCATTGCGGAAACAACGCCGTCTTTATCCCTTGCGTGGGTGCCCACAAGATAACCGTAGGATTCCTCATAGCCGATAACGAAGTTATATTCACCGCTTTGCTCGTAGCGGTTGATTTTGTCACCGATATACTTAAAGCCGGTGAGAGTGTCCTCGGTGTGAAGACCGTAGCTTCTTGCAATTTCAGCACCCAGCTCACTTGTAACAATAGTCTTAATAAGGGTTGACTTTTCAGTAAGAGTGTCTTTTTTCATATTGAGAATGAAGTTGACAAGAAGTGCGCCTGTCTGGTTGCCAGTGAAAAGCACATATTCACCCTTATGCTTTACGGCAATACCTATTCTGTCGCAGTCGGGGTCTGTGCCGAAAACAAGGTCGGCATCAATTTCCTTAGCCTTTTCGATGGCGATAAGCAGTGAGTCCCTTTCCTCGGGGTTGGGACTTCTTACGGTTGAAAAGTTTCCGTCAGGCAATTCCTGCTCTTTTACAACGGTGACGTCCATATTGCTGATAACACGTCTTACGGGGAGATTGCCTGTGCCGTGAAGCGGGGTGTAAACAATTTTGAGGTCGCTTTTTTCTTCATATACGGACTGCTCTTTAACCTTTTCGATAAACTTACTGAGAACATCTTCACCTATAAGTGTGACGTTTTTGTCCTGCGCACTGCCGAAAGGAATAGCCTTGTAGTCAGTGATTCTGTTAATAAAGCCGATAGCCTCGGTGGCGTCCTCGGTGCAAAGCTGACAGCCCTTGCTGTCGTATACTTTATAGCCGTTGTATTCCTTTGGGTTGTGAGAAGCGGTAATCATTACACCTGCATCACAGCCTAAGTAAGCGGTGGTAAATGAAAGCACAGGCACAGGCACGAGACTTTCATAAAGATATACTTTAAAACCGCAGGAAGCAAAAATGCCTGCCGCAACAGAGGCAAAATAAGCTGAGTTATTTCTTGAATCGTAAGCTAAAGCGACTTTAATTTCGCCGTCTTTTTTACTTTTAAGGTAGTTAGCAATACCGAAGGTTGCCTTGCCGATTGTATATTTGTTCATACGGTTACTGCCTGCACCCATAATGCCGCGCAGTCCGCCTGTACCGAAAGCGAGGTCTTTATAAAACCTGTCTTCGATTTCTTTTTCGTCTGTTATGGCGAGAAGCTCTGCTTTAGTGTCCTCATCAAAGGTAAGCCATTGGTCGAATTTTTCACGGTATGTCATAAAATCAAGTCCTTTCAGGGGGATAAAGTGTATACTGTACATTATAGCAGTTTGCTATGGGAAAAACAATAGAAATAGGCGAATTTGTTGTAGGAGTACTCTGCCCCCCAAACAAAAAACTCTTTACTTATGGGTACAATTGTGTTATTATAATCACGGTTTAAAAAATTCACAAATAAATTTCAGGTTAATTTAAGAAATCACGTTATAATAATCATATAGATAAAAATCGAGGAAACGATATGGAACAACTTAAAATTCAGAATAGATATAAAGAAAAAATAATAATGTATGTCTTTAAGGCATTTATTATACTTGCCTTTTCTTTCGGTATGTTTTACTACTGGACAGCATATCTTAACCCTGCCGCCCCCGTTCCTTTTTTCAGGTTGGGTAATTACTTTTTAGGTATTTGTGTGGCCGTTATTTACGTCTTTCTTGTAAATGTTTTCGGAGGCTTTCAGGTGGGCACGTCGCCTGTTTGGGACTTGATTTACTCCCAGATTATTTCAATCGGCTTTTTGCAGGGCTTTTGTTATATGGTCTTTTCACTTTTGAGCTTCAAGCTTTTGCCGGTAGTGCCTTTTATAATATTTTTTGCTGCTTTTTCGGCTTTTGCCGCGCTTTGGTGCACGGTTTCCGACTTTGTTTATTTTAAACTTCATAAGCCCCATAAAACCGTGGTTGTTTTTGAAAATGTTGACTCTTATCTCTCGCTTAAAGGTATAAGAAGTATGGATAAGCGTTTTACCGTGCTTAAAACATTTAACAGTGAAAAAACAACCCTCAATGAGCTTTTTGAACAAATCAACTGCGTTGATGCGGTTTTCCTCTGCGGTGTTCCCTCGGACTACCGTAACGAGGTTGTGAAATACTGTATTGCAACAGGTAAAACAGTTTATGTTAAGCCGAAAATTTCCGATACAATCATACGCGGCGGTAAAACAATTCAGCTTATGAATGTGCCTGTTTACCGCTGTAAAAGAAGCGACACGGGACTTATTTATACAGCAGTAAAAAGACTGCTTGACATTTTGCTCTCACTTATTGCTATTATTATTTCTTCGCCCGTTGCCGCAGGTGTTGCAATTGCCATAAAGCTGTATGACGGCGGAGACGTGTTCTATAAACAGACCCGTCTTACAAAAAACGGCAAGAAATTTGAACTTTTGAAATTTCGCAGTATGATTCAAAATGCGGAAAAAGACGGTGTTGCGCGTTTAGCCTGTGAGGGTGACAACAGAATAACTCCCGTAGGTAAATTCATACGCAAAACAAGACTTGATGAGCTTCCTCAGCTTTTCAACATTCTTAAAGGAGATATGTCTTTTGTAGGTCCCCGTCCCGAAAGACCTGAAATTGCGGCACAGTATGAAAAGGATATGCCCGAGTTTGCTCTCAGGCTTCAGATTAAAGCAGGCCTTACAGGCTATGCTCAGGTTTACGGCAAGTACAACACTCCGCCCTACGATAAGGTGCAAATGGACCTTATGTATGTGGCAAATCAAAGTCTTCTCGAAGATTTCAAGCTTATGCTTATGACCTTTAAAATTCTCTTTGTGCCCGAAAGCACACAGGGGGTAAAAAAGAATCAGGTTACCGCAAAGCGGGATAATTCTCAGAAGAAAAAGAACTCTTAACAGTTAGGAAGTGAGCTTTTGTTTAACAGCTTTCAGCAAAACTTTGACCCTCGGCAAAATTATTATAACGATTATATGCTTTACTATCAGCAGCAATTGATCAAAAAGGAAGATGAAAAGCGTACACTTAAAAAGCTTGGCTTTTACGCAGGATTGGCAATACTCGGCTGGCTTTTTGCACAGATAGTGCTTGTCCTTGTGCTGAAAATTTCAAACCTTTACGATAAATATTACAGTGACCCTCTTTTCTCCTCGGCGGTGGATATTATTGTGTCTGTTTTCGGTATGCTTTTATCCTTTGGCCTATGTGCCGTTAAAATGAAAAAAGTTTCAGGTGCGAAAAGGCTTCTTTTACTTGACGCACCCGAAAAAAAGAGCAATATGGCGCTTGCGGTTGTTGCGGGCGTGGGCATTTGTATGTTTGCCAACATTGTATCAGGCTATATTACCGCCTTTTTTGAGCTGTTTCGTGTAGGTCTTTCCTCGCCTGATATACCTATGGGTGAGGGAATCGGCGGATTTTTAATAACGTTTTTCCGTGTGGCTGTCACTGCCGCCGTTGTTGAGGAGCTTTCTATGAGAGGCTTCGTAATGGGCAATTTACGTTATTACGGAGACGGCTTTGCAATTGTCGTTTCTTCAATTGTTTTTGCTTTAATGCACGGAAACCTTATACAGTCACCCTTTGCCCTTATTGCGGGCTTCGGCTTGGGTTACCTCTCGGTTAAAACCGGAAGCCTCTGGACAGGTATAATAATTCACCTTATAAATAACGGCATTTCCGTTATGGCTTATTACCTTATCGACCTTTTAGGTGAAAGCAGGGCGAATATAATTTATGCGTTGATTTTATACGGCTTTATTTTTGCAGGTGCAATTTGTTTTGCAGTCTTTAGCTCAAGGACGAAAAACTCACCCCTTTCAAAAGGTCAAAGCTGTCTTACAAGCGGTGAAAAGCTTACCGCATTTTTCACCTCACCCACAATGATTATGGCAGTACTTTACATGCTTTACGTCACTGTCACATATATGTTTATAAAAAATTAAAATGATTGAAAGAAAATTTATGAAAGCGGCACTGAGTGAAGCCGAAAAAGCCTTAAAGGAAAAAGAGGTTCCCGTCGGTGCCGTAATAGTCAAAGAGAATGAAATAATCAGTACGGGGTATAATAAAAGGGAAGAAATGAAAAATGCCCTGTGCCATGCAGAAATCGAAGCTATTGATAAGGCCTGCAAAAAGCTTTCTTCAAGGGTTCTTGATGACTGCACCCTTTACGTTACCCTTGAGCCTTGCCCTATGTGTACAGGTGCCGTTATAAACGCACGTATAGGCAAGGTGGTTTACGGTGCCTACGATGAAAAAGGCGGCTGTATGGGGTCGCTTTGCAATTTGTGTGAGCTTCCCTTTAATCACAGACCCAAGGTTATAGGCGGATATATGGAAAAAGAGTGCAGTGAAATTCTCACCGATTTTTTTAAAAAGTTCCGCAGTGAAAAAAGCTGACTCTTTCCTAAGTGAAAAAATTGCAAAAATTTTTGGAAAAACTATTGACAAAACAATAATATTATAATATAATAGGCAAGCGTTGTGAACAGCGGCGTAGATGTGGCGGCATAGCTCAGTTGGCTAGAGCATTCGGTTCATACCCGGAGTGTCGTAGGTTCGAATCCCACTGCCGCTACCATTTCGTAAAATAAAGAGTTAGGATAACGTGTCCTTCTCTTTTACATATAAGGCCCGGTGGTCAAGCGGTTAAGACACCGCCCTTTCACGGCGGTAACACGGGTTCGAGTCCCGTCCGGGTCACCATAAAAAAGCACTTGCTTCGGCAAGTGCTTTTTACGTTAAATTTTAATTTGCAGTCAGTGAAATATCCACAGGATATTTCACTGACCTTTGAATTTAGGGTGAAAAGTATAAGCCGAACTCAGTTTTTATCGGAATATTTCTGCCCTATACTGATTTTGTTCAGTCAATTTTCGGCAGCTTTGCAGCATACTTTGCAAGCTCTTCATCAGTGGGAATATAGTCGGTCATTTGTTTTTCATGGAACTTTTCGTATGCAACCATATCAAAGTAGCCTGTTCCCGTAAGACCGAAAACAATAGTCTTTTCTTCGCCGGTCTCTTTACATTTAAGGGCTTCATCAATAGCGACACGGATTGCGTGAGAGCTTTCCGGTGCAGGAAGAATACCTTCTACACGGGCGAAGTATTCGGCAGCTTCAAAAACGTCGGTTTGCTTAACAGATGTGGCTTCCATAAGTCCGTCATGGTAAAGCTGAGAGAGTGTAGAGCTCATACCGTGATAACGAAGACCGCCCGCATGGTTAGCTGAGGGAATGAAATCACAGCCGAGGGTATACATTTTTGCAAGGGGACAAACCATTCCCGTGTCACAGAAATCGTAAGCAAAAACGCCGCGGGTAAAGCTTGGACAGGATGCAGGCTCAACAGCTATAATGCGGTAATCTGCCTCACCGCGAAGCTTTTCGCCCATAAACGGAGCTATCAAGCCGCCAAGGTTAGAGCCGCCTCCGGCACAACCGATGATAATATCGGGTTTAATGCCGTATTTATCAAGTGCGGTTTTGGTTTCAAGGCCGATAACCGATTGATGCAAAAGCACCTGATTGAGCACACTGCCCAGAACATAGCGGTAACCGTCGGAGGTGACAGCCTTTTCAACTGCTTCACTGATAGCACAGCCGAGACTGCCTGTTGTGCCGGGATGCTCGGCAAGAATTTTTTTGCCGACCTCGGTTTCCGTTGACGGAGACGGTGTTACCGACGCTCCGTAGGTTCTCATTACTTCACGGCGGAAGGGCTTTTGTTCATAGGAGCACTTAACCATATAAACCTTGCAGTCAAGGTCAAAATATGAACAAGCCATGGAAAGAGCTGTGCCCCATTGACCGGCGCCTGTTTCGGTTGTTACACCCTTTAAGCCCTGTTTTTTTGCATAATATGCCTGAGCAATAGCGGAATTGAGCTTGTGTGAGCCGCTTGTGTTGTTGCCTTCAAATTTGTAATAAATTTTTGCGGGAGTGCCGAGCTTTTCTTCAAGACAATAGGCGCGGACGAGAGGAGACGGACGGTACATTTTGTAGAAATTTCTGATATCTTCGGGAATATCAAAATAGGGTGTGGTGTCATCAAGCTCCTGTGCCACAAGGTCGGCACAGAAGACACCTGACAGTTCTTCAGCCGTCATAGGCTTATGTGTACCGGGGTTAAGAAGCGGAGCCGGTTTGTTTTTCATATCGGCACGCAGATTGTACCATGCTTTGGGCATTTCGCTTTCATTGAGATAGATTTTGTAAGGAATTTTCTTTTCGGACATTGTTATGTCTCCTTTCTTAAATATTTACCTGAGACAAAACAAAACATCCTGTCCCAAGCTGAAGCTTTGCTGGGACAGGATGTGAAAATTCATACCTGCGGTGCCACCCGGCTTGACGCATCATTACAATGCGCCCACTCTTCACGTACTGACATACGCTGACCTTTGATTACGGAGAGCCTCACTCCGTCTCACATACTGAAAGTTCCCGAAAACTTTTTTCTGCTCGCCCTCAGAAGTCCATTCGGTTCCGTGTTTTTCGCCGCAATCACACCGTCTGCGGCTCTCTGTAGAAAACTGTGCGAAACTTACTCACTCTTCTTCAACGGTTTAGCACATTGTAGCACTAAAGCGATTTGGTGTCAAGCCTTTTTTAGAAATTTTATTTGAAAAATTTTAAAAGTTAAGCTTCAATCGTCATCATACCGCAAACATTCTGATAGGCTTTAATACAAATATGTAACTGAAAACAGCTTTTCTTTCACTTGCTTTTTATACTGCATAATGTTACAATAATTTCAAGATTGAAAAAGGGGCGAGATAATTATGTCATATGAAATTTTGCCGGAAGGATATAGAGAATTTTACTGTATTGATCTTCAAAAGGATAAAAAAACGGCATTGTTTGTTAATTTGTTAGCAATTATCATTGCTGTGTTACTTTTTATTCCGATGTGTTTTTTGGTTCCTGTTTCCTCATTATTCGTTATGGATAACGGTTTGGGCAGTTATTTTAAAAGATTTATTGTTTTAACGGTTTTGATAATAGCATATATGGTGCTGCATGAGCTTACGCATGGTATTGCTATGAAAATTTGCGGCACTAAAAAGATAAAGTATGGCTTTACAGGGCTATATGCTTTCGCCGGAAGTGATGATTATTACAGCAAGAAAGCTTATATTTTCATTGCTTTGGCACCGGTTGTTTTGTGGGGACTTGTTATTGCAATTATCAATCCCTTTGTTCCGAGTGAATGGTTTTGGATTGTTTATATTCTTCAAATTATGAATTTGTCCGGTGCAGCCGGAGACTTGTTTGTTACTGTAAAATTTTCCAAATTTCCAAAGGATATTTTAATAAAGGATTACGGCGTAGGTATGACCGTCTTTTCAAAAGCGTAAAGTAATTTTTTAGTTTTGACTCAGTATTTTTTGCAATTGTTAAGAAAAACTATGCTTTTGTCAACTCGAACGGATTATAAAAATCAGTACCGTTTCGGTGTTGAAACGACAAATGACCTTTTAAAGAAATAATATTTTTTGAGTTTAACAGGTTTTATATTTATACATAAGCAAGGGACTTTATAAGTAAAAACCGGGATTTGAGGTGAAAAGGTGGCAAATATTTTAACAGGTATGAGAATTGTTTGCAGTATTGCTCTTCTGTTTGTTCCGACATTTTCTCCGATATTTTATGTGTTATATCTTCTTGCGGGAATCACCGATATGCTCGACGGCTTTATTGCAAGAAAATTTGACTTAGTCAGCAAATTCGGTGCAGTATTTGATACGGCGGCGGATATTTGTTTTGCAGGTGTTTGCCTCATTAAGCTAATCCCGGTTCTTGATATATCCTTGTGGTTGGGTATATGGATTTTGATAATTGCCATTATCAAAATCGGTAACATTGCATTGGGGTTTGTTCTTCACAAAACGATGGCAGCAGAGCACACTGTTATGAATAAAATAATGGGTGTATTGCTTTTTGTTTTTCCTTTGGTGCTTCCGTTAGTTGATTTTGATACTGCCGCAATTATATTATGTGTTGCTGCAACCTTTTCGGCACTGCAAGAGGGATATTACATAAAAAAAGGAAAAATCATTGAATAAGTAAGGGGTCTGCGTTCTTCATAGGAAGCCGCAGACCTTGTTTTAATTTGAAAATTCGTGAGACTTAATGTATTCTATCATTGATTTTAAGCTTTTTGACATCCACTTCTTTTTATGGTAAATCAGCTGTTTCCAGATGTCAATGTTTATATCTGTTACGTCAAGATAGCAAAGCTCTCCCGTTTCAATCAATTGTTGTGTTACAAAGTCCGGAAGATAGGATATCATATCGCTTTTTGTGAGAATGTAAGTGATAATATCGGTTCTTCCGATTTCAAGAATAGGGGTAATTTCCAAAGACCTTTTGGCAAGCTCATTGTCAAAAACACGGCGATAACCTTGACCGTGTTCGGTCATAATAAAGGGCTCGTTTATAATGTCCGTTATTTTGAGGTTTTTTACATTTGCATATTTTGACTTGGAGCTTGTGACAAAGTGCATAGAAAGAAGCTCTTCTTTTGCAATTACATAGTCCTTGCGGTAAGTATGACTGTCAAGAGTTATGATGGCATCGGCTTCGTTGCGGTCGAGCATATCGAACATTACGGCTGTATCTGCCGTGGTAAACTTAATGGATATGTCAGGATACTTTTTGTGAAAATCAATATAGTTAGAGTAAATCATTTCCTCGCAGACCGAATCGGGCATAACAAGGCGAATTTCTCCCTTGCAGGCTTCCTCGTTTGTAAAGCTTTCCTTGAAATTTTCGGTCAAAGAATGAACTTGATGGGCATAAGAAAGAAGCTCCTGACCTTTTTCCGTAAGCGTAACGGTATTGTTTATTCTTTCGAACAACAGGCAGTTAAGCTCGTCTTCAAGCTGCTTTATTTGAAATGAAATTGTAGACTGCGAATAGCCCAGCAGTTCTGCCGCTTTTGTGAAGCTGCCAAGCTCTGTGACGTGTATAAATGTAATAAGATTTCTAAGTTCCATTGTGCCCTCCGATAAATCGAAAAAACAGATGATTGTTGCTAAAATCATCGGATTAACCGATGCTGAAAATATTATATAATAATTTTGTGAAAAAACAAGACCTTGATATACTTTCTTTTGAAAAAGCCTTTAATAATCTAAAACAGCGTTAGTCATCAATTTTTTCGATGACTATTATCAAAAACATTCGCTTCACTAATGGCTGTTAGTGTTGTATAATAAGCGCAAGGAAAATTCATAGGACGTTCCGTAGGTTTTTGTAGGTAAAGACACTATGAAAATCATCATTTCAATTAAAGGAGATTTTTTTATGAAAAAGACACTCGCAATCTTATTAACCCTTGTACTTTGCATTGGTTGTTGTCTGGCACTTACATCCTGCTCAGACAAAAATACCGACGGCAACGTAACAGCAGAAAAATTTGAAATCGGTATTGTTCAGCTTGTAGAGCATCCCGCACTTGATGCAGCAACCGAAGGCTTCAAGCAGGCTATTATTGACGAGCTTGGCGCAGACGCTGTAAGCTTTGATTATCAAAACGCACAAAACGATGCTAACACCTGCTCAACAATTGTCAATCAATTTGTTTCAAACAAGGTTGACTTAATTATGGCAAATGCAACTCCTGCACTTCAGGCAGCAGCTGCTGCAACTGCTGAAATCCCCATTCTCGGCACATCAGTAACCGAGTACGGTGTTGCACTTGAGCTTGAAAACTTCAGCGGTACGGTTGGCGGCAACATTTCAGGTACATCTGACCTTGCTCCTCTTGACAAGCAGGCAGCAATGATCGGCGAATGGTTCCCCGAGGCTAAAAATGTCGGTTTGGTTTATTGCTCAAAGGAAGCAAACAGCCAGTATCAGGTTGACGTAGTTAAGGCTGAGCTTGAAAAGAGCGGTCTTACCGCTACACTCTATCCTTTCACAGATTCAAACGACCTTGCTCAAATTTGCACAACAGCGGCTGATAACAGCGATGTTATTTATGTTCCCACCGATAACACCGTTGCCGAAAACACCGGTATTATTGACAACATCTGTGCAAGCAAGAAGATTCCTGTAATGGCAGGTGAAGAAGGCATTTGTAAGGGCTGCGGTGTTGCAACACTTTCAATCAGCTACTACGATCTCGGCTATACAACCGGTAAAATGGCTGTTAAGGTTCTCAAGGGTGAGGCTGATATTTCCACAATGGCTATCGGATATGCAGAAACTCAAACTCCCAAGTACAACAAAGCCATTTGCGATTCTTTAGGAATCACAGTTCCTGACGGCTACGTAGCAATTGAAGAATAAAATATAATAATTACGCACTTGGCCGGAGTGAAATCAATTCTCTCCGGCTTTTTGACTATTTTAAAATACAGGTGAATTAAAATGGAAATTTTCGCACAACTGATTAACGCTCTCCCGGGTTCAATATCTCAAGGTCTTATCTGGGGCATTATGGCAATCGGTGTTTATATCACATACCGTATACTTGATGTTGCCGACCTTACTGTTGACGGCTCCTTTGCAACGGGCGGCGCGGTAGCGGTAGTACTTATTTTAAACGGCTGCAATCTTTGGCTGTCTATGTTAGCGGCTTTTGCCGCAGGACTTTTAGCCGGTATGGCTACCGGTCTTTTGAACACGCTTATGGGTATTCCTCCCATTTTGGCGGGAATTTTAACTCAGCTTTCACTTTATTCCGTAAACCTGAAAATTTTGGGTAAGTCCAACCAATCCATCAATGTAAATCAAACGGACTTGTTAGTTTCACTCCGTTGGGTTAAAGACTTTGCTTTTCACAATCCGATTATTACCGTAGGTATTGTGCTGATTATTTTGATTGCTGTTTTGTATTGGTTCTTCGGCACTGAAATGGGCTGTTCTGTCAGGGCTACGGGTATCAACCCGAATATGAGCCGAGCACAAGGCATCAACACCAACTTCGGCAAGGTTCTGGGCATTATGCTGTCAAACGGTCTTGTTGCATTTTCGGGAGCTTTCCTTGCTCAGTATCAAGGCTTTGCAGATGTTAAAATGGGACAAGGCTCCATCGTTATCGGTCTTGCCGCCGTAATCATCGGTGAAGCATTATTCGGCAAGATATTCAAGAGCTTCTGGCTCCGTCTGCTGTCGGTTGCCCTTGGCTCAATTATTTACTACATCGTTATTCAGACGGTTATCACTCTCGGCTTTGACGCAAATCTTCTTAAGCTTCTCTCGGCAGTTATTGTTGCTGTATTTCTTGCTGTCCCTTACTGGAAAAGACAGTACGCGCAAAAGCACATGAAAAAAATGAAGGGGGACAGGAAAAATGCTTGATATAATAGATGTAGAAAAAACATTTAACCCCGGAACGGTTAACGAGAAAAAGGCCCTTTGCGGCATCAATCTTCACCTTGACGACGGTGACTTTGTAACAGTTATCGGCGGTAACGGTGCAGGCAAATCAACAATGCTCAATATGATTGCAGGTGTATATCCTGTGGACTGCGGAAGCATTATCGTTGACGGTATAGACGTCACTAAAATGGCAGAACACAAGCGTGCCAAATACCTCGGACGCGTTTTTCAGGACCCTATGACCGGCACGGCGGCAGATATGCAAATTGAAGAAAACCTTGCGCTTGCCGCACGCAGAGGCGCGCGCAGGGGACTTCGTGCAGGAATTACCAACAAAGAAAAGAAAGAATATAAGGAGCTTTTGAAAATTCTCGGCCTTGGACTTGAGGACAGACTTACTGCTAAGGTGGGACTTCTTTCAGGCGGTCAGCGTCAGGCACTGACCCTACTTATGGCAACACTTAAGAAGCCTAAGCTTTTGCTTCTTGATGAGCATACGGCGGCACTTGACCCCAAAACCGCAAAAAAGGTTCTTGACATCACCGAGGAGATTGTTGAAAAAGACAAGCTTATGACCATTATGATTACCCACAATATGGCAGACGCCATTCGTATAGGCAACCGCCTTATTATGATGCATGAGGGACGCATAGTGGTTGATGTTAAGGGTGAAGAAAAGAAAAAGCTTACCATAGAACAGCTTCTTCAAATGTTTGAGGCGTCCAGCGGAAGCCGAATGACAAGCGATAGGGTTATGCTGTCAAAATAAATTTTCCCGATTTACGGGTTATGAAAAAGCACTTGTTTGGGCAAGTGCTTTTTTGGTGGAATTCGCCTTACGGCAAGCGAAATATCTTGAGGATATGAGCATAGCGAATAATAAGCCTCTGACTAAGTCAGGTCTTTACTTGACATTTCGCCCTAAGGCAAAATATTTTATTGAATTTTATTTATTGATGTATAATTGATTTTTTTCTGTGCTTAGAATATAATAGCTTAAAAGAAAAGTGTCCTTTTGATTTTATGAGTGCTGTGTGAAGCCTCTTGTAAAATAAAGGAAAGTTTAGGAGATTGCAATGAAAACAGGAATTATCGATGTGGGCGGCGGTCTGCGCGGTATTTACGGTGCAGGCGTTTTTGACTTTTGCTTGGATAAAAACATAGTCTTTGATGTCGGCATAGGCGTTTCGGCAGGCAGTGCAAATGTTATTTCTTACATTGCCGGACAGAAAAAACGCAATTTTATGTTTTATATGGAATATTCCTTGAGAAAAGAGTATATGAGCTTTAGCAATTTGCTTTTTAAAAAGTCTTACTTGGATTTGGACTACATTTACGGCACACTTTCAAATTCCGACGGTGAAAACCCTTTGGATTACGAGAGCATATTAAAAAGCAAAACCGAGTTTGTTGCCGTTGCAGTTAATGCCGAGACCGGCGAAACTGTGTACTTTAATAAAAAGGACCTGCTTAAAGACGATTACAGTGTGCTGAAAGCCTCTTGCGCCATACCCCTTGCCTGTCATCCGTACGAGGTTTTCTCAGTGCCTTACTTTGACGGAGCCTTAGGTGATAACATACCTTTTGAAAAAGCCTTTGAAATGGGCTGTGAAAAGGTTGTGGTTATACTTACAAGACCCCGTGATTTTCAAATATCGTCAAAAAATGAGAGAATAGGCGCCGACTTAATTCGCAAAAAGTATCCGTTGATAGCTGAAAAGCTCAGCGGTAGAGGTGAGCAGTATAACAAGGCCCTTGAAAAGGCAAAGAAGCTTGAAAAGGAGGGCAGGGTGCTGATTGTTGCGCCTGATGATACCTGCGGTATCAATACTTTGACAAAAGACCCCGATGCACTCAACAGACTTTATAATAAAGGATATGCCGATGCAGAAAAAATCGTTGAGTACCTCTACTTGAATATCACGGGATAAAGTTATTTGATTGATGGCTTTACACCGCTGAAAATAAGTTACGGGTAACGGCAGACATGCAAAAGCTTTTTTGCTTACTTTTTTCTCGAAAAAAGTAAGTCGATTACATCGGCGGGAATATCACGTGATAGGGTTATTTAGAGGATAACTTTACACCGCTGCCGAGTACCTCGGCTCGATTGTCACGGGTTAGAGTTATTTTACGGACAACTTTACACCGCTGAAAATAAGTGTTATGTTAAACGAATTTACACACTTTACTATAACGGCAGACATGCAAAAGCTTTTTTGCTTACTTTTTTCTCGAAAAAAGTAAGTCGATTACATCGGCGGGAATATCACGGGGTAGGGTTGTTTAGAGGATAACTTTACACCGCTTAAGACAAAACGCTTTTTAATATGATAACGGTCAGCTTTGTGCTTGTGATAAGGTATGAAGCTGACTTTTTTGCTTATATGAGAAAAATGAAAAAGAGCATAGAAAGCTCCAAAATTGTAGTTGCGGAAAAACAATTTGAGGAGCAATCTATGCTCTGTTTTGATATATTAAGGTTAAATCAGTTGTAAAGGCTTTAAAAGACATACTTAGCAATAAGCTAAGATAAAATCAATCATCCGTACATTGTAAATACATACGCAGGCTCTTTTTCATAATTATCCGCAACAGTCACACTGACCCATTCTCCGTTTTGGGTAAAATCAACATCTTTTGAATTAAAGGTTACTCGATTAACCTTTTTATCAGAATAAACAGTCAATTTATCAGGCAAAGTGTTATCTTTATCATCGGGCAGATAAATTGCATATACCTCATCGTTTTTTCCGGTATAGGCAAAGCTGTCTTTTCTGTAAGGCTCTGCCGGTCGGGTTTCGTAAATTGCATAGCCGTTTTTCTTCAGCCATTTACCGATATCCTCCAAAATAGGATAAACCTTATGAGGAAGTCTGCCGTCGGGACGGGGACCTATATTCAAAGCAAGGTTTCCGCCTTTTGCCACAATATCGCAAAGCAGATGAATAACGGTTTTGGCGTCCTTGTAGTCGTCGTCATACTTAAAGGAAAAGCTTGTACCGAGAGTAACACAGCTTTCCCAAGGGACTCTTATGGGGCGGTCGGGAACCGTCTGCTCAGGGGTGATGAAATTTTCATTTTTGCCGCCCACGGTTCTGTCAGCCACCATAAGCCACGGCTGAATTTTTCTTGCCTTTTTCATGATTTCGCTCAAATGAATATTCTGCATATTCATAGGATTAACCTGACCGCCGTCAAGCCAAAGGCACTCAATTCGCCCGTAATTATTCACAAGTTCAAGCATTTGGTTTTTTGTATATTCACAAAACTTATTCCACAGCTTAGGGTGAAGAAGAGTTTTATAACTGGGATTTCTTGTCATGTATTCATTTTTGGAAAAGCCCTTTGCCCAGTAGTATTCGCAGTGCCAATCGGGTTTTGAAAAATATGCGTGCACTTTCAGCCCTTCGTCACGGAAAGCGTCAAAAAGATGCTTGCATATATCGGCACGGGGATTTTTGCTGAAAGGACATTCGGGTGAGGTGATTTTATAATCGGAATACTTTGTGTCCCACATACAAAAGCCGTCGTGATGCTTTGTGGTAAACAGCACATACTTAAAGCCTGCGTCCTTTGCCGTTTTTGCCCACTGTTCGGGACGAAAACGCACGGGATTAAATGTTTTTATTAAGTCCCAATACTCCTGCTTAAACTGCTCGCCTGTCAAATCCTTGTCAACATCGCCCCACGCCCAATCATGGTCGGCATCGGGCAGTGCCCAGGATTCTACAATTCCCCACTGTGAATACGCTCCCCAGTGAAACATTATACCGAACTTTCTGTCCTTAAAGCGTTCCAGAGACTCCAAGACCTCCGGCTCCTTAGGAGAAACATATCGGCGTTCTTCACTGTAAGAATGATTATATAATTCGTTGAATTTTCCTATTTCCATATTAAACAGCCTTTCCGACTATATAAAATCTGCTGATTATAAATAAATTCTACCCATTTTGCCTGTCGGCAGAGCATTGAAGCCGTCTGCTGAAATATTTTTACTGTAATCGTTGTCGGTAAACGGATTGTCTTCAAAAGTGTAAAGCATATTGTTTTGAACTAAACTGTATTTTTTAACTCTTTTTGCAATACTGCCGATGTTCTTTTTATTGTTGACAATCACATTATTTTCAACAACACTGTTTGCAGGATTTGCCGCAAAAGCAGGATTATCGGTATTGCTGAAATCATCGCTTAATTGTGAAAGTTGAGGATAAGCTTCTTTCCATGGATTTGAATTTATATCAAATTCTTTAAGCGTTGCCCAAAGTCCCTTACCGGGAGTTTTTGCATGGGCAAACCAGCCGCCGTCATCAATACCTGCAATTGCACGGTCGTCATAGGCAATAGGTGTACCTGAATTGATAACAGCATTGTTTGTTATTTTCAAGTCCCGTCCTCCGCCGAGCAGGAAACCGCAGCCGGGTATGTTTACAAGCAAATTTCCGTAAGCTTCCTGACCGGACAGGGCGTCGTCAAAATAAATTCCGTTTGGCTCAAAGCCTTCGGAACCGATATTGTAGATACAGTTGTACCTGATAACAGTACCGTACTGATTCCAGCTTCGTCCTGAATAAATTGCCCCTGCGTCCGAAGATTTAAGCACAACATCGTGAATGACATTATACTCGATAATATGGTTATTGCCCGAATATGTAATTGCCTCGTGAGGTGAGTTGTAAATCTCGTTGTGGCTGCAAACACCGCCTACACCGTGGAGTGCAACTGCCGCCTGATATGTCTGATAAACCTGTGACCAATCATAAATGAGATTATTTGTAACAATATTTTCCGAGGATTTAAGCGTTTCTCTGTCACCGCCGGTAAGAACGACACCCGCCTTGCCTGTAGCGGTAACGGTATTGTTTTCAATAAGAATATTTTCGCCTTTAAGGTCAATGGCAGTTTCACCCACATTTTTAACAGTGCAGTTTTTAACGGTGATGCTGTCGCCTGTTCCTTTTATTGCACCGGCTCTTGTACCGCAGAAGGTAATTCCGTCAAAGGTGATATTTTGTGCGTTGTCCAGGGTAATCAAATCATTTAATTCAAGGGAAAGCTCAAGTGATTTGTTTTCAAAATCTTCAGGCGCAATGAAATAGAGAATGAGATTTTCCCTGTCTATATACCATTCGCCCACAGCGTCAAGCTCTTCAAAAACATTGAAGAAATAATAGGGCATATTCTCTTTAAAGCCGTAAACGCTTGCGTATTTTGTTGTAATGCTGTTTTCATCAAAGGCGGCAAGGGGTGTTGTTGAGTCCGCCCAGTCATACTGAAAATAACCGAACAGCCAGATGTTATCACTGTTTTTCCAACCGTTCATTCGTTCTGTAAGTGTTTTATCAGCACCGAATGTACCGCCGCGAGGATTTTTCATATTCTCCCAATCGGGATTTTGCTGTGTACCGCTGTTAGTGTAAATTTCTTTTGAATCGCCGTTGTCAATTATCTTGCCTGTTTTTAAATTTTCTTCTCCCTGATTAGGATAACGGGACAAGGTCATTCTTTTGCCGTCGCAGAACAGCTCACAGTAAAGACTGCCCGCCTCGTCATATTTTTGGGCAGTATTATATGCGCCGAAAGCCCTTACCTGACCTATTTGCTCTCGGGTTACACCGTACTTTTTAAGGTCAAGCATTTTAATATTATCATTATAATCAGTGAAATCCGAGGGAATTAACGTAACACCGCCGTTGAAAACAACCTCGTCTTGTGCATAAAATACAGTTTCGCTATGTTTATCTGTAAGCGTGACGGAAGAAACAGAATATTCGCCCTTTGCAAAGGATATTACCTTTTCATCTTTGTTAAGTTTTTGGGAAAGCTCCAATGCCTTTTGGACTGTTTTAACGGGATTTTTGCTTGTGCCGTCATTTTCATCATTTCCTGACGGTGAAACGAAAATATCGCCCTGTCTTTTTTCTCTTTCACGCTGACTTACCTGACTGAGATTAACAGGCTCTATCTGCATTTTTTCAAATGTATTTTTTGAGCCGCAGGAGATCATTGTGCCTGTCATCAGCACCACAAGCATTACACAAAGGAATTTTTTAAAATATTTCATAAGCTACTCCTTAATCAAGGGCATATTTACCCGTTGACTTGTCAGTTCTGTTTTTATATTTTCCCTTTGTGAAATCGGGAATTTCAACGGGGATATTGCCGTTTTCAATTGATTTTTCCGACAAGGCGGTAATGCACATCCACGCCGCCGCATCATAAACGTCAATTGACGGCAGTGTTTCGCCCTTAGCGGCATTTACCATTGCGCGTAAAACAAGGTAATCCATTCCGCCGTGACCGCTTTCAAGCATACCCTTTGACTTGTGAAGCCATAAATCATTATCGTATTTTTCGGCATATTTGTCGGCGTTTTTCCAAATCTTCTGCGGGTCAGTATCTATTTCGGCAATATCGCAGGTTAAATCTTTTTCAAGGAATACATAATCTCCGTCCTCCTGATACATACCCTTTGTGCCGTGAACTGTAAAATTACGGCTGTATATACGGGGGAGCGTTGTGTCAAGTGTAAGAGTAATTGTTTCGCCGTTTTCACAAGTTATAACAGTTGTAACAATATCACCCTGCTTAAACTGTGTGTTCATAAGCTCCTCATCGTCAGCCTTATGCTCTTTGATATATTCATGAAGACCGCATGACTTACTTGCAACGGAAACAAGACGGAGCATACGGTTACCGCGGTTTATGCCGAGAATTTTTGCGATGGGGCCCAAATCGTGTGTCGGATAATTTTCGCAATTGTGCTGCTTGTAATGAGATAAGCGGTAGTGACGGTTTTCCTTGCCGTAGGATACCTCGTTTCTTAAATCGTGCTTGTATGCGCCGTCACAGTGAACTATTTCACCGAATACGCCCTGACGTGCCATGTTAAAACACATCAGCTCTCTTTGACCGTAACAGCAGTTTTCAAGGAAGAAGAAAGGAGTGTTTGTTTCTTCATAAGCCTGAACCAAGTCAAAGCACTCTTGAAGATTATAGGTTCCGCCAACCTCCATTGCAGTGAAAATGCCCTTTTTCATAGCCTCAACGGCAATTTCAATATGACGTTCCCATGATGTTGCAATAACAACGGCATCAATATTATCAAGGTTAAGTACATCCTGATAATTTACTGTTTTGAAAGGCTCGTCAAAACCGGCTTCAACAACTGTTTTTGCGGCATTTTCTACTCTGTCTTCGTATGTATCGCAAAGGGCGATAAGTTTCACATCTTTCATTTTCAGCATCGGCTCAATAAGCTGCATACCGCGCTGACCTAAGCCGATAACTCCGACTTTAACTGTTTCTTTCATTGTTCTTTACTTCCTTTCTCAGGCTCTCTCAAAACATACCACTGATAAGACATCGGCGGCAGTGTTACTTTTATTTTAATATTTCCGTTTGTATCAATACGGTAATTTTCAGGCGATTTATCTTCCCTCGAAACGCAGACTTCACGGTCTGTAAGCTCTGCTGCGGGCAAAGGCGGAATGGGCTTGTCAACAACCTTTTCATCTGTTATATAAGTCCTCTTAGAGCCGTCGCGTGCCTTGATTACAAGGGGCGCAATCTCCTCGCCGTAAAGGGGGTATGACACATCGCTGTTTTTAGTGTTTTCAAAAGGTGCAGGCGGCTCGGAAAGCTCTGTCAGGCCTGTGTAATAAACGGGCAGAGTAATTTGTTCGGTACGCTCGCTGTCGGTCTGATTAAAGAACATTACAAAGCCTCTGTTTTTACCGTAGGGGAGCTGATTCATGATAGCGTCGATACAGGTAGTTCTGTCAGGCTTTTCGGTATCGATGCGAGGCGGCATAAAGTGAACGGTAATGCCGTTTAATACTTCTCTGTACTTTTTGAATATACTAACCCACTTTTTGAAAATTTCCTTACCTGTTTCACAATCGTAAACCTTTCTGCCTCTGATAGTGGGCCAGACACCTGCGGCAGTAAGCTGTGCAAGTGCCCAATCAAATTCAAAGGCGTTTTTATCAGTCGGAAAGAATTGAGCATCCTTTCCGCCGCCGTGATAAACATTAAGCGGCATAAAGCCCCAGCCCTGTGACGGATTTTTGTCAAAGGTGCCCTTATAATAATAAATACGGGAAGTAATAAGCTGTTCTGCGCGCTTTTCGGAAAAAGCAATTTCCTCATATCCCACACCGCATCTGTTGATGCCGTTAAGGAAATGCCAGTCGGGAGCGTTTATGTAAATTCCGCGCTGTTTCAGCTGATGATACCAATCTGCTACCGAGCGTTTCCACTGCTTGTACTGAGAGTCGGTAAAATCATCGTGATGATGGGTTTTACCGCCTGAACACATAAGCATACCGTAAGGCCCGTCAATTTCAACAGCGTCGGCACCGGTTTTATCAATAAAGCGGATTACATCTTTCATATACTGCTCAGCCCAGTCGCAGGCGAGGCAACGGCAAATATGGCTGCCGTCGTGGTTCAGCGCCTCGTCACCCTTTACAGGTCGGTAGTTTTTAACATAAGCCAAGGTATAAGCTCCCATACGCAGACCTTTTGAGTGACCGTAATCGTATGCTTTTTTCATGCGGTTGAGATACCGTTCATTACCGCTTTCCATATTTACGCCTGAGCCAAAGGACTGAATAATCATTTCAAGTCCGATTTCTTTGCACTGGTCAACAGCCTTGCGTATAGTTTTGCTGCTGTTGGAAATAAGGTGGAAAAACAGCACATTATCGGTGCACCAAGGTGCAATACGGCGATACATCTCTTTGACCTCAATAAGTCGGTGTTCGTAATAATCGGTAGAAAAAAGAAGCTCAAAGGCACAGATTGATGAAAGCTCACCGCCCTGTGAAAGCTTAACATTCATACGGTAAGCAGGTGCAACCTCAAGGTAATCATAACGGAAACGGGCATAGTTTTTTGCATACTTTGAAATATCAAGACCCAAAAACTGTGTTGTTGAATTATAGTCACTGTCTACAAAAAGAGTATCTCTGTTTTGTGTAATGCGCATTACATCTGCCGTAATATTGTCAACGGTAATTTCGCTTTCACCGTTATTTTTAACGGTAATACGTTTCATAATTACCGGCATACCGTCGTAAATTTCATATCTTACAGTTACTGCTAAAGGTAAGTCTTTTCCGTTATAGCAAAGCTCAACCGCCTTTCCCGACGGAGGATAGGGACCTTTATATGTCATGGTAGGCGATTTTTTAAACGGTACCCTTTCTTCACAGGGAACAGGCATGTATTCGGAAAAATCAAAGGCATCGGAATTATAAGTCTTTCTGTTTAAAGAAAGCTCAAAATCACCTGTCGGTGCAGCTATCAGTTCAATGTTCTTCTGACAATTATAAAAAGAAGCTGTTTTGCAGCCGTCTGTTTCAATTTCACGGCGGACAAGTCCGTTTTGCAAAACTATTTTACCCGGTGAACAAATTATTTCAGCAGGTGTGTTTTCTTTGTAAACAACCCAATTTTTCATAAACAAACCTCCGGTTTATATTAAAATAATATTTTTATAATTAACAGACTGAGTTAAATCTGTTGTTGACAAAATAAAAAATTGTGCTTTAATTTATAAAAAATATGTTATAATGTAAAAAATGCCAATAAGGAGAAAGCTGTTATGAAACACACAGTAGTTATAACAACCAAGCCTGAGCGCTCCGGAAAAGAATCAATCCCAGACGGAGCTTTGTCAGGTAACGGAGATTTATCCGTTATTCTCGGAAACAGTGATAGAGGATTAAGGGTATTTATAGCAAAATGCGACCTTTGGAAAGCTAATGAGCGTCCCGACTCCGACGGTGGAATAAAGCCTCTTGGATATGTGGATTTTGATATACCCGAAAATCTCTATAACAACTATTATGCCGAACAGCGTATGGACGAGGGAGAGCTTTTCTGCCGATTTGCTGATGAAAAGGACTATGTTGAAATTAAAATTATAGTTTGCGCGGTAAAAAACGATATATTTTTTGAAGCAAAGGTAAGCGATGAAAAGCTTATTTCAAAGCCCTGCTTTAAAATGTTCAACTGTAATGCCGATGAATTAAGAAACAGGGACAATAACGGCATACATACAATTACCCGTGTTTTTCAAAACGATGAGCTTGTTTTTGACTGCAAGGTAAGTGCCGGTATTCGTGAATTTACCCAAAACAGATATGTGCTTTGTGCTGCTACAAATTTTGACAGCGTTACTTTTGAAGAGAATGTATTGACACATCTTGCTGAATTTGATGAAGAAATGTATCAGCGGGAAAAAGACGAGCATTACCGCTGGTGGAGAGACTTTTATGCAAAATCGGAATTTAATGTAAGTGATAAACAGCTTGAGCTTAACTGGTATGCCTGTCAGTATCATCTTGCAATCTGCTCAAGAAATATCAATTTCCCTCCCGGTATTTACGGTAATTTCATCACAACCGAAACGGAAAAATGGCATGGCGACTATCACTTGAATTATAATTACGAAGCGCCCTTTTACGCAGTGTTTTCCTCAAATCACCCCGAGCTGAGCGACTGTTATTTTGCTCCGTTGGAGGACTTTGTTCCAAGAGGCAGAGAATATGCAAAAAAACATCTTAACTGTAACGGAATATACTATCCCGTGGGCTTGTTACCAAAGGGCCTGTTTTCTGAATTAAGGGATAAGCCCGAAGAATATGAAAAAATGTATTTAGGTCAGAAAAGCAATGCCTCCTACGCCGCCGTGATAATGGTGATGCGCTGGAACAGCACAAGAGATACTGTCTGTGCAAAGGAGCATATTTACCCCTTCCTTAAAGCTGTGGGCGAATTTTGGGAAAGTTACCTTGTTTTTGAAAATGGAAGATATGTCATCTATGATGACGCTATACACGAGGTTCCTTACTACATAAATAACTTTAATCCCTTTACTTACAGAAAGCATATACACGCACAAAACAGTCTGCTTTCCTTGGGACTTGTGCGTATGGTGTTTAAAACACTGCTTGATATATCCGAAGCACTGGATACGGACGCAGACTGCCGTGAAAAATGGAAACACATTCTTACTCATATAAGCAGTTATCCCACATTTTACAAGAAATTTAAAAAAGTTTTTCGTTACACTGAAAAAGGATTGGCTTGGAATAGCGGCAATTTTCTCTGCTTACAGCATATTTACCCCGTTGGTCAGGGACAGCTGAACAATGACGCCGATATGCTGAAAATTGCACGAAATACATTTTCCGTAAATGACAGATGGCTTGATGACAATGCCACAAATTCGATTTTTCCCTGTGCCGTAAGGCTTGGAATTGACCCGCATCTTATTATCAAAAAGCTGAAAGAGAATTACGATAAATTCCAACAGCCTAACCTGTTAATGCTCCACGGCGGAGGCTGCCTTGAAAATTGCAGTCTTACTGCCTCTACCCTTAACGAAATGGCACTTCAAAGCTATGACGGTGTAATAAAAATATTTCCTAACTGGGACAGCACCCTCTCATGCAGCTTTAAAAATCTGCGTGCTGACGGCGGATTTTTGGTATCTGCGAAAATCGACAGGGGAAACATAACAGACATTGAAATTTTCAGTGAAAAAGGTTCAAAGGCAATCATTAAAAATCCTTATGAAAAATGTATTTTGTCAACTGATAAAAGAAAAATATACAGTCAGGAGATTATTGAACTGAACCTTGAAAAGAATGAGCGCATAAGTATCACAAAAGTATAACCGTTTCAGCACAGCTTGCACAATCAGTACGCAGGCTGTGTTATTTGTAAAATTTAATCTATTTTTTACATTCAAGTTTTATTAACATAACTTCGTTTTCCTCTATGGTGAAATCAGCATAACAGCCATTATCATTAAATGATAAATCAACGGGCTCACAAAGCATTTCAGAAGATTTTTTAATATTTTCAAGATCTTCTTTTGAGAGTATTGCAGGCTTACCCATGTTTTCCCAAATTTTTACAGGGTTTCCGCTTTTGCTGTTAATGCGATAAGCCTCTGAGGAAGAAAAGCTCGGCGAATTATCAACAGAAATCTTTACTTTGTATTCTCTGTTTGTTTCATCAAAGCATTGAGCATAAAGCATTAAGAAAACATCACCGTTTTCAGCCTTAAACGCCGCAAGCTCAACATCTCCGTCGGTAACAGGCAAACAGTAGCGGGTATTCGGAAGTTGCGCCAGAAGCTTAAAAGCCCAGTAAGTCGGTTTTTTAATGCCGTCATTAGTTAAAAGTCCAAAGCCTCCGCAAAACGGGTCGGGGAAGAAAAACAGCTCCTCAAATATATCGGAAAAGGTCCAGTAGCTTGACCCGTCAACAATGCCCTGATTATCAAGCACGGTTTTAACCAAAAACGAAGATGAACGGGTGGTATCGTGAATTGCGGCAACGCAGTTTGAACTGATGCTCCACTCGGTATAAAAAAGCGGAAGACTGCCGGCCTCGCTTCGGGCGCGGCTTGCTTCTCTTGTGAGATAGCCTTTCAGCTCCGGTCTGAAATCGTTGACATTATCAAATATCGGTTGAAGCAGGGCACGCATAGATTCCGACGTGTCATAAGCTTTAATTTTGCTGATTTGCCTGAGCTTTTCACGGTTTAAAGAATGTCCGAGCTCATCGGTAGGATACTGATGGGTTGTAACAAAATCAACGGGCACATTTTCATTTTTGCAAAAATTCAAAAATTCCGTAATGTGACTGCTTTTTGTTGTAGCAGGTCCGCCTGCCTTCAGCCTTGAATCAACGCTTTTAAGCGCTCTTACGGTTGCGGCATAAAGGCGGTAATAATCCTGCATACTGCCTTTGAAAAAGCAGGACAAATCAGGCTCGTTCCAAACCTCAAAATACCAGCTTCTAACCTCATCGGCACCGTATCTGTTTATAAGGAACCGTGCAAATTCCCGTATAAAATCCTGCCACTGCTCCATATTTTTCGGAAGAGTGACATTACCTTTATAGTGGAATACTGTTTTTTTGCCCGAGGCAAGAGCCGACGGCATAAATCCTATTTCAACAAAGGGCTTTACACCTATTTCCAAAAGCTTGTCATAAATTTTTGCAACCTGATAAAAGCTGTAAAGCTTTGTTTTATTTTTACTTACAATCGGCAGATGGTCGCTGAGACGCTGACAGACATTCATATCGTCATCAAAAACACCGTGAAAACGCACTCTTTCAATGCCAAGCTCATCGTGCACAAGCTTTAACTGTTCCATATAATCGGTGCGGTGTGCCAAAGCAGCATGACCGCTGCCCACACAAAACTGCCAATGCTTATTGACTGCACGGGTTTCGCCGTTATAATCCAATGTAAATGAAAAATTTTTCATACCATTTATCCTTTAACATACTCCACAGGCACTTTGTCACGGATACTGCTCTCTTTACTGGGAATCCAGTCTTTTCCCAACTCTAAATCGTTTTCACTCTGCTGATGAATGACGATTTTTTCGATTTTTGAAGCAGTTGAGAAGAAAGCGTAATCATTGATTTTTTGAACAGAGGCGGGAATTTCTAAAGCAGTTAAGGAATTACAATATGAAAATGCGTCCGTTCCGATTTCTTTAAGTGTGCTCGGGAATTTTACATTTTGCAGATTGGAGCATTTTAAAAATGCCTTGTCGCCTATTGTTTCCAACCCATTATTAAATGTGATTGAGTAGAGATTGGAGCAAAGATAGAAAGCGTTTTCACGAATACTTTTAACGGTGTCGGGCAGAACGACAGTACCGCCGCCTACCATTGCGCCCGAATCATCTGTTTCAATGGGTGTTTTGCCGTTGGGATATGCGAGAATTTCAGTCATATCCTTATTGTAAAGTACACCGTCAACGCTTGTAAAATAAGGGTTTTCCCCATCGACATTGATGGCTTTAAGTACAGGACAATTTGTAAGCGCCCAAACATCTATAACTTCAATATTTTTTCCGATATTGAGTACTTCTAAATATTCGGCATTTGCCAGAGAGAACGCCATAAGCTCCGTAACGGGCTTATCCTCGTATGTATCTGCAACTGTAAACTCTCTTTCAGTTGTTGCGCTCTTATAACGGTACAGCGCGGCAGTATTCTCGTTCACACGGTATTGTGGATCTTTGGAAATCGGCGAGTTGCAGGATGCAAACAAAAGAACGATAATCGGTACCAAAATAAGTGCTGTCAGCTTTTTAAAAGTTTTACTCATATTAAAGCCTCCTCTTACATTTCTGCGGAAATTTCCGCTTCATTGTGCTCAGCGTTAAACGTTCGCTGACGGATTTCTTCCATCATTTCTTCGTGACGCTGTTCGGTCAAATCGTAGAAATGATACGGAACTGTGGAAAGAAGTCCCGTAACTGCACCTGCAATGATGGTAATGAAAAATACGCTGTCACGCAAAGAGGGGTCATAGAGAATGTTCCAGTCGGAGGTAAAGCCTACAAGTCCGTAAAGATATGGAATAACCATACCTGCAATGGTGACAATGGGAGAGGAAATGTATCCGAAAATGCCCATGCATCCGTCAAGACGCTCACCGGAGATATACTGCTGATAATCCCAGATATCCGCATTGATAGCGCCGCCGGCAATACCGATTATTGATGCGAGCATTGTAGAAATATAGGTGGCGATAATGATAACTAAGAAACTACCCATATAAACGCCGGCAACGGACAGAAATGAACAAAGAACGGTGCCGTATTTGCCGAACAGCATAATGCGCTTTTTTCCGAATTTTTTGATAAGAATAGGCGAAAGAAGCATGCCGGGCGTATACGCCGTGCCGAGAATTGTTGCCATAATACCCAATACCCATTCCTGGCGCATGGAGTAAATAATAAGCATATTGACGATATTGATGGATCCTGTGGAGAAAACAGCAAGCCAGCCTGAAATGTTTGTAATCCACAGATATTTATTGCGAAGGACCTCTTTAAAGCCCTTTTTCATATCGACTTCGGGCTTGTGGTCATCTTCCTGAATAACTCTGTCCTTTATTCCGAATACAAGGAACAAGGTGAAAGGTGCACAGATGAGAATAACTGCAGGGATTATATAACGGTATGTACGGATATCGGTCATACCGCCCATCGTTGCTGCAACAATAGGGAATAAAATTCCGAAAATCGAAGGGAATAAGCTGTAAATGAAAGAGCCGATAGACATAATCTTTGTTCTCTCGTTTGTGTTGGGAGAAATAACATTCTGTACAGGGGTAACTTGACCGAAACAAGAACTGAACTGCGTCCAAACAGCAAATGTAAGGTTCATAACCCAGAACTTCTGATGATACTCAAGCCGGTTGTACGGGAACCATACGAGCAGGAAAAGGCTTAAAATATACGGTATCATGTTTGCCAGAATCCAGCAGCGGTATTTGCCGTACTTAGGAGAGAATTTACGCAGTACAAACATATTCCAATATGTGCCGAACACGTGCATCAAAAATTTTGTACCGACTACCTGCGGTAATGCAGGCATAAACGCCTCAAAATAATGTTGCGGTACAAAGAAACAAGCTATGCCCACAGCCGTGAAAACGGCGTTTGCCGTATGAATCAACCGAAGTGTTTTTTTCGGAGGCTTACCAAGGTTATCGGTAATAATCATGGTGAATGGTGCAAAGAAATAGTTAAGAACCATTCCTACGAAACCGAGCATAACGAAGTCCATCATCTTTAATCCGTAGATTGCACCGACAAACAGACAGCCTGCGGTAAACGAAAGGTTACCCGCATTGAATAATGCTGAGTTTGACATACCGGCACCGATAATAAATCTAAGAAATTCCTTGTTGGAGACATATTCTCCCTCTCTGGGCTTGTTCCAATATGTACCTATATCAAGTACAAAAGTTTTAGCTTTTTTAATTAAATTCTTCATATCCTACCTCTGTTTTATCTGCCGTTAATATTTATTTGAAATACGGATGATCTATTATGGACAAAGACTTTTTCTTACAGCCCTCAAGCTCGAGAACAACAATTTCATTGTCCTCTTTGAGCCGGACACCGGGGAGATAAAGCGTCCTCTGCGGTCCTACATTCCAATAGCGTCCAAGGTTAATTCCGTTTACGAAAACATAACCTTTGGTAAAGCCGTCCATACACACAAAGCAGTCGTTCTTCGAGCTTGCCTTAAAGTGCCCTTTAAGATAAGCGGGGTACTGAGCCTTATTATCGTATTCAATTTTATCAAGCTGTTCTATGGGCAGGGTGTAAATATCAAAATCATAGACATACTGCTCTCCTATGCAGACGCACCTAAGACCCTTTCTGTCGTGAATCTGCTTATTGAAATTGATGCGTCCCATACCCTCAACAAGAATGTCAACTTCAATTTTACCGTTAAAAGCAGGTATCGGGAAATTAAAGCTTTCCTTTGCCGTTATGCCGTATTTTTTCTGCTTTTTCGTAAGCGGCACACTGCGGTCAAATCTGCCGACAAACTTTTTATTTACATAAACATAAGCAATGTCGTGAACTCCGTCGGCAAAAATTGATGTGTCGGGATAATTACCCTCTATTTCGGTGTGATAAAGAATCAAGCCGTAGTTTTGACCGTAATGCTCCATATAATGGGGAATATGGTCAAAATGATGAGTGCCGATATTTTTAATGTTTCCTGCCAGCGAAGCGGCTTTGGTCAAATTTACGGTGCCGATTTTCTGAGTTTTAGGTCGCGGCGGAAGAGGAGGATTGATTCCCTGCTTTTTACACAAGGCATCACGAATTATCTCATACTTATATGTATAGTCGCCGTATTCGTTCAGCGGAGCGTCATAATCATAGCTTGTAGTTGTGGGCTGATAAACATTTGCATAGTTAGCTCCTGCCATATAGCCGAAATTCGTGCCGCCGTGGAACATATAAAAATTGAAATTTGCGTTCATTTCAAAGAACTGATTTATAATTTTAGTTAAGGTTACTTTTGAATATGCATTTGAGCTGTGATGGTGCTTTTCGTAAAAATGGTCGAACCAGCCGCACCACATTTCACTGCACATCAGCGGTTTGTCAGGCTGATATTCCGTTATATCCTTAAAGCCGTCAACAGGATATGAACCGAAATTTACGGTTTTAAATTCACCGTCAAGCGCTCCGCCCGAAAGGTGATATTTACCCTCGCCGTCCGATGTGAACAAGGGAACGTCAATTCCGTTATTACGCATCAACTCACAAAGATAAGACAAATATTTTTTATCTCTGCCGTAGCTGCCGTATTCATTTTCAAACTGCATCATCAGAACGGGACCGCCCTGAGTAATCTGAAGCGGTGCAAGCTTGGGCATAAGAACGTCAAAATATCTTTTTACAAAGGATATATAGGGTTCGCTGTAACAGCGAAGCTGAATATCATCATATTTCAAAAGCCATGCAGGAAAACCGCCGAATTCCCATTCTGCACAAATATAAGGCCCCGGACGGAGAATAACGTAAAGTCCTGCTTTCTGTGCGGTTTCAATAAAGCGCACAACATCATTTTGACCTTCAAAATCATACTTTTCTTCCTCGGGCTCATGTACATTCCAGGCAACATAAGTTTCAACCGTATTCAAGCCTGCGGCTTTAAGCTTTAACAGACGGTCTTCCCAGTATTCACACGGTATGCGAAAATAGTGCATTGTTCCGGAATAAATATTGAACTTTTTTCCGTTCAAGTAAAAATCTCTTCCTCGCATTTCAAGCATTGTATTTATCTCCTGTCGATTTTAATTTGTTTTCTTTCTCCTGCAAGCAGAAAAACATTTTCCGTGCTGAGTAATTCATCGGGCGGCACAGCGTTTCTGCAAGCCTTTTCAGAGTCAATGAATATCCGGTAATTTGCATCATAGCGGGTCGGATTAAACAGCTCAACCGTCAGAGTGCCGTCAGTCCTGTCCTTTACCGAGCACTCAATATGGTCAAGGGCAAAACAGAAGCCTGTATCCCGCTGAATGTAAACGGCAGGAATTTCAAGATATGTAAGCATTACGGAGACCTCGCACCAGCAGGAGCCTATCGGAATCTCACCCACATTATTTCTGCCCTCCCAGTCGGAAAGGTTTACGCGCTCATTAACACGACCTGTTGCATTAAATACTTTCTGACGGGGTGAATTTATCAGCTTTTTCGCATTTTTTCCTTTAAAAAGCGTAAATACGGTTTTTGCAATCCACCTGTTGACAAGCTTTTGCAAATGAGCAGGCTTATTGTGCCATACATAGCTTGCGTAAATTGGGTTTTCGGCAGTGCTGACAAATTGAGTAATGTTATGTGATATGTCCTTGAGCAGTTCAAGATATGCTCTATTTCCCGTAGCACGGTAAAGGTGAAGCAATGCCTCACCTGACAAGGTGCAGATTCCCGGTGCGGCATGCTTATTTTGAAGATTTGCCCAAACCGCACCTGTTGTTGCAGTGCCTCGCTCAAATAACTGGGTATCACTCTCATAAGCGTAATCATAGCCTACGCACCAGCTTGCACAAAGCGACGCTGTATTTTCTGCATATTCAAGCCATTTTTTATTCTGTGTAAAACGGTAAAGAATTACAAAGCTTTCAAGCAAAGCAAAAGCCGATTCACTATCGGGACACGCCAAAGCCTCTCCGGGTCCGCCTGTTGAAAATCCTTTTGAAATAAAATTTTTGAAGTAATCCTCGCCTATGCTTTGAGCAATTTCCAAATAATCGCCGCAATTGAAATAAGACGAGCACAAAGCAAGTCCGGCACAAACAATGCCTGCACCTGAAGAGCCGTAAACATAGGGCTTTCCTGCTTCAATATCAATAAACTGACTGATTTCGCCGTTATTTTTATAATAGGTGACAAAGGCATCTGCAAGGCGGCGAAGGCCCTTATGCCAAAGCTCCGGTATATTTTCATTATTTCTTTTAAAAAACAAAAGCTGTTTTGCAAGGTAATACAGTGCGTCGGCATTTTTTCGGCTTAAAATTATGTTTGCATTTTCAGGCTGAATTTGATTGTCACCATAGACCTTTCCGTCATAGAACAAGCCAAATAAAAATCCGCTTTTATGCTGTAATTTACTGAAAACAAAATCAAGGGTTTTGCGGCTCTTTTCTTTTGATTCACTGTTTCCCAGAACAAATCCCGGCAGAGTGTTTATTGCTCCGCCCACCCAGCCTGTCTGCCACTGACTGCATATTCCGCCGCTTGCCTCTGAGGATTTATAAAATCCGTACTTTTCTACCCAGTTACGGGTGTTATACTTTTCTTCAATTTAAAGGCACAATTCCACGGCAAGCTGTTGGGATGGCTTGCAGGAAGACCCTGTTTTTGTCTAAGCTTAAAAAAAGTGTTTAAAAATTCATTTACGCTTTCACATTCAAAGCGGTACTGAGTATAGGAAAATGTTACCTTATCTCCTGCTTTAAGAGAAGCTGCTTTATCATCTGATTTTTCACTTGTTGTACACATTCCATACTTAAAAGGAGTGCGAATACACGGAGAAGAAAGAATAAACCTTGCTGTTTTGCTGTCTTTGTTTTCTTTGACAGTAATTCCGAAATTTCCAAGCTCATTTTTCTGCTCAAAAAACAGCAAATATCCGGTTTTATTCTTATCCGAATAGTATCCCACACAGGGAAATGACAAATCTCCCGCATTAAGTCCAACAGCTCCGTCACGATGCTTGTTGAGTCTCGGAACATCGGATATTACTGTTTCACCGCAATAGCTTTGCGCCTCATCTGCCGTAAGCATAGGCGGATATTCCTTGTAAAGGCTTTCAAAACGATTGCCGTTATAAAGTGCCGCAGGTGCGAAAACATAGTTATCTGTATCCCAGTCCTGTTGCTCGACAATTAAATTCAAAGCAGACTTTTCGTTTTGATTTTTCTCTACGCACAAAATCGCAGTTGTTTTTTCGCCCGAATATTCAACATTCTGTGTGGACTGTTTAATAACAATTTCGCTTATATCAATATCTGTTTCTTCCGACGGAGTATCGGCTGCGTCGTAACGGGTAACGGAAAAATAATTCATATAATCCCCCTGATTAAAGAGCTTCATCAACTTTAATTGAAAGCTGAGTGTGAATAGTGTTCGGAACTTCCTTTTTCATTACTATTTTGTCAAAAATTGATTTTACTGAATAGTATCCCTGTTCAAAAGGCTGCTGACATATTGTTGCCTGCACCTCTCCCCTTAACAAGGCACTGCTTGTAATTTCCGTATCATCAAAGGTGCATACACGCACTTTATGTTCATGCTCCCTGACTGCTTTGAGCGTACCGTTTACACCGCCGGCTGTAATGTATACAAAATCAATTTCAGGATGTTTTTCAAGTGCATTTTTCATTTCTCTGTATGCTGTTTCGTCATCGTCATTACTTTCGGATACGCCTAAAATTTCAATAGAGGGATAGTCTTTTTTTACAATATCTATTATACCCTCAACCCGCTGTCCGTGGCCCTTATGCTGGGAGCTGCCTGTTATGATATATAAATTGGCCTTTCCCGAAGAAATAAGCCCTGTTATTCTTCCTGCTATTTTGCCGCTTTTCAGGTAATTACAGCCTACATATACTGCGTCTTTAACTCCCTCAAGAGCGCTGGAAAGCATTATTACACCTATTGATTTTTTCTGCAGGTCACATATTTTTTCTTCTACTTTTTTATCACAGATAGGGGTTAAAATTATCTGTGACGTGTCTTCGGGTAAATTTTCAAGAATATTTAATAAGTCTTCCGAATCATAGCCCTTAAATTCAAAAAGGTTTATTTTAAAGCCGTAGCTTTCAAATTCCTCCTGTGCTGCAAAAATACCGTCCTTTACATCGTCAAAAAAAGGATTTCCGATGCTGTTGAGAATAACAGCGATTTGAATAGGCTTTTTTGAATATACAAGGGCCTTTCCTATTATATTCGGCTTGTAATCATACTGCTGTGCTATTTCAAGAATACGCTTTTTTGTCTCTTCGCTGATTCCGGGACGGTTTTTCAGTGCGCGGTCAACCGTTCCTCTGCTGACTCCCACAATCCTTGCAATTTCTTTCAATGTGATTGGCATTGGTATTTTCCCCCCCCCTTGATTTTTAACATTTTTAATGTTATAATCATTACCGTGCACGAGCACGGACACTTTTCTCCATTATATAATGAAGAAATCTGATTGTCAAGGAGAAAAAATAATGAATGCGGAAAACAGAGCAAGACATTTTGAAACAGGAAAATCACTTGCAGAAAAGCTTTCTGTAAATGAGCTCATTTCACAGCTTATGCATTATTCAAAGGGAATTGACCGTTTGAAAATTAAGCCCTACGTATGGTGGAACGAAGCTTTGCACGGAGTTGCAAGGGCAGGAATCGCCACGGTTTTTCCTCAGGCAATATGTATGGCGGCATCATTCAGTGAAGCTTTAATGTTTCAGGTTGCCGGGATTATTTCAACAGAGGCTCGTGCAAAATTCAATGAAAGCCAAATAAATAAGGATTACGGAATATACAAGGGACTTACAATGTGGTCGCCTAATATTAACATTTACCGTGACCCAAGATGGGGCAGAGGGCAGGAAACCTACGGCGAAGACCCTTATTTGACAAGTATTTTAGGCTGTGCGTTTATAAAAGGTTTGCAGGGTGATAATCCTGAATATATAAAAACAGCCGCCTGTGCAAAGCATTTTGCCGTTCACAGCGGACCTGAAGAGGACAGACACAGCTTTAATGCGGTTGTGACAAAAAAGGATATGTTTGAAACATATCTGCCTGCGTTTAAAAAAGCAGTAATTGACGCAAAGGTTTGCGGAATAATGGGTGCATATAACTGCGTAAACGGCGAAGCGTGCTGTGCCTCGGAGACTCTCATTAAAAAGCTTTTGAGAGATAGCTGGGGCTTTGACGGCTACTTTGTGTCCGACTGCGGTGCACTGCCCGATATCGTATATCACCATAAGCTGGCGAGAAATCCTCTCAAGGGTGCATCAATGGCATTAAATGCGGGCTGTGATTTGGAATGCGGAAAATTCTATCGGTTGCTGTATTTCGCGTACATCAAAAAATATATATCAAAAGATACTCTCTTAAAGTCTGTATCAAGGCTTTTAGCAGTCAGAAGCAGTCTTGGAATGTTTGATAAGGACTGTCCCTATAACAGTATTTCTCCGGGTGAAAATGCAATTGCAAAGCATGAGGAGCTATCGGTAAAATCCGCCGAACAGGGAATAGTACTTCTTGAAAATAACGGTATTTTACCGCTGAAAAATAATGGGCAGAAAATTTTGATTGTTGGATATAATGCTGAAAATGACCTTGCTTATCTCGGAAATTACTGCGGTACACCAAAGCGCTTTTGCAAGGTCGCCGAAGCCATAAAAAGCTTTAATACCGATACAGAATATGTACAGGGATATTCATATAACATAAAGGATAATAATGCATTGCAAAATCAAGCCGTTGAAAAGGCAAAAAATGCCGATTTGATTTTATTTTGCTCAGGACTTGACTGCTCCTTTGAGGGTGAACAGGCAGGTGAACTGCTTCAAGGAGGCGGAGGTATGTTGGGCGAACAGGGAGACCGTCAGTCTTTAATGCTTCCCGAGGTTCAGCAAATACTTCTTGAAAAGCTTTTTGCACTTAATAAAAAAATCACCGTTTTGAATTTTTCGGGCGGGTGTATTGATTTGAGAGAATGTAAAAAACACGCCGATGCAGTTTTACAGTGCTGGTACCCCGGTGCTATGGGTGGAAAAGCCATTGCAAATATTCTTTTCGGCAGTGTTTCACCGTCGGGAAAGCTGCCGATTACCTTTTACAACAGTATTGACGATTTACCCGATTTTGAAGACTATTCAATGGCAAACAGAACCTACCGTTATTATTCGGGAGAGGTTCAGTACCCCTTCGGTTACGGACTTACATATACTGATTTTAAGCTCAATTCCTGTTGCATTGACGGAAAAGAGATAAAATGTATCATTAAAAATATCGGAAAATTTGACTGTTATGAAACGCTTCAGCTTTATATGACCTGCCCGAAGACTGATTATGTAAACCCTATACGCTCTTTGATAAAAATTGAGCGTTTTCATCTTAAATCAGGTGAAGAAAAGGAAATCAGCATTACTTTGAAGGACAGTGATTTTTATTCCGTAAACGAAAGCGGTGATACCCTTTATCTCTCCGGACGCTATGGACTGCATTTGTCGGACGGACAGAATATAAATTGTGATGTAGGTTGCTTTATTAACGGTAAAGAAACCGCAGTTATAGAAAAATGTCCTGTTTAAGCAGAATATTACAAAGTTAAAGAAGGTGAATATGTGTATTACATAGGTATTGATTTGGGAACATCAGCCTGCAAAATGCTTTTGGTTGATGAAAAAGGCAAAGTAGTAAATTCCGTTACAGAAGAATACCCTATTTACTTCCCGCATATCGGATGGAGTGAACAGAATCCGGATGACTGGTGGAATGCCTGTATTTCAGGTATAAAAAAACTAACTGCAAATTTTGACAAAGCTATAATAAAAGGCATTGGCATTGCAGGACAGATGCACGGACTTGTTGTTCTTGATAAAGATGATAAAATTATACGTCCTGCAATTTTGTGGAATGATTCAAGAACCGCAAAGCAAGTTGATTATCTTAACGAAACTGTCGGTAAGGACAAGCTCAGCGGCTACACCGCAAACATTGCTTTTGCAGGCTTTACTGCTCCGAAGCTTTTATGGATGAGAGAAAATGAGCCTGAACTTTTTGAAAAAATATCAAAAATAATGCTGCCCAAGGACTATATGGTTTACCGCCTTACAGGTGTACATTCAACTGATTATTCTGATGCTTCGGGAATGTTGTTGCTTGATGTTGAGCACAAGTGCTGGTCAAAAGAAATGTGTGAAATATGTCATATCACTGAAAATCAACTGCCGCGGCTTTATGAAAGCTTTGAGAAGGTATCAACTGTCAGGAATGATATTGCAGGAATGTTGGGACTTTCTGCAAATGTAAGCGTATGTGCAGGTGCCGGTGACAATGCCGCCGCGGCTATAGGTACAGGCACCGTAGGTAACGGCAGGTGCAACATATCAGTTGGAACATCGGGCACAATTTTCATCAGCAGTAACAGCTTTGGTGTTGATAAAAATAATTCGCTGCATAGCTTTGCTCATTCTGACGGCGGCTATCACCTTATGGGTTGCATGCTTTCTGCGGCCTCCTGCAACAAATGGTGGATGGAAGATATATTAAAAACCAAGGATTTTTCCGATGAGCAAAAAATGATTTTACCTGAAAATCTAGGTAAAAATCACATTTATTTTCTTCCGTACCTTATGGGTGAACGCAGTCCTATAAATGACACAGATGCCAGAGGTACGTTCATAGGTATGACAATGGATTCAACCCGTGCCGATATGTCACAAGCGGTTTTAGAGGGCGTTGCTTTTGCCATGCGTGACAGCTTTGAAATTGCCAAAAACCTCGGAATTGATATTAAAAGGTCAAATATCTGCGGGGGCGGAAGTAAAAGCAGCTTATGGAAAAAGATTTTTTCAAATATTCTGGGCATACCGCTTGATACTGTTAAAACCGAACAAGGTCCGTCTTTCGGCGGAGCGATGCTTGCAATGGTTGCCTGCGGTGAATATGACAGTGTTGAGTCAGCGGTTGACAGCTTAGTTGAAATCACCGACACCGTTTATCCCGAAGAAGAGCTTATTAGCTTGTACAATGAGAAATACAACCGTTTTAAGAAAATTTATCCGTCAGTTAAAAATCTTTTTAAAGAAATAATGTAAAGGAGGATTATTTTGATTACTAATATTCCAAATGTTAAGTTAGGTATTATTGCAGTTTCACGTTCATGCTTTCCCATGTCTTTATCGGAAAGACGAAGAAAAGCAGTTGTAAAGGCTTATGGTAAAGACATTTACGAATGTCCTGTTATTGTGGAAAATGAAATTGATGCTCAAAAAGCAGTTGAAGATACTGTGAAAAACGGTGTGAATGCTCTTGTTGTTTTTTTGGGAAATTTCGGTCCCGAAACACCTGAAACCCTTATTTCTCAATGGTTTGACGGACCTGTTATGTATGTTGCCGCCGCAGAGGGTGACGGAGATTTAATTGACGGACGGGGTGACGCCTACTGCGGAATGCTCAACTGCTCATACAATCTCGGATTGCGTAACAAAACCGCATATATTCCGGAATATCCCGTCGGTACAGCACATCAGCTTGCTGAAAAAATTGATGAATTTGTACCTATTGCAAGGGCAGTGTTAGGTATCAGGAATTTAAAAATTATTGCTTTTGGTCCAAGACCCGATGATTTCCTTGCCTGTAACGCACCTGTCAAGGCACTTTATGACTTGGGAGTTGCCGTAGAAGAAAATTCCGAGCTTGATTTATTGGTTGCCTATAACAGGCACAACAATGACCCCAGAATTCCTGCTAAGGTTGAAGAAATGGCCAAGGAGCTTGGTTCAGGTAACAAGTACGGGGGCGTTCTTCCGCGTCTTGCTCAGTATGAACTCACTCTGCTTGATTGGGCGCAAGAGCATAAGGGCACAAGGCAGTTTGTTGCATTTGCCAATAAATGCTGGCCTGCTTTTCAAACAGAGTTTAAATTCGTTCCCTGCTATGTAAACAGCCGTCTTGCATCAATGGGTATTCCTGTCGCCTGTGAGGTGGATATTTACGGCGCTCTCAGCGAGTACATAGGCGTTTGTGTATCAGGCTCAGCAGTAACTCTTCTTGATATTAACAACACCGTTTCGCAGTCAATTTATGACAAGTCCGTAAAGAATATATGTGACAAAAGAATTTCCGAAACATTTATGGGCTTTCATTGCGGAAATACCTCCTGTGAACTTCTTAACAATCCTCACATGGGATATCAGCTGATAATGAAACGTGACCTTGAGCCTGACCTGCCGGAGCCTGACATTACAAGGGGTACCATTGAGGGTAATATCAAGCCGGGCAAAATCACATTTTACCGTTTGCAGTCAACGGCAGATACTCAGCTTAAAGCATATATTGCACAGGGACAGGTGCTTGATGCAGACTGCGAAAGCTTCGGGTCAATCGGCGTGTTTGCCATTGATGAAATGGAACGGTTTTACCGTCATGTGCTTATTCAAAAGCGTTTTCCGCATCACGGTGCAGTAGCTTTCGGTCATCACGGCAAGGCTCTTTTTGAGGTGTTCAAGTACCTCGGAGTAGTTGATATCTCATATAATCAACCAAAAGCAATCCCTTATCCGACAGAAAATCCTTTTGATTAAACGGTAAATATTGGAGGTAAAAAAATGAGTATTTCATTAAAAGACAAAACAGCAAAAGAAATTTTAGCATTTTCACTGTTACCTTTTGGTATGAGTACAATTTACAGCTTGCTCGGAACAGCGCTGAATATATACTTTACCGATGTATTGGGACTTTCACTGGTTATGACCGGTATTGTTCTTTCGGCAACAAAGGTTTGGGACGCAATCAATGACCCGCTGATGGGTATGATTGTTGATAAAACTCACACTAAATGGGGTAAATGCAGACCTTTCGTATTTTGGCTCAGCGGTCCTGTGGTTATCGTTACTGCGCTGCTTTTTGCACCGGTTAATTTCGGAGAGAAAGGTAACTTCATATATGCTATTATTGCATATCTTTTATTCTACACCGTTTATACAGCACTTGACATCCCTTATCAAGGCTCTGTTCCCCTTGTTTTCCCTGAGGACAAAGTTCGTGTAAAGGCTGTTTCTTTCAGTAACATTCTCGGTTCACTCGGTTCGGTTTTACCCTCAATTCTGTTTTTTACAATTGCAGGTCTTTGGGGCAGAGAACACCAGAAGGAAGGCTATTTCTTCTCAGCTTTAATCTTTGCCGTTTTGGCAGGTATCCCAATGTTCTTCTCGGCTTTCGGCTTTAAAGAAAAAATTTACATCCCACCGAAAAAAGAAAGCTATTTTGAAGGCTTAAAGGTTGTTTTCAAGGATAAAAAGTTTGTTTGTCTTGTAATTGCCGCATTCGTTTCTTCGCTTACGAACCTCGGTGCTTCTTTGTTTCTTCCGTATTTCGCAAAATGGAACTGCATCGGTGTTCTTCCCGTTGAACAGATGTCCGCTTGGCTTCAAAACACCTTGCACATCAATGTTGAGCTTACAAGCGAAGGTCTTTTAATTCCGCTTCTTCAAATCGGCAGCGGTGCTTCCTATATGCTTTCTATGGCACTTGTTCCCTGGCTTTTAAAGAAGATGGATAAGAAAACACTTTGGATCGGTGTTTCCTTCGTCGGTATTGTTGCCGATTTACTCTGCTTTGTAATCGGTATTTGGATTATTCCCTATAACACTGTTGCCGGCGCTGTTACATATACAATTCTGCGTTTCTTCACAAACTTCCCCATAGGTGTTATGACAGTATTGCTCATTGCCATGTTTTCCGATGTTGTTGACGATTTAGAAATGCATACAGGCAAGCGTCTTGAGGGTACGGTATTCTCATTCCGCAGCCTTGTCGGTAAAATTTCATACGCTCTGTTCAATGTAATTGTTTTGGCAATTGTTAACGGCTTCGGTTATGATCCGGACAAAATGACGGAAATTACCAACAACCTGTCAAGACCTCTTATTGAAAGCACTACACAGGCGGCAATTTACGGCGGTATAAATTATACCACACTTCTTAACGTTATCTTCTTTATGCTTACAGCTCTCGGCGCCATAGGACTTTTGCTTCAGGCAATACCTATGTTCTTCTACAAGTTTGATGAAAAAGCTCAGGAGGGCAAGCTGAAAGCATTCCGTGAAGAAAAAGAAAGAAAAGCAATTGATGAATTAAACATGCTGGCTGAACAAGCAGGAGGTTTACAAAATGAATAAGGTTAAAAAAATTATAAAAATTATTGCTTCGATTTTATTGTGTTTATGTGTTGTGTTGGCAGTTCTCTACGGTTTGAGCGACAAAATTATAATCGGCAAAACTGAAATTAAGAGTTACACAACAGAAAACGAAGAATTTAAGGTTGGTATTATTTCAGATACACAGCTTCCGCCCACAGAAGAAGCTTTAAAAAATGATGACAAGTATCTTCAAAGTCTCAAAAACGCCCTTACGGTTTTGAAAAACAACGGGGTTGATATGATTTTGTTTGCCGGAGATATCGGTGATCTGGGCACATATTTTGCCTTTGAAACTTATGAAAATGCAATAGACGAGGTTTTCCCGGAAGACAGACCGATTGTTCAAACGGTTATGGGCAACCACGATTTTTGGAATAAGGATGCAAAAACTGCAATCAATCACATAAAGGCATTTAAAGAGGTTACAAAAGAATCTCCTTGGACCCACTACGTTGTAAACGGCTATCATTTTATCGGTGCTTCACCTAACTATGGCAGTATGTCTGCCGGTTACAGGCTCACATCAAGATGGCTTGCAAGAGAGCTTGAAAAGGCAAGCGAGGCTTCAGAGGGAAAGCCCATATTTGTTATGACGCACAACCAACCCTTTAACACTTGCTACGGCAGTGATGAATGGGGCGATAAAACGCTCAACAAGGTTTTGGAAAAATACCCGAATGTTGTTAGCTTAAGCGGTCACAGTCATTATTCAATTTTAGATGAGCGTTCAATTTGGCAGGGCGAATACACGGTTATGAGTACACAGTCTTTATCATATACCGAGCTTGAAACAGGAAAAGAAAACGGTACAATTCCTCCTAATGCCGATGCCACACCCATGGGCTATATTATGGATTTTAATAAGGACTCTGTTGATATTCACCGTATAAGCTTTGCACAGGGCGGTATGGGAAAAGAAGAAAAGGCTGACAGCTTGTGGAGCCTTCCTATTCCTTACACTAATGACGGAAGATATGCTTTTGAAAGCAGAAAAGCATTGAACACAGCACCCACTGTTACAGATACAAAGGGAAGCGCCGTTACCGAGGGTGACAAGGTAATTTTGTCCTTTACAGCAGGTGAGGATGACGACTTTGTTCACTCCTATAAGGTAGTTATTGACGGTAAAGACACGAAATACTTCTTCAGTGATTTCTATAACGGAATAGAAACCATGAGTAAGACGGTTACTTTGGAACTTGAAGCAGATGAAAACAATCACACTTACGAGATTTATGCAGTTGACAGCTGGGGCGCTGAGAGTGTAAACTGTATAAGTATAGATATTTAAAACGGTACTATAAACTGAAAGATATAAAAGGAACGGTTATGAAAAAAGTATTTGTAGTTTCTAAAACTCACTTAGATTTGGGTTTTACCGATTATGCCGAAAACATAAGAAAAAAGTATATAGACACCTTTATTCCCGGTGCAATAGACCTTGCAAATAAGGTCAACACCGCTGAAAAGAAGTCATTTATTTGGACCACCGGCTCCTGGATTTTGAAAGAAGCCCTGGAAAACGGAACCTCAGAACAAAAAGAGCGCCTTACTGATGCAATAAAATGCGGCAATCTTGTACCTCACGCTTTTCCCTTTACAACTCACACGGAGCTGCTTGACAGCGATACCCTGGATTACGGACTTTCTATTGCAGATAAGCTTGATAAAATCAGAGGAAGAAAAACAGTTGCCGCAAAAATGACTGATGTTCCCGGTCACACAAAAGCAGTTGTTTCTCTTTTGGCAAAACACGGAATTAAGCTTTTGCATATCGGAGTAAACGGCGCTTCTGCCGTGCCTGAAGTGCCTAAATGCTTTTTGTGGAAAAACGGCAGTGATGAGATTGCAGTCATTTATTCGGGTGATTACGGCGGAGCATTCAAAAGTGATTTAATTGACGAGGTGCTTTATTTTGACCATACTCTTGACAATCACGGTGCGCCGTCACCTGATAAGGTTCTTGCAAAGTTAGAAAAAATTAAAGCAGAGTTTCCCGGTTATGAGGTAGAGGCAGGCACTCTTGACGATTATGCCGAGGCCATTTGGCAGGTCAGGGATAAATTGCCTGTTATTGAAGATGAAATAGGTGACACATGGATTCACGGCAGTGCCGCCGACCCTTACAAATCGGCTTCACTCAGGGAGCTTGTGAGGCTTAAAAAGCAATGGCTCTGTAACGGCTCAATGAAAAGGGACAGCAAGGAGTACATAGGATTTACCGATAATCTTCTTTGCATTGCCGAGCATACCTGCGGTATGGATACTAAAACATATTTTGCCGATTACGAGAACTATCTTAAAAAGGACTTTCAAAAGGCAAGAAAAAGAGATAGAATTTTTGTTAAGCATCCGTTCAGAGATTATCCTTATAACATTTTAAATATTATAAATAAAATCAGATTCAACAGCTCTTACAGTATAATTGAAAAAAGCTGGCAGGAGCAAAGAAAGTACATTGACAAAGCGATAAGCTATTTGAATAAAGAGCATAAGGCACAGGCAGAAAAGGCACTTTTAAGTCTTGTGCCGGGTAAAGCTGTTACGCTTGAAAAAAGCGAGAGGTCAGACGGTGCCGTAAAAATGGGCGGCTTTGAATTTGAACTCAACAGCTTCGGCGGTATAGGAAAGCTTACATACGGCGGTAAAGAGATAATCAAAGAAAATGACAGACCCTTTGCAGAATACCGCTGTTATACAAGCAAAGATTACGACTTTTGGTTCAATCACTATGCCCGTGATTTTGAAAAAAACGGCGTGTGGGCATATCCTGACTTTGGCAGACCCCTTTTAAAATATGCCGACGGCAAATACCCCGACGGTCGCTTTTATTACAAGATGACTGATGCAGTTATGTTAAAAGAAGATAACAAAGTAAAAGTGTCAGTTAATCTCAAATGCGATGAAAATGCCTGTGAATCAGGCGGAGCGCCTCGAACATTTCAAATAATATATACCATTGACAGTAAAGGCGTTACCTTTGATGTTATATGGCTTAATAAAGATGCAAACCGGACAACAGAGGCGATTTTTCTGCACCTTTACCCTGCTTTCGATGATTTTTCATTGGTAAAGCTCGGCAGTAAAATTCCTTATGACAAGGTGGTTTCAATGGGCGGAAAAAATCTTCACGCAGTAGAAAAGTGCATATTTGAAAACAGCGCGGGAGCGTTTGAAATTCATAATATACATTCGCCCCTTGTATCTCCCGGTCAGGGAAAAATTCTTGAATATGACAACAAGGTAGCAAGCATAGAAAAGGACGGAATTTCCTTTGTGCTTTATGACAATGTATGGGGAACAAATTTCCCCCTTTGGTACGAAGAAAATGCAAGGTTTAAATTTGAAATAAAGGAGCAAAACAATGAAATACAGCATTAAGTATAATTTGCACACTGATTTTTCAATTTTTGAGCAGAATAAAATGCCTGCAAGAAGCTATTTTATTCCTTTTTCAGATGAAAAAGCACTTGAAAAAACAGATTATAAAAATGAAAGGTATAATTCCGACAGGGTAATTATGCTAAGCGGTGAGTGGGATTTTAAGTATTTTGACAAGTTGAGCAAGGTGCCTGACAGTTTTGACAGTGACAAAGCGGAGTTTGACAGAATTTCCGTGCCGTCAACCTGGCAAAGAACAGGCTATGACCAAATTGCTTATATCAATACCCGCTATCCCTTCCCTAAAAAGCCTCCTCATATTCCGCAGGATGTTGCAGTCGGTATTTACAGAAAGAAAGTTGAATTAAAAAAATACAGCCGACAAATAATTTCATTTCTCGGTGTGGCAGGTGCTTTTGCACTTTATGTCAACGGAGAATATGTGGGATATTCCGAGGGCTCTCATAATACGGCGGAATTTGATATTACAGCTTTCGTCAGCGGCGGCGAAAATGAAATCGTGGTTGTCAACTACAAGTGGAGCAACGGTACATATCTTGAATGTCAGGATATGTTCAGAGAAAACGGCATTTTCCGTGATGTGTTTATTATCAATCAGCAAAACAGCTTTATCAACGATTTCCTTTTCAGAACAAGCAAAAATGCCGACGGAACATATAATCTTGATATTTCGGTTGACGGTGTTTTTTCAGGGGACACTGTTGCTGAAATTTCTGCCGACGGCTTGTTTTCCGTAACCTTAACAGATTCAAAAGCAAAAATTGAAAATATCACTGCTAATGAATGGACTGCCGAAACACCGAATGTGTATGAAGTAAAGCTTCTGCTTAAAGACGGAGAAAAGGTTGTTGAGGCCGTACGCACTTACATAGGCTTTAAAGATGTAAAAATTGACGGCGAGGTATTTTTATTTAACGGGAAGCCTATAAAAATTCTCGGTGTTAACCACCATGACACCCACATGACAAAGGGCTATGCCATGAGCCTTGATGATTTAGAGCTTGATGTTAAGCTTATGAAAGAATATAACTGCAACGCAGTCAGAACCTCCCATTATCCTCCCGACCCTGTATTTTTGATAATGTGTGATATCTACGGCCTTTATGTGGTTGATGAGGCCGATATTGAAACACACGGTTTTTATGCAATACCTCACAGCACATACAATCCAAACAGGCTCAGCAACGACATCAAGTGGGCATTACATTATCTTGACAGGGTAAAGAGAATGTACGAAAGAGATAAAAACCATCCGTCAATCACTATGTGGAGCTTGGGTAACGAATCGGGCGGATATAAATGCCAGGATGTCTGCTATAATTTCCTTAAAGAGGTAAATCCTGAAATTCCCGTTCACTATGAGGGCGTAAACCGCAGTAAGCGTTGGGCTTATGACGTTGTTTCCCGTATGTACGGTTCACCCGATTTAATGAGAAATATCTTAAAGGGTACGGCAGGAAGCAAGTACAAGGGTAAGCCTTTCTTCCAATGCGAATATGCTCATGCAATGGGCAACGGCCCCGGCGGACTTGAGGAATATGTGGAGCTTTTCTATTCTTCAAAGCAGTTTATGGGCGGTTGTATCTGGGAATGGGCAGACCACAGCGTCTATGATGAAAAGGCAAAGTATAAGTGGACCTACGGCGGCGACCATAACGAGCCTATACACGATGGCAACTTCTGCGTTGACGGATTGTTTTACCCTGACCGCAGACCCTCAAGCGGTGCACTTGAAATGAAGGTTTGTTACAGACCCATAAGAGCCGGGTATATCGGTGACGGCGTCTTTGAGCTTAAAAATACAAGATACTTTAAAGACAGCGGGGATATTGATATTTCCTATGAGATAATCAAAAACGGTGAAGTGTGTGAAAGCGGAAGCGTTTCCACTGTTGTTGCACCGCAAACGGCAAATAAAGCTCAAATAAATTCAAGCCTTTTAGCAGAAAAGGACGCAGATATTTTTGTAAACTTTATTTACACGGAAAAAAGCACTCAAGGGGAAATTGCAATCGAGCAAGTAACTGTCTCCCTTGCAAAGGTGAAAGGAGCAAGCATTTCCGCTAATGCTCAGATAGACGAAGCCGACGGTAAAATTATTGTTTTGCTTGACAACGGTAAGGCTGTTTTTGACAAAAAAAGAGGTCTTGTCAGCTACGAGCTCGGCGGTAAAGAATATCTTAATAGAAACCCCTTGGACAAGCAAAGCGGCTTTGTTCCTCATATTTACAGAGGCAGACTTGATAACGACCAATATATGGTTATATTCTGGAAAATTATCGGTCTTGACTGCTCAAAAACAAAGCTTGTTTCCTGTAAGGTTAAGAATATAAACGGTGAAAAATGTGTAAGCACCGTCTATGATTTTGTAACAAGAGGTCTTTTTGTTCTTGCAAAAAGTGAGGTCAACTATTTCTTTGAAAAAACAGGAAAGATGAAAGTTTCCGTTTCACTCAGGAAGATTTGTCCTCTTACAGACCAGCTTCCCCGTTTCGGTGTTCACTGTGAGCTTCCGAAGGATTTTGAAAATGTTGAATATTACGGCAGAGGACCCTTGGAGAACTATTCCGATTTTAAGGAACATTCTCCCGTCGGCATATACAAAACAACAGTTTCAAAAATGGCTCACAAGTATATCAAGCCTCAGGATTCGGGCAACAGAGGTGATGTGCGTTACGCAACAGTTAAAAATGAAAAATCCGTAGGCTTCAGGTTTACTTCCATTGATAAGTATGTGAGCTTCAATGCCAATCACTTCACACTTGAGCAGCTTAAAAAGGCAAAGCACATTGAGGATTTGCCTGATACAGCAACCACATTTACAGCCATTGACGGCTTTGTAAGGGGTACAGGCTCGGGAAGCTGCGGTCCTATTCCTGCAAAAGAACATCTGATAAATTTCGGATATTTCAAACCGCTTGAATTTTCATTTGAAGCCCAGCCGTTAAAGTAGGCGCTAAAAAAGCGAAAAGCCCTTGCCGTTAAGCAGGGACTGAAAAAATGGCGGAACGGTTTCGTTTCGCCGTTTTATGAAAAATAAAATAGGTTCTTCCCGGCGTGTGTACACTTAAAGCCGTGAAGAGACAAAAATGGCTGTTGTAAAGTTGGTAAAACGAATTACAACAGCCATTTTTTATTTTAATTTTTGTAATCTTTTTTCAGTTGCCTTTATATATGTTTCATCAATTTCTATGCCAATGTATCTACGGTTGTTTATCAATGATGCCACACCCGTACTACCAACGCCATTGAAACAATCTAACACAACATCATTTTCATTAGATGCAATTTTAATAATTTTTTCTAAAATAGACACAGGTTTTTGGGTTGGATGCAGATTTTTTCCGTTTTCATCTTTTACTCTTTCTGAACCCATACAAATTCCACTTTCAATAAAGTTGTGCATATCTTTTTGGTTGGTGAAATTCCAAGTATGACCTTTGTTCCAACAACTAACGATAAGTTCGCAACTGTTCAAAAATGATGATTTGCGAAAATTTGGTACGGGATTTGTTTTATGCCATACCATAAATTGAAATGTGTCAAATTCGGGATCAAAAACTTTATGATATTTTCCAATAGTGTTGTAGGAACAGAATATGAATATGTTTCCGCTTGGTTTTAAGATTCTTTTAAATTCATCTATTAAATCTTTTGGTTGCAATTCAACTAAATCCCATTCTGCTAAATCATTATTGATTTCGCACCGCCAATCAAATTTCATATTTCCCGTACTGTATTTTGCAATATTATACGGTGGGTCAGTTAGTATTAAATCTATTGATTTGTCAGGTATAGTTTTCAACGCTGAAAAACAATCATCATGTATTAGTAAATAATTTTCTAATTTATTTATATCTATCATTTGAAGTACATTTCCTTTATGGTAGTTAAAGCAGTTCTTATCTTATCAGCAGACCTTTTGTATTGTTCAAAGATAATTTTGAATCCGTCTTTATCATTACAAACAAAGTTCCAATATTCAGTACCTATAAGCAACTCCTCATCTGCAAAGAATTGTCTAACTCTTTTCTGTTTCCAAACTTTGCCTTCGCCGAATTTGTTGTATGCAGTACCAAAGAATATTTTAATTTTTGCTGTCGGATCCTCTTTTAATTGATTTTTTAATAAGAAGTATTCCTCAAGAAGAGCAGTTTTTTCTGCTCTTGCCTTTTTATTGTCTAAGTCTCCGGATGCTTTTAATTCTATTAAATAGTGCTCATTCTTCTCTTTACAGTAAAAATAATTATCTGTTATATGTGTTCTTTTATAACTCGTTATATCTTTTGGGTAAATTGAAGAATATGTAGAATAATGACTTATATCCGGAGTTGCAACACGGTCAACATAGCTATCAAGAACAGAAGAAATGCGACTAATTTGGTCGGGCAAAATAAAAGAATCAATATTATTTTTAACTTCATACGATAATTTTGCAATATTATTGCCCATTTTTTCTAATACGTTACCAAAGGAAGAATCAAAAGACCTAACGAAAGCAGAATAGAACATAAATTCTTCGCCGAGCTCTGCCATAAAGCAGTTATTCTTTTTCATATTTATAACACCATTTACATCATCTAATTCGTCAGTATAACGACTTATTAGACCCTCTGCAAATGAAGTGATTGCGGTATCAACAACGATTTCTATTGCTTTTTGTTTTTGTATATCCATTGTTATAGTCCTCCTGCAAATATTTTTTTCTTTTTTAGGCGAGCTTAGTATAACAGCCTTTTACCTTTATTAAAGCAGCTTATTAAGTCTTGCCGTATCGGTAATTACAATCAAGGTGCAATCCTTTTCCAAAGCATCCTCGGGATTGAGCTGCATATTGACCTTTTCACCGCTTTGAATAGCTACGACGTTAATGCCGTATTTCTTTCTGAGGTTAAGCTCAATAAGGTTTTTTCCTACCCACTCGTCTTTTACTTTAAACTTTACCATAGACACTTCCTTTGATAAAGACAAAAAGTCCACAAAGCCGTTGTTTGATAAGATTTTTGCAAGATGTGTGCCTGCCTCAACCTCGGGGAATACAACCTTGTCGGCACCTACTTGTAAAAGAATTTTTTTGTGAATCTCCGAGTTGCATTTGGCAATAACAGTTTTAACTCCTACCTCTTTACACAAGGTTACTGCCATTATTGTAGCTTCAAAGCTGTTTGCCATACAGACTATTACAATGTCAACATTGCTTATACCCAGACGGTGAATAACCTCGCGGTCGGTGATGTCGGCACATTTGCAAACAGGCAAAAAGGCGGCCGCATCATTTACGTTTTTTTGCTCTATATCCACTGCGATAACGTCAAGTCCGTTCTCTACAAGCTCTTTTGCAACGGCAGTGCCGTAACGCCCCAAACCGAATATTGCATAAGTTTTTTTATTTTTCATGGTGCTTCTCCTTTAATCCGAGCTCAGTTTTTTATCGGAATATTTGCCTTTCTTCGTTAAAATACCCGTTAATCCTTAACCTACCGATATTTCTTCCATCGGCTCGGAAATAATATTTTGATTTTCTTTTTTACTGCTCAATGCCATTGCCAGGGAAATAGGCCCTATTCTGCCCAAATACATCGTAACTGTAATCACAAGCTTGCCGAATGTATTGAGGCTTGAGGTGAAATTTCTTGTAAGACCGACTGTTGCCGTGGCACTGACTGTTTCAAAAATTACGTCAAGGGCGGGCGCGTCACTGCTTGCAAGTAAAAGCATGGTTGAAACAGAGCATATTGACATAAAGGTAATCATTACCGCAACGGCTCTTTTAATGGCAGGCTCCGATATGCGGCGGCTGAATACGGTTACGCTGTTTTTGTTCCGAATCGTTGCAAATGCTGAATAAAGCAGTATCGCAATTGTCACTGTTTTCATACCGCCGGCAGTACCTACGGGGGAGCCGCCTATGAGCATAAGTACCAGTGAAACAAAAGCAGAGGCATTTGTAAAGTTTTCTTGCGGCAAGGTGGCAAAGCCTGCCGTTCTTGTTGTTATAGACTGGAAAAAAGACGCCTGAATTTTATTTGGCAGTGATAAATTTCCCATAGTCAGGGGATTGGTGTATTCGAAAATAAACAGGAGAACCGCACCGCCTATAATTAAGCCTAAAGTGGTTGTAAGGGCAATTTTACTGTGCAGGGACAGGTACCTGAACATCTTTTTGTTTTTGCGTGAGTAATTTTTTACAACACGGATTACGTCCCACCAAACAATGTAACCGAGTCCGCCGACAATAATAAGCGCGGTGGTAACGCCATTGACTAAGGGATTAGCCACATAGTCATAAAGGCTGTACTCGCCAATAACGTCAAGTCCGGCGTTGCAAAAGGCGGAAACAGAGTTGAAAATCGCTATCCAGATACCCTTAGGGCCAAAGTCGGGAATAAATACAAGCATATAAAGCAAAGCGCCTATTCCCTCTACTATAAATGTGCCCGCAATAACCTTTTTGACAAATTTTACAAGACCGCCTAAGGTGTTGAGGTTAAAGGCGTCCTGAATCAGAAGTCTGCCGTTGATGTTCACCCGCTTATTTAAAAGAAGCATAAAGCCTGACATAATTGTGATAACGCCAAGGCCGCCTATCTGTATAAGCAACAGTATTACCGTTTGCCCGAAAAAGCTCCAGGTGGTGGCGGTGGGCAAGGTTACAAGACCTGTTACACAGGTGGCGCTTGTTGCCGTAAACAGTGCGTCAAGGTAGGGCACCGCCTTGCCCGTTGCAGAGCTTATGGGCAGCTTTAAAAGCAGACTGCCGATGAAGATTGTCAAAAGAAAGCTCAGCAGTATAATCTGCGTTGTTGATAAGGGGATTTTTTTTATTTTCGTCATTTTGCTGATTTTAACCTTTATTCTTCAATTTCTACAATACCGCCGTCACAAACGGTAACTCTCATACCGTCTTTAACGTAGTTTAAAAATTCGTCGCCCAGGTTATCAATAACGGGCATACTTACGCCGTCTGCCCAAACGTCTGCAAGAACTGCACCGGCAGCGGCAAGGGAGTCGATAGGTCCTGAAAACAGCATACAAGCCGGATTTTTTTTCATAGCACAAGCGCAGTAAAGTACAAGACCGCCGGTGGTTGAGCCGATTGTCTGAGGAAGACAAAGTGCCTTGTTAATAAGGGGCTTGTTGTAAAGCTCATTATTGTTTTGGTCGCCGCATTTTACCTCTTTATCGCCAAACTGTAATGCCATTTGAAATGAAGCGAGGGTGTTGAAGCCCTGTTTTGTTACAACGGCATCGGCTGTTACTGTGCCGGGAGTGATTACTCTGCCTTTAAACTGTTTCATTATGCTTTACCTCCCTTTGTAATTGCAGTTAGTATTTCTGCATCGGTATAATAACGTGCGCTTGTGTAAGTGCGAAGCTTGTTGGAAGAAGTTATAACAGGCATTTTTTTGCAAAGGGGATTGTTCATATACATAAGCGGACAAATGTATGAAATAACAACTCCCGTAGCACGCAGACGGGCATAGTACTCTGTTTTTTCAAAGGCGGCTAAAACCTTAGGAGCCGCTGTAAGTACGGTGGGGACAGTAACCTGAATATTGCCGTTTTCTTTAAGGGCAGTTTCAATATTTTTTGTCCATTCAATAAGCTGATTTAGTGAAAGGTGAGGACAGCCTACAAAACAAAGCTTAGGTTTAGCGTCAAGCTTTTTCCAGACAACGGGATAGTTTTTCTGCACACGTTCAAGCTCTGCATCATCAATGATGTATTCCTGTGCGCCCTCGGCAATAAGCTTTTGACCTGATTCGACTGCTTCGGGAGTGAGGTTTTCAATATGATAAAGACCTACTGCACCGTTTGATGCTGTGGCGGCACCGAAATCCTTAAGGTAGGAGCAGGCGTCATCGTTAAGCTCTGTGCCCAGCCACTTGTCAAGGCCTGTAACGTAGGGGACGTCTTCCATAACTTTCATACCGATAGCCGAGCCTAAAAGCTGTGCTTCGGGCTTTTTCTTCGTCTGTACCTTAATAACCCAGGTTGCTTTTCGACCCTCGTCGGTAAGCAGACCGAAGTAGGGCACATAACCTACAATTGAGCCCATAATATCAATGATACCTGAATTACGGTTACATTTTGCGCCTAAAACAGAGTTTGCATAAACTACGGCACTTGACTCTGCCCAGGAGAGAATGTCACCCTTTTTAGGCTTGTTGCCAACCTCGTCCATATAGCAGGTACAGGTGAAGGCGTCGTTATCAATAAGACCTAACTTTTTAAGCTGTTTTTCGTAGAAGTCCTGCTTAGTGTACATAAATTTGTTGAACACTAAATTTTGCAAAAAGCTTGCGGGAACCTTTTTATCAATGGGTCGGGGGTCAACGGAAAACTTTTGACCTGACATAACACCGGCGTCTAAAAGCTGCTGCATAAGGTCATATACAGGGGACATAACTTTCAGACCGAAAGAAGTTACAAGGTGGTTATATTTTGAAGTAATAGGCACTAATTTTTCGGCACCGAAGGCGTCGCCGTACATCACCATGGTTTTCATAACCTTAGCTAAGGTTTCACCTTTTTCGCCGTTTAATATTGCCTGTTGTTCTGCTGTTAATATCATAGCTTTTTCTCCTTTGAATTTTGACTTAAATCTTCATACAAACGTCCCATGCGCCCCAGATAACAGTGCGAAGATTTCCTACCTTGTCGGCATCGCCTATTATATGTACATGGCGGCTCTTTTCCGTAAGCGGAGCAGAGTTATAGCCTACTGAGAGAATTACCGAGTCGGTTTCAACCTCAAAGGCTTTGCCGTCTTTATCCTTGAGGGTAATACTGCCGTCGTCAATTTGGCAAAGACCTGTTTCAAGGTAAACAGGCACATTATTTGTTTTGAAGAAATCACGCAGGTAGCTTGTGTTTGCAAGGCAGACACCCTTTGTAGTTATAAGGTCATCCTGCATTTCAACTATAATCGGCTTCTTGCCCTTTAAGTATAACTCGTAAGCTATTTCACAGCCGGTAAGGCCTCCGCCGATAACGGCAACCTTTTCACCGACTTGCTTGTTGCCCAGTAAGTAGTCAACGGCTTCAATTGCCTTTTCGGCACCCTTTACCGGAATGTTTTTAGCAACTGCGCCGGTGGCAATAATGATTTCGTCAGCGCCTAAGCTGTCTAAATCTTTTACCTCTGTATTCATTTTTACTTCGATAGGATGCTTTCCTAATTCACGGATGTACCACTTGATAAGGTCGCGGTCTTTTTCCTTAAATGAGGGGGCGGCGGCAGCCACAAACACGCCGCCTAATTTGTCGCTTTTTTCATAAAGGGTTACATTGTGACCGCGTTTTGCAAGCAGAATAGCAGCTTCCATACCGCCTATACCGCCGCCGATAACGGCAACATTCTTTTTCTTTTTTGCCTGTTCGATATAATATTTTTTAGACTGCATTGTACGGGGGTTGAGAGCGCAGCGGGAAAGACCCATAGTATCAAGGAGGTCTTGTGTATTTGCGTGACCCTTTGAGGAGGAGAAGTTAAAGCAAGCGCTGTGACAACAGATACAGGGCTTAATGTCTTCGGTTCTGTTTTCCATAAGCTTTGTAACCCATTCGGGGTCGGTGAGGAATTGCCTTGCAACACCCATAGCGTCAATCTGACCCTCGCTTACTGCCTTTGCGCCGATTTCAGGCGACATTCTGCCGGCACAAACTACGGGAATATCAACAAACTTTTTAATGTGAGCAACATCTTCAAGGTTGCAGTTTTCGGGCATGTACATAGGCGGATGTGCCCAATACCAGGAGTCGTAGGTGCCGTTATCTGCGTTGAGCATATCATAGCCTGCATCCTGCAGGTACTTTGCGGCGCGCTCGGATTCTTCCATAGCTCTGCCTACTTCCTTGTAGTCTTCACCGGGCATTGCACCCTCGCAAAAGCCTTTCATTTTTGACTCTACCGAATATCTGAGTGAAACAGGGAAGTCCTTACCGCAGGCTTCTTTGATTGCGTGAACAACCTCTGTGGCAAAACGGTAGCGGTTTTCAAAGCTTCCGCCGTAATTGTCGGTACGCTTGTTGAAAAATTCAATAGCAAACTGGTCAAGAAGATAACCCTCGTGTACTGCGTGAACCTCAACACCGTCAACGCCTGCGTCACGGCAAAGCTTAGCGGTTTTGGCAAAGGCCTCAATGATTTCGTGAATTTGTGAAACTGTCATTTCGGGGCACTCAATATCGTGTGCCCAACGGGATTTTTGTTTGCTCGGTGAAGCAAGCTCATGTGAGGTGTCGAGTATGGGCTTAATCAAGGTGCGGGTGAGCTTATTTTTGTGTAAGGGAGCAATAAGCTCGGTAATTGCCCATGAACGGCCCATACCGGCGGTAAGCTGAACAAAAAGCTTTGCGCCTGTTTTGTGGATTTCGTCCATAAACACCTTGAGCTCCTCAAACATTTTAGGATTTTGCCAAAGCCATTTGCCCCAGAATGTATCTCTGAGGGGAGCAATACCGGGAATGATGAGACCTACATTGTTGTTTGCTCTTTCCAAAAAGAGCTTTGCCGCCTCCTTGTCAAAGTGACAGCCGCCTAATTCAAACCAGCCAAAAAGTGATGTGCCGCCCATGGGACACATAACAATGCGGTTTTTAATTTCCACATTACCGATTTTCCAAGGTGTAAATAATGCTTCATATTGTTTGTCGATTTGCTTCATAATATCCTCCTGCATTTTTTATTTTATATTTAAGGTTTCTTTTTCTTTTGATGTTATGTCTGATAGATTTACCTCAATGGTTTCTTTTGTGCCCATTCTTTTTCTTGCATTTTCCAGGGCCTTTTGGTAGGGCATAATCATACCCTCGTTCATCATTTTTGTCATGGTGGCATTTGCCTTGCCGCTTTTTACGGGTATACGCATAAGCGAGCCTACAAGATACATTGCAATAACTCTGCCCTTATGTTTTTGCGGAAAGTCATACTGTCCGTGAGCTTTGTAGAATTTGTGGTCAGCTTGCATAAGACCCTGCATAATATAAATGAGGTCGCGGAAAATTTTCATACCGCCCACGCCTAAGAAGTTAGCCGGTTGCTGATACTTGGTTTTAACAGCGTATGAAAGCGATGCGGCAAGGCGATCAATTTCTCTGTCGGGGTCAAATTCGTCTGTTGCAACGGCACAAAGGTAGTTGCCGCCCACACCGGCTCTGCCCTCTAAAATTGTCTGCAGGTTAGTCTCTTTACTGTACTGACCGCTTACAAGGTAGCCTATGGGAGCGCCCATTGTAACTGTACGGTGACCGTTACAAAACTGTCTGTCATCATACATCTTAAAGCGCGGACCCATTGAGTGGTCCTTAATCTTAAAGGCATAAACAATGGCGTTGCAGGCTTGAATTTCATCTCTCAAAAGGCTTTCGTAGCCGTCTTTATAAATGCAGTGACCCGAAGCGGCACATCTGAAACAGCCTAAACAGCCGCCTTTAATGGGAAATTCGCTGATGTTTATTACCTTAGTTTCAAGGGAAAGCTTATCCCTGAAGCGGGCAATCATAGCTTTAATCTGAGTGTCCTCGTCGGTAGCGTCGGTAACAATGGCAACCATACCCTTTGACTTTGCAACGTTAGTCTTTGATGGGGTGACTTTTTTAGGCGGAAGCACTTTATACATAGGTCTTATGGGCTCATAGTAATCTCTTTCAACATTCCACAAAACGTAGTTGAAAAAATCCTCTGCGTCCTTTTGACCTTTTTGTGTTGAAAGGTCGTCCATATCGGCAGAAAGACCTTTGATATATTTCATTTTCATATCGTAACAGTTGTCCTCAATATATTTGTGAGCCGTTACGTCATAAAAATGCTTTGAGGTTGAAATTTGAGTGACATATTTTTGCGAAAAGTCTTCACCGCTTTTTTTCATCAGGTCAATGAAATAGTGAAGCTGAGACGGAGCAATAAAGGTGTAAACAGGGTATGAAAAAACGATAAGGTCGGCTTTTTTGAGCATTTCTAAAGCCGGTGTAAAATCACGCTGAAGCTTTTTTATAATTTGGCCTGCGTGAATAAATTCAAAATTATGTTCGGGATGTAAAATTTCAAGGTATTTGCTCGTCTGTAATGTGATACTGTACTTGCCCTTAGGACTTCCGTTTACCACTAAGATGTTCATTAAATTTTTCCCTCATTTTCTTTTATCATTTGTTTTAAAATATCTGCCGCATTTTCAACGGCTCTCAGGCAGGGACGGTTTTTATAATACTCGGCAGTCCTGCCCTCGGGCATAGCGGTGTTTTCCATCGGTACGCTGAGCTTGAGCATTTCACGGCAAATTATTGTGTCGCCGTGACGGGCTTTGAAACGCTCGGAAAATTCACGCACAAGCTCATAATTTTTCATTTTGCCCCCGTTATCATCACCGCTTTCGGCACAGGTGAGGCTGCCTAAAACCATTGCCGCACCGGTAACTGCACCGCAGACCTCTCTCATTCTGCCAACACCTCCGCCAAGACCGGCAGATACCTTTAACGCAGTACCTTCGTCCATATTAAAGCGGTGGCAAAAGGCGGTGAAAACCGATTGTGAACAGTTATAGCCTTCTAAAAAAAGTTCGGCTGCTCTTTTAACTTCATCCATTTCTATTACCTCTCAAATAGTTTATCAATGCTGTAGGGGAGTTCTCCTCTAAATCAATGTAAAATTCTGCCTCGCGCATATTTTGTAAATAATGTGCGTCGGAGCTTCTTAAAAGGAGCTTGCCGTGAAGTGCGCTGTATTTTTCGCGAAAGGCTTTTTCGTCACCCTTAGGTGTAAGCTCAAAGGCGGTAAAACTCAATTCAGCGGGGAAATCACCTAAAGATGAAATTACACTGTAAGAGCTTCTGTCAATGTGCGCCGGAAAGCATACTCCGTCGTATTCGCTTACAATTTCGTCAAGGTCACTTATGCTTATACTGCAAGCCGTAGTCAAAAGGATTTCTTCACTGCCTAAGATGTTGTCCCGGCTATCCATAAAAAGCTGTCTGCCGAAAATTGCCTCCTTATTTTTTATGGGAGGCATTGTGGTTTTAACATAGGCGCTGAATTTTTCCGCCTTTTCAATGTCGGGGAAAAGGCATACGCAGTGAATTTCCTCTGCGGTGCAAATTTCCATTCCCGGCACTACGGTCAAGCCTATTTTTTCGCCGACCTCAATGGCACTTTTACAGTTTCCGCAGCTGTTGTGGTCAGTAAGAGCGATTATGTCAAGCCCCATAAGCTTTGCCATGTTGACAAGGTTGTAAGGCGTCATATCCTCGTCACCGCAGGGCGAAAGGCAGGAATGCAGGTGTAAGTCGTAATACAGCTTCATAAGAGCTTTGAAATTTCACAGGAAAGCTCATAGGCATTTTTGTCACTTTGCAAAATTGCCACATTCTGACTTAATGCACGGTCTTTTGCTTCCGAGTCAAGGTGAGCGTTTTCCGTAAGAATAATGCAGGCGCAGTCAGCTAAAACAGCAACGGCAACAGCGTTGATATTGCCCATAACCGTAAGCCATATATCGCCCTCTTTTGCCCTTGACATAACCCAGGAGAGTAAATCGCCTGAATAACAGCCTGTACATTCTCTTTCGCTGTCGCCGGGGCAAAGCACTGTTAAATTTAATTTTTCCGTTAACTTTTTAATTGTCACTTTTATTTTCCGCCTTTCCGTCTTCACCGAACACTTTCATTCTAAAGGGTAAGGGAAGCCAGTCTTCACTCTCACCGGGAGATTCGAGCTGGTATTTATGAAGAAGACAGTCTTTCTCTGTAGCGTAGCCCCTTACAATGTCTTCTGCAAGGGCGCGGCAAGAGGGAGCACCGCAAATACCGCAGTCGAGACCGGGGAGATTGCTTTCTATTTCCCTGAGCTTAGTCATCATTCGCATAGCTTTAAGCACGTTGTCGGCAAGCTTCATAGCAGGGGAGGGGGTAAGCTCCTTTGTCCAGCCGAGGCTGTCAAGGTCAAAGTCATCGTCTACGGTGTTGCAGGAAACGGGCATAAACTTTCTGAGCCTTTGTATTCTCGCTTTGGCAACGTAGGGATTTTCAACTGTAAGCACACCGCCTACACAGCCGCCCGTACAACAGTTAAGCTCAATAAAATCAAGGTCATTGAACTTTTCGTCCTCCAATTCTTCAAGGATGTTAATTACGTTTTCAATGCCGTCGGCGGCAAGATACCTCTCTTTTAAAAGTCCTGCCGATTCACCGCCGCTTTGTGCCCAGCCAACACCTATTATGCCGCTGTTATTTAAGCTTTCAAGCTCCTCGGGCTTCAGTCTGTCCATAGTCTGCACTAAAACAGGGTAGATGTCTTTTATGGCAATGGCTCCGTTTATGCCGCTTTTATCGTAACAGAGGGGACTTTTAATAGCCGTACGCTTTGCAGGGCAGGGTGTAATGAAAAACACACCTATTTCTTCGTCGGTTAAGCCTGTTTCTTCTTTAGCTTCCTGCCTTGCAATTGCTGCTGTAAGCTCAACGGGAGCATAAAGGGGAAGCATATTTTTTATCAAATTGGGAAAACGTGTCCTTATAAGCCTTACAACCGCAGGGCAAGCCGAGGAAATTACGGGCCTTGAAAGCACACCGTTGTCAAGCATTATTCTTGTAGCGCTTGAGATGTACTCTGCTCCCCTTGAAACCTCAACAACCTTGTCAAAGCCCATTTTTTTAAGTCCTGTAAGCACATAGTCAACATTTTCAAGGTTGTTGAACTGACCGTAAAGTGCAGGGGCAGGCAAAGCTATTCTGAATTTGTAATTTACAATTTCATTAAAGCTTTCACTAAGGGCGATTTTTGCGTGATGAGGGCATACCCTTATACATTCACCGCAGTCAATACAGCGGTCGGAAATTATGTACGCCTTTTTGTTACGCACACGTATTGCCTGTGTGGGACAACGCTTGATACAGTTTGTACAGCCCTGACATTTATCTGCGTCAAGCCGTACACTGTGAAATACAGTATTCATAGCTGTACCCCCTTACACAATATAAACCTTAAGATTAAGTGTGGTGCCCTCTCCTACCTTTGTGTCAATTGAAAATTCATCTGTATACTTTTTTATGTTCGGCAGACCCATACCGGCACCGAAGCCTAAGCAGCGAATATTGTCAGGTGCGGTAGAATAGCCCTCACTCATGGCTAACTCCACATTTTCAATACCGGGGCCGTGGTCGGAAAGGGTCATTGCAATTGCCTTTTCCGTGATTTCAACATCAATTTCGCCGCCGCCGGCGTGAATTACCATATTGATTTCGCCTTCATACATTGCAATTGAAACATTCCTTATTACCGAGGGGGAAATGCCTAGGGTTTTAAGGTTGCGTTTAACGTCGCCGGAAGCCGCGCCGGCTCTTGTAAAATCATCTCCGGGTACAACATAATGAAGCTTAATGCTGTCCATTATTTTCCGCTGCCCCCTCTCAAGCCTCCTTCGTAAAGCTTTCCGCAGGCAGTGAACATTTCAAGGTCGGTACAGAGAATTACCATATCTCTGTCCTCTGCCATTTCAATCATATTCAGGTTGGGACGCTTACCTCTTACAAAAATAATGCAGTGCATATCCATCATCTCTGCAGTGCGGATAACCTGAGGGTTAACAAGTCCCGTTAAAAGAACGGCTTGCTCTTTAACAAAGGCGAGTACATCGCTCATCATATCACTGCCGCAAGCTGTAAGAGCGGTGTTAGTGAGTAAGTCGTCCCTGCAAATTACCTCTGCGCCTAAAATTTTTACAATTTCTTTTAATGTCATATTTTCTCCTCCAAAAGGCAAAAGTTTTTCTATATTCTAAAAAAGCTGTCATTTATAATACTAAAAGACAGCTTTTTATCATATTTTTTTAGGGCTGAGCCCGGGGTATATTTTCCAGATTGAATTCAACTTTTTCAATTTCTTTTTCGATAAGGTCAATTGCAATTTTCCAAACAGTTTTGCCGGCTTCGATATAGCTATCCTTATTTTTAACAGAGCACAACATAGCAAAGGTTTCGCCGATGTTTTGACAAAGCTCGCCCTCTTTTTCAACTGCAAGGTAATAAAAGGAAAATTCCGCGCCGTTTGAGATGTTTTTATAAAAGCCGGGGGAAATATTCTCCATTTTAGCATACATTGCGGAAATTGCCGCCGTTGACAAAATATCAGTGGGTACTTCAAGCTGTAAAAGGCTTTCACAGGCAAAAACAAGCAGTACCTTTATTTGATAAAGAATATCCGGAGCAAAGAATTTAGGTGCAAGGTGCTCTTTAAGGTCAATGTGAATGTCACTGCCGTCATCTGTCGGGGTTATGGTTGCAAGGCTTTCACCTAAACGTCTTGCTTTTTCAATGTTGCCGTTTTTACGGTGAAGCATCACTGAGTTAAGTGCTGCCGCCATTTCGTTGCTTTTGGCAAGCTCTTTTTGACTAACATAAATTTTTACATCATTTTCACTCATAATGCTCCTCCTTTCTAAAATGTATTTACCTGTTATTTTTCTGCTGCGGCAAGGCTTTCAAGCTTTTTCTGTTTCCTTTTCTTTTTAGCTTTATAGTTGAGAAGTGCCGCAAGGTCATCCTCACCGGGACCGTATTCACCAAGGCGGATGGGATAAGCGTTAAAGCCGCCGTGGAAGTCGCTTCCGCCTGTCATAACAAGGCCGTGTTTTTTTGCAATTTTTATAAGCTTTTCCTGTTGTTCGGGGGTGTTTTCGGGATGGTAAACCTCAACACCGTCAAGAAGCTCTTTTTCAACTAATTCATCAAGAAGCTCAAAATTATTATAAAAGCCGGGGTGAGCAAGCACGGCAATGCCGCCCGCTTCATGTATTGCGTTTATGATTTCCTCCGGTTCGGGATAGGTGACTTCCATAAGCACATTCATACGTGACTGCTTTGTGAAAAGCATCTTATAAAGGTCACCGAAAATTGCGGTGGCATAACCGCATTCAACAAGGGCTTGCATAATATGCTGCTTATAAAGGTTGGTTGAGCCCTGACAGCATTTGAGTATAAATTCAGTACTTACGGGAAATTTTTTTGCAACCTTACCTGCCATAAGCTGACCTGCTTTTTTTCTTAAAAGAGAATTTGACTTGCAAAGTCCTTCAAGCCTTTCGGGACGGTCGGGAAGATAGCAAAGGATATGTGCTTTGCTGCCGCGTTTTTTATCGGTTGCGGAAAACTCAACCGCCGGAATAATGTTAACTCCGTATCTTCTTCCTATAATCTCTGCCCTGATGTTGCCTGCCTGACAGTCATGGTCGGTAATTGCAAGGGTAGTAACTCCGCTGTTTTTTGCAAGTACAATTAAATCGTCAATTCCGAGCGTACCGTCGGAAAGCTTAGTATGACAGTGTAAATCTGCTTTCAAGTTTATCCCTACTTCCTTTTTTCTGCATTTCCTGCTCCTTTTACCGTTGATTTATTAAAGCCGATTTTAAAAAACAACTGAAAAAGGGTCTATTACCGCTATATTAAATATTCTATATAATTATACTCCCAATTTTTTTGTTTTTCAAGAGCGTTTAAGTGTATTTTTATAAATTTTTTCTATTGAAAAATACGTTTTACTGTGTTATTATTAAACACACAGTGAACAACAGAAAGGAAGAGGAAAAATGAATATCTGGCACGATATTGACCCCCAAAGAATTGCCGCAGATTGTTTTGACAGTGTTATTGAAATCAGCAAGGGCAGTAAAATGAAATATGAGCTTGACAAACAAACAGGTATGATACGTCTTGACAGGGTGCTTCACACCTCAACCCACTATCCTGCAAACTACGGCTTTATTCCCCGCACCTTTGCCCTTGACAACGACCCCCTTGACGTGCTTGTCCTCTGCTCTGAAAAAATTGAGCCTATGAGCCTTGTTGAGTGTTACCCCATAGGTGTAATTTCAATGCTTGACAGCGGAGCTCCCGACGACAAAATTATTGCAATTCATACAGGCGACCCTACATATAACGGCTACACCGACATCAGTCAGCTTCCCAAGCACATTTTTGAAGAGATGATTCATTTTTTCTCCGTTTACAAAATGCTTGAAAACAAGGAAACCATTATTGATGAGGCAAAGGGTCCAGATGAGGCAAAACGCATTATTCAGGAATCAATTGATAAGTACGATGAATTGTTTACAAGTAAATAAGTTATAGATGAATTAAAGGTCAGCTTAACACTTGTGAAAGTTAAAAGCTGACCTTGAATTTTATGTTTAGAGATAATGCTTATGTCTTACTTTTGTCCGTAATAAGCATTGGGGCCGTGTTTTCTCATATAGTGCTTGTCAAGCAAATACTGTTCAATTTCCCTTTTTTCACCGCTTATCATTTCTGCGTGATAAGCCATATTTGCACAAGTTTCCATTACAACGGCATTGTGTACCGCCTCTTTAGGGTTTTTGCCCCAGGCAAAGGGGCCGTGCTTATAAACAACTACACCCGGTACTGCCATAGGGTCGATGCCCTTAAAGGCTTCGATTATAACAGTGCCTGTTTCTTTTTCGTAGGCTGTGGCAACCTCCGTTTCGGTAAGCTGTCTTGTGCAGGGGATTGCGCCGTAGAAATAGTCGGCGTGAGTTGTGCCGTAGGCAGGGATGCTTCTGCCTGCCTGTGCCCAGGAGGTTGCCCAAGGTGAATGGGTGTGAATTATACCGCCTACTTTTGGGAAAGCCTTGTAAAGCTCAAGGTGTGTGGGTGTGTCCGACGAGGGGTTGAGCCTGCCCTCAACAACATTTCCCTCAAGGTCAACAACAACCATATCTTCAGCGGTCATTACGTCGTACTCTACACCGCTTGGCTTAATAACAACAAGACCCTTTTCACGGTCAATACCGCTTACGTTACCCCAGGTAAAGGTAACAAGTCCGTATTTCGGAAGACTGAGGTTAGCTTCAAGTACCTCTTGCTTTAACTGTTCAAGCATGGAGCGGTACCCCCTTTTCTTCAATTTCTTTTTCTTTTTTTGCTTTTTTCGTTTTATTTATAATCAATGCAATTATGCCTATTATTGTGCCGATAACAGCCGGAACAGCTGCAAACGCTAAGAAAGCTATGTCGGTTTTACCTAAAGGAATAATCGGTAAAAGCACCGTAAGGGCAACATAAATAAAGGGACAGACGAAACCTAAAAATGTGCCTTTTTTTACCGAAATAGCCGATAATATCAGAATTAGCAAAGGTAAAAGAAGATATTGAGCCGCAACGGTGTAAAGCAGTTCGTCACCGGGCTTTAAAAGCAAGCCGAAAACTGCCGTAATAATACAGACCGCCAAAAAGAAAATTAAAGATTTATTCTTTTTCATATTGTCACTCCTTTTTACTGAATTTCTAAAATAAAGGTTGTTACGCTGTAACCTTTTAAGTTTGCATTGAAATTATAGGGATTTACCTTTATATCAGGCAAGCTTTTAAGCCTTTCGGCATTTTCACCGCTGCCCGAGGTGCGTACAACCTTGGCAGAAGCTTTCAAAGTAAAGCCTTTGAGGTTAAAGGCGACCTCCCTGTCTTTTCTTTGAGGATTTACCGCCGTAACAATAAGCTTTTTATTGTTATCGTCAAGGCAAGCGAGAGTATCTCTGTTTACGGGCAGCATTTTCATACCCGGACGCATAAAGCGTGTAAACTGACCGAAACAGTAATACTTTTGTGAAAGGAAAATTTCCTTTTTGTCAAAGTCACAGTAGCCAAGTCCCCAAAAGCCTTTGTTCATATCGGGCGGTGGGCCGTCAAGGTTGCCGTCAAAAGGCTCTTTTCCGGTGTAGCCGCCTATGGCTTGCCACATAACCCAGGCCTGAGGTGATAAAACAGTGATGTCCTCAATGATTTTTTTGCTGAACCAAAGTCCCGGTCCCATCTCTTTTGAGTAAACACCGACAGAGCTGCTCCAATCGGTTTCCGTCATCCATAAGGGGAGATTTCTTTCTTTTACAAAGTCGCGTAAGCCTTTGTCAGCCTTTTCATAGGTGTGAGTGCTTATGCGGTCTATTACTTTCAGTACATCATCACTGTAATTTTTGCAGGAGAGAAGCTGCAGCTTTGAGTTTGTTTCATCACTTGCGGTGAGGTTCACATGGGAAAGACCGGCTTTTTTCATGGCGTCGCTCACTGCAAGCAGCAGGTCATTTTGCCTTTGACCCACACTTACATGGCAGCCCTCCTGCTTGTTGCTGAACTCTTTCCAGTAGGCGGTGTTAGGCTCATTCATAGGGGCGAGACTGCCTATTTTTATGTCCATTTCCTTTTCTATATAGGCACATACGTGGGCAAGGTATTCGGCAAATTCAGTTACACACTCCTGTTTAAGGTTGTCACTTTTTGCGTCACTGCTTCCCGAGGAACAGCCGCTTACTGTCATAAAAAAGGGAGGTGAATTTGAAAAAGCCTCCACAAAAGCATCGTTTCCGCTTTCTTTTATACATCTTAAAAGTACATTCAGCTGATTTTTGTCGGCAGTGTAGTCATAGACCTTTTCACCTTTTTTATTTATTTTCAGCCAGCCGGGAATTTTTGAATCGGTGCGTGTGATGTGGTTATGATTTGGGTCGTCACCGCCGCCTATGTTATAACGCATAATGTTAAGCTTTAGGCCCTTTTCTCCGTAAAAAAGCTCCGCCGCTTTTTGAGAAAGTTCGTCGTCAAAGCCCAATCGGTGAGCCCACCAACAAAGACTTGTACCCCAGCCGCAAAAGCTGAGGTTGTGAAGTCTGTTTCTTTGAATGTTTATTTCTTTCATTTCATTAAGCCGTGAAAGCCTTCTTCGTCAAGAAGTACACAGCCGCTTTCAAGAAGCACCTTTGTAGCGGCTTCGTTGTCGGCAACACGCAAAATAACGTAAGCCTTTTCGGTGTCCCTTGAAATAAAGGCGTACATATATTCTACGTCAATACCTGCGTCGGCAAGGTATCTCATAGGCTTAGCAAATGCGCCGGGAGTATCGTCAATACCGATGGCAATAACATTTGTAACCGAAACGGTAAGTCCTGCCGCTTTAAGGGTAGATGCCGCTTCGTCGGGCTTGTCAACAATAAGGCGGAGAATGCCGAAGTCGGTTGTGTCCGCAATTGAAAGGGCACGGATATCAATGCCCGCTGCGGCAATTGTCTCAGTAATTTCAGCAAGACGGCCTGCCTTGTTTTCAACAAAAATAGAAATTTGCTTAATAATCATAATGTTTTCTTCCTTTCGTTATTTTCTGATTATATAATACTATTACAGCTTTCTGTTGTCAATAACTCTTTTTGCCTTGCCCTCGGAACGGGGGAGAGTGTTGGGAGCCATAAGACGTACCTTGGCAAAGATGTTGAGAGTTGACTGAAGTGCGGCTTCGATTCTCTTTTCCTCAGCTTCCATACCCTTAACGGTATCCTTGAACATTTCGGGAGTCATTTCAACCTGAACCTCCATAGTGTCAAGGTTGTTTTTACGGTCAACAATAATAAGATAGTTAGGAGCCATATTAAGTGAAAGAAGTACGTGCTCAACCTGTGAGGGGAATACGTTAACACCGCGGATAATGAGCATATCGTCACTTCTGCCCTTGGGCTTGCTCATTTTTACGGTTGTTCTTCCGCAAGCACATTTTTCTCTTGTAAGACAGCAAATATCTCTCGTGCGGTATCTTATAAGGGGCAACGCCTCTTTACCGATACAGGTAAACACAAGCTCACCGTATTCGCCCTCGGGGAGAACCTCTTCGGTGTCGGGGTCGATGATTTCGGGGTAGAAGTTATCCTCACAAATATGTAAGCCGTCCTGACATTCACAGTTATATGAAACGCCGGGGCCTGCAATTTCGGAAAGTCCGTAAATATCGTAAGCCTTAATGTCAAGAAGCCGCTCGATTTCCTTCCTCATTTCATCTGTCCAGGGCTCAGCACCGAAAATACCGGCACGTACGGGGAGAGTTTTCGGGTCAATACCCATATCACGGATAGTCTCACCGATAAACATAGCATAAGAGGGAGTACAGCAGAGAATATCCGAGCCGAAGTCCTGAAGCATTTGAATTTGCCTTTTTGTGTTACCTGAGGAGGCGGGCAGTGCCGTAGCACCCATGTATTCTGCACCGTAGTGAAGACCTAAGCCGCCTGTGAAAAGGCCGTAGCCGTAGGAGACGTGAATGGTGTCATCCTTTGTGCCGCCGGCTGCACAAATTGCTCTTGCGGCGCCCTCTGCCCATACATCAATATCGTGTTGTGTGTAGCCTACAACAGTGGGCTTGCCGGTGGTACCTGAGGAGGCGTGAATACGTACAAGCTCATCCTTAGGTACGGCAAAAAGACCGAAAGGATAGTTGTCACGCAAGTCGGTTTTTACCGTAAAGGGAAGCTTTGAGATATCGTCAATTGAATGAATATCCTCAGGCTTTAAGCCGATTTCGTCAAATTTTTGCTTGTAAAAAGGCACGTTTTCGTAAGCGTTTTTTACCATTTTGATAAGCTTTGCGGACTGAAGTGCGTGGAGATAATCCCTTGAGGCACATTCGATTTCGGGGTTGAAAATTGACATTTTAATCAAATCCTTTCTTTGGTCGATTTATTTTTATTGAGCATTATATCCAAGCTCAAAGGCTTTTAAATTAGTTTCAACGGTTTTGGGCGGAACGGTTGATTTAATAATATCAACCCATATTTCTTTTTCAATGCCGAGAAAACGTACTGCGGCACCTAAAAGAACTATGTTAGCACATTTTGATGTGCCTGCTTCAAGGGCTAAGCTTAAAGCGTCAAGGGTAACAAGGTTAATGCCCTTTGCCTTGATTTTTTCTAAGATATTTTCGGGATATTCTGCCTTGCCCATAATTACGGGCATAGGGTCAATACGCTGGGTGCTTGAAATGAGCACACCGCCTTTTTTAAGATAGGGGAGCCAGCGGGCGCTTTCAAGCTGTTCAAAAGAGATGATGATGTCTGCCTCGCCTTTTTCAATAACGGGGGAATAGACCTTTTCACCGTAGCGCACATAAGTTACAACACTGCCGCCGCGCTGACTCATTCCGTGAACTTCACTTACTTTTACGTCATAGCCTTTTTCGGTAAAGCACTTGCCCATAAGCTTTGATGCGAGGAGAGTACCCTGACCGCCTACGCCTACAATAAGAATATTTTTAGTTTCCATCAGTTTACGCCTCCTTTTTTATTGCACCGAATTTACAAGCTTCTGCACAAACACCGCAGCCTACGCATTGGGTGTTGTCAATAATTGCAAGACCCTTGCCGTTGCTTCTTACTGTTTGTGAAAGTGCGGGACAGCCGACATTTAAGCAAGCCTTACAGCCGATACATTTTTCCTCGTCTATTACCACGGGAGCAGAGTGCTTGACGCTCTTTAAAAGGGCACAGGGACGGCGTGAAATAATAAGCGAGGGCTCTTCTTTTTCCAATTCTTCCTTAACGGTTGCCTTTGTGGCTTTTACGTCAAAGGGGTCAACAACCCTTACATTTTTGAAGCCGATTGCCTTTGCAAGTGCCTCAAGGTTAACGCTCACGGTGGGGTCGCCCTTGATTGTAAGACCGTTTGCAGGGTTATTCTGGTGACCTGTCATACCCGTGATGGAGTTGTCAAGGACAATGCAGGTTGAAATGCCCTTGTTATATGCTATGTCAATAAGACCTGTAATACCTGAGTGAATAAAGGTACTGTCGCCTATAACGGCAACGCTTTTTTTGGCCTGCTCTTTTCCTCTTGCGGTGTTAAAGCCGTGAAGTCCGCTTATAGATGCGCCCATACATACACAGCAGTCAATCATTGAAAGGGGAGCCTGTGCGCCTAAGGTGTAACAGCCGATGTCACCGCTGACATAAAGACCCATACCTTTAAGTGAGTAGAAAAGTCCTCTGTGGGGACAGCCTGCACAAAGCACGGGAGGACGGGGAGGAATATCCCCGTCAAAGCTTGTGAAAGCGAGCATTTCATTTGTTAAGGCATCCTTTACGGTCTTATGCGAAAATTCTCCTAAGAATGAGAAAAGCTCCTTGCCCTTAACCTTAAGACCTAACTTGATACAGTGGGTTTCGATAATATCGTCAAGCTCCTCGATTACAATAACTTCATCAACCTCTTTTGCAAAGTCAATGAGAAGCTTTTCAGGCAAGGGATTTACCATACCTAACTTTAAGTAGCTTGCCTTGTCACCCATAGCTTCGTGAGCGTAAACAAAGGCAGAGCCGGCGGCAACAATACCGATTTTTCTGCTGTTAAATTCTACTTTGTTGATGCCCATTTCAACTGCCTCGGTGTCGGCAAAGTCGGTCATGGCTTTCATACGGTTTTCAACCTTTACGTGAGCACCTCTTGCCATTGCAGGCATCATTACGTTTTTCATAACGTCTTTTTTATAGTCTTTTACACTGAGCTCAACTCTTTCTTCAGGTTCAACAAGGCTTCTTGCGTGGGAAATTCTTGTTGAAAGGCGAAGAAGCATGGGAGTGTCAAAGCGTTCGCTTAATTCATAAGCAAGCTTTGTAAAATTACAGCATTCTTCTGAATCCGAGGGCTCAAGCATAGGTGTTTTTGACGCAATTGCGTGGTGACGTGAGTCCTGCTCATTTTGTGACGAGTGCATACCGGGGTCATCGGCAACGGCGCAAACCATACCGCCGTTTACACCTATGTATGAAGCGGTGTAAAGGGGGTCTGCGGCCACGTTGAGTCCAACGTGCTTCATAGCACAAAAGCTTCTTGCGCCGCCTACTGCCGCACCGAAAGCAACTTCAAAGGCTACCTTTTCATTGGGCGCCCATTCACTGTACATAGCGTCATATTTACTTGCAAACTCGGTAATTTCCGTACTGGGTGTGCCGGGGTACGAGGAAATAACCTTTACTCCCGCTTCATAAAGTCCTCTTGCAACAGCCTCGTTACCGAGCATAAGGGTTTTACTCATAGTGTCAGTGCTCCTTTATTGATTATTTATCTTTTATTTTTGATTTCTAAGGTCAAGTACTCTCTTAGCCTTACCTGTAAAGCGCTCAATTGTTTTAGGCTCAACAAGTGTAACCTTGATTTCAATGCCTAAAATTGATTTTATTCTGTGGTGAATATTCTTGCGAAGCTTCTCAAGCTCGCCGTAAACTTCAAGAAGCGATGCGTCGATAAGCTCAACTCTGACCTCAAGAGTATCTGCAAAGCCTTCACGGCGAACAATAAGCTGATAGTGGGGGCTTATTGATTCAATGCCGATGAGGGCGCTTTCAATTTGAGTGGGGAATACATTAACACCGCGAATTTTAAGCATATCATCACTTCTGCCGATAATTTTGCTCATTCTCGCCGTAGTTCTTCCGCAGGCACAAGGCTCATAGTTAATATTCGTCAAGTCCTTGGTGCGGTAACGCAGCATGGGAAGTCCGCGTTTTGTAAGGTTTGTAACAACAAGCTCACCTGTTGAGCCTTTGTCGAGCACGTCCAGGGTGTTAGAGTCAATGACCTCACAAAGGAAGTGGTCCTCGTGAATATGAAGTCCGTCACGGTAAACACATTCGCCGCTCATACCCGGGCCGTTAAGCTCACTTAAACCGTAGTTATCGGTGCAGAAGAAGCCGTTGCCCCAGCGGTCTTCGATTTGCGTACGCATTTCGGGAGTGCAGCCCTCACTGCCTAAAAGACCTAATTTAAGCTTGTAGCTGTCCATAGGAAATTCTATGCCCTTTTCCCTTGCGCTTTCTGCAAGGTACAGACAGTAAGAGGGAGTTGCAACGATTGTATCGGTGCCGAAGTCACGCATAAATTTAAGCTGTTTTTCTGTGTTGCCCGAGGAGGTGGGTACAACGGTGGCGCCTATTTTTTCAAGTCCGTAGTGAAGACCTAAAGCACCTGTAAACATACCGTAGCCAAAGCAAATTTGAACAATGCTTTCATCAGTGGCACCTGCGGCAACAACAAGTCTTGCAACCTGCTCGCTCCAGTTTTCCAAATCCTCACGGGTGTAGCCTACAACTGTGGGATTTCCCGTTGTACCCGATGAAGCGTGGAGACGGACAATTTTCTTTTGAGGTACGGAGAACAGACCGAAGGGGTAGTTGTCTCTCAAGTCATCTTTAGTTGTATAAGGTATGTACTGAATATCACTTAACTTTTTAATTTTTTCGGCGGTAATGCCGTGCTTTTCAAAACGGTCATGGTAAAACTTTACATTTTTATCACAGTAGTCAACAAGAGCTTTTAATCTTTCAAGCTGAAGTGCCTCAATGTCACTTCTTTTCATACATTCGGCATCTTTATTCCAAATATTACTTTTCATAAGTATTTAAGTCCTTTCTTTTTGAAAAGTTCGCTTTTTAGCGATTTAAAGCGATATTTATAACATTATACACCATATATTCGGCATTATATTTATAATTTGGAATAATAAGTTGTCTGAAAAGAAAAAAGATTGTAAGGTGAGAGAAAAAGTGATACGTAAAAGGGTTAAGCTTTAAGTTTTGCGGTTCTATCTTAACTCAATCTTAACTGTTATAATATTGAACTGAGTTGAGGTTTGAGATATAATTAAAATATATTTGTCTGTGAGGTTTAAAATGAAAAAAATATTGATTGTTGACGATGATATTTATATCGGAAATATGATTGAAGAAACGCTGAATAAAAAGGGCTGCGCAGTGTCAAGGGCATATTCGGGAACAGAGGCTGTGCTGATGCTTAAATCGGAAAAGCCCGATTTGATTTTGCTTGACCTTATGCTTCCCGGCATTTCCGGTGAAGAAGTGCTGAGCCGGATAAAGGAAATTCCCGTTATAGTCGTCAGCGCAAAAGCGGATATTGACGACAAGGTGGGTCTGCTTACGGGCGGGGCAGCCGATTATATAACAAAGCCCTTTGATACAAGAGAGCTTCTTGCAAGAATCGAGGTTCAGCTTCGAAAGCCTGTTTCAGGCGGTTCGGTCCTGTCTTATAAGAATATTGTTCTTGATACCGCGTCCCATAGCGTGAGTGCCGGGGATAAGCAAATTCACCTTACTAAAACCGAATACGCAATATTAAAACAGCTTATGATAAACCCCTCTCAGGTTATAACAAAATCGCAGATTTTAGAGCTTATAAGCTTTGATACACCCGACTGCACCGAAAGCTCCCTCAAGGTTCACATAAGCAATTTAAGAAAAAAGCTGTCCGAGGCAACCGACGAGGACCTTATTGAAGCTGTGTGGGGAATAGGCTTTAAAATGAAATAAAGGGTGGAAAGCACGGATTATACTTTTCACCCTAACTTAACCGTAACTTAACCTTTTTCTTTACCGCTTTCTTAACAATTGGGTTATATAGTAGGGGCAAATAAAGAAAGGAAGGTAACATTTATGGAATATGTACTTCAAACAGACGCTTTGAGAAAAGATTATAAAAATTTCAAAGCGTTAAACGGATTGTCAATGAACATTCCCAAAGGCTCAATCTACGGACTTGTGGGCAAAAACGGCTCAGGCAAAACCACCCTCATCCGTTTAATTTGCGGTTTGCAGGAGCCTACCTCAGGCAGTTATGTGCTTTACGGCAGGAAAAACACTCAGGGACAGATTGAAAAGTCCCGAAGAAGAATAGGCGCTGTTGTTGAAACGCCGTCATTATACTTAGATATGACTGCTTCAGAGAACATGAAATATCAGTATAAGCTCATCGGTAACCCCGATTATTCAACAATTCCCGAGATTTTAAAGCTTGTGGGACTTGAAAACACGGGTAAGAAAAAGGCAGGCAATTTTTCACTTGGTATGAAACAGAGGCTGGGTATTGCAATTGCACTTTCGGGAAATCCTGATTTTTTGATTCTTGACGAGCCGATTAACGGCCTTGACCCACAGGGAATTGTTGAAATCCGCGAATTGATATTGAAGCTCAATAAAGAAATGGGCATTACCGTTTTAATATCAAGTCATATTCTCGATGAGCTTTCAAAGCTTGCAACTCACTACGGCTTTATTGACAGCGGAAGCCTTGTTTGTGAAATCAGTGCAGCAGAGCTTGAAAGCAGATGCAGAAAACGCATCAAAGTCAAGGTTGATAATATTAAAAGTCTTATCCGTTACCTTGACGGCAAGGGCTTTGAATATTCGGTTATATCCGAAAGTGAGGCATATATTTACGCAAGCCCTGAGGTTACGGCTTTTGTTACGGATTTATCGGGTGCAGGATGCAAGGTTTTTGCCCTGTCCGAATCTGACGAAAGTTTGGAAAGCTACTTTATCAATCTTGTGGGAGGCGAAAAATGATGAA